>NZ_MQWD01000001.1:373693-1102723 GCF_002283365.1 Rubrivirga marina | reverse complement strand
CCGCCTCGGCGCCGAGGCGGGCGGACTCGTCGGCCCGCCTCTAAGCCATGTCCGCCGCCGCCGTCCCCGCCGCCCGACCGCCCGCGTTCACGCTGAACGGGGAGGCCCTGGCCGCCACCGGGCTCGTCCTCGTCCTGTTCGTGATGGTGGTGCCCCTCCCGGGGTTCCTCCTCGACCTCCTGCTGGCGACGAACATCGCCATCAGCCTGGCCGTCCTCCTCACGGCGTTCTACGCCGAGCGCCCGCTCGACTTCGGCATCTTCCCGGGGCTCCTCCTCGTGACGACGCTGTTCCGGCTGTCGCTCAACGTGGCCTCGACGCGGCTCATCCTGGGCGAGGCCAAGGCGGGCGCGCTCATCGAGGCGTTCGGGGAGTTCGTGGTGTCGGGGAATTACGTGGTCGGCGCCATCGTCTTCCTCGTCCTCGTCCTCATCAACTTCGTGGTCATCACGAAGGGCTCGGGGCGGATCGCGGAGGTCGGCGCGCGGTTCACGCTCGACGCCCTGCCCGGCAAGCAGATGGCGATCGACGCCGACCTCAACGCCGGGCTCATCGACGAGGGCGAGGCCAAGCGCCGCCGCTCCGAAGTCTCGCGCGAGGCCGACTTCTACGGGGCCATGGACGGCGCCTCGAAGTTCGTCCGCGGCGACGCCATGGCCGGGCTCGTCATCACGGCCATCAACATCGTCGGCGGGCTCATCATCGGGGTCGCGCAGTACGGGATGGGGCCGGCCGAGGCCGCCCAGACGTTCACGTTGCTGTCGATCGGCGACGGGCTCGTGAGCCAGATCCCGGCGCTCCTCATCTCGACGGCCGCCGGCCTCATCGTCTCGCGGGCGTCCGGCGAGGGCAACCTCTCGTCCGAGACCCAGTCGCAGCTGTTCGGCAAGCCGGAGGCCCTGTTCGTGACGGCCGGGTTCATGGCGCTCCTCGGCGTGCTGCCGGGCCTCCCGATCGTCCCATTCTGGGCGCTCGCGGGGGGCCTCGCGTTCGTCGCGTTCCGCCGCGCCGGCACGATCGCCGACGAGGCCGAGGAAGCGGCCCGGCCCGCCGAGACGGCCCCCGCGCCGGAGCCCGAACCGGCCGACCTCCTCCTGGTCGACGAACTGGAGCTCGAGATCGGCTACGGCCTCATCCCCGTCGTCGACCCGGCCCAGGGCGGCGACCTCCTCGAGCGGATCTCGATGCTCCGCCGCCAGCTGGCGACCGAGATGGGCATCGTGGTCCCGCCCGTCCGGATCCGCGACAACGTGGCGCTCGACGCGAACGCCTACGTGGTCAAGCTCCGCGGCAACGACGTGGCGCGCGGCGAGGCCCTCCCGGGCTACCACCTCGCTCTTCTCCTCGACGGGAACGACGAGGCGCCCCCCGGCATCCGGACCGTCGACCCAACATTCGGGCTCGAGGCGGTGTGGGTCGCGGACCGGTCGCTCCCCGAGGCCGAGCGCCTCGGGCTGGCGACGGTCGAGGCCCCGGCCGTCATCGCGACGCACCTCCTGGAGACGCTCCGCAAGCACGCCCACGCGCTCCTCACGCGGCAGGGCACGCGCGAGTTGCTCGACAAGGTGCAGGAGTCGGCCCCGGCGCTCGTGGGCGAGCTCGTGCCCGACCAGCTCTCGGTCGGCAGCGTCCAGCGCGTGCTGAAGCGGCTGCTCCAGGAACGCGTCCCGATCCGCGACCTCGTCCTGATCCTCGAAGCCCTGGCCGACCGAGCGGCCTCGACGAAGAGTCCGGAGGTGCTGACGGAGTTCGCGCGGGCCGCCCTCGCGCCCACGCTCACGCGGCACTTCTCCGGACCCGACGGCCGGCTCCACGCCGTCGTGCTCGACCCGACCCTGGAACACCACTTGCTAGAGAGGGCGCAGACCGGTGAGCTCAACCCGAGCACGCTCGGCCTCGACCCCGACCGGGCCGCTCGGCTCCAGGCCGAGGCCGAGGCCCGGCTGAAACCGCTGATCGCCGCCGGCCACCCGCCGGTCCTCCTGACCTCCCCCGTGCTCCGCGCCACCCTCTTCGCCTTCCTCGACCCCGTCCTCCCGGACGTCGCGGTCCTGTCCTACCAAGACCTCGTGCCCGAGGCGCCGGTGGACGTGGAGGGGCAGGTGAGCCTCCCGTAGCGCCCTTCTCGGCCTGTTCATGACCCTCAAGACCGTCACCGGCCCCTCCATCCGCGAGGCCCTCGCCGACGCGCGACGCCTGTTCGGCCGCGACGTGGTGATGCTCCAGTCGACGCCCGGCGCGGCCGGCAGACCGGCGTCCGTGACGGTCGCCTTCGACGACACGCCGGTCGCCAAGCCCACACCGGCGGCCCGGCCGGCGTCGGCGCCCGCGCCCCGGCCGACGCCGCCCCCCGCAGTCCCTGAGCCGGTCGCCAAGGCCGCTCCCCGGGCCTACGGCTACGGGGCGGCCCGGAACGTGCGTCCGAAGCCGACGGAACCGATTTCCGCGCCGGCCCAGCCGGCGGGGCCCGCCCTTCCGGCCTGGACGCCTCTGATCGCCCCGTCGGCTCCCGCGACGGAGCCCGGTGCGACGGCCGCCGAGGTGGCCGCGCTCCGCGCACGGCTGGCGACGCTCGAGTCCGCCCTCGCCCGCCTCGCGCCCGCCGCGCCCACCGGTCCCACCCCGGTCGTCTTCGTTGGGCCGGCCGGGGCTGGGAAGACGTCGCTGGCGCTCCGGCTGGCGCTGGCGCCTGCGCTCGCCGGCGCGTCGCAGCCGGCAGCGCTGATCGTGGCCCCGGAAGGCGGCCACGCCCCCGACGCCGCCCCCGTGTTCTGGGCCGCAGGCGTCCCCGTGGCCGTCGTCCACACGGCCGAGGAGACCGCCGAGGCGCTCGCCCGCTTCGCCGAGACCGGCGCCGACTTCGTCGTGGTCGACACGCCGGCGCTCCCCCTCGCCGCCGACCGCGCGCGGCCCGTCGTGGCCCGCCTCGGCGAGGTGCTGGCCCCGCTCGGCCGGGCCGAGGTCCACCTCGCCGTCGACGCCACGCGGGCGCCGGCGACGCTGACCGCCGCGACCGTCGCGGCCCTCGGCCTCCGCCCCGACGCGCTGGCGCTCACGCGGCTCGACGAGGCCCCGGCCGCCGGCGACGTCTGGACCGACGTCCTCGGCCTCCCGCTCCGCTTCGCGGCCTCGGGATCCGCTCCCTCCGACCTCGCACGGGCCGATCACCAGACCACTCGACCGGCCGCACCGCCGCCGGCCCGATCGGCCTCCCCGCCCCCGGAGCCTCGCCGCGCAGCCGTGGCGCCGGACGGCCGCGCGGTCGGGCTCGACCTCCACTCGCTCGTCTCTACCGTCCTCTCCGAGAGTCCCGCACGCGCACGCCCCGTCAGCGCCTAGCCCCTCCCCCCTCTCATGGACCCTCTCCGCACCATGGCTCCTCTCCCCACTCCCTCCTCGCCGCACGGCATCGTCCTCGCGGTCGTCAGCGGCAAGGGGGGCACGGGCAAGAGCACCATCGCCGTCAACCTCGCCGAGACGCTGGCTGAGGCGGGCCGGTCGGTCGCGCTCCTCGACGCCGACCCCTGCCAGAGCTCGTGCGCGACGCTCCTCAACGAGGAGCCGCGGGCGAGCGTCCTCGCCGTGGCGAGCGGCGCCGTCCCCGCCGAGCGGGCGTTCCACCAGACCGCGGGCGGCCTCTCGCTGGTCGTCGGCGGCTCTGCGACCCGGCCCGGCGACGTGTGCCCGGCGCTCTACGAAGCGTTCGACGCCGTCATCGACCTGGCCGCGGCCACGCACGACGTGGTCCTCATCGACGCACCGGCCGGGCTGGACGGGCTCGTCCGGTGGGCGCTCGACCGGGCCGACGCGGGGCTCCTCGTCGTCGTTGGCGAACCGACGGCGGTGACGGGGGCCTACGCCCTCGCGAAGGCCGTCTGGCACGTGGCCCCGACGTACCCCTTCCTGGCCGTCGTCAACGCGGCCGACACCGACGCGGACGCGGTCCGGACGGCCGAGCGGTTCGCCGAGCTGACGACCCAGTTCCTGGGGCAGTCGCCGTCGCCGGTGGGGTGGCTCCCGTACGACGCCCAGGTCCGGGCCGCCGCGCGCGCGCAGGTCCCCGCCGTCCGGCGCTCCGCCTCTCTCCGCACGGCGTTCGCAGGCCTCGCGGGAGCGCTCGCCCCGCTGCTCCCGGCTCCGACGACCTCGGCCGCCGCCTGACGCTCTCCGCCCGCTCCGATGTCCCACGGTCTCGCCCGCTCCGCCGCACTCCTCGCCTTCCTGGCCGTGCTCCTCGGCCGGGGGCTGTCGCTCTCGCCGGGTGACCTCTCGGCCGCGGGCGGCGTCGGCCTCATCGTCTACGGCGTGCTCACCCTGGGCCGCCCGGCCCTCCGCCGCCTCCTCGCCCCCGCCCGCGACTAGCCGTGCCCGCTCCCGACCTCCAGGCTCTCGTCGAGCGCTACCTCGCCGACCCCTCCGCCGTCCGCCGCGAGGCGGCCGTGCTGGCCGGCGTCCCGCTCGTCCGCTCGATCGTGGGGAAGGTGCCCGTGCCGGCCCACCCGCTGGCCAGCCGCGAGGACCTCGAGGGGGCCGGCCTCGTCGGCCTCGTCGAGGCCCTCAACGGGTACGACCCCAAGGCCGGCGCGTCCTTCCTGACGTTCGCCTACCTCCGGGTGCGCGGGGCCGTCGTCGACTACCTCCGCTCCCTCGACGTCCTGTCGCTGGCCAAGCGGAAGCGGGTCGCCGAGGCCGGCCGCGTGGCCGAGGCCCTCCGCCAGGAGCTCGGCGCGGAGCCCACCGACCGCGAGATCGCCGACCGCCTCGGTCTCGGCCTCGCCGACTACGACCAGCTGATGGTCGAGGCCCAGGCTCGGTTCGCCCTGTCGCTCGACGCGCCGGCCGGCCCCGAGCGGGACGAGTCGCTGCACGACGTGGTCGGCGACGACGGCGCCGGCGCCGGGTTTGACACGGCCGACCAAGCCCACACGCTCGGCCAGGTCCGGACGGTCATCGAAGGGCTCCCTTCGCGGACGCGGGCCATGGTGGGCATGTATTACGACGAGGGGCTCACGCTCCGCGAGATCGGGGCCGTCTTCCAGGTCAGCGAGGCCCGGGTCTCGCAGATCCTCGGCCGGACGCTCCTGTCCATCCGCGCCCGCCTCGAGGCCGAGGTGGAGGCGGCCGTCGCCTGACGCGCGCGAGAGGTGGGGCAGGACGCCCCTGAGGCGGACCGACTCCGCCCGCCTCGGTCGGGCTCGGGGCTATTCGGCGCTGGTGACCCAGGCAGTCCACCAGAGGTCGCGGAGCATGGCCGCACCGGCCGCCAACCGGTCTACGGCGAACGCCTTGTGGTCCGCGCCCTGCGTGTCGGGGCCGAACGTCTCGACCTCGTCGAGCTCGTAGAGCCGCTCCACGAGCGCGTGCGTGTCCGCCACGTACGACCAGACCGCCGGGCGGAGCGGACCGAGGTCGCGGGCCGGCGCCGTGAGCGCGGCCTCGACGTCGCCGAGGCTGACGTTCGCCTCGACGTAGGCGCTCTCGAACCGGCCGTGGAAGCCGCGCTCGAGCGTCGCGAATCGGCCGTCGTCCCCGGCCCACCCGTTGTAGTGGATCGTCGTGTGGTGCGGGTTCGAGCCGTCGGCGACGTAGTGGCCGAGGATGCCGGCGTCGTTGACGATCCGCTCCTCGATGTAAGCCCGCTCCTCATCGCTCTCGGCCGCCCGCCAGTTCCGGAAGCCGACGCGGATCCGCTGCGTGAGCTCGAGGATCTGGTACGGAAGGACGCCCGCCGTCTTGGCGTCCCCGCCGTGGGCCGCCAGCGAGTCGGCGAAGGCGAGGCGGTCGGGGGCGTCGAGCACGCCGGCCGGGACGAGCTCGAGGTCGATGTAGTGCTCGGGCGCGTGGGCGGCGTCCATGGCCCGGTCGAGGTCGCGCTCGGTCCGGTCGCGCCAGCGGTCGGGCTCCGGGTTGAGGTACGAGAGCTGGGCGGCGGCGTCGCGAAAGAAGGCCGGCATCGAGTCCGGGAGCGCGTCGGCGGCGGCGCGGCCGACGAGCCGGTGGCCGTGCTCGCCCCAGCGGACGGCGGGCGCGGAGGGCGGCGGGACCGGAGTGGACGCGGAGAGCGCGACGGCGGCGAGGGCGCAGAGCGCGAGGCGAGGCATGGGCACGTGGTGGATGCGGGCAGAGGGTAACGCCACACTCGCCCCACGTCCTGTGACGAAACCGTGCCGCCACGGAGACTGCACCGACCCGCTCGGCCTCGGGCGCACCGCCGCCCCCCGACCGCGGCCCCGAGGCGGGCCGACCTAAAAGCCGACGCGAACGCTGGCGCCGACGCGATAGCCTGTCAGCGGCGGCGCCCCGATGGCCTCGGCGACCCCGAGCGTATAGACGAAGCTCCCGCGCACGAGTGCGTTCGCTCCGACGGCGAATCGTGGGGCGACGCCCAGGTCCACGAGCACCTGTTGCTCGGCGAGCGCGGCGGGCGCAGTCCGAATGATGTCCTCGCCCGAGTCCGAGCCGTAGAAGCCGACGCCGGTGCCGTAGTACCGCGCGCCGGCCGAGAGCGCGACCTCGGCGGTCTCCGGCCCGAACCCGAGGCTGACGGCCACCTTCGCCTGCGACGGCCGCAGGTACGCCACGGGTCGAGGGGCCTCCTCGCCGATCGCACCGTCGAACACGTGGCGATAGCGCGCGAGGATCTGACTCCGGACGTATCGGCCAGCCAGGTCGGCCAGCATCGTGACCACCGCCCGATCACCGGGGCTGAAGGTCTGGCCCCTGTAGCCGTCGTCCCCGTAGAGCACGTACGAGCCCTCCAGACGGAACGACGAGGCGCCGCCGATCGAGGCGTCGACGCCAGCCGTCAGGATGACCTCGTTGGCCGGCGCGTAGGCCGACGTGTCGCCCGCAAAGAGCGTGTAGGCTGACCGGGCCGAGTACGCGGCCCCGAACCCGGCGGCCATCCCCTCGCCCGCCGGGACCGCCAGCGCGATCCCAGGCGACACCACGGCCCCTTGCCCGAGCGTCGGCAGCGCAAACGCGAAGTCGTCGACGGCGAGCGCGGCGGACGTCGCGAACTGCTCGACCGTCAGCGCCGTCTGGCCCGTCGGGAGGCTCGACGCGACCAGGAGGTCGACGATGGCGGCCCCGAGCGGGCGCCGGTACCCCACGCTGAGCTGGGTGTCGCCCAGCCCGCTCAGTGACTCCAACCCGTCGCCGCTGACCGTCGCGTAGACGGCCTGGACGCCGACCGACAACCCGGGCACCACCTCGGCTGCGGCCGAGATCGGAACGACGACCTCGCTGACCGACCGCTCGTCCCCCGTCGAATAGGTCTGCGACACGGCGCCGGCCTCGACGACGACGCGAGGCGACGGCTGGGCGGCGACGCCCGCCGTGACGAGTGCGAACAGGACGGCCGAGCGGCGCAGACAGGTCATGGAGAGAGGAGAGTGACGCGCGCGGCAGCGGAGCCCGACGCGGACGAAAGCCGGAGGAGGTAGACGCCGGCCGCGACCGCGCAGCCGGCCCCGTCTTGGCCGTCCCAGCCGACGACGACTTCGGTCCCGTCCAGCCGCGTCGCGCGAACGACGCGGCCGAGCACGTCGACCACCTCGAAGCGGGCGGGGCCGGGGAGCGTCACGGGGACCGTCACGGCGCCCGTTGTCGGGTTGGGCCGGGGCGTGCCGAACGACGGCCCAGCCGGCGCTGCGGTCAGACCGGTGCCGGCGCGGACCGCCAGCCGGCGGATGGGCGCCCCGTCGATCGCCTCGACGCGGACGCGATCACCCACGACCGCGAGCGCCTCGCCCCGGTCGAGGTCCTCAACGACGAGCCCGTCCGGCCAGTCGCCGTACGGGGTGAAGTCAAGGTCCACGTCGTCGTCCGCCGCGACCGTCACCGTCCACACCGCCGCGTCGCGCGGCTGGAACCGGCTGATCCACTCCTCACCATCGGCCCGCGCCGAGAGCCGGAGCCCGCTGTCAACGGCGGGCGGCTTACGGAGGTCAACCGGCCCGCCGACGGTACCCGCCGCCGATCCGTCGACGCCGAGCACGACTTCGTCCGTGACGCCTCCCTGCGAGGCCGTCACGTGGAGGACGCCCGCCCCCACCCCGGCCCGCTCCTGGACCCGCTCCGCCACCGTCCGCGCCGCGCCGCCCTCCCCCGGGCGCGCGCGGAATCGTAGGACCCCCTCGGGGCCGGGATTGAATACGAAGTAGCCCTCCCACGGACGGAGAGTCGCCTGCCCGCCCACGAACGTGCCGGTGAAGGCGACCGGGTCCTCGACGCCCGCCGGGCGGCCCACGTCGGCCCACTGGATGGGAAAGAGGAACGGGCTCCCGATCTGGTTCCACCCCGTCTGGATAGGGATCGTCACATCGGCCGCCCGCGGCGCGCCGTCCACGATCGCGGCTCCCGTCGACAACCCGTTCTCCACGTCGAACGTGCCGATTCGGCTCGTAATGAGCCAGTAGCCCGCCCCGGGACGGACCCGATCGAACGAGGCAGCGTCGCGCACGGCGTCACGGTACGCCTCGGCGAGCGGGTCCCACCGGAGCAGGCGCCACTGTGCCGGGTCGCCGTCGTCGCCGAAGTCGTCGCCGAAGACGGCGACCGGGTCGTCGCTGCCCAGCGTAACGGGGACGCCCGGAGCCTCACCGAGGTGGAGCGGGACCGAGACCATCCGGTACTGACGGACCGGAAGCGTGACGTCCGACCTGGTCACCGGCACGAAGGAGGGCACACGGAACGGCATCTCCTGCGGGGCCTGGACCGGCTCGGTGAACGTCTCACCATCGAGCCGATACTGGGCGTACACCTCGACGCCCTGCCGCGGGATGTCGAACGGGGCGGCCACCGACCAAAGGCTCGGGGTCTGCTCCGAGGCCACGAGCTCCAGGAACGTGGTCTCACCGACGGCGCGGACGAAGAGGGACGCGGCCTCGGGACGCGCCTCGAGGAAGCGGGCGGTCACGGTGGCGGACCGTCCCGCGATGGGGATGGTCGGGTCGAGGCGGATCTCGACGCGGCCGGCCTGAGCGGTAACGGGTGCCGCCAGTACGAGCGCGGCGAGGAGGAGGACGTGACGGGGCGTCATGGGAGGTTCTGCCCAGCTGGGGGCGGCGCAGGCGGATCGGGGAGCGGGCCGAGCGCGCCGGCTTGGCTCCCCTCGACGCCGGGCTCACGCGAGCCCTCGCCCGGCGCGACGTGGCCGACCAGCGTCTCACGGAGCCCGTCGGCGACGCGTTGGACGGCCGACGACCCCTCGACGGGGACCGGCTCGAGCGCGGCACTCGCCGCGGCCGTGAGGGCGGGACCGGGCGGGACCGACGTGGCGGCCGAGAGCGCGGCGCCCTCCCGTGCCTGCGCAGCGAGCGCAAACGTCGGATCCCGCTGGAACGCCTCGTCGTAAAGCCGAGCGGCCCCGACAAAGTCGCCGTCGTCCTCTCGAAGGAGCCCGCGGCTGTAGAGGAGGAACGCGACGAGGTCTGCCGTCGGGGCCTCCATGAGCTCCGCGCGCTCCGTCTCAGAGACGACGACGCCGAGCGCCTCGAGCACGTCGAGCGTGATCGACTTCTGGACGCGGAACAGGTCCTCGACGCCGCCCTCGGTCGTCTCGAGCTGCCGGAGCGAATCGGCCCACACGGCGGACTCGACGCGGAGCGCCTCGCCTTGCACGTCGACTTCGCCCCCCACGAGGCGGCCGGCGCGGAGGAGGCGCCCAGTCCTCGGCGCCGTGCGCGGGTCGAGGATGCCCTGCCGGGCGAGGTCGTACTCGGCGAGGAGCGCCTGGAGCCGCGCCCGCTCGACCACCTCCAGCGGCTGCACCGACGCGAGGTCGATCGACAAGACCTCCGCCAGCCCGCGGCCGAGCGCCTGGTACTCCGCGTTGTCCCCCCGGTACGCGAATGGCAACACGCCGACGGCATCGCCGGCCGGGCCGGTCGTCACGGAGTCCTCGACCGCGAGCGCCTCGGCGAACTCGCGCTGGAGTCGCGCGCGGACGAGCCCATTGAGCCGCGCCCGCAGCGAGTCGCGGTAGACGTCGCCCGCATCGACATTGAGGTAGCGGGCGTACGTGTCCTCCGCCTCGGCGGGCCGGTCGAGCGCCTCGCTGACGAGGCCGGCGAAGTAGAGGGTCTGCCCGTCGGTCGGGTCGACGGCGAGCGCACGGGCGAAGGCGCCGAGGGCCGGGCCGTAGTCCTCCTCGACGGCCAGGATCGCGCCGAGGTCGCGGAGCGCCTCGACGTCGCGTGGGTTCTCGGCGACGCGCGCTTCGAGCTGGGCGCGGGTCGGGGCGACGGCGACGGGGCCGGCGCAGGCGACCAGCCCGAGCGCGCACGCGGCAGCAAAAAGAAAGAGGCGGAGCACAGGGGCGGGAAGCGGGAGCCTCCAGAAGAGAGTGGCCGGCGGGCCTAGTTGTTGGCGGCCATGAGCGGCATGACGCCCTCGTCCATGCGGAGCTGCGCCGGCTCGTAGTCGGGGTCGAGCGAGAGCGCCAGCTGGTACTGCTCGAGCGCGGCGCCGTAGTCCTCCGTCTCCTCCAGGGCCAGCCCGCGGGCGTAGGCGATCACGGCGTCGAGCGACTCCGTCGAGGCCTGGGACGTCGGCTCGGCCGGAAGGCGGGCGTCGACGGCCTCGGCGACGAGCTGGCTGAGGCACGACACGAGCGCGTCAAACTGCGAGGCCCGGCCTTCCACGCGCTCGCCCATCAGGATCCGCCCCGTCTCGACGTCTACCACGCGGGCCGTCAGGAGCATGTCGTTGCCGTTCTTGATGTAGGTCCCGAACACGACCTGATCGGCGCCGAGGAGGCGGCCGGCCTCGCGGCCCGCGGCCTCGCCCGTGCCCAGCGCCGCCTCGTCGAGAAGCCACTGGAGGCGGACGCGCTCGACCAGCTCGAGGTCGGTCGAATTCCGCATCCGGTCGATCATGAGCGAGGCGAACCCGAGGCGGAGCGGGTCGACCTGCTGGAAGTCGGTGATCGAGCCGTTGGTGAAGTCGGCGATAGCCAGCGTCCGGCCGCGGTCGGTCTGGACGGCGTACGAGCCGTCCTGGTCGTGGCGAACCTCGTAGAACGTCTCGAGGAGCGCGAGCGGCTCGACGTCGGGGTTGAGGCGGACGAGCGGGGGCTCGGTCGCGACGAGCCGGCGCAGGGCCTCGGCGGAGCCGGCGCGGTCGCCGAGCGCGAGGCGGGTCCGCCCGAGCATCCGGAGGGCCACGCGACGGACGTCGCCGCTGGCGGACGTCGCGACGGCGTCGAACTGGCTGGAGGCGGCCTCGAAGTCCGCTTGGTCGTACGCCGCGACGGCCGCGTCGAGCGCGGCGCTCTGGCCTCGGACGGCGGCATATCCGGGCTCGTAGGCCGGCGGGTCGGCCGGCGGCGGCGGTTCGAGGCTGGCGGTGGCCGTCGTCGTTTCACGCGGAGCGTCGCAGGCGGCGATGCTGCCCGTCGGCGACGCGGCGGCGCCGGACCCGCCACAGCCCGCCAACCCGACGGCGACGAAAGCGGAGAGGAAGAGGGCCGAGAATCGGGTCATGACAGGAGGGGCCTAGTAGCCGGACTGCGCGGCGCGGACCTGGAACGTGAGGGGGACGGGCGGAAGCGGGTCGGAGGAGAAGCGCGGCGGGACGTCGACCGTCACCATGTCCTCGCCGACGACCTCGTAGCCGCGGCGCCGGACGATGACGGTGTGCCGCCCGACCGGGAGGGTGACCTGCGTCGGCGTCTGGCCCTGGGCCTGCCCGTCGACGACGACGGACATCCACGGGCGCTCGGCGTCGGTCGAGGTCACGCTCACGCGGACGACGCGGGCCGGCGCGTAGCACGCGACGGGGGTCCGCTGGCCGGGCGAGACGGTGATCCGGGTCGATTCAGAGAGCGGGCCCGCTTGGCAGCGGGCGGTGTAGGTGCCGGGCCGAAGCTCCCGGCTCCCGTTACTAGAGATACCGGAACCGTCGATGGAGAGCGTCACGCCGGGCGCCAGCGACGCGTCGACGAACCCGACCTGCGGCGCGGCCGGACCGGTCGGCCCCGGCGTCTGCGGCCCCATCTGCGGCGGCGGGCGGGTCGGCTGGACCGGCGGCACGTCTCCCCCACCCTGCTGCTGCGTGACTGGCCCCACCTCGGTGCCGCCGGCGAGCGGCTCGGCCGGCGCGCTCCCCGCGCGGATGGCGAGCGCCTGCGGCGGCGGCGGCTCGGGGTCGAACGTCGGCGGGACGTCGACCGTGACCACGCTGTCGATCCGCTGCGACACGATCCGGAGCGTGTGGCGGCCCGTCGAGAGCGACAGCCGCGCCGGCAGGGCCATCCCCTCCGCCCCGTCGACCATGACGGCCGCCGGCTCGGCCGACCCGTTCCACGAGGCCGACACGTCGACGGCCTGGTCGTGCGGGAGGCAGGCTACGCGTCGCGTGGCGTTCCGCGTCACCTCGACCTCGGCCGTGGCCGAGATGTCGTTGGCGAGGCAGCGGACCTGGTGCGTCCCGGCGTCCAGCTCGAGCGTGCCCTCGACCGGCTCGCCGTCGAGGAAGTAGCGGACGCCCTCGGCCGGGACGAGCGCGAGCGCACCGGGCCGCGTCAGCCACCAGCCCCCGGCTCCGAGCCCCAGCAGGGCGAGCGCGACGAGCGCCAGCAGACCGATGGGCACGGGGAGTCCCTGCCGCGCCGGACTCGACGGGGGCGCCTCGGGGTCGCCGTCGTCCGAAGGCGTGGGCGGGGGCGCTACCACCGGCAGGCGCGGCACGCGCGTGAGCGTCGGCGTCGGGTCGTCGCCGGCGGCGGCGAGCGCCTCGCGCATCTCGGCGGCCGACTGGTACCGCGCCGCGGGGTCCTTCTCGAGCGACTTCATGAGGGCCGCCGCCACACCGCCCGTGACGCGCTCGCTGAAGCTCGTCGGCGGCGGGAACGCGTCTTCCACGATGGCCCGCATCATGGTGAAGTCGCCGCCGTCGCGGTCGAACGGGAGCCGCCCGACGAGCGCCTCGTAGGCCGTCAGCCCGAGCGAGAACAGGTCGCTCCGGTGGTCGAGCGTCGGGAGCGAGCGGACCTGCTCGGGCGACATGTAGGCCAGCGTGCCGGCCACGGCCTGCGTCCGCGTGGCGTCGGTGTCGCTGAGGCGCGCGAGGCCGAAGTCGGTCAGCTTGACCGTGTCGTCGGTCGTGAGGAGGACGTTCCGCGGCTTGATGTCGCGGTGGACGACGCCCACGGTGTGGGCCGCTTCGAGCCCGAGGAGCATCTGCCGGAGGAGCGGCCACAGCGTCTCCCACGGCATCGGCCCATTCGCCATCCGGTCGTGGAGGCTCCCGCCGTCGACGTACTCCATCACGATGAACAGCCCGTGCTCCGTCTCGCGGAGCGCCATCACGCGGACGATGTGGGGGCTGGCGACGCGGGCCATCGCGCGGGCCTCCGTCCGGAAGCGACGGACGAACGCGGCGTCAGTCGTCATCCCGGCCGTGATGGACTTGAGCGCGACGGGGATGCCGAGCGCGGTGTCCTCGGCCTGGTACACCACGCCCATCCCGCCGCGCCCGAGCACGCCCTGGATGTGGTACTCGCCGACGCGGGCGCCGATCAGCGGGTCGGCTGGGGGAGAGACGTCACTCATGGGGCGGGGGGAAAGGCGTCGACTCCATGGGCCTCGGCGCCGAGGCGGGCGGAGTCGGATGCGGTCGCAGGGCGGAGGTCATGGCGCGACTTGGACGACGACGGCCGTCGCGTTGTCGCGGCTGCCGAGCGTGCTGGCCCGCGTCACGAGCCAGTCGGCCGCGTCCTGGGGCGTGTAGGCGAGGACCGTCCGGACGAGCTCGTCGGGCCCGACCGGCGCGAGGCCGTCGGAGCAGAGGACGAACCGATCGCCGGGCTGGATGGCCCCGGCCTGGATCGCGTCGACCTCGACGTCCTCGCGGATGCCGATGGCGCGCGTGAGGTGGTGGGCCCGCGTCCGCGCGATCTCGGCGAGGGCCGGGTCGTGGCGGGCCGCCTCGCCGATCGTATGGTCCGTCGTCATCTGGACGATCCGCTCGCCGCGGACGCGGTAGGCCCGACTGTCGCCGACGTGGCCGAGGTAGGCCTGGCCGTCGGCGATGAGGAGGAGCGTGCACGTCGTCCCCATCTGGCGGCGGTACGAGCCGGCGTTGGCGCGGGCCCAGACGGCCTCGTTGGCCACCGTGATGGCCGCACGCATGAGCGCGAGCCGGTCGGACTGGGTCCGGAAATCGGGCCCGAAGGCCCCCATCATGGCGTCGACGGCCACGTTGCTCGCCTCGGCGCCGGCCTCGTGGCCGCCCATCCCGTCGGCCACGGCGAACACGGCCGGCTGGGGCACGACGCGGCCGGGCACGTCGCCCGAGGCGATGGCGAGGGCGGGGAGCACGCCGAAGGCGTCCTGGTTCTCGCTCCGGACGGCGCCCACATCGGTCCGTGCCCCCGCGGCGAGGCGGAGCGTCTGGGCGGCGACGGGCGGGACGGTCGAGGGGCGAGGGCTGGGGTCCACGGCGCTGGGAGCGTGGGTGGGCGAGTCGGCGTCGTCTAGTCGGCGGCGGGCTCCGTCTCGGCGCGTTCGCGGTCGACGGCGCGGGTGCCGAGGCGGGCGGCCCGCCCGGAGGCCGGCTCCGCCTCGGTGCGGATGCCGCCGCGCCCGCCGGCCAGGGCGACCTGCACGGGTGGGTCCATGTCGATCCCGAACATCCGCGGGTTCTGCCCGATCACGGCCGCGGCGAAGATGTTCATGACGTAGTCCTTCGTCTCGGCCGGCATCCGGCTCCGGTACTCCGTGAGGAACCGCCAGTAGGTCCGGTGCTGGGGGTCGTTGGCGATCCCACGCATGTGGTTCTTGATCCGGCCCTCGCCCCAGTTGTAGCTCGCGCAGACGAGGAGCCCGCTGGCCTGCGCGAGGTGGGTGTAGATGTCGTGGAGGTACCGCCCGGCGGCGTCGGCGGCCTGCCCGAAGTCGTGGCGCTCGTCGAGCGGGTCGTACTGGCTCGTCGCCACGAGCGGGCCCGGCTCGAGCCCGTAGCGCTGGCCGGTCTCGGGGATGAACTGCCAGGCGCCCTTCGCGTGGCCGTAGCGCGTCGGCGGCCCGACCGCGCGCGTGTCGAAGTTGCTCTCCTGGAGGGCGAGGTAGAAGAACTCCGTCGGCATCCCGTTGCGGCGCAGCGCGTTGACGGCGAGGACATCGAACCCGTTGACCTGCGCGTGGCGGACCGCCTGCTGGAACCGCCCGCTCCGCCGCCACTTCGCGACGTACACCTTGACCTCGTCGACGAACGCGTCCGGGATCGCGATCTCGCTCTCGCCAAAGTTGCGCGCGACGCGGTAGATGGCCTCCTCCTCCGACGACAGCCCGTCGTAGACGCCGAGCGCGCGGACGAACTGGTCGTAGCGGGCGGCCGTCCGCTGGCGGGCCGCACGGGCGCGCTCAAGGTCGACGGAGAGGCTGTCGGCGGCCCCTGGGTTGTCCTCGATCTGCCGCTCCAGGGACGCCACCTGCTCGGCCACGTCGATCTCATAGGTCTTGAGCTCGTAGAACAGCTCCTGCGCCTGCGCGCGGTACTGCACGGCGCGGTACTGGAGGTAACCGGCGTAGCTGATCGCGATCACGCTCACGCCGAGCGCGGCGAGGATGAGCGTCCGGTACTTCGACCGCTCCTTCTTCTGGACCTCCTGCTGGGCCTGCTGGAGGTCCTCGTAGGCCCGACGGATAAAGCGCGTCCGCTCGCCGACGTTCTCATCGTCCTCGCCGCCACCGAAGTAGCGGTCGACGACGGCGTCGTAGGACAGTTCGCCGTCGCCGCCCGCCGACGGCTCGCGCCGGCCACCGGGAGGGGGCGGGCCTGGGGCCTCCGCCTCGGTGGAGGCCGGAGCCGCGTCCGAGAGATCAGGGCGCTCGGCCGGCTCGGGGGCCGGATCGCCGAACTCGACCTCGTCGGGGCGGAAAGGGTCGGGCACCCCGGCCGGGTCTGCCTCGGGCGGAGCGGCGCCGAGGCGGGCGGGCCCGGCGCCGGCCGCCAGCGCGAACCGGAGGACGGGGCCGCCCTCCCCCACCTGCACCGCCTGGGGGCCGTCAACCCACACGCGTTCGACGCGCTCGCCATCGACCAGCGTACCGTTGGCGCTGCCGAGGTCGACGACCCACCAGCCGGCGTCGGCGGGCGTGACTTCGAGGTGGCGCCGGCTCACACGGGCCTCGTCGAGCGTCACGTCGCAGTCCTCCCGGCCGACCGTGAAGGGCCGGTCGAACGTCCACGCCTCCCCCTCCGCTTCGACGCGGAGGGGCGGCGGCGCGACCGACGGTCCGGGGGGCTCAGGCGGCATCCGCGGGCTCCGCTGGCGTCGTTGGCACCTCGACCCCAAACACGATCCCGACCGGGTGCGGCAGGACTTCCCGCGGCGGCCGGAGGCGAACGCCGTACGTCCGGGAGGTCTCCGTGTCGTGCTCGTCGAGGTACTGGACCGTCACCGCGTCGCCGTCCACGGGACCGCCGTCGCCGCGGAGGAAAGCGCGGAAGCGGCGGTCGATCTCTTGGAGTGCCGCGTCGGGCTCCAGGCCGGCGCACGCCGGGCCGATCACGAGCGCCCGGTGCGAGGCGAGCGCCGTCATGACGGCCGCCGAGAAGCTGGTCTGGGCCGCGCTCTCCGAGTCACCCGCGACGGCTGCCGAGGCGGGCGGGCCCATCACGGCGCGGTCGGTGCGGAGGGGGCCCGAGAACCCCAGGACGCCGGCTCGCGCGAGGTCGTTCAGCACGCTGTCGCCGAACGTCGCTGCGAGCGGCATCGCGCCCATCCGCGTGGCCCGGACCGGCAGGTCGCCGACGGCCTGCCCTGCCGCCGCGGTCGGCCAGCCGCGCGACTTGTGGGCCTCGGCCATCGCCAGCCCGACGAGGAGCGCGCCCCCGCCCCACAGCCGCTCGCCGCCCGCAACGCCGTGGACCTTGTCGGGATGGTCGTCCCCGTAGGCATGGCGAATGAGGAAGGGCGGGACGGCGAGCGACAGGAACGCCGCGTCGGGCCGCGTGCGAAGCGACCGAAACGCAGCGTACTCGGGCTGCTGGAGGAGGGCCGTGGCCGGGGGGAGCTTCGAGAAATCGGTCGGCGCGTCGAGCCCGAAGAAGGCCGGCGCGGCGCTCACGACGACCGGCACCTGGAGACTGGCGCCCGACGCGGCGAGGTCGCCCAGCGCGGCGAGGTCGGCCGAGGTCGCCTCGACGGCGTGGTCGAGGAGGACGGCGGCGAGCGGCGTTCGTTCGGAGCCGTGCTCGTACTCGGGCAGGAGGACCTGGAAGTGGACGGCCTCGGCGAGCGCGCCCTTGGGCGCGGCCAGCACCGACAGCCGCGCGCCGTCGCGGAATGCCATCCGCTTCACGAGCATCCGGAGCCCGCGCCACGCGGCCTCGGCGCGGCGGACGTCCGGGTGCTCGACGACGGCCGCCAGCGTCTGGCGGAGGCGGCTGGCGAGGTTGTCCGAGGCGCGCTGCGCGGCCGCACGGTCGACGCCTCCCGCCGGCTCCGATGCGGCGTCCACAAGGGCGCCGAGCGCGGAGTTCTTGGGCGGCGCCGACGTGTCGTCGCCGTCGAGGGCGACCAGGCCGAGGAGGTTATCGAGGCTGCCGTCGTCGTCGCTCGGGCGGGAGGCCAACCCAGCGGACGGGCCGGCGGCGACGGCCGCGGCGAGCGCGTCGGCCCCGGCGACGCCGGTCGCTCGAAGCTTGGTGCGGAGGTCGTCCAGCGAGCCGCCGGGCGCGTCCGCGAGGGCGGCCTGCGCGGCGGCGGCGGCCCGGAGCGCCGGCACGCGCTCGGCGATGCCGGCCGGCGTGAACGCGTCGAGCGCGGCGGCCGTCCACTCGAGCTCGGTGCGCTCGCCGTCGAGGCCGGGCACCGAGACCCTCAGCGTGGGACCGTGCGCCTTCATCCGGTCGGCGAACGTGTTCGCGTCGACGTCCCAGACGCGGTCGCCGGCCTCCCAGTCGGGCACCGGCGCCTGCGGATCGAGGTCGGCGACGAGCACGAGGCGGTAGGCCCCGCCGCGCTCGCGGACGGCCGCGCCGGCCGTCGGCGCCTCGGCCGTCGTGAGGTCCGGGTCGGACGTGATCTGGAAGCCGACGGACGGGGACTCGGGCATGGCGCAACGGGGACCGGAGCCGCCCCGGGCGTGGGGCGGCCGACTGCCCCTATACACTGGAAACGTGCGCCCCCTCGGTCATCCCGAACCGGCCGGGCGGCCTAGCTCGCGTAGTGCCCGGCGACGTACCAGCGGCCGGGCACCGCCTTCGCGCTCTCCGCCCACCCGGCCATCGCCTCGAGGGCCGCCCGCTGGCGCCCGACCTCCCACCCCGCGTCGAACGGGACCGCCATCCGGTAGCGGACCGCCAGTTCGTCGGCGATCCACCGCCGGAGCCGGTGCGGCACGAACGGGGCCGCGAGCGACGCGACCTGCGCCTCCGGGCCCGCGGGCCGACCGAGGCGGAACCGGTCGGCCTCAGCGAAGCGGTCGGCGTGCTCGTCCCACCACGCCCGCCAGCGCTCGGCGTCCGTGCTTGGCAGCACGATCGTCGTCCCGCGCGGCGGTTGGTCGGGCGGCACCAGCGGCTCGCCGCGTGCGACGCGCTCCTTCTCGTCCTCGAACAACTCGTCGTCGTCCGGCACGTCCTCGACGAACTCCTCATCGGTGAGGCCGGCGCCCGTGATCATGTCGAGCGCGCGGGCGGCCTCCGCGGCGGCGTCCGTCGCGAGCGCGTCGATGAGGGGCGGGACGGAGCGCGGGTCGCCCAGGAGCCCGAGCGTGTCGGCGGCGATGGCCGCGCTCGGTGGGTGGGCGAGCACCTGGTGGAGCCACGGCACGACGCCGCCGTGCCCGGCGAGTGCGAGTGCGGGGACGAGCGCGGGGTCGGTGCGGGCCTCGCGGAGGACGGCCGCGGGCGCCTCGGGGGCCCCGCTCCGCAGGAGCGCCACGGCCGCCTCGAGACGGACCGCCGGGTCCTCGTCATCAAGGAGCGAGCGGACCGTGCCCTCGACGATGCCGTCGGCCGTCCGCCCGAGGGCGCGGACGATTCGGGCGCGGAGCGACGGCGGCGCCTCCGGGAGGGCGTCGAGGAGCGTGTCGCGGCCGGGCAACTGGCGGTGGGCGACGAGGTCGGCCGCGAGACGAAGGCGGCGCGGGTCGCCGAGCCGGTCGGCGCGGAGGGCGCCGGCCTCCCACTCGCTCGGCAACTCGGCCACGAGGGCGTCCGACATCGCATCGAGCGCCTCCTCGTCTTCGGGGTCGACCCCCTCCATCGCCACGCCGACGAGGTCGCTCCGGCCCTGGCGGCAGAACACACGGAGGGCGGCGTGGAGCTCGCCGGCGTCGCCCTCCAGCGCCTGTTGGCGGCACACGGCGAGGGCCAAGTCGGCGCCGAGCACGAGCGCGTCGAGGTGGGCCTCGAGGCGGGCCTGGTCGTCGCCGAGGTCGTGCCACGCGAGCTCCGGGTTCTCGCGGTCCGCCGGCCGCTGCTCCCAGAGCGACGCGGCCTCCTCAAGGTGCTCGAGGTAGAGCCCGATCCGGAAGCCACGGAGCGACGGGCCCGACTGGAGCACGGGCGGGAGGGGGACCTCGGAACCGGGGCGGCGCTCAGGCATCGAGGGCGATCTCGGGGAACGACTGGGGCACGTACGGGGCGTAATCCTCGAGTCGTGCCCACGCGGGGCAGTGCCGGTACTCGCGCTCGGTCGGGAGCCCGGCGAGCTCGGCCAGCTTGAGCAGCGCGAGGCCCTCAACAGAGACCTCTTGGAAGTCGTAGAACTCGTACGACGCGACGCGCGCCTCTGCGATCCGCGCGGCCTCAGCCTCGACGAACGCCTCGAAAGACTCCAAGAACGCGACCTCGTCCCGGGCGATGAGCGCGCGGCAGACGGCGTTCCGCGGGTCGTCGACGCCGCGGAGGGCCACCTCGTGCCGATCCACGAGCGCCGTGAGCGGCGCCGGGTCGGCCCCCTGGGCCAGGCCGAACAGGAGGTGGGCGTAGACGAAGTCCTCCTCGTACTCGAAGTCCTCGTACCACGTCGCGGGCGAGAGCCGCCCGATCTCGGCCGCCAGCCCGAGCTGGCCGACGGCAAGCGCGTCGTGGACCGGGTCGACGAAGCTGGCGCGGAAGGCGTGCTCGGGCTCGTCCGGGAGCCCGCGCCGCAGGAGCGTCCGCCGCGTGATTCCGCTGTCGATGAGGCAGTGCGCGAACGCGTCGAGGTCGGCGTCGAGGAGCAGGAACGAGACGCCGATGTTCCGGTACCGCTCGCTGAGCTCGTTGTAGACGGCCCCGCCCACCTCGTCGCGGCCGGCCTCGTTGGCCGCCCGGATGAGGACGTTGGCGTAGCGGGTCTCCCGCTCGACGGCCACGGGGAGCGGCGCGGAGGGCATCAGAGGAGGGAGTAGCGGTCGAAGTCGGCGATGGGGACGAACGCGATGCCGGTGAACCCCTCGGCCTCGATCCGCTCTGCCAGCCCGGCCTCGAACAGGACCGGCTTCGGGTACTCGTGCAACCGAAAGAGCGGCCGGTCGGACGGCACGGCCTCGGGGCGGAGCACGAGGCGCTCGACGGACCGGACGAGGTCGGGCTTGATCTTGTTGAACCGGGCGCCCGAGCCCTCCGCGTCCAGGGCGGCGGGGAGGTGCGTCGAGTGGACCACGTAGTAGGGCGCCTCGACCGGCCGCCCCTTCAGGTCGATGAGGGTCACCGGGAGCATCTCGGTGTCGGGGACCTCCTCCGCCTCGAGGAACTGACGGAGGGTGTCGGAGACGACGAGGAGCGACCCGAGGCACTTCATGACGTCGTCGAGCCGGATGCCGAACTCGTCGTCCATCTCGAAGTGCGCGTCGGACGGCCAGCCCTCGAGGCGCGGGACGCCGCGGGAGAGCTGGAACGCCCGCTCGACCTCCTGGATGGGTCCGAGGACGCCGGCGTGGGGAGACGGCGCGTGACGTGCGTAGACGAGGTCCATGGGTCGGGGCTATTTGGTCTTCCGCTTTTTGGCGGGCGAGGACGAGCTGGCCTTCCGCTTCTTCGGCTTCTTGAGCGGGGAGCTCGGCTCGGCCATGGTGAACGGCGTCCGCCAGGTGCTCTCCGCCACGCCCTCATACCGCTTCTGCCACAGCTCGTAGGTCGCCGTCGCGGCTCGGTCGAGGAGGTACGTCTTCCGGTCGCTCGCGATGGTCTCGAACTCGGACGCCACGTCGACGAAGTCCAACTCGTGCTCCTCCGCGGTCTCCTCGATCGTGTTGATCACGTCGCTCTGGATGTCGTCGGCGACGGCGTAGTTGTACTTCGTGTGGCCCCAGCTTACGGGCAGGTGCACCGGGTAGCGTTCGGGGCTCGCGTCCGCGGCGCTGGTCTGGCCGAACAGGCTCGGGAGGTCGATGAAGTCCTTGGTGTTGCTAGACCGCTGGTTGAGCCGCTTGATCTTCCGCAGGATGTAGCCCCCGTCTTGGTTTCCCTTGACATGCGACGCGTCGACCGAGGTGTCCGAGGCGGACTTCCGCTTCCGGTCGAAGTAGATGAGGAAGGAGTACAGGTCGGGGAGCCCGATCAGGTTGTCCGGGTCGTTGATGTTCCACTTCGAGCGGAGCATGGACACCTTCACGAGCCGCCGCTTGTCGTCGTTCTTGATCTTGTCGACCGCCTTGTTGTAGATCGCGTCCTCCGGGATGATGTGGTGGATCTGGTAGATCAGCTTCTTGTAGCCGTTCTTCGCCCACGTCTTCTCGTAGTCCTTCGTTTGGCCGTCGCCCTCCTTCCGGTAGAACCCCTTACGGGGCTTGACGGATGCGGCGACGTGTTTGTCTTCGGCGCTGGGGCCACCCATAGGATCAGGATGCGGTGAGGCGAAATGAAGCGCGTGGGCCGGCGTCACTGGCGAGCCAGACGGCCGCGGCCGGGGGCCCCCAGCCGCGCCACCGGGCGTGCTCGGCGAGGGCCACGGCGACCGGGCCCGTCGCCGCGCCGACGGCGCCGACCATCGTCGCGGGGTGGATGGCCTCCGGCTCGAACGGGCCGTCGGCCGCGAGCCGGACGAGGGCGCAGCCCCAGTCGTAGGCCCGGTGGGCGGCCCCGTTGAGCGACGTGTAGACCGCGCCGATGGGGCCGGGCTCGGCCGCGCGCGTGGCGGCGAGGCACCGAGAGAGCCCGACGCCCGCCGGCCGGTCCTCGCCGTCGGGCACGAACGGGACGTCCCGCCCCTGCGCGACGCCGGAGATCGTGAGCCCGTCGGCCCGGTCGTCGGCCCGCTCGACGAGGACGAAGGCGGCGGCCTCGCCCGGCGCGGCCCCGCCCGAGTTCTCGGGGGTGAACAGGACACCGGCGCGGTCGCGCGCGCGGATGGTCGCTGGGTCGAGCGGCGAGTCGACGCCGCCGACGAGGCAGCGGCGGATGGCGCCGCCGCGGAGCGCGAGGTCGGCCGTGCGGAGGAGCGCGCCGAAGCCGGCCTCGTCCTCGAAGAGCGTCGCGCCGGGCCCCGGGTGGAGCGCAACCTTAGAAAACCGGCGGATCGTCGGGACGAGCCGGTCGCGGAGCTCTTCGACCCGGACGTCGGCCTCGAGCGCGTAGGGCGTCGGGGGCGGGTCGGGGTCTTCGGCCGCCTCGGCCTGCTCGAGGCGGCGGAGGTGGTACCCGCTCGGGAGCGCGACGCAGATCCCGGTCCGGCCGTCGTCGGGGAGGTCGGCGCGGGAGGCGAGGTCGTCGAGGGCGGCCCCGGCGAGGCGCGCCATCCGGGCGACCCCGGAGAACCCCTCGGTCACGAACGGGGCCGCGTGGACGGCGAGGTCGACGCCCTCGGCCTCCTCGGGGTCGAACACGTCGACGCCGGGCATCGGCGTCGGCCGCGTGATGCCGGCGAACGCCGCCGCGCACGCGTCGACAGCCCCGAGGCCGAGGCTGCACGCGAGCCCGACGCCACGCACCGAGAGCCGGACGTCGTCGGCGCGCATCAGATCGGCTTCCCGCAGAACAGGCACTCCGGCCGCGGCGGCATCCCGATGGCGACGACCGGGGGCTGGAGGACCGGGAAGGGCGGCGTGTTCTTGTCGTTGTGGAGCATGATGTCGAACGCCCGCGCCACGTTCTTCCCCTCGACCTTCACGTCGAAGGAGAACATCACGAACTCGGCCTTCCCCTTGATCTTGTTGCTGACGACGCCGCCGCCCGCCGACCCGGCCTCGTCGCCCGTGCTCATGCGGAAGTTGGAGTCCTTCGTGCAGATCGGGTTGCCGTCCATCTTCACCTTCTTGCTCCCCTTCGCCGTGTCCGTCGACATCGCGACGTTCGGGTAGGGGATCGGGATGGGGCCGCCGGGGCTCGGCGTCTTGCAGACGTCGGGGAACGCGATCGTCGTGCCGGTGCTCGACTTGTGGACGACCGAGAGGAAGTTGACGCCGACGGACGAGGGCATGGCTACGGGGTCGAGAGCGTGATGGGGCCGAGGTCGTAGAGGTCGCGCGGCGGGCGGAGGCCCCCGCTCCACACGAGGACGACCTCGCCGTGGAGCCCCGCGTCGCCGTCGACGACGACGCGGTCGAGCCCGAGGTCGATGGGCAGGACGCCTCCGGCCCGGCTGGTGACCTCGGCCGTCAGGGCCAGCCCGGGCAGCGTGAACCGGAGGAGGCCCTGCGGAGAGACGCCGAGCGCGGCCCCGTGCTCGTCGCCCCGCAGCCGGCCGGGGACCGTGAGCCCGTCTGGGGCCACGTCGAAGAACCGGACGTCGAAGTCCGTCGGGAGGCGGGGGCTCCGGGTCTCGGCCCAGGCGGCGTCGTAGGTCCCCGCGAAGGCGGCGCGCGGCTGCCAGCCGGGCGCGACGAACCCGACAGGCGCCGGCGGCGGCCGGTCGTCGGGCGTGCGGACGAGCGCATCGGGGCGCTCGAAGTTGGGGAGCGGCGAGGCGTCGACGACGCGGCGGGTCCGCTTGGCTCGGAACCCGACGCCGACCGGGTTCCGGGCGTCGAAGTCGTGGTCGCGCTCGGCGCTCGGCGAGGCGTCGGTGCCGCCGGCCGCGCGTTCGTAGCCCAGCGGGATCCGCTCGAACGGCTCCGGCCGCGACATCCGCGTCACGCCGAGCGCCGACTGCCACTCGCGCTCGCCGAACACGCGGAACGACGCCTTCGCCGCGCCGACCTGGACCCCGACCTCCCCCTCCCGGTCGCCTGGGCGCCGGGGGTACGCCGCGCCCGTCAGCACGACGTCGGTCGACGTCTTCCCGATGGCGAGGTCGGAGGCGTAGGCGACGCTCGACGCGCCCTCCTCGCCGACGAACGTGTCGGCCAGTTGGACCTCGCGCTGGGCCTCCGCCGGCGCCATCCCCCCCTGCCCGTCGAGCGCGTACGTCGCCTTGACGATGACCACGAGGAGGTCGGCCCCGTCGAGGTCGGCGACGGCGGCCGGGGCGGCGGCGAACGGCGTGGGGTTGACGATCTCCATCGCGGGGCCGCGGCCTAGTTGATGGCGACGCTGGAGCCCTTGATCTTGTGCGAGTGGCGGGCCCGGCTCGTCACGTCGCGGCCGAGGACGGTCACCTTCCCGCGCTTGTCGATCCGGATCCGGCCGTCGCCGCACTCCAGCACGACCTCTTCGTCGGCCTGGATGTGGACGCGCTTCCCGTTGATCCGGACGGTGTCGACCTTCCCCGGCATCGTGATCCGGACGTCCGAGGCGGGCTCACCGTCGGGCGGGGCGGCCGCCTCGACGCGCCCGAGGACGTAGCCGACCCCGGCGCCGGGCGGGCAGGTAACGAGGACGACGTCGCCGACGGCGAGCGCGAGCGGGGGGCCGGCGCTCGTCTGGAGCAGCCGGCACGGGAGTTCGGTCCCGTCGTCGAACGAGACGCGGAGCGCGTCGACGTCGCAGACGCGGGCCTCCTGCGTGGACGTATCGAAGGCGATGGACATGGGCGGTGTGGCTAGTTCTCGGCGATCTGGGAGCCCTTCATGGTGACTTTCCCCGACCCCTTGATATCGATCTTCTTCCCCTTCAGGCTGATGTCGCCGTTCTTCTTCAGGATGATCTCGGCGCTCCCGCATTTGAGCGTGAGTTGGTCGGCGGCCTCGATGTTCACCTTCTTCTTGCCCTTGATGCTGAGGGCGTCGCCGCTCTCGATGAACAGCTTCTTCCCGATCGTCATCTTCCCGTCCTTGCCGGCCTCCCACGTGAGGTCGGCCCCGGCGGTGACCTCGTAGGCGGCCCCGGCGCTGTTCGAGATCGGGCCGCTGGCGGTGAGCGACTTCGCGCCCCCCACGGACTCGGAGCTCACCGCGCCGACGCTGATCTGGTACCCGGCCCCGACGGTCACGGCGTAGGCGGCCCCGACGCTCACCGTCTTCGCGGCGCCGACCGACTCGCTGGCCGCGACGCCTACCGTCACGGACTGGCTGGACCCGATGCTCTCGGTGTGGCTCCCGCCGACGGTGATCGTCCGGTTCACGCCGACCGTGAGCATCTGGTCGTTCCCGACCGTCAACTCGTTGTCGTGCCCGACCGTCTCTTTCTGGTCGTTCCCGACCGAGAGCGTCTCGTCATTGCCGACCGTTTGCGCCCGGTTCGTCCCGACGTGGTTCTCCTGGTTATCGACGACCTCGCAGAGGTGGTCCTTCGTCGCGTGCATGAACACGAGCTCCTCCCCCTGCTTGTCGTCGAACGTCAGCTCGTTCTCGCCCCACGACCGGAGGACGTTCTCGGACGGGTTGCTGCTCGTGACCGGCGAGAACTGCGTGGGGTTGTAGACCGTCGAGAGCCCGACGATCCGGTCGACGTTCCCGTCGACGCAGGCGACGACCATCTCGGCCCCCTTGTGGACCGGGAAGTGCATGCCGTACCCGCCGCCGGTGTACCCCTGGGCGAGGCGGACGGGCTTCGTGGCGCCGGCGTCACCCGCGTCCCCGATGTCGAACGGGAAGCGGACGCGGTACCGGCCCTGGTCGTCGACCGGCGCGTAGGTGCCGCCGGCGCTCTCGACCTTGGCCGTGAGGACGCCCGGCAGCTTGGGCTCCGGCGTGAGGCGCGGCGGCCGGTACGGCGTCGTAGCCGGGACGCACGTGAAGGCGTTCGAGTAACCCGGCGGCGCCTCGTCGGCCGCCCGCGTCGTGGTCCCGTGCGACTCGGCCGCGTCGGGCTGCGTCCCGAGGTGCTGGACCTCAACGAGGAGGTAGTCCTGGTTGAGCCCGTCGCGGTAGTGGTCCGTCAGCGAGAACCGGTGGCCGGAGCGGAAGCGGAGGCAGTCGCCGGTGCCCGTCATCGTCAGCCGCGTCGTCTCGATCTCCTCCGACCGGACCTTCGCCAGCTGGCCACCCCGCCCGCCGTCCATCATGTGGACGGCCGAGTCGGAGTGGACGCCGAGGGCCGGCTTCTGGCCGTGCTCGGTCTCCGAGAACAGCTCGGTCTCGGGCGTCCGGTAGTTGTAGTCCTTGATCTCGGCCTTGGCCGTCACGAGCCGCTGGCGCGCGAGGAAGTCGCGGATCGTCTCGAGGCTGTCGCTGGGCCGGAGCCCGTCGGCGTGGCTGTATCCCACGACGGGGTCGCCCTCGACATCGGGCGCGTCGCTCGCGTCGTCGCTCATCACGAGCGTCTCGGCCCCGCCCTCGTGCGTGAAGTAGTACCGGATCCCCTCGAACTCGAGGAGCCGCTGGACGAAGTCGAGGTCGGTCTCCTTGTACTGCGTCGTGTACTCGCGCGGGTCGTAGGACGCGGACAGCTTGAACCGGTAGTCGACGCCCGCGTCGTCGAGCACCTTCGACACGATCTCCTCGACCGTCAGGTTCTGGAAGATCCGGCTCTGGAACGAGAGCCCGAGCCGCCACAGCCGCGGGACGAGGACGGCGCGGTAGGCGTATCGGAACTCCGACTGCCCGCCGGCCTCGTGCGACTGCTCGAAGTCGACCACGATCCCGTCGACCTCGGACGGGTCGTCGCCGCGGTACATCGTCAGCGTGGCCGGCTTGTCGATGACGTCTTCGAAGGCCACCTCCGGGTCGTCCGAGACGAGCTCCACCTCGAAGCGGTAGGGCCGCGAGATGGCCTCCGTGCCCTCGAAGCGGACGACGCGGAAGGTCTCCGGGCCGAGCGCGCTGCAGGCGAACTCGTGGCGGGCGATGCGGTGGAGGGTGGGCATGGCTACGCGGTCGGCTCGGGGTCGTCGGCCTCGGTGGCCCCGTCGAGCGCGGCCCCGTCCGCCTCGGGCGCGGTCTGGGGGGCGTCGAGGGAGGCACCATCGCCGCCGAGGTCGGCCCCCTCGGCGAGCGCCTCGGTGTCGTTGGCAGCGACCTCGAGGTCGGGCCGCTCGCCGGGCTCGACGAACGTGTAGGTAAAGTTGCCGGCCTCGTCGAGGCCCAGCTCCAGCGCGGCCGGGAGGTTTTCCTCCGCCAGCCGCGTGAGGAGCGCACGGCTCGCCTCGGGCAGGACGGTCCGGTCGATGATCGCGTCGATGTTGCGGGCGCCGGCGTCGATCGTCGTGCACCGGTCGGCAATCGTCTCCACGACCTCGTCGGTGAATGTGAACCGGATGCCGTGATTCGCGCGGAGCCGCTTGTCGACCTTGCCCAGCTTGAGCCGGGCGATCTGGGCCATCGCGTCGCGATCGAGCGAGAGGAACGGGATCGTGTTCATCCGCCCGAGCAACGCCGGCTGGAAGTGTGACGCCAGCGGCTCGTGGATGAGGTCGCGGAGGCTGTCGAGGGTGGGCGCCTCCTCGGCCATCGACGCCTGCTGCACGAGGTCGCTCCCGACGTTCGAGGTGCAGAGGATGATCGTGTTCGAGAAGTCGACCTCGCGGCCCTCGCCGTCGCGGAGGATGCCGCGGTCGAACACCTGGTAGAACAGCTCCATCACGTCGATGTGCGCCTTCTCGACCTCGTCGAGCAGCACGACGGAGTACGGCCGCTGGCGGACCGCCTCGGTGAGCACGCCGCCCTCGCCGTAGCCGACGTAGCCGGGGGGCGCGCCCTTGAGCTGGCTCGTCGTGTGGCTCTCCTGGTACTCGCTCATGTTGATCGAGACGAGGAACCGCTCGCCGCCGAACAGGAGCTCCGCGAGGGCCCGCGCCGTCTCGGTCTTGCCCACGCCGGACGGGCCGACCAGCAGAAACACACCGATCGGCGCGTCGGCCTTCCGCATCCCGGCCTTCGCCGTGCGGATGGCGTCGGCGATCTCGACGAGCGCGCCGTCCTGGCCCCGGATCCGCGATGTCAGGCGGTCTTCGAGCTCGAGGAGCAGCTGCGCCTCGTCCTTAATCATGTCGCCAATGGGGATGCCCGTCCAGTCGGCGATGACCTCGGCGACGACGCGCTGGCCCACCTCGGCGTGGACGAGCGGGCCGTTGGCCTCTTGCAGTTGCTCCAGTCGCGCGTGGAGGTCGCGGACCCCCGCGGGCACGTCGCCGCCGGCCGTGGCCGCGGCCCTCCGCGCGCCTTCCAGCTCGCGGGCGAGCGACTGCTCCTCCTTCCACCGCGCCTCGAGCGCCTCGCGCCGCTGGTTCAGCCGGTCGCGCTCGGCCTCGAGGTCGTCGAGCGTCTCGCCCGTGCCGAGGCCGGCGGAGGCGTCGCGGCGCTGGGCCGTCAGCTCGGTCTCGATCTCGTGGAGCCGGCGGCCGAGGTCGTCGAGCGCGGCCGGCGTGGCGTCCTGCGACATCCGCACGCGGGCGGAGGCCGTGTCGATCAGGTCAACCGACTTGTCGGGAAGCTGGCGGCCGGAGAGGTAGCGGTCCGAAAGCTCGACGGCGGCGCGGACGGCGGCGTCGGTGATCTGGACGGCGTGGTGGTCCTCGTAGCGGTCGCGCACGCCGCGCATCATCACGACGGCCGTCTCGACGTCGGGCTCGTCGACCTTGACCATCTGGAAGCGCCGCGCCAGCGCCGGGTCCTTCTCGATGTGCTTTTTGTACTCGCTCCACGTCGTGGCCGCGACGCTGCGGAGCTCGCCACGCGCGAGTGCGGGCTTGAGGAGGTTGGCCGCATCGCCGGTGCCCGCCGCGCCGCCGGCGCCGACGAGCGTGTGGGCCTCGTCGATAAAGAGGATCGTCGGCTTGGGCGCGTCCTTGACGGCGTCGATGACGGCCTTCATGCGGGCCTCGAACTCGCCCTTGACGCCGGCGCCCGCCTGGAGCGCGCCGAGGTCGAGCGCGGCGATCTCGGCCTCCTTGAGGCTGTCGGGCACGTCGCCGGCCACGATCCGGAGCGCGAGCCCCTCGACCACGGCCGTCTTGCCCACGCCGGCCTCGCCGACCAGGATCGGGTTGTTCTTCCGCCGCCGCGAGAGCACGTCGATGACCTGGCGGATTTCGCGGTCGCGCCCGAAGATGGGGTCGATGCCGTCGTCGCGGGCCTGCTGCGTGAGCGAGTGCGTGTAGATGTCGAGCGCCGTCTCGCCTTCCTTCCCGCTCGCGTCCGCGAGGGGCCGGCCACCGCGGGCCGAGGCGCGGTTCTCGTCGGAGCCCTCGATCAGCTCGAAGAACCGGTCGCGGAGGTCGTCGGCCTTGGCCTCACTCATGGCCTCGCGAGCGGGCGACGTGGCGAGCGCGTCGCTCTCCAGATACGCCTCGAGGAACGAGCCGGACCGGATCTCGCCGAGGCCATGGTGAACCGACCCGGCCACCCACGCGCGCTCGACGAGGTCCAGCAGGAGCGGCGAGAACGCCGGCCGGCCCGCGTTGCCGGTCCGGTAGCCCTCGATCGTGTCGGTCAGCGCCTTGCCCACTCGGCCCGGCTCAACGCCGAGGCGGGAGAGGGCGAGCGCGGCGTCGCCGGTCCCGTCCTCCAACAGCTTCAGGAGGAGGTGCTCGACGGTCACCTCGTAGTGGCCGCGGCCGACCGCCAGCCCGGCGGCGCCTTCGAGCGCCCGGGTCATCGGGTCGTTGAGCTTGAGGAGGAGGCGCTTGACGTCTTTCGAGATCATCGGGGGAAGGGGCTAGGCCGCGACGTAGCGGACGCGGCGGCGGACGAGCGGCGTTCGGGGGGTGCCGAGGTGGGCGTTCCGGCCGAGCCGGGCGCTCTCGACGTCGCCGAGGACGAGCGGGGGCGCCTCCTCGGACCGGAGCAGGAGGTCGACGTCGTAGTCGAGCGCGTCGGAGGCGTAGAGGCGGACGAGCGCGGCGACGCGGCTGGCGCCGCCCTTGCCCGGGAGGAGGTCGCGGAACGCCTCGCGCCCGAGCGGCCCGATCTCGATCCGGAACATCCCGGACTCGTCGTAGATGCGCTCGCCCACGACGGCGTCGAGCCCGAGGCGGGCGGCGCCGAGCGCGGGCCGGTCGCCGAGGCGGACGAGCCGCGGGACGTTCTCGATCACGCGGACCGCCAGCCCGGTCGCGTGCTCCAAGAGCGCCCTCAGCCCCTCGGCGTTGCGGCTCCACGCGGAGAAGCGGGCCGCCAGCGGCAGGAGCGTGCGCGGCTCGACCGGCGTGTCGTCGGTCGCGGCGATGCCGCTGAGGGCCCCGGCGCGCGTCGCGTGCGGGTTGCGGCGGTCCGTGGCCCACGAGCGGACCTCGGGGCGGTACTTCGCCCACGCCCGCCAGAGTTGGGCGTAGGGCCGGTGACCGAGCAGGTCCAGGAAGTCGCGGAGCGGCCGCGTCTCGGCCTCCTGCTTCGAGATCCGCTCATGGAAGGCGCTCGGCAGCGCCGCGTCGACGCCGAAGAGGCCGCCGAAGCCGACCTCGACCGGGACGGGCTCCGTCGGCGCCTCGGGCGCGCGAACGTGCCGGACGTCGGAGGCGGGGAAGACGCTCGACGGGTCCGGGCTCACGCGGACGGCCTCCCGCCTCGGCTCCGGCCCGCCCACCGTGTGCGGCCCGCCCCGCGCCGCCGCCAGCAAGCGCACGGCCTGGAAAAACCCGTACCGGTGCCCCTCGCGGACCATCCGGTCCAGCGTCTCGTCCGCGTGCGCCTCGGGGGCGCCGCCGAGGCGGTCGGAGTCGGGGCGGCGCGAGGTCATACGAGGGGGCGCTGGCCGCGGTCGGGTGCCCACGTCATCGTCCGGCCCGAAGGCGTGCTCTCGATCGTCAGGTGGACGAACGCGTTGATCGTGGCGTAGAGCGACAGGAACTCGCTGAGCACGAGCCCGAAGAGCGCGAGGTCCCCGTCGTCGGAAAAGTGGCCGTCGGCGACCTCGACCGTGACGTGGGCCCCGCGGCGCACGGACCCGCGGCGGAGCATCTCGGCCGGCTCCCAGCGGACCTTCTGGAGCCCGCGGCGGCGACGCCGGCTGGCCTCGGTGTCGGCCCAGTCGTAGAGTTCCAGCAGCCCCACGAGGGCGTCGTGCGTGGCGACGGAGCCGTGACTGAACGACCACTGCGCGAGGAGCGCCCAGAGCAGGCCGGGCTGCCGGTCGAGCGGCGGGCGACGCGTGAGCGATGGCCGGTCGAGGTTCTTCACGCTCGCGATCTGCGGCGCGCTCGGCGAGAGCCGATCGACCATGCCCGGCTGGAGCGCCTCGTAGGGCAGCGACCCGTTCGTGCAGCGGAGCGAAACCGAGAGCGACTCGGGCGTCGGCGTGCCCGCGTCGAGGTCGGGACTCGCGAGCAGGAGATACACATCGTGGGCCGCGCCCGAGCCCGGCCGCCGGAGCACGTCGTACGACCGCTCCGCGTCGGCCGACAGCCCGAACGCGCGTGCGTACGTCCGCCGCCGGCCCGTCCCCTCCTCAATGCTCACGACGCTCGTCACGTCGTAGGGTTCGATCGACTGGCGGTGGCGGAGGCTGGGGATCACGCGCTGCTCGGCCCAGGTGTGCTCGGCCCGGGCCGGCTCCGCGTCGTGCTCGAACAGGTTGACGGCCGGCGTGCAGTGGAGCACCACGTGCTCGGCCTTGAGCCGGCGGTCCTCCGGGTACGGCCGGTCGAACACGAGGTCGACGGCGAACCCCTCGGCGCCCGGCTCTGCCTCGGCGAGCGCGTCGAGGCCGAGGAGGTCGACCTGCCAGAACTTGCGGCGGAACAGGAGCATCTCCTGCAGCAGCCGGAGCCCAGAGGGCAGCGCGTCGCCGTGCGGGAGGAGCGCCTCGTCGGGGCTGAGCCCGGCGGGCCGCACGCCGTCCTGGCCGCGGACCACGACCTCGGGCGCGTCGCCGTCGCCGGGCCGGGCCGAGAGGCCGGTGCCCGCGCGCACCTCGATCCGCGTGACATGCCGCGTCAGGAGCAGGTGTGCTGTCGAGGCCACCGAGCCCTCCGCGTGGAGGAACAGGCGGAGCCGGCTGAGGTCGAGCGACTCCAGCGTCGCCCCCTTGTGGAGCGCGAACACGAGGCGGAGCCGGCTCGTCTCGTCGGGGTCGTAGCGGAGCTCCAGCGACTGGACGCTCAGCGGATGGAGCCGGACGTCCTGCGCCGTCCGGAACCGACACGGGACGCGCTCCGGCCCGACCTGCGCCGACAGCACCTCGGTCCCGCGTGGCATCATCGTCGTCTCCTGCACCAGCCCCGGCTTCGGGTCGAAGGCCAGGACGCAGCACGAGGGGAAGGGCGTCAGAAAATGGGGGTACAGCAGCCCGACGAGGCGCTGCGTGTACTCCGGGAGGTCGTCGTCCAGCCGCTCTTGGACGCGCGCCGAGAGGAACGCGACGCCTTCGAGGAGCCGCTCGACGTACGGGTCCCGGTCCTCCAGCGCGTCGAGGCGGAGCATCCGGGCCTGATCCGGATGCGCCTCGGCGAAGGCCGCCCCTCCCTCGCGGAAGTAGCGGAGCTCGCTCTCGTAGTGACGGTGGAGCATCCGGGATGAGGAGTGAAGAGCGAGGGGTGAGGAGCGGAGCACGGGGCGAGGGCGAACCCATCACCCGTTCCCCGCCCTCATCCCCCCGTCGGGCGGACGTCGGTGAGCTCTTGCGAGCCGAACGTGGTCTCGAGTTGGATCCGCAGGCCGCGCTCGACTTCGCCCGAGATCACGAACGTGACCCGCATCTTGTACGGGTCGGCGTCGCGGGGCTCGACGCGCACGCGCGCCAGCCGGGGCTCGTAGTCGAGGACGGCCTGGCGGATCGCCTTGCGGAGGTCGTCGTAGGCCCCGTCTCGGCGGATCGACGAGAGGTCGGGGAGCCCGTAGTCTGGGAGGTGGGGCACGGACCCCTGGCGCGTGTTGAGCAGCCGTTGGAGGTTGCCCACGATGCTGTGAACGCGGTGCTCGTCGGACGAGACCGTGTCGACGAGGGGACCGCCCCCGCCGAACCGGCCTTCGAGGACGTCGAACAGCGCGAGGCGGATCGCCATCGGGACAAGGGAGTGAGGCAAGGGGCACGAGGCGGCACGAGCCGAAACCCTTGCCCTATGCCCCGTCCCCCTTGCCTCTCGCGCTAGCGGGCCGCGACCCAGTCGTCGGTGTGCTCGAGCGTCCCGTCGTTCCAGGTCCAGGTAATCTTGCCGTAGACGAAGCTGTACTCGACCATGTGCGGGTAGTGCTCCTTCTCGACGTTCTTGACGTTGGGCACGTCGAGCTTGACCTCGGCGACCTTCACGCGCTCGATCAAGATCGTGTAGTACTCGACCTCGGTGCCGGTGTCGTCGATCTGGAAGAAGCTGAACTTGACCGTGTCGTAGGTCTCGCCCTCGGTCACGGCCTTGTAGAGGTACGGGGTGGCCTTGTCGATGGCCGCGCGGACCGTCATCCGGCCGTGCTGGCGGACGCCCGACGACCGGCCCGAGTGGATGTCGGTCGGAATGTGGACGTTGTGGTCCATCTCGATGATCTCGACGGTGCCCTCGCGGCCCGCGATGTCGACGGAGCCCTGGACGCTGCCGTCGTTGATGGACATGTAGATGGGAGTGGGCATGGCAGTGCTCCTGTGGAGCGGTGGGGTATAGGGATCCCGTTCGCAGCGCGCCGGCGGGTCGCCGGAGCCGCCGCGGGCGGGCGGTTGGGGTCGTGGCGGGAGGTGCCCGGTCGGGCCCCCGTCGGGGCCGCCGGCCGGGCGGTGGGGCAGCCCGTCGGCTACCCCGCTACTTCTTGGGCATCTTGCCCACGAGAGACAGACTGATGTCCATCCCCTCGATCTGGAAGTGCGGCTTGATCGCGGTCTGGACGCGGAAGAAGCCCGGGTTGTCGTCGAGCTCGACCACGGTGACCTCGGCCGCTTTGAGCGGGTACTTCGCGACCTGCTCGGCGCTCGGCTTGTCCATCTCCGTCACGAGCCCCTTGAGCCACTTATTGAGCTCGGCCTCGATGGCGCCGGCGTCCTTCGTCGCGCCGATGTTCTCGCGCTGGAGGACCTTGAGGTAGTGGGCGATCCGGGAGGCCAGGAAGATGTACGGGAGGCGGGCGTTGATCCGGCTGTTGGCCGTCGCCGCGTCGTCGTCGTAGAGCTTCGGGCGCTGGGTCGAGTTGGCGGAGAAGAAGCAGGCGAAGTCGCGGCCCTGGTAGTGCGAGAGCGGGATGAACCCGAGGTTGGCCGCCTCGAACTCGAGCGTCTCCGAGATCGGGACCTCCGTCGGGATCTTGGCCTGCTTCCCCTTGCCCACGTCGTAGAGGTGGACGGGCAGGTCGTCGACCTTGCCGCCGGACTGGGGCCCGCGGATCTGGACGCTCCAGCCGTCGCGCTGGAACGCGCGGACCATGTTGGAGGCGAACGCGAACGACGAGTTGCCCCAGAGGTACCGGTCGTGGTCGTCGCCGGTGACCGACTCCTCGTAGTTGAACGACTTCACGGGGACCGTGTCCTGTCCGTAGGGCAACCGGAGGAGGAAGCGCGGGAACGTCAGGCCGAGGTAGCGGGCGTCCTCGGTGTCGCGGAGGGCGTTCCACTTCGTGAAGTCCGCCAGCTCCATGTAGGCCGAGAGGTCGGGGATCTTCTTCCACTCCTCCATCGACTCCTTCCCGAAGAACTGGGGCCCGATGGCGCCCAGGAACGGGGCGTGCGCCGAGGCGGCCACCTTCGAGATGTCGGCCAGGAGCGCCATGTCCTGCGGCGACGCGCCGAAGTCGTAGTTCGAGACGATGGCCGAGTACGGGTCGGCGCCCGGCTGGTCGTAGGCGTTCGAGTAGACGTGCCGGTAGAGCGCGCTCTGGATGAGCTCGGGCGAGTCCTCGAACGACTCCCGGAGCGTGTCCTTCGACACGTTGAGGAGCTCGATCTTAACGTTCTTGCGGAAGTCGGTCCGGTCGACGAGGAACTTCAGCCCGCGCCAGGCGGACTCGAGCTTCTGGACCTCCTTGTTGTGGAGGATCTTGTCGAGTTGCTTCGAGATCGTCGCGTCGATGTCGGAGACGAGGCTGTCGACGAGGTGCTTGTCGATCTTCGCGACCGGCTCGCCACTCTTGGTCACGGCGTCGACGAACACCCGCAGCGCGGCCGACATCATGGCCCCGCGGTCCTGCCCGCCGACGGCGTCGGCGTCGGAGAACGCGTCAATGCGGACGTCGCCCTTGGGTTTCTGGACGTCGACCTTGGCGAGGATGGAGTCGAGGAGGGAGCCCTCGGCCTCGGTGGTCTCGGCGGCAGCGGCGTCGGTCTGCGTCTGGGCCTCAGCCATAGGAACGGTACGGGATCGGGAGTGAGAGAGGGAGCGCGCGGGGCGCTGCAGTTCGGGGTTAGGCGCGGCGCGCGGGACTACGCCTCGGCGTCGTCGCCGGCCGGGGCGTCCTCCTGGATGATCGTGTCGAGCTCGGCGAGGAGCTGCTCGCGGGCCTCGGGGTCGTTGATGACCGACTCGATCTGCTTGCGGAAGTCGGCGGCCGAGATGAGCCGGTTGCGGAGGTCCTGGAGGAGGTTCCGCGTGGCCAGGAGCCGCGAGAGCTCGGGGACCTGCTTGGCGATCTGCTCCGGGTTGAACGACTTCATCGAGTCGAACTTCAGATCGACGGCGAGGTCGCCGTCGCCCGTGAGGGTGTTCTCGACGGCCGTCTTGACGCGGAGGTCTTGGGACTGGAGGACGTCCTCGAAGTTGTCCTTGTTGAGGTTGATCACCTCCCGGTCCTCGAGCGGCGTGCCGTCCTCGCGGTTGGTGAAGTCACCCATGACGAGCATTCGCATGGGGAGTTCGACGCGCTCCTTGGCATCGCCCTTGGCGACCTCGAGGAACAGGTTGACGCGGGCGGGCGGCTTCTCGTGCTGGAAACTCTGGGACATCGGCGGGGGCGGGAGGGGCGTCTAGTTGAGTGTTACTGGAAAGCCTGCCGTCGAGCGTCATGGCGCGTCGCGGGCCCCCCATTTTTTTCGCCGCCCGCCGAGCCCGCCCGCCTCGGGGCCGTCGCGGACGGCCCCCGACGCCGAACTTGTCGGGGTGATGCCCCGTCCCGATCTCGCCCACGATGCCCGCCGCGTGTTCGACGCCGCCGTCCGCGCCGTCCAGGCGCCGGCGCTGCTCGACGCGCCCGACCTCGACGCGCTCGCCGGCCGCCCCCTCGCGTCGTTCGACCGCGTGATCGTCGTCGGGGCCGGGAAGGCGTCGATCCCCCTGGCGGGAGCGCTCGACGCACGGATCGGAGCGGACGTCCGGGTCGACGGCGCCGTCGTCGTGCCGACGGGCTACGCGGCGACGGTGCCGGCCGACCTCCCGCGCCCGTCGCGGATCGCCGTGACCGAGGCCGGGCACCCGGTCCCGACGCCCGCCAGCGCAGCGGCAGCCAGCGCGGCGCTCACGCTCGCCGAGGCGGCCGGGCCCGACGACCTCGTGGTCGCGCTCGTCTCCGGGGGCGGCTCGGCACTGTGGGGCCTCCCGCCCGTCGGCGTCTCGCTCGACGACGTCCGCGCGACGACGCGGCTACTCTTGGAAAGCGGCGTCCCCATCGGGGGCATCAACACCGTTCGAAAACACCTCTCGCGGATCTCCGGCGGGCGGCTCGCCCTCGCCGCTGCGCCCGCCCGCGTGCTCGCCCTCGTCCTCTCCGACGTCGTGGGCGACGACCCGGCCGTGATCGGCAGCGGCCCGACCGTCCCCGACCCGACGACGTTCGCCGACGCGCTCGCCGTCCTCCGCGACGCCGGGCTGATGGGCGCCGTGCCCTCACCCGTCCGCCGGCACCTCGACGCGGGAGCAGCGGGCGACGTCGCCGACACGCCCGGCCCCGACCATCCGGCGTTCGGCGCCGTCACGACGTACGTGATCGGAACGAACGAGACGGCGCTCGACGCGGCGGCGCGCGAGGCCGCCCGCCTCGGGTACGCGGTGGAGCGGGTGGAACGAGAGGTCGAGGGCAAGGCCCGCGCCATCGGGCGGCGCGTCGCCGAGGCCGCGCTCGCAGTGAACCCCGGCCGCCCAACGTGCCGGCTCTGGGGCGGCGAGACGACCGTGACGGTCACGGGCACCGGCCGCGGCGGGCGGAACCAGGAGGTCGCCCTCGCTGCCGCCCTCTACCTCGATAGAGCGCCCGAGGTGGACGCGGTCGTCCTCAGCGGGGGCACCGACGGCGTCGACGGGCCGACCGACGCGGCCGGCGGCTGGGCGTCGCCGCGCACTGCCGACGCCATCCGGCAGGCGGGCCTCGACCCGGCCGAGCGCCTCACCGACAACGACGCCTACCCCGCGCTCGACGCGGCCGGCGCGCTCGTCCGCACCGGCCCGACGCACACGAACGTCGCCGACGTCATCGTGGGCTTGACGGCACCGCGAGGCGCGACGTCGTGAGCCGGCCGCCGTCGGCGTCGAGCGTCACCACCATCACGCGGTCGTACTCGGTCTCCGGCATCGGCTCGACGGGCTGGCCGGTGAGCGCTGCCGCGAGGTCCGGGGTCGTGTTGCTGTGGCCGACGACGAGGACCGTCCCGCCGTCCGGCGAGAGGTGGCTCCGCACGCGCTCGGCCATCCGGGCCGTGAACGCGGGCACACCGTCGGTGCCGACTGGCTCCAGCGTCACGTCGAGGCCGGCCGCCTCGGCGGTGGGCCGAGCCGTCTCCTGCGTCCGGACGAACTCCGTCGCGTAGACGGCGACGAGGCGCTCGCCGGTGAGGCGCTCGGCGAGGGCCGCGGCCCGTGCGCGGCCGGCGTCGGTGAGGTCGGGGTCGCGCGTCCCGTCGTCGGCCTTCTCGGCATGGCGGACGAGGACGACCTCGAGCGACGGGGCGGGCGGCGGGGCCGCGGTCCGGCACGCGCCTAGGACGACGAACAGGACGACGAGGGCGAGGAGTCGGCGCATGGGGAAACGAGTGGCGGGCCTCAGAGATACGACGGGGCCGCTGCCTCCGTCCCCATGTCCGATCCCCTCGACGTCGTCGGCCACGCGCCGGACCCGCTCCACGGCCTCGCCTACGTTTCAACGCCGACCGAGCCGTTCTCCGACCGCGACCTCAGCGACCTCCTCCTCGCCGCCCGCCGGTGGAACGCCGCCCATGGCGTGACCGGAAAGCTCGTCGTGCTGGAAGACGGCGACCAGATCGTCCGCTTCGCCCAGTGGATCGAGGGGCCGCGGAACGCGCTCGAGGCCTGCATCCGCCGGATCGTCGCCGACCCGCGGCACGACGCGATCGACGTCCGCCGCCGGGGGCCCGTCGAGGCCCGGCGGTTCCCCGACTGGGACATGGCCATCCAGCCGGCCTCGGGCGCTACGTTCGCCCGGGCCGCCGACGACCTGTCGAGCGGCGGAGACTGAGCCCCGCGTGCCATGATCGAGTCCGTCGACGCCCTCCGCGAACGCTACCCCACCCCGTCCGGCCGGGCCGTCCGCAAGACGCTCGACCGGCTCGACGTCCACGCCCGCCGGTTCATCGGGCTCGCCCCGTTCCTTGTCCTCGCGACCGCGGGCGCCGACGGCCGCGCCGACGCCTCGCCGCGCGGCGGCGCCCCCGGCTTCGTCCACGTCGCCGACGACCGGACGCTCTGGCTGCCCGACGCGAGCGGCAACAACCGGCTCGACTCGCTCACGAACGTCGCCGAGACGGGCCGCGCCGGCCTCCTCTTCCTCGTCCCCGGCGTCGACGAGACGCTCCGGGTCAACGGGACGGCCCGCCTCCGCGATGATGCCGAGGCGCTCGCACCGTTCGCCGACGCGCGCCGCCCGCCGCGGGTCGTCGTCGAGATCACGGTCGAGGAAGCCTACCTCCATTGCGCCAAGGCCCTTATGCGCTCGCGCCTCTGGGACCCCGCCAGCCGCCAGGACCGGTCGGTCCTCCCGACGATGGGCGAGATGCTGCGCGACCAGGTCGGCGGGGAGGGGCCGGTCGAGACACAGGACGACATGGTTGCCCGCTACCGGAAGGACCTGTAGATGTCGCCTGGGCCGCCCGCCTCATGAGACACTCGGTCTCGAACCGCACCCCGAGGGCGGCCACTACCGTGAGGTCTTCCGCTCGCCCCGAACCGTCCGCCCGGACGACGGCCGCGACGAGCGCGCGGCGCTCACGGTCATCCACTTCCTGCTGACCGAGGGCGATCCGCTGGCTCTCCTCGTGAGCACCGACGCCTTCGCGACGGTCGAGACCCTCCGCCTCGGCGCCGAGGCCGCCCCGCAGCTGGTGGGGGCAGGGGAATCCACCTAGCGCGGCCCGGGGATCGGCCGAGGAGGCGCGTGAGGCCTTCTCTGTACTCTCCCCGTCCAGCGTCCCACCCTCCCGTTCGCCCGGTGCCCGACATCGACGTCCTCGGGGTCGAGAGCGAGCCGCTCCGCGCGTTTGCTTACCTCTCGACGCCCGTCGTCCCCTTTTCCGACGATGCGCTCAACGACCTGCTCCGCTCCGCCCGTCGGTTCAACGCCGCGCGCGACGTGACGGGCAAGCTGGTCGTGCTGGAGGACGACGATGGGGTCACGCGGTTCGCGCAGTGGATCGAGGGGCCGGCCCGCGCGCTGGCCCTCTGCGTCGAGCGGATCGAGAGCGACACGCGACACGCCGACCTCCAGGTGATCCGGAGCGGGCCGGTCGCGGCGCGGCGGTTCCCGGGGTGGGACATGGCCATCCATCCGGCCTCGGCCACGACGTTCGACGGGGTCGTCGCGCAGGCGGTGGCGGAGGTCTAGCTCGGTCCGCCTCGGAGTCGAGGCGGAGCAGGTCAGCGATCGGCGCCCATCGCTTCAAGCTCGCCGGCCAGTCGCTCGGCGATGGCGCGCCAGTCGAACCGGGCCTCGGCCTCGCGTCGCAGCTCGGGCGCGAACCGACGGGGCGCGTCGAGGGCCTGGGCCAACCGGTCGGCGAGGTCCGGGATGCGGTGCTCGGCCTCGGGCCGCGTCGTGACGAGATCGCGAGCGGCGTCGGGGAGGCCCTCCGCGAGGGTCCGCAGGCTGTCGCCCATTCCCCCGATGTCGGGGCCGACGGGCAGGACGCCGGCCGCGGCGCTCTCGGGCACCACGAGCGGGCTCGCCTCGCGGACGACCGACGGGAACGCGCCGGCGTCGGCTAGCCCGTAGAGCGGGCCGAGCGCGTCGTGGTCGAGGAAGCCGGTGAACACGACGGAGTCGGGCGTGAGCACGCGCCGCGCCGTCGCGAGGTAGTCGTCGAACGCGCCCTCGGCGTCGAGGCCGTCGAGGAAGGCCTGCCCCGCAAAGAACGGATCGGCGTCGAGGCCGCCGCCGCCTTCGAGCGCGCCGCCGAGGCGGACGAGCCGGCGGACGAGAGGGCCGCGGCCCTCGGCGAGCGCCCACACGAGCGCCTCCAGCCCCTCGCGGAGGCCGCCGGTCCCGGCCACGAGCGCGACGGCCTCGGGGTGCTGCTCGGCCACGAGCGGGAGGGCGAGGACGAGATCGGCCGGCCCCTTCGCCGCGATCAGCCGGCCGACGTAGACGACGGTCTTGGCGTCGTCCCAGTCCACGGCGCGGAGCTTGGCCTCGACGTCCTCGTCCGGCGCCGAACGCGGGTAGTCGGCCCTCAGCGCCTCCAGCACCTGCTCATCGCTGGCCTCGTCCGGGAGCGCGCCGAGGCGGGCCTGGAGCGCGGCCGTGGCGTCCTCCGGCCGCCCGCGGTCGACGCCGACCACGGTCTCGGCGATCCGCTCGACGGTCGCCGCCCGGTCCCTCCGGTCGACCAGGTCGAACACCGACGTGTCGGTCCCGACCGGCATCCGCCCGACCTTCTTGTCGACGCCCGGCACGGCGCCGAACACGTCGTGGATGCGCCCCTCCATCTCGCCGTTGAGCGCGAACACGCGCACGGCGCCCTGGAGCGCGGTCTCGGCGAGGGCCCGCGACCGTGCCTCCTTCTTGACCACGTACTCGATGGCGCTCCCGTGCGGCAGGACGGCATACGGCGCCCCGCCGGCCTCGTGCGCCCGGTACGCCGCGACGGCCATCAGCACGACGTGGTTGACGACCCACCCGGCGACCCCCTCCGCCTCGGCGACCGCCTCGAGCACCCAGGCGTTCCGCCGGACGTACTCCGTCACGGCCGCGTCGTCGAGGTCGGGGATGTAGACGACGTACTCGCTCGCCGTGCTCGGCCGGACGAACGTGGGCAGCACGTCGAGCTCCGGCCGGTGGACGGTGACGGAACCGGGGTACGGCGTCTCGCGCTCGAAGAGCGTTTCGGGCCGGCCGTCAGCGGCGTACGCGACGGCCTTCGCCACGAAGTCGTACCGCTCGGGCCGGCTCTCCTGGCAGACGGCGTGGACGGCGTGCCCGCCCTGGGCCAGCGCCCGCAGGATCGCCCGCGTCCACAGGTTCGACCCCGCGCCCGCGAGGCCGTAGCCATGAACGACGCCGAGAGGAGGGGAGGAGGGATGGGGCATGCGGGATGGGGGAATCAGGGGACCGTCGGAGGGGCGGATGCGTAACGGCCGCCCCGGGGTGCCAGTTCTGCCCATCCCGCCTTCCCTCACCCCGCATCCCTCCGAATGGACGCCATGATCCTCGCGGCCGGCCTCGGCACGCGCCTCCGCCCGCTCACGCACCACACGCCGAAGCCGCTCGTCGAGGTCGATGGCGTCCCCATGCTGGAGCGCGTCGCGCGGCGCCTTCTGGCGTCCGGGGCCGACCGGATCCTCGTCAACGTGTCGCACCTCTCGGACCAGGTCGAGGCCTACGTCGAGGCGGCCGACTGGCGGACCGAGGCGGGCGCCCCCGTCGAGGTCGTGATCTCCGACGAGCCCGACGGGCCGCTCGAGACCGGCGGCGGCATCAAGAAGGCCGCCGGCTTCTTCCGCCGCGACGCGCCGTTCCTGGTCCACAACGCCGACATCCTCACCGACGTCGACCTCCGCGCGCTCTACGAGGCCCAGCGCGACGCCGACGACGGCCGCCTCGCGACGCTCGCTGTGGCCGAGGCCAAGACCGACCGCGCGCTCCTCTTCGACGACGGCGGGCTGGCGGGCTACACGCTCGACGGCGGCGAGCCGAAGCGGATGCGCGACGCGCAGGGCGAAGGCCGCGTGGTCGACTTCTGCGGCGTCCAGGCCTGCGCGCCCGCCCTCCTCGACCCCATCTGCGCCCGCGACGAGGCCAAGTTCTCCGTCATGGACGTCTACCTCGCCCAGGCCCGGGACGGCGCCCGAATCGCGGCCTTCGACGGGACCGACGCGACGCCGAACCGATTCCTCGACGTCGGCACGCTGGAGCGGCTCGAGAAGGCCAACGAAGTCGTCGCCAGTGGGGACTTCCGATAGCTCGCTGCGTCGGCTGCGCCGACCTGCGGTTTACGGGAACCGGGAACGGGCGGAGCGTGATCGACACGCTGAAGGAATCCTCTCGACCGACCCTGTCCTCCCTCATGACCCACAGCCCCCGCTTCCTCGCGCTCGTCGACGCCGCACGCGCCGAGATCACGGAGACCGACCCTGCGACGGTCCGTCAGCGGATGGAGGCCGGCGAGGACATGGTTCTGGTGGACGTCCGGGAGCCGGACGAGTGGGACCGGGGACACCTGCCGGGCGCCGTCGCGATGCCGCGCGGGGTCCTCGAACGGGACATCGAGGCGGCGTTCCCCGACCCCGACGCGCCGCTCGTGCTGTACTGCGGCGGTGGCTACCGCTCGGCGCTCGCGGCCCGGGCGCTTGAGCAGATGGGCTACGCGAACGTCCGATCGATGGACGGCGGCTGGCGGGCGTGGACGGAGGCCGGCTACCCGACCGAAACCGACTAGCTCCGCCCGCCTCGGTCCGTCCGCGGGCACGCCAAGGCGAGCGGGGAGTCTTCTGGATCCGCATCGGGCGTCGTCCCAGGAAGCCATGGGGGAGAGGGCGGGACCGGGACGGCGCGAAACGGCTGAGGGCGCTGTCCGTGATCACCGTCCTCTCTATGTCCCCCCTTCCCCATGCGTTTCCCTCTCCTTCTCTTCGCCGCGCTCCTCGTCCTGGCCGGCTGCGGCAGCGCCGAGGAGCTCGCCGTCGAGCTCACCCGGAGCGAGTTCACCGACGGCGCGACCGACACGGGCACGGTCGACGCGACCTGCGACGACCTCGGCCTCTAGTCCACGAAACGCGTCGGCCGTCCCGCAAGCCTGCCGAGGCGGGCGGACCTCTCCGCCGTGCCACGCCGTAGGCGTCGCATGAGCCCGTTCGTCGCCCTCCAGCGCCTCCTCCCCCACCACCTCCTCTCCCGCAGCGTCGGCCGGCTGGCGGCGTCGGAGAGGGCGTGGCTCCGTGACCCGCTCGTCCGCCTCTTCGCGCGAGTCTACGGCGTCGAGATGGACGAGGCCGAGCGGACCGAGCTCGCGAGCTACCGGTCGTTCAACGACTTCTTTACCCGGTCGTTGGCGGAGGGCGCCCGCCCCATCGCGCCGGGCGTCGACGCCGTCGCCTCCCCGGCCGACGGCGTCGTGAGTCAAGCGGGGACCGTCGCCGACGGCCACCTCATCCAGGCCAAGGGGATCCGCTACTCCCTCGAGGCGCTCGCCGGGAGCTGCGCCGACCCGGCCTTCGAGGGCGGCCCGTTCTGCACGGTCTACCTCTCGCCCAAGGACTACCACCGCGTCCACGTCCCGCTCGCGGGCCGGCTCGTGCGGACCGAGGCCATCCCCGGCAAGCTGTTCTCGGTCAACGCCACGACCGAGGCCCACGTCGACGGGCTGTTCGCCGTCAACGAGCGGCTGGCGTGCCTCTTCGAAACGGAGCACGGGAAGGTCCTCGCCGTGATGGTCGGCGCGCTCATCGTGGCCAGCATCGAGACGGTGTGGGACGGCCCGGCGTCGCCGTACCGCGAGCGCGTGGCGGTCGAACACGACCGGCCGTTCGAGAAAGGCGAGGAGATGGGCCGGTTCCTGCTCGGCAGCAGCGTCGTGCTCGCCTTCGAGCGCGACCGTGTAACCCTCGACGACGCCGTCGCGGCCGGCCACACCCTCCGGATGGGGCAGGCCATCGGGCGCGCGATCTGACCCGCCCCCTCCGCCTCGGCGCCGAGGCGGGAGGACTCAGGCGTCCGGGGACTGCCCGAGGATCCACCCCTCGACCCCGCGGACGTCAGGGGCGCCGGGCGCGCCCGGCGGGCGGTGGCCGAGCACGACCTCGATCATCCCGAACAGGCCGACGGCCGCGTCGAAGGCGTCCTCGCCCGTCGCGGCCTCACCGAAGCCGTCCTCGATGAGCGCGCAGAGTTGGCTCGAGAACACGACGGGGCGGCAGGCGGCCCATCGAAACAGAGCCGGGCCCTGGGCGCAGCGGCCGTCGCGGCGGCGCTTGCTCCACCCGCGGCCGGGCGGCGGAAGCCCGACGTGGAGGCCGGCCTCGGCCGGGTAGGTCTCGGCCACAACCGGCACGTCGCCCGCGAGGAGGTCCGAGAGATCGCCGTCGAAGGGCCACAGCGCGAGGGCGCCCGGGTCACGGCGGAGCGCAGGCGCGAGAAGGTCCCGCCAGCCGGCGATGGCCGCCCGCCCGACCTGCTGCCCGCCGACGGTCCAGAACAGCGGCGAGGCGGAGCCGCGCGTCGGCGTCGCCTGCTCGCAGCGGCGGCGGAGGGCGTCGAACGAGCCCACGCCGAGCGCGTCCGTCAGGTCGGTTCGCCGCGTGCCCGTCCCGGTTCCGCCCGGGTAGAACGGCCGCCGCAGGTCGATCTCATCGGGCACCGTGGCGAGGTCGTAGAACGCGGCCCAGTCGCCCCGCCCCAGATCGGGAAGCACGGAGCGAAAGTCGTCGATGCCGGCCGCGCGGGCGTAGGCGGCCGGAAGCCCGATGGGGAAGTCGAACCCGACCAGCGCCCTGCCCCCGTCAGACCGATCCCGGAGCCGGTCCCAGAACGTGCCGAGGTCGCCAACGGGCTCGGGCGCCGCGACGTGGTAGACGTCGCCGGCGCGGCGGGCGACGGCCATCGTCCGCTTGCGCGCGGCCGTGCTCCAGTCGGCGTGGACGAGGAGGGCGGGTTGGTCGGGCATGTGGGAGTCCCACCGCGGCGGGCCGAGTCAGCGGTCGGTGGCGCCGTCGAGGGCGTCCTGCAGCTCGCTCTTGGTCATGTCGCTGCGCCCGTGGACGTCGAGGGCCTGAGCGCGCGTCATCAGCTCGTCCTTGGTCGGCTCGCCGTGCTCGGACCGATAGGCGTCGAGGATGGCCGCCTTCAGTTCGCCCTTGGTCATGTCGGAGCGGCCCTCGACGTCGAGCTCTTGGGCTCGGTCGTAGAGCATCTCTTTGGTCAGGCCCTCGCCGCCGTCGGCGTAGCCGAGCTCCGCCATGACGCGGCGGACGGCCTCCGGCCAGTCGGCCACCTGGCGGCCGGCGTCGTCGGCCCGCTCTTTGGTCCGCTCGGCCTCATTCCGGGCGGACTCGGAGAGGAGGGCCCAGGCGTCGCGCGGGAGGTAGCGGTCCATGTGGTCGCCCGAGGCCGCGTCGGCCGAGCCGTCGGCCGTTTGCCAGTCTTGCTCCGTCCAGTCCTCGAGGCTCGTCTGGCGCTCGGACTTCTCGCCGATGTAGCTGCCGCCGCGCTTCTCGTACGCCTGCGTGAGGAGTTGCGCCTTCCGGGCCGACCACTCCCCCTCGTCGCCGCCCTTCCCGGACGCCTGGATGGCCTCCTTGAGCCGCCACCGGAGCTCGGGGTCGGTGTAGTCGTCGGGATAGTGGTCCGGGATGTCGGACGCGTCGATGGAGGTCTCGTCGAGCCAGTCGTCGATCGTTTTTTCAGCCATGCGGATGGGACAGGTGGGCCGTGCGAACGAGCCGAGCGTCCGGAGCCGTTCCGTCTGTCGCTCGCGTTCAGGCCGTCCCGGAGGACCCGACTCCCGCTCGCGTCCGTTGCCAGGGCGCACACTCCGACCGGCCCCATGCAAGTCGTCCCTCTCACGAACGTCCTCGGCGGCGAGCTCCAGGACTGCGGCCGCGATCCGCTCACGGGGTTCTACCGGTCCGGCTGCTGCGAGACCGGCCCCGACGACCTCGGCACGCACGTCGTCTGCGCCGTGATGACGGAGGAGTTTCTCGACTTTACCCGGGCCCGCGGCAACGACCTCTCGAGGCCGCGGCCCGAGATGCGCTTTCCCGGCCTCGCCCCCGGCGACCGGTGGTGCCTCTGCGTGAGCCGGTGGCGCGAGGCCTTCGAGGCCGGGGTGGCTCCGCCCGTCGTGCTGGAGGCGACGCACGCCCGGGCGCTCGACGTGGTCTCGCTCGACGACCTCCGCCAGCACCAGGCCCAGTAGGCCGGCCTCGACACCGAGGCGGGGAGGGCCAGCGAATGGCCCGTGGAGGGTTCGTGGAGGAAAGCGCTTCGCCTCGGGCAAAAAGCGCTTCCCGTTGTGCCGGAAGCGCTTAGGTGGCGTTTCGGTGATCTGATACGGCCGGTCCAGGCCCTACTCTGTGACCGTCCCCCAGCTCCCACCGCCATGTTCGTCTCCATGACCCCCGTCCCCCTCAGCGACTGGCTCCGCCACGTCGTCCAGACCGTGACCCGCTCTCTGCCCGCCCGCTAGACGAGCGGCACCGCAAGCGCGAGCACGAGCGTCATCGCGAACGCCACGAGCCCGACGACGGCCAGCAGCGGCGTCCACGTCCGGAGCGTCTCGACCTCCGAGAGGCCGCCCATCTTGGCGAAGATCCAGAAGCCGCTGTCGTTCATCCACGAGCCGACGAGCGAGCCCGACGCGATCGCCGTCGCGAGGTAGACCGGGTGGAACGGGAGGTCGGCGCCGGCCACGGCCGCGCCGACGAGCCCGACCGTCGTGATCATGGCGACCGTCGAGGAGCCCTGCGCGATCTTCAGGAGGCTGGCCGTGCCGAAGGCGAGGCCCAGGAGCGCGAACCCGCCCGCTCCGCCGCCCGCCAGCGCCGCCAGGACGTCGCCGACGCCGGCCTCGCGCAGCATCGCCCCGAACGCCCCGCCGGCCGCCGTGATGAGGATGATGACGCCGGCCGACATCAGCGCCTCCTCGACCGCCTCGGCCACGTCGTCGCGGCTCGGCCGCCGCTGGCGGACGTAGACCCCGAGCGCGGCGACGGTCGCCAGCCCGAGCGCGAGGTTCGGGTTGCCGAGCGCGTCGAGCCACGCAAGGGGCCGCTCGAGCGCGTTCGCGATCGTCGCCGCCGTGATGAGCACGACGGGCAGGACGATGGGGGCCAACGACGCGCCGAGGCCGGGGAGGACGGGTGGCGGCGCCTCCACCTCGGGGACGCCGGCGGCGGCCGGGTCGTCGTGGTCGGGCAGCTCGACAGGCACCCGGTCGTCGGCCCACTTGGCGAAGAGGAGGACCGAGGCGGTGCACGGGACGGCGATCACGAGGCCCACGATCATCATCGTGCCGAGGTCGACGCCGAGCTCGGCGGCCGTCACGAACGGGCCGGGCGTCGGGGGCACGAGCGCGTGCGTCACGACGGCGCCGCCGGCGACGGCCAGGAGATAGCGGAGGTAGCGCCGCCCCGACGCCCGCGCGGCCGACCGCGCGAGCGGCACGAGGAGGTAGAAGACCGTGTCGAAGAAGACCGGGATCGAGAGGATGGCCCCGCTCCCGGCGAGGGCCGGCGCCACGCGCCCGTCGCCGGCGGTCCCCGTCATCGAGCGGACGATCCGGTCGGCCGCGCCGCTGTCGGTCATGGCCTTCCCGATGACGGCCGCGAACGCGATCACGATGCCGACGCTCGCCGCCGTCGCCCCGAACGCCTCGGCCACACGCGTGACGGCCTCGCCGGTCGCCCCGCCAGCGAGCAGACTCACGACGAGCGCCGCCGCCAGCAGCGCCAGGAACGCGTGGACGCGCGCAGCGACGATCAGCCCGAGCACCGTCGCCATGCCGACGGCCAGGATCAGGAGCGGGTGCATGGAGCGAACGGGAGCGGTTTGATCACAGCCGGCCGGCTCCCCCCGCCTCGGCGCCGAGGCGGGCCGGGTCGGTCGCCGCGGTCGCTCGGGTCGGAGGCGAGAACGCTGTCAAAACCCGAGCCCTCGCGTGGCGACGCGGAGCCGGAGGAGTTGGTCGCTGGACGTGAGGTAGAGCGCCCGGCCGTCCGCGTCGCCAAAGGCCACGTTGGCCGTCGCCTTCTCCGTCTCGATCGTGCCGAGGTACTCGCCCGCGGCCGAGAACACGAGGACGCCGCCCGGCCCCGTCGCGAACACGTTCCCGTCTGCGTCGACGGCCATCCCGTCCGGGAGGCCGGGCCGGTCGGGGCCCACCCACTCGGTCGCGTCGAACAGGACCGTCCCCTCCCCGACCGAGCCGTCCTCGGCGACCGGGTACGCCATCCAGATCGCCCGCGCGGGGTCCGAGTTCGCCACGAGCAGCGTCCGCTCGTCGGGCGACAGGACGATCCCGTTGGGCCGCGAGAGGCCGTCATCGATGAGCGTGACCGTCCCGTCCGAGTCGAGGCGGTAGACGCCGTTGAACGGGAGCTCCTTCTGCGGCGACCCGTCCTGACCGGCCAGCCCGTACGGGGGGTCGGTAAAGAACAGGGCGCCCGACGAGTGGAGCACGAGGTCGTTTGGGCTGTTGAGCCGGCGCCCGTCGTAGCGCGCCGCCAGCGTGTCGCGGACGAAGCGGTCGCCGAGGCGCATCACGGCGCGCGTCCCGTGCTCGGCCAGGAGCAGGCGGCCGTCGGCGTCGAGGATCAGCCCGTTGCTGCCCGCCTCGCCGGGCGTCGCGCTCCCGAACGCGCGGCTGGCGGGGCGGAGGAAGGCGGACAGGCCGTCGCTCTCGGACCAGCGGTAGACCACGTTCTCGGGGACGTCCGAAAACAGGAGGTCGCCCTCGGCCGGGCGCCACACGGGCCCTTCCGACCACGTGAACCCCTCGGCGAGGACCTCCACCTCGGCGTCGGCGGGGACGAGGTCGCCGATGCCGGACGTGACCGGGACCGCCACGCGGACGTTCGAGAAGACCGCCGTCTCGACCACGTCCGGGTTGTGGGCGCAGACGAACAACCCCACGAGCACCTCGTCGCCGAGGTCGACCGGCTCGGTCAGCTCGACCGTCGTGAACGGCTCGCCGGCCCTCGCCACCGACATCGAGTACACGCCGCCGCGCCGCGCCAGCCGGACCGTGCTCGCCGACGAGTCGCTCACGACCTGGACCGTCGAGTCGCCGGCGGCGGCCCGGTACTGGAGCGACATGAGCCCGTCGCCGTGGAGCGCGGCGTCGACGTACGGCGCCCCCGGATCGAGCGACGCGCGGGCGATCCAGCCGATCTTCCGGTGGGGGTCGACGCCCTCGCCCACGAACGCCATGTCGGCGGTGAGGACGAAGTCGCCCGTCATCCGCCGGTAGACGAGGTGGAACTCGTCGCTCGTGGCCCACATGTTGGTGCCCGACCCCGAGATCGTGTACGTCGCGGAGGCCGGGCTGTAGGCGACCGTCCCGGGCGTCCGGACGTCGCCAACGTCGGCGTGAGCCGTGAACGCCCCGAGGTCGGGCTGCGCGCTGGCGGAGGCGGCGAGGACGGCCGCGACGAGGAGGAGGGGGCGCATAGATGGGAAGCGGTTCCGGCCCAGAACGTACACCGCATCCTCTATCGAATGGACGAACCCGACGGGCGCGTCCTGCGGCCGCCTCCCTCCGCCTCGGTGCCGAGGCAGGCAGGGTGCCGGTGCGCACCGCGCTCGCAACGCGTCGTCCTGAACGAAGGCCGCGCAACGGCCGGAGCCGAAGGATCTCTGGCGGGCACGACGCACAGGAGACCGCCCGAGCGTGGCGCACGTCGGAGATCCTTCGACTCGCTCCGCTCGCTCAGGACGATAGGAGCGAGAGGCACAGAGGTTCCGTTGCGTCCCTAGCCTCCCACACCGGCGCTCCTGAACGCGTCGGAGACGATCTCCTGGGCCTCGGCCTGGAGCTTCGCGAGGTGGTCCTCGCCGCGAAAGCTCTCGGCGTAGATCTTGTAGATGTCCTCGGTGCCCGACGGCCGCGCGGCGAACCAGCCGGCCTCGGTCTGGACCTTCAGCCCCCCAATCGGCGCATCGTTGCCCGGCGCCCGCGTCATCGTCGCCGTCACGGCATCGCCCGCGAGCGTGTCGGCGGTGACGGCGTCGGGCGAGAGGTCGTTCAGGATCGCCTTCTGCTCGCGGCTCGCCGGCGCGTCGATGCGGGCGTAGACGGGACTCCCGAACCGCTCCTCGAGCGCGCGGTAGCGCACGCCCGGGTCGTCGCCGGTGACGGCGGTGATCTCGGCCGCCAGCAGCGCGAGGAGGATGCCGTCCTTGTCGGTCGTCCACGTGCTCCCGTCCTTGCGGAGGAACGAGGCGCCGGCGCTCTCCTCGCCTCCGAAGCCGTAGTCGCCCGAGAGGAGACCGTCGACGAACCACTTGAACCCGACCGGCACCTCGGCCAGCCGCCGGCCGACCGACTTCGCGACGCGGTCGATCATCGACGACGACACGAGCGTTTTTCCGACCGCCGCCTCGGCGGGCCAGTCCGGGCGGTTCTGGAACAGGTACTCGACGGCGACGGCGAGGTAGTGGTTCGGGTTCATCAGCCCGGCGCTCGGCGTCACGATCCCGTGCCGGTCGGCGTCGGGGTCGTTGCCGACGGCCACGTCGAACCGGTCCTTCAGCTCGACGAGGCCGGCCATCGCGTAGGGCGACGAGCAGTCCATCCGGATCTTCCCGTCGCGGTCGAGGCGCATGAACCCGAAGGCCGCGTCGACGCGCTCGTTGACGACCTCGAGACTGAGCCCGTAGCGCTCGGCGATGGGTGCCCAGTAGCCGATCCCGGCCCCGCCCAGCGGGTCGACGCCGATCCGGACGCCGGCCTCACGGACCGCGTCGAGGTCGAGGACCGCCCCGAGGTCGTCGACGTAGGGCCCGACGAGGTCCCGCTCGTGCGTCGTGTCGGCGGCGAGGGCGCGAGCGAGCGTCGTCCGCTTGACGTCCTTCAGGTCCCCTTCGAGGATCGCGTTGGCCCGTTTCTGAACCGGCCCCGTGACGTCGCCCCCAGCGGGGCCGCCCGTCGGCGGGTTGTACTTGAAGCCGCCGTCCTCGGGCGGGTTGTGGCTCGGCGTGATGACGACGCCGTCCGCCAGCCCGTCGCTCCGGTCCCGGTTGTAGGCGAGGATGGCGTGCGAGACAGACGGCGTCGGCGTGTAGCCGCGGCCCTGCTGGATGATCGTCTCGACGCCGTTGGCCGCGAAGACCTCGAGCGCCGTCCCGAAGGCCGCCTCCGACAACGCGTGCGTGTCGAACCCGACGATGAGCGGCCCGGTGATGCCCGCCTCGGCGCGGTGCTCCACGAGCGCCTGGCTGACGGCGAGCACGTGCGCCTCGTTGAACGCGCCGTCGACGGAGCGCCCGCGGTGGCCGGACGTCCCGAAGCTCACGCGCTGGCCGGGGTCCTCGGGGTCGGGCGCGAGCGTGTAGTAGGCCGCGACGATGCGCGGGACGTTGGGGAGGCGGCTCGGGGGGACGGGCTGGCCGGCCAGCGGGTCGACGGACATAGGGTCGGGCGGAGAGGGGCGTCAGTCTACCCCACCGCCCGCGCTCGGGTCCGCCACGGAGTTCGCCGAGGCGGACCGCCTCGGGTGCACGCCGGACCTAGTCGGCGATGGCCAGTTCCGCGGTCCGCAGGAGGTCAAACGGGTTGACGGGCGTGCCGCGCCCACCGCCGCGCTTGTCGAGGACTTGGAAGTGGAGGTGCGGCCCCTGCGCGTTGCCCGTCGACCCGACCGCCCCGAGCACCTGCCCGCGCCGGACGCGGCTCCCGATCTCGATGCCGTCGACGTAGCTGTCGAGGTGAGCGTAGTAGAAGTCGTAGCGGCCGTCGGCGGAGGTGAGGTAGAGCGTTCGGCCGCCGAGGGCGTTCCAGTGCTTCCGCGAGACGGTCCCGTCGGTGATGGCGACGACCGGCGTGCCCGTCGGCGCGGCGATGTCGATGGCGTTGTGGGTCCGCCCGCCAGAGCGGCCGGCGGTGAACGAGTCGCGGAGGTCGTGGCCCTCGACCCCGACGACGGGGATCACGAGGCCGGACGCCGTGCTCGGCCGCCGGTCCGCCTCGGGACGGCGGTCGGGGCGCTCAGCCAGGGGCGGACGCTCGGGGCGCGGCGCCGGGCGTTCGGCGACGGGCGTACGGTTTCCGCTACGGGGCGCCCCCCAGCCGTTCGGCGATCCGCCGGTGGTGGCGCAGGCAGAGAGGGTGAGGGCGGCGAGGAGGACCGTCGCGGTCGAGAGCGAGACGCGCATAACACGATGGGGCGGGGCCATCTAGCATCGGCCAGTTGCGAGCCCACGATAAGCATGTGGACAACGGTGTCCCAACGCCGCGGCCCCGGGCTTTCATCCGCAGTTGAAAACACGACACGCTCCGTTCTATACCACCCATTGCCCGCCGGGAGCGCCCCGCCGAGTCTATCTCTTTCGAATCCTACTCTGATTATGAATACCCTCCTCTCCACTTCCACCATCCGCAACACCACCGTCGTGAACCGTCAGGGCGACGAGCTGGGGTCCATCGAGGACATCATGCTCCACCCCGACAGCGGCCGCGTCGAGTACGTCGTGCTCGACTTCGGCGGGTTCCTCGGGATCGGCGACAAGCTGTTCGCCGTGCCGCTCCAGGCCTTCGAGATCGACCGCAACAACGAGCGGTTCGTCGTCGACGTGACCAAGGACCGCCTTGAGGACGCGCCCGGGTTCGACAAGAACAACTGGCCCGAGACTGCGAACCGCGAGTTCTCCGAGGGTGTGTACGACTTCTACGGTCACCGCGACACCTACCTCAGGACGCGCGTGAACGAGCCGGCGATGGCTAACTGATCGCCGCACGTAGTCGCGCCCCGTGGATGGGGCGCAAAGGGGCCGCCCGAATCCTCGGCACTGGGCGGCCCTCTTTTTTGTCCGCCCCGCTGGCGCCCGCACCTCGCCAGCGGGGCGGCCTGTGTTTGGAGGATGCGCCGAATTGGACGGGTCCGAGCGACTCGTCCTGTTCGTGTCATCCCGAGAAGCGATGCGACGAGGGGCCTCGCCTCTCCCGCGTCGGCACACCGGTGACGTGCCGGCAGCCCCAGCGGGGTCGCGTTCGCTCAGGAGGGCAAGAGGAACGGTGGCACGAACTCCGCTCTGCCGTCCTTACTCCCCCGCCTCGCGCTCGGCATCGCCGAGGCTGGCCCACCAGTCGGCGTAGGGCGTGTTCTTAGGGGCGTGCCGGTTGTAGTCCTCGTCGGAGTCCCACCACGTGGGGCCGCGCTCGCCGAGGGCCACCTTGGCCTCATGGACGCGCGCCCGGGCCGCGCGCTCGGCCTCGCTGTCGCCGGATCGCTTGGCGGCGCCGACGGCACGGCGGGCGTCCATCAGCTCGCCCGTGAGCCGCTGGCGCTCGTCGTCCGAGAGATCCGGGTTCGAACACCGCCAGAGGCGCCCACCGTGGACGAAGTAGCGGCCGTCGGGCGTCGACGGGAGGTGGTCGGGGCAGGCGGACATGGGGCGGGCGCGGTGCCCGCCGCCTACGCCCGGACCGCGGACAGGATGCCGCCGACCTCGGAGGGGTCTGGGAGGGCCTCCGCGTCGTCGCCGGCCGCGAGCACGTCGAGGTAGAACCGCGCGAACGCGAGCCGCTCCTGCGCCGAGGCCGACGCGTCCTCGAAGAGGTCGTCGAAGCGGGCCATCGCGTCGTCGCTGACGTCGCCGGCGACGTAGCCGGCGAGGAGCGCGGTGAAGATCGAGGGGCGGGCGGTGAGAACCTGGGACATGGCCAGTGGGGGTGAGCTTGACACGTCCTTCGTCAAGTCACGTGCCAACCGGCCGATTCCGTCCCGTCGGCGGCTCGCGCAGGTCCAATTCGGCCCATCGGCGGGGCGAGGCGGAACCCACGCGTTACCATTCGCCCCCTCAAACGATCTGCGATGACCGCGCCCGACGCCGTCCGCCGTCGCTTCCGTCACCACGTGTGGGCCGGGTCCACCCTCCTCGGGGTGATTGCGGACCACCCCGCGCCCGACGCGCTCCGTCCGTTTGCCCACGCGCTCGCCGCCGACCGCGTCTGGCACCACCGCCTGGCGGGCGCCCCGACCGACGGCCTCGAGATCTGGCCGGCGCTCGACGTCGACGGCTGCCGCGCTCTCCTCCAGGAGACGACAGACGACTGGCAGGCCTTCCTCGCCGGCCCGCTCGACCTCGACGGCCCGGCCGTGTATCAGAACTCGCGCGGCGAGCCGTTCGAGAGCGCGGTGCGGGACGTGTTCGACCACGTCTTGCTCCACGCCGCCCACCACCGCGGACAGGCCAACGCCGCCCTCCGCGCGGCCGGCGCCACGCCCCGCGCCCTCGACTTCATCTTCTGGGCCCGCTCCGGCGAGCCCGCCCCCTGATGCGCCTCGCCCTCCTCTTCGCCCTCGTCGTCTCCGGCTGCGCCTCCGCCCCGCCGTCCGCCGAGGACGCCGACGCCGCGCCCGACACGACGGCCGGCCCGCCCCGGATGGGCCCCGTCTTCGCCGGCCCCATGCGCGCCGACCCGGTCTACGACGCCGCCACACTCGTGGCGGCCATGCACGACCGCTACGCCGAGACGTGGTACGAGACGCTCTCGTTCACGCAACAGACGAACCGCCGCCTCCCCGACGGCTCCGTCTCGGTCGAGACGTGGCGCGAGTGGGCCGCCGTCCCGGGCCGCCTCCGCATCGAGATGGACGACCCGATGACGGGCACCGACGCCCTCTTCGTCGGCGACACGACCTACATCTACCGCGACGGCCAGCTCACCGCGGCCCGCGCCGACCGGAACCCGCTCCTGCTGTGGGGCTTCGACGTGTACCGCCAGGACCCGGCCGAGACGCTCCGCATCCTCGAGGCCGAGGGCCTCGACCTCGGCGCGTTCCGCACCGACGTGTGGGAGAACCGGCCGATGTACGTCCTCGGCGCGCCCGAGAGCGGCGAGGTCTGGGTGGAGCAGGACCGGCTCCTGTTCGTCCGCCTCGTGGAGCCGGCGCAGAGCGGCGGCCTCCAGGACGTCCGGTTCGAGAACTACCAGCGGCTCGGCGGCGGCTGGATCGCGCCCTACGTCGCCGTCTTCCAGGACGACCGCCTCGTGTTCTGGGAGACCTACTCCGACATGGTCGCCGACCCGGACCTCGACCCGGTCCTGTTCGATCCGCGCCGTTGGGCCGAGGGCGTCGCCGCGAGCGAGTAGCTCCGCCTCGACGCCGAGGCCGCGCTACCGCCCGCCGGTCGTGTCCGCCTCGGCGCTCCGGTCGAGGCGGCCGCGGAGCCAGCCGTCGAGCCGCCCGCGGACCTGGCGGCCGGCCTCGCGGGTGAGCGCCCGCTGCCCTGCCTCCCGCGCCAGCCCGAGCGCGACCGACACGAGCTGCGACGACGGCGCGCGCTGCTGGACCTCGAAGAGCTGCGTCGCCGCGAGCGTGAACTCGCCCCGGTCGTAGAGCGAGAGCGCCTGCGAGAACGCGAGCGCCGTCTCCACGTCGTCGAGGCGGTTGGCCTCCTGCTGCGCCGCGAGCGCCGCCCGCGCCTCGTCCGACATCACCACGTCGATCCCGTCGATGAGCGACGCCGCGAGGGCCTGCTGGAGCTCGAAGAGCGCGTCCTCCCGTCCGGTCACACTCGCCGTCTGGACGATCTCCGACGTCTCGACGCGGACGACGCGCGTGTCGAGCCGGATCTCGGGGCGGACGGCCGTCAGCGAGCCCACCACCACGTGGTCGGCCCCCACGAACAGGCCCACCTGAAGCGCCGTCTCAGGGTCGACGTACGCGGTCTGTTGGAAGTCGAGCTCGTCGACGAGGGCCTGGATCCGGTCGCGCTCGACGAGGCGGATCGTGGAGACGGCCGCGAGGTCGCTCGTCATCATTGAGGCAAGGCCGCGGCCGAGCGGGTCGTAGCGCGGGTCGCCCGTGTCGTTGGAGAAGGCGAGGACGGCCAGTGTCGCGTCGAGCGAGTCCGGCAGGACCGCAGGCGCCGGCTCAGGGCCGGCCAACAGCGCACGGGCGCCATCGACGGAGCCGCAGCCGGTCACGACGGCCAGCACGGCGAGCAGGACGAGGAGGTGGCGGGAGGACATCGGAGGAGAGCCTGTGTCCCCTCCCTGCGTCAGTCGCTCCCGGCAAGGATCACGCCGGCCGTGACCTCCGGCGTCACCCTACCCCATCGCACGCGCACGGAGCTCGCGGACTTCGCCCTCGATCTGCGCTCGGAACGCCGCGAACTCGCGGTCGGCGTAGGCGAGGTAGCCGTCGTCGACGGCGTCGCGGACCATGTGGTTCTGGACGAGCCGGCGCTCGGCATCGAGGTACGAGAGGACGCGCTCGGCGAGCGCGCAGGCCTCGTCGGCGACGGAGTGCGGGGCGGAGAGGGCGGGCGGTGCGAGGGTCACCATGGGTCGGCCGGTGGGGGAGTCGGTCGCGAGCCGTAATTTTTAAGGCTCATTTGAATTTATGCATTACTTTATTTACGATCAAGTGAAGACTGTCCTCTCCGCCGTCCGATTCCGGCCTGTCAGTCGGCCCGCCGAGAGGTGATCGTGAACCGGCGGGCGTAGTCCGAGCCCTCCCCCCTCCATCTCATCACGTCGCCGCGGATCGTCACGCTCCACACGCTGTCGTCGTCGGGGCCGAGGTCGCTGTCGAGGCCGAGCCGGCGCGTCCGCGGGTTGTAGACCCAGCGTCCCGTGTTGCGGCCGTACGGCTGGCCCCCGCTCACGAACGTCCCGTCGGCGCGGAGGTCGATGTAGCGGTCGCCGGCCGGGTTCGCCTCGGCCGACACGTCGGTGCCGTCGTCGACGATCGACTCCATGTCCCAGCGCCCGACGAGGGCGCTCTGATCGGGGACCGAAGCGGTGGTGACGCAACCGCTGGCGGCGAGCGCGGCCAGCGCGAGGAGGGCGAACGGGCGGAGCATAGGGAGGGGTGGGGTGAGGCGGGGGAGACTCAGAATGGCGTGTGGGGTTGCGGGACGCTCCTGCGCGTCGACGGACCGTGAGCCCGCCCGCCTCGGTGGAGCGACCTAGGCGGGCGGGGCCGTGACGCCCCAGTCGTCACCGCGGCGGGCCTAGCTTCCGGCATGGCCGCCGAGACGACCACGACGAACCCGACCGACCCCGCCGTCCTCGACACCGACATCGAGCAGTTCCCCGGCGTGGGCGAGCGGCGCGCGGAGCCGCTGCGGAAGGCCGGCGTCAAGACCTACGGCGACCTCCTGCGCTACTACCCGCGGCGCTACCTCGACCGGAGCACGGTCACGCCCATCCGCGAGATCCGCGAGGCCGGCCCGTACACCGTCGTCGGGACCGTGACGTCGAAGGGGATGATCCCCGGCCGCGGCGGGCGGAGCCGGTTCGAGCTCCGCGTCACCGACGACTCGGGCGGGACGCTCAAGTGCGTCTGGTTCCGCGGCGCCAACTGGATCCAGCGGCTCTACAACCGCGGCGACCTCTACGCCTTCCACGGGAAGGCCGAGCAGTACGGGTCCCAGTTCTCGATGGCCCACCCCGAGTCCGACAAGCTCGACGACGCGAGCGCGGCGCTGACGACGGGCCGGATCGTGCCGTTGTATCCGGGCGGCGCGGCCCTTGAGAAAGTGGGGCTCAACAGCCGGACGCTCCGGAAGCTGATCTACCGGATGTTCAAGGAGCACGGCCTCGCCATCCCCGAGGTCCTCCCCGCCTCGGTGCGCGAGCGGTACGGGCTGATGGAGGGGAACGTCGCGCTCCGGGCCGTCCACTTTCCGAAGGACGTCGCCGAGCGCGGGCGGGCCGTCCGCCGGCTCAAGTTCGAGGAGTTCTTCTTCCTCCAGCTCCTGCTCGCCCTCACGAAGGGGAAGCAGGAGCGCCAGCCCGGCATCACGCTCGACGGCCTCGGCGCGTACGGCCGGCAGTTCCTCGACGACGTCCTGCCGTTCGAGCTGACGGGCGCGCAGCAGCGCGTGCTCGACACGATCGCGGCCGACACCGCCTCGGGCCGCCAGATGAACCGCCTCGTCCAGGGCGACGTGGGCTCCGGAAAAACCGTCGTCGGCGTGGCGGCGATGCTGATGGCCGTCGACGCGGGCTACCAAGCGGCCTTCATGGCGCCGACGGAGATCCTGACGGAGCAGCACTACGCCAACATCCGCCGGTTTTTGGAGCCGCTCGGGTTGAAGGCCCATCTCCTCATCGGCGGCCAACGAAAAACGCTCCGCGACGAGATCCTGGCCGAGATCGCCGACGGGACGGCCCACGTCGTCGTCGGGACGCACGCCGTCATCGAGGACAAAGTGGCGTTCCAGAACCTCGGCCTGGCGGTCGTCGACGAGCAGCACCGGTTCGGCGTCGTCCAGCGGGCGAAGATGTTCAAGAAGGGCCAGCGCCCGCACGTCCTCATGATGACGGCGACGCCCATCCCGCGCTCGCTCGCGATGACCGTCTACGGCGACCTCGACGTGAGCGCCATCGACGAGCTCCCGGCCGGGCGGAAGCCGATCGACACGCGCGTCTACTCCGAAAAACGGCGCGACGAGATGCTCGACTTCGTCAAGCGCCAGCTCCGCGAAGGCCGCCAGGCCTACGTCGTGTATCCGCTCGTGGAGGAGTCGGAGTCCGAGACGCTGGCGGACGTGAAGGACGCCGAGAACGGCGCGGCCGAGTTGATGGAGGCGCTCCGCCCGTACCGCGTCGACCTCGTCCACGGCCGGATGTTCTCGTACGAGAAGGACGAGGCGATGGACCGGTTCAAGTCCGGCGAGACCGACGTGCTGGTGGCGACAACCGTCATCGAGGTCGGCGTCGACGTGCCGAACGCGACGGTCATGGTCATCGAGCACGCCGAGCGGTTCGGCCTGTCTCAGCTCCACCAGCTCCGCGGGCGCGTCGGGCGCGGCGCCGACCAGAGCTACTGCTTCCTGATGGCCGCGTACAAACGCACGGCCGACGCCGAGGAGCGTCTCCAGGCCATGGCCGACACGACCGACGGATTCGAGATCTCGGAGATCGACCTCAACTTGCGCGGCGCCGGCGACTTTTTCGGGACCCGCCAGTCGGGCCTGCCGGACCTCAAGATCGGCGACCTCGTCAAGGACGCCGAGATCCTGTCCGAGGCGCGCGAGGCGGCCTTCGCGCTGGCAGACGAGGACCCTGGGCTGGCCGACGCAGCGCACGCCGGCACGCGGGCGCACTTCGCCAAGACGGCCCCGCGGTCGCTCGGCTTCGCGCGCGTCGGCTGATCGCCGGCTCCATCCGCCTCGGCGCCGAGGCGGGGCGAGTCGGGCGGAGCGCTACGCCGGCTCCAGCGCGACGGCGGGCTCCGCCTCCGGCGTCTCCGCGACGGGCGGCGCCGGGATCGTCAGCAGGACCGTCGTCCCCTCCCCCTCGACCGACTCCAGCGCGATCTGCCCCCCGTGCCCCCCCGTCACGATGTCGTAGGCGAGCGAGAGCCCGAGGCCGGTGCCGGCCCCCGTCGGCTTGGTGGTGTAGAACGGCTCGAACGCGCGGGCGGCCGCCTCCTCCGACATTCCCACGCCGCGGTCGGCCACCTCGATCTCGACGGCGTCGCCCCGGCGTCGCGTGGCGACGGTGAGGAGCGGACCGTCGGGCCGGTCGCCCCGCTGCCCGAGCGCGTAGTACGCGTTCCCGATCAGGTTGAGGACCACGCGCCCGAGGTCGGACGGGACGACGACGACGGTCCCCACGGCGGGGTCGAGGTCGAGCGTGACGGGCGGCGGCTCGCCCCCCCGGGCGGCCGCGGTGTGCTCCGCGATCGCGGCGTGCTCGCGGACGAGGGCGTTGAGGTCGACGGCGGCCTCGGCCGCCGGCCCGCGGCGGCTGTGGTCGAGCATGCTCCGGATCACAGCGCTGGCCCGCGCCCCGTGCTCGGCCGCCTTCGCCACGCCGAGCGCGATGTCGTCGAGGGCCTCGGCCGCCTCGGCGTCGAGGTCGCCGAGGTGGGCGCGGAGCTCGGCCACGCGGTCGCCGGCCAGGGTGGCGAAGTTGGTCACGAAGTTGAGCGGGTTCTGGATCTCGTGGGCGACGCCGGCCGTGACGCGTCCCAGCGACGCCATCTTCTCGGCGTGGACGAGGCGGTCCTGCGCCGCCGTCAGCCCGCGGAGGGCCGTCTCCAGAATGGCATGGCTCTCGGCCTGGCGGCGCGCGTGCGCGAACTCGAACCGGGCGTACCGCTCCAGCGCGTACGACGCGATCATCCCGCTGAACTGGGTCGAGAGCAGGAACTGAGCGGCGTTCGCGAGAGCGAGGGGCGGCGTGTAGGGCGCGGCGGCCGCGAGGAACAGCACGACGAGGACGCCCCCGATGGCCGACGCCACGACGAACCGCATGCGGAGCAGCACGTGCACGTAGATCAGGATGAGCATCATCCCGCTGTAATAGTAGCCGTCGAGGAGGAGCGCGTCCCGTTCCGCCGACAGCGCCCCCGCCGTCTGGGCGGCCTCCAAGACGAACCACTCCATCGCGACCACGCCGAGCCCTCCCGCCAGGGCCGCCGTCGCCGCTGGCCGGACCCAGCGGCGGACCCGCGGCAGGTACGTCACGCCGATGCTCGCCGCCACCACGACGCAGACCACGACCCGCACCATCCGCACCTCCGCGAAGGCGGCCGTCGCGACCCACTCGTCGAGCCACCCGAACGCGGCGTACTGCACGAGGCCGAGCACCAGCGCAGCCCGGACGAGCGGCCACGACCGCGCCCGGTAAGCCGCCAGGAAGGCGACCTCGGTGGTCCGGTCGTGGAACCGGAGCGTGAGAGGGTGGACCGGTGCAGGGCGCATGCCACACGCGGCGAGATTGCCGTCGAACGTAGAGCACGGGCGGCGAGGTACGGCCCGGTGGCGCCCTGCCCGTCATTCTTCACGTACGCGCCTCCGCGCGTGCGCGGTGGCCGGCCCGGTTAGCTTGCGGTTCGCCCCGCCGATACCCCGCCCGTGGCCGACTCCGACAAAACGCTCTTCCAGAAGATCGCCGACGGCGAGATCCCGGCCGACCTCGTCTATCAGGACGACCGCGCCATCGCGTTCCGCGACATCCACCCGCAGGCGCCGACGCACGTCCTCGTCGTCCCCCGCCAGCCGATCCCGCGGGCCGACGCCATCGAGCCGGAGGACGAGGCCGTGATCGGGCACCTGTTCACGGTCGCCCGGACGGTCGCCGAGGCGGAGGGACTGAGCGACTACCGCCTCGTCGTCAACAACGGCGAGGGAGCGGGGCAGACCGTGTTCCACCTCCACGTCCACCTCCTCGGCGGGCGCGACTTCCAGTGGCCGCCCGGCTAGGGACTGGCGACGTGGGGACTGGGGACTGTGCGCTCGCCACTCCCTCCCCCCGTCCCCTGACTCTCTAGTCCCCAGTCCCCCATGATCCGAGTCACCGACGTCCGCGTCGCCATCGACGGCACGGAGATCCTCCACGGGATCTCGTTCGAGGTCGGCGACGGCGTCGTGGCCGGCTACGTCGGGCCGAACGGGGCCGGCAAGACGACGACGATGCGCCTGCTCACGGGCGGCCTCCCGCCGAACGCCGGGCGCGTCGAGGTTGGCGGGGTCGACGTCGTGGCGGACCCCGTCGAGGCCAAGCGGCGGTTCGGGTACGTCCCCGAGCACGGCCACGTCTACGAGAGCTTCACCCCGAACGAGTACCTCACGTTCATCGGCCGGATGCACCGGCTGGACGAGGCCCGGATCCGGGACCGCTCCGCGGCCCACCTCGAGTTCTGGGGCCTCACGGACAGCGCCGACCGCTCGATGGTCGGCTTCTCGAAGGGGATGAAGCAGAAGGTGCTCCTCTCGGCCGCGCTCCTCCACGACCCGCCGGTGCTCCTGCTCGACGAGCCGCTCGGCGGGCTCGACGCCCACGCCGTGCTCCAGACGCGGGCGCTCCTCCGCACGCTCGCGGCCCGCGGGCGGACCGTGTTCTACTCGTCGCACCTCCTCGACGCCGTCGAGAAAGTCGCCGACCTCGTCGTGGTCATCCGCGACGGGCAGATCCTCCAGGTCGGCTCGCCGGAGGAGATCACGGCGTCGGGCGGGGGCGTCTCGCTCGAGGACGCCTTCGGCAAGCTCACGGCCGCGGCCGACGCCTACGACCTCGCCGAGGCGCTCGTGGCCGAGGCGTTCGCCTAGCCCTCGGCCCCCTCCGCCTCGGCGCGCTCGCTCCCCGAGCTGTCGTCCTCCAGCAGCGGGCTCTCCTCGCCCGGGCCGAACGTCTTGACGAGGTCCCGGATGGCGGCGTAGAGCAGGATGATGACGGAGATGACCGCCCCGCCGAGGACCGTCGCGATGAGCGTCGAGGCGAAGTAGATCCCGACGTACCACCTGGCCGGGATCTCCGTGGCGTCGTTGATCGGGACGATGAGCACGAGCAGCAGCAGCGTCGCGCCCGCGAACACGGCCGCGTCGACGAACGCGATCTGGCGGATCCGCTCGAAGTGGCTGCCCTTGATGTCCTCCTCGGTGTCGGTCGTCAGGCCGAGCAGCGTGAGCATGAGCGCGAGCGTCGACGCGCTGACGACCATGACCGTCGAGCAGAACGAGCGGACGGTCGGCGTCGAGCTCTCGAGCAGCGACCGGGCCTCGCCCGCGCCGACGCTCCCGACGGTGATCACGACGGCGGCCATCGCGGCCGCCGCGAAGAGCCCGCCCGTGAGGGCGATCCGGAGGTCCGCGCGGAGCTGGTGTTGGTCACCGGGGGTGAGGTCGGAAAGGTGGAGCATGGAGCGACGGAGGCCAGGGACCGGGACGAACGGGCGCGCGGCCGGGCAGGTCCGGCGGAGCCGCCCGCGCTGGCCGGAGTAGAGGACTCCCCCACCCCGCCCGCCATGCACGGAGCCGCCCGTCAGCTCGCCGTTGTCCTCGCCGCCCTCGCGAACGTGGGCCTCAACGCGCTCGCCGGGGCCGGCGTCCTGTTCGGCACCCCGACCGGCGCCGTCTCCGACGCCCACCCGACGCCGATCACGCCGGCCGGCTGGGCGTTCTCGATCTGGTCCGTCATCTTCGTCGGCGTGCTGGCGTTCGCCGCGTGGCAGGCGCTCCCGGCCCGGCGCGGGCCCCGCTACGACGGCCTCGGCGCGCCGTTCGTCGCGGCCAACCTCCTCAACGGGCTCTGGCAGATCCCGTGGCTCGCCGAGCGGTTCGGCCTCGCCGCGCTCGTCATCGTCGGGATCCTGGCGTCGCTGGTGTGGCTCTACGTGCGCCTCGACCGGATGGGGCTCCGCGGGGCCGAGCGGTGGGCGCTCGGCGTGCCCGCCGCGCTCTTCCTGGCGTGGATCACGGTCGCGGCCCCGCTCAACGTCACGGTCTGGCTCCGCGACCTCGGCTGGACGCCCGCCGGGACGTTCTGGCCGATCGCGCTCGTCCTCACGGTCGCGGCCATCGCCGGCGCGTGGCTCGCGCGCACGGGCGACGCGGCCGCCGCGCTCGTCGTCTTGTGGGCCTTCGGCGCCATCGCGGCGGCCCACCCGGATCGGGCGACGCTCCTGATCGGCCTCGGCGTCGGCGCGCTCGTTGTGATCACCACGGCCGTGCGGGGTGCCCGCCGGTACGGTCCGTTCCCGACGGCCCACGCGGCGCCGGCTTGATCTGGACCGCGTCCAATGTCAGCCCGAGGCGGACCTTCTCGAGGCGACAGCGGGTTTACCGAGCGAACCACCCCGCACCACCATGATCGCCCCACAGCCCCAGTGCACCGCCTGCACCCACCTCGACCGCCAGGCCGAGGCCGATCCGCACTGCGACGCCTTCCCGGGCGGGATTCCGGACGAGATCTGGACCAACGAGGTCGCCCACACCTCGAGCTACCCCGGCGACCGCGGCATCCACCTCGAGCTCATCCCGCTCGACGTGCTCGGCCAGACGACCGGCGAGGCGTGAGCAACGCCGCCGGCTACACGCTCATCGCGTGCGGCGTCCACGACAGGCTGGAGCACTGGGCCGTCCGCGGCGACACGGTCGAGGTCGTCTGGCGCGACGGTGACGCCGAGCGCCAGGAGTCCACGACCATCGCCGACGTGTACGCCCGCGGCGGGGCCGATTGGGTCCGCCTCGGGACCGGCGCCGAGGTCCGCGCCGACCGGCTCGTGCGCGTGGGCGGCGTCGCCGTGACGTCGGCCTGCTGAGCAGCCGGCGGCCCCACGCAGGAAGTGGGGAGATCTCGGGGTTGCGCATGGACTCGCCACCGAGTACGCTACGGGATTGAATCGACACGCCCTCGGGCGGTCTCCGATGCCCGTGCTCACCGCGGCAATCGCCCTCCTCGTCTCCGTCGCGAGCTTCGTGTTCGCGCTGTTGGTGTTCGCCGAGAACCGGCGACTCGAGCGGGAGAAGCATCGCGCGGTCGCCCTCTCCTCGACGCACACGGCCAGCCTCCTGCTCCAAGAGGCGCTCGACGTCGTCGGCAAGGTCGACGCGTTCTTCGACGCCCACGGCGTGGAACTCGACGACGACACGGCCCGCGAGTACGCCGACTACCGGCAGTCGGTCAAGGACGACCACGCCAAGATCACGAAGGCCATGTCGGAGGTGGCCTACGGCAACCTCGCCGTCATCGAGTGCCGCGCGCTCGCGGCGCAGGCGACGCTCGTCGTCTACCGGACGATCGACAACCGGAAGGCGCTCCTCCGCCTCCTGACGCAGCTCCGCGACGTGCTCGCGACCGAGACCGCGGCGGACGCTCCGACGGCCCGCGGGGGAGCGGCCCCGTCCGCCTCCGGCGATGGAGCCTTCGGACCGCTGCCGCAGAGCGAGCCGTCGCGTCGCGCGACGTCGGGCTGGCGACCGCCGCGCCGCTCGGCGCGCTAGGCCCGGCCGCCGACCGGGGCAGACCGAGCGACTTCAGGGCGGACCTACGCGCCGCGCACGGATGCCCAGACCGACGAGCGCGATCCCGCCCAGGAACGCGATCCCCCCGACGCCGATCATCCACGGCGTCGACTGGCGGCCGGGCTCGAGCACGGCGTCGGTCGGGTCCGCCGGGTCGACGTAGACTGTGACCGGCGTGCCCGTCGGGTAGCGGTCCGCCTCAGCCTGCGCGCGGTCGCGCCCCCGGTCGCCGTCCGCCGCGTTCTTCTCGCCGAAGTGGACGCGGTCGGCCGTGTATGTCCGCCCGTCGACGGCGTAGGTGTAGCGCACGACCGGCCGGTGCTCGTAGGTCGGAGGCCCGTACGGGTCCCGGAGGTCGCTCGCGTGGACCGAGCGCCGGGTGTCGACGCCGGACTCCACGACCTCGCCCTTTACCTCGACCCACGCGGTCGAGGCGTCGCCGCTGACGGCGAGGCTGGCGGCGGCCCAGAGGCCCGCGGCGCCGATCAAGAGGGTGACGGCGCCCAGCCCGATGAGGGCGATGGCGGAGGGGTGGGGGGGCGGAGCGGAGGCCATGGCGAGACGGGCGGGACGTCTCTCCATGCGTGAACGGCCGGCCGGGGAGGTCACCGCCGCCCGAGCTCCGCCGACTCAGTCCGCCTCGACGGAGCCGCAGGCATGGCCGGGCGGCCAGCGGCGCTGGCGCTTCGGCCAGGGGCTGGACCCCGGCGCGCGGCGGCGGGTTGCCGCGGCATGATCCTGTCGGTCACGCCGTCCACCCACGACCCGCTCCGCGTCCGGGTCGACGCCGCCGACCCGCTCGTGCGGGCCGCGCTCCCGGCGCTCCTCGTCGCGGCGGGGGCCGACGTCGTCCCCGACGCGGCCGAGGCCGACGTGGTCCTCCTCGCGAACGCGGCCGGCGCCCCGGACGACGACCTCCCCACGGTCGCCCTCGTCGCCGACGGCGATGCGGCGCGCGCGGCCTGGCTCGCCGGTGCCCGCGGCCTCCTCCCCCGCGATGCCGACGGCGACGCGCTCCTCGCCGCGCTCGGCGCCGTCGCCCAGGGCCTCCTCGTGGTCGACCCCGCCTTCGAAGACGCCCTCGGCGCCCCGACCGGCGCCGTCCCCGACGGCGTCGAGCCCCTGACCGACCGCGAGCGCGAGGTGCTCGCCCTCCTCGCCGAGGGCCTCCCCAACAAGCTCGTCGCCGACCGCCTCGGCATCACGGAGCGGACGGCGCGCTACCACGTCGCGCAAATCCTCGCCAAGCTGGGCGCCCAGAGCCGGACCGAGGCCGTCGTGACGGGCGCCCGCCTCGGCCTCGTCGCGCTCTAGCGCCTGGCCGAAGCGCCAGCGCCGAGCGGCCGCTCGGCCGAGGCGCCGCCGCCGCCGCTCGGCCGATCCTGAGACCGATCCACTCCACGTCCTCCCATGCCCGACTCCCCGTTCGCCCAGCTTTCCGACAGCCTCGCCGCCGTGGTCGAGTCCGTTGCCCCATCCGTCGTCCGCGTCGAGGCCCGGCGCCGCGGGAACGCCTCCGGCGTGGCCTGGAGCGCCGACGGGCTCGTGATCGCCTCCGACCACACCGTCCAGCGCGACGAGGACCTCCGCCTCGGGCTCCCCTCCGGCGACGTCGTCGAGGCCGAGCTCGTCGGGCGCGACCCGGCGACCGACCTCGCCCTCCTCCGGGCGGACACCGAGTTGGCGCCACCCGAGTGGGCGGAGGCGGACACCGTCCGCGTCGGCCACCTCGCCCTGTCCATCGGCCGCCACGACGAGGGCGCGCAGACGGCGCTCGGCGTCGTCGAGCAGCGCGGCGGCGCGTGGCGGACGGGCACCGGCGGCCGCGTCGACGCCTTCGTCCACACCGGCATCCGCGTCTACCCCGGGTTCTCGGGGAGCGCCGTCGCCGACGCTCACGGGCGCGTGGTCGGGCTTGGAACGTCGTGGTTCGGCCGGCGCGCGGCGCTGGCGCTCCCGGTCGGCACGCTCCGGCGGGTCGCCGAGGCGCTCCAGGAGCACGGCCACGTCCCGCACGGCTTCCTCGGGGTGTCGACGCAGCCGGTCCGCCTGCGCGACGGCGCCGCCGGCCTCCTCGTCCTCGACGTGACCGAAGACGGCCCGGCTGAGGCCGCGGGCGTCCTCGTCGGCGACGTGATCGTGGGCGTCGGGGGCGAGCCGGTCCAAGGGCCGCACGACCTCGTCGCCGCTCTCGCCGACGCGGCGGGGCAGACGCGGACGCTCGACGTCGTCCGCGGCGGCGAGCGCCAGGCGGTCGAGGTCGAGATCGGGTCGCGGTAGCCGGCGCCTAGGACCCGGCGAGGGGCTCGACGCCGCGCCCGAGGCGGCCGGCCGTGCCCTCCCACGCCCCGACGGCCGGGACCGCCTCGGCGGCCTTCGCCAGCCCGTACGTCGGCATGTTGCGGTACACGGCCTCGTACTCGCCGGCCCGCACGAGGAACGTCTCGTGCCACACGCCGACGGCGTCGTTGCCGCGCGCGGCCCGGTTGTAGGCCTGCCACGCCGGGAGGTGGGCCGCGTCGCGGGCCCGGGCGTAGGCGTGGAGGTGATCGAACGAGCGCCAGTACTGGACGGCGTCGACGCAGCGGCCGGCGCGGCGGAACCGCGAGCCGAGCAGGCCGAGCTCCGGGTGCGCCGAGAGCTCGGCCATCGCCCGGCCCATCGCGCGGACGACCGGGACCCACTTGTCGGGACGGTGGAGCTTGTTGATGCGGGTCCCGATCAGGAACACGACGACGTCGCCCTCGGTGTGGGCGGCGGTGCGGTCGGGGTACGGCATCGCTAGGCGCGCTGGTGCTCGGTCATCCCGCCCATCACGCGGCCCATCACGCGGACCCTCGCCCACCGCGGCAGCGGCGACAGCCCGGCCGTCAGGACCTTGGTGAGGAGGCCGGGACGGACCGTCTGGCGCCGCCCGAGCGCCGCCAGCGTCGGCCCGACGACGGCGTCGGGCGTGAGGGCCGCCCCCATCTGCATGTCGGCGACCTCGGCGAACCCGGTGTCGACGGGCCCCGGCGCGCTGACCACCACGTCGACGCCGCGCGGCGCGAGCTCGACGTGGAGCGCCTCGCCGAGCGTCTGGACGTACGCCTTCGTCGCCGCGTAGTGGGCCGCGAACGGCGTCCCCTGGAACCCGACGAGCGAGCCGAGCAGGACGATCCCGCCGCGCCCGCGCGCCACCAGCCGACGCCCGACGCCGTGCGTCAGCCGGGCCACGGCGCGGACGTTCACGTCGAGCATGGCGATCTCGTCGCCGAGGTCGGATTCGAGGAACGCGCCCGACGTGCCGAAGCCGGCCGACGCCACGAGGAGCCCCACGTCGAGGTCCGCGCTGCCTCCCTCGACCGCGGCTACGCCCGCCTCGGTCCCGAGGTCGGCCGGGACGACGCGCGCCTCGACGCCGTGGGTCTGGCGGAGGGCCTCCGCCAGCGTGGCGAGCGCGGCCTCCCGACGGGCGGTCAGGACCACGTTCAGGCCGCGCGTGGCGAGCGCCTCGGCGAACGCGCGCCCGATCCCCGACGACGCGCCGGTGACGACGGCCCACGGGCCGTAGGTGGTCTGGAAGTCTGCCATGGGTCGGGTGGGGATCACGTGGCTCCGACAGGCGCCCGGCGGGCCGCGCGGAGCAGGCCGACGCCCAGCGTCAGCATGGCGAGGGCGAGCGCGGCGACGCCAATCCAGAGCAGCGCGATGCCGCCGGGCGGCTCGGTCACGCCCTCGCCGATCGCGGACGCGAAGAAGCCCCCACTCACCAGGATCGGCGCGAGGACCAGGGCGATCCGTCCCGTCCACCGCCAACCGGCCGGGAGCGCGGCGTGGTCGGCGAGCACGAGGCCCACGAGGGCGAGGATCACGAGGACGCCCGCGTGCGCGTGGCCGGCGCGGAAGAAGGCCCGCTGGAAGTCCGTCAGCGCGAGGTCCGACCAACCGCTGACGACGGTAACGAGGAAATAGCCGCCGTACTGGATGGTCGGGACGGCGAGGAGCAGGAGGCCGGTCAGCCAGAGGGTGGCGCGGCTCGGAGACGACGTCATGGCTCAGGCGGCGGAAGGACGGGAGATGCACGCGCGCGACCCGCAGGCCCAGCGACGTTTCCCGAGCGCGCACGGGAGCCACCAGATCGAGCTGAACGCGACCCACCCCACCCACTCGGGGACGGAGCGGGCGGCCGACGCGGCGAGGGCTGGCAGCACGGTGAGCGCCGCCCACAGTGGGTCGGCGACGAGGTCCCACGCGGCGCGCCCGACGACGAGCGACGCCAACGCGAGGAGGACGAGGAGGAGGGCGGTTTGGAGGCGGGTCATGGCCGGGCCGCGAAGGCGGCAATCTGACGGGTGCTTAGTTCTGTACCATCTGAGCACCGCGAAGTTTCACCCGCCCCCCCGAAGCCCGTGTCCGATGCCTACCACCACGGCGACCTCCGCCGCGCGCTCCTCGACGAGGCCGCCGCCGTCCTCGACGCCGACGGCGTCGGCGCGCTCTCGCTCCGCGACCTCGCCCGGCGGGCCGGCGTCAGCGCGACGGCGCCGTACCACCACTTCCGCGGGAAGGCCGAGCTCGTGACCGCCCTCGCCGAGGACGCCCTGGCCGACCTCGACGCCGCGCTCGCCGAGGCGGACGGGGAGACCGAAGCGGCCGGTGGTGAGCCGCATGAGAGGCTCTGCGCGATCGGCGTGGCGTACGTCCTCTTCGCGGTCGACCACCCCGAGCGGTTCCGCCTCGCCTTCCGGCCCGAGATGGGCGATCCGTTCGGCGAGATCGACACGGATGGGCTGCCGGAGGACGTCGTGGGCTTCCGGCGTCTCGTGGCCGTCGTCCGCGACCTCGAGCCCGAGGCCGACCGCCAGGCCGTCGTCGCGCTCGGGGCCTGGAGCCACGCCCATGGGTTGGCGGCGCTCCTCGTCGACGGCCCGCTCCGGGCGCTCGCTGCCGACCGCGACCGCGTCCGGGCGCTGGCAGAGACGGTCCTCGCCGCGCCCGGTCAGTCGTCGTAGGTCGCCGCTAGCCGGGCGAGGTTGGCCTCGAACAGCTCCCGCAGCACGCCCTCGTCGACGCGGTCGAGGCGGGTGACGTAGACGCAGCCCGAGCCCGTCCGATGCGGGCCGAGGCGCCCCAGGATGTCGGCGTGCGCGTCGGCGGCCCCGCCCATGCAGTAGAGCGAGAGGTGCCGCTTCGACGGGGCGAACCCGATCCGCATCCAGTCCCCCTCATGCCCGGAGGCGTAGCGATAGTGGTACCGCCCGAACCCGACGATCTTCTCGCCCCACATCTCGGGCTCCTCGCCGGTCACGTCGCGGAGGATCTCCACGAGGCGGCGGGACTCCTCGCGGCGGCGCTCGCTGTCGAGCCCATCGATGAACGCGTCGACGGAGGCGCCGGTGGGCTGGGTCTTGAGGTCGGACATGGGCGGTGCGGCTGTCCCCCCAGGGTACGCCCTGCCCGGCGACAGCCGCCGGTCACCCGGACCGCCTCGATGCCCGAGATGGAGATGCCCGAGGCGGAGCGGGCCGGGAGCGACGGACCGAGGACGACGGGCGAGGCGGTCGGGTGCCTCCTCGGGACACCCGCGCTACCGCCATGCGCACCTCCCGTACCCCGCCATCCCCGAGCCAGCGCCGAGCACGTCACCCACGCTGGCGATCCTCGTCGACGCGACCCGCACCCTCCGCCTCGACGTCGCAGCGGTCACACCCGAGGCGGCCCAGGTCCGGGTCACAGGGGTCGCCTCTCCCGGACTCGTCAGCACACTCCAGGCACACCGGCGGACGCCCTACAACGCCTACGTCGACGCGCTCCTCGCGGTCCTCCTGGAGCACCGCGACGCCGACGTCGCCCCACGGCTCGTCCTCCGCGCCCCGACTGGCAAGGGATGAGGAGCACCTCCTCATCATCCGACCCAGTCCAGGCAAATTGATAGTCGATCTGAAATTGGAAGCGGTTACAAGATGTTTCGCCTCATAAAGTGAGGGAAGGGTCTTGCCGACGCTTCATCTCGGCAGCATCTTCTCGCTCTCACTGCCGATCGCCCCCGTGCTCCGTCGCTTCCTCCCCGTGGCCCTGTTGCTCGCGCCGCTGGCGGCGTCGGCCCAGGACGCCGAGATCAGCCCGGCCTCGACGGCCTGGATGCTCGCCGCCGCCGCACTCGTCCTCCTCATGACGCCGGCCCTCGCCTTCTTCTACGGCGGGCTCGTGCGGGCGAAGAACATGCTCAACACGATGATGATGAGCGTGGCCTCGATGGGAATCGTGGCCGTCGGATGGGCGCTCTTGGGCTACTCGCTGGCATTCGGCGAGGGCGGCGGTCCGTTCACGGGCGGGCTCGGGTACGCGTTCTTGAACGGCGTCGGGCTCGAGGCCTCCGGCGAGATCCCGCACCTCTTGTTCGCGATCTACCAGGGGACGTTCGTCGTAATCACGGCCGCGCTCATCTCGGGGGCCGTCGTCGAGCGGATGCGGTTCGTGCCGTACCTCGCCTTCATCACGATCTGGAGCCTCGTGGTCTACGCGCCGGTCGCCCACTGGGTGTGGTCGGCCGACGGCTGGATCTTCGGGATCGACGCGCTCGACTTCGCGGGCGGGACGGTGGTCCACGTGAACGCGGCGGCCGCGGCCCTCGTGGCGGCCCTCGTGGTGGGCCCGCGGAAGGACTACGGGCGGCAGGCCATCGTGCCGCACAACGTGCCGTTCGTCCTCCTCGGGGCCGGGCTCCTGTGGTTCGGGTGGTTCGGGTTCAACGCCGGAAGCGCACTCGGGGCGAACACCTCGGCCGCGCTCGCCTTCGCCAACACGTTCCTGGCGCCGGCCGCGACGATCACGGTCTGGACGTTCCTCGACCTCGGGTACGGGCGGAAGGTCACGGCCGTAGGCGCCGCGACGGCCATCGTCGTCGGGCTCGTGGCCGTGACGCCGGCGGCCGGCCACGTCCCGCCGCTCGGGGCTATGGCGATCGGCGCCATCGGCGCGTTCCCGTCCTACTTCGCCATCCACTACCGCACGCGGACGCGGCTCGACGACTCGCTCGACGTGGTCGCGGCGCACGGCCTCGGCGGCGCCGTCGGGGCGCTCCTGACGGGCGTGTTCGCCTCAACGGCCTGGGGTGGCGGGGCCGACGGCCTCCTCTTCGGCAACCCGGGCCAGCTCTGGCCGCAGTTCCTCTCGATCGTGGCCGTGGCCGCCTACAGCGGCGCGCTCTCGTTCGTCATCCTCAAGGGAATCTCGCTCGTGACGGCCCTCCGCTCGAGCGACGCGTACGAGGGCGCGGGCCTCGACGTGGGCGACCACGGCGAGGAGGCCTACGCCCGCGGCGAGGGCGCCGTGCTCGTCCTCGACGCCGAGGCGCCGGCCGACGTCCGGGCCGCCGTCGCCGCTCCCACCCCTGCCACCGTCTGAGATGAAGCTGGTCCTCGCCGTCATCCGTCCCGAGCGCCTCTCCGCCACGCTCCAGGCCCTCTTCCAGGCCGACGTCCGCGGCGTCACCGTCAACCGCGTGCAGGGCCACGGTGGGGAGCTCGACACCGTCGAGACCTACCGCGGGACGACGGTCAAGATGGAGCTCCACGACAAGGTCCAGCTCGAGGTCGCCGTCTCCGACCCGTTCGTCGAGCGGACCGTCGACGCCATCGTCGGCGCCGCGCGGACGGGCGAGGTCGGCGACGGGAAGGTGTTCGTGCTCCCCATCGAGCGCGTCGTGCGGATCCGGACGGGCGAGGAGGACCGGGCGGCCGTCACGCCGGTGGGCTGACCGCGACCGCCTCGGGCGGTTCTCGGGGCGAGCCGGGCCCGCCGGGTCGCCGAGGCGGGCGTAACCGGCGGGCGACACGGCCGTAGGCGGTCGGATCGTCTCCCACCGCCCCATGCGCCTCGCCCTTCTCGCCGCCGCCCTGCTGTCCGTCGCCGCCTCGGCCCAGCCGGCCGACCCGCCGCCGTCGGGCGGCGTCCTGATCGGAGCCGAGGGCGTCGGCATCGGGATCGGCGACGTGCCACACGTGACCGGGCTCCGGCTCAACGTCCGCGACCGCGCGCTCCGTCGGGTCGTCGGGATCAACGCGACGGTCCTCGCGCCGAAGGCGCCGGCCGACAGCGTCGGGCGGATCTCCGGCCTCGCCCTCGGCCTCCCGCTCACGGGCGCCGCCGAGGTGGAGGGCATCGCGGTGGGCCTGGGCGGCGTGAGCGCCACGGACCGGCTCGACGGGATCGCCCTCGGCGGCCTCGGCGTCGGCGCGGGCGGAAGCGTGCGCGGCCTCGTGGTGGGCGGGCTCGGCGTCGGTGCGGGCGACGACGTTCAGGGCATCGGCCTCGGCGGACTCGGGATCGGAGCGGGCGGCGACCTCGTCGGAGTCGGTGCGGGCGGGCTGGGCGTCGGCGCGGGCGGCGACGTGGTCGGCCTCTGGGTCGGCGGCCTCGGCATCGGGGCGGGGGGTGACGTCACGGGCATCGCGGTCGGCGGGCTCGGCGTGGGCGTCGGCGAGCGGGCCGACGGACTCTTGATTGGCGGCGCGGGCGTCGGCGTCGGGGGCGACTTCCGAGGGATCGGCGTCGGCGGCCTCGGGGCCGGCGTGGGCGGGCGGGCCGACGGCCTCCTCGTGGGCGGCCTCGGGGCCGGGGCGTCCGAACTCCGGGGCGTGGCGATCGGCGGGCTCGGCGCCGGCACCGCCGACGGGCGAGGCCTTCTCGTGGCGGGGGCGACGGTCCGGGTCCCGCGCGACGGCGTGCTCCGCGGCGTCGCCATTAGCCCGTACTCGAACGTCCGCGGCGAGATGCGCGGGCTCAGCATCGGGATCGTCAACATCGCGGGGTCGCTCCACGGCGTCCAGATCGGGCTCCTCAACTGGGCCGGCAACAACCGGGGCTGGAAGCGGCTGCTCCCGTTCGCCAACGCTCATTTCTAGCGGCGACACCGTGGGAGCCGCGTCGCCAGATCTGTCGCCGACGGTTGAGGTCTGAACACGGTCCACACATCTGGGGCCCTAGATTCGGCCGTCTGTGTAGACCGTCCCCCGACCGTTGCCTCTGTCCTTCCTCCGCCTCGCGGTGCTCTGCGCCGTCGCGGCGCTCCTCCCTCCGGCCCTCGCTCAGACTCCCGTCGACACCGAAGGCGCGGCCGGACGCGGACCGAGCGCGACGTGGGGCACGAGGGTGGCCGCCTCGGGCGCCGCACGGATCATCCCGGATGGCCGGTTCGACGACTGGAACGACGTTGAGCCGATCGCCCTCGACCCGGCCGACCAGCCGGCAGGCGAGGTCGACCTCCGCGCCCTCTCGATCACGAACGACGAGCGCGCGCTCCGCCTCCGACTCACGTTCGACGATGTCCTGCTGCTCCAGCAGGACAACGACCTCGTCCTGTATCTCGACACGGACGCGGACGCCGCGACCGGCCGGGCGGCGCCGGGCATGGGGGCAGACCTCGTGTTCGCCTTCGGCGCCCGCTCCGGGACGGTCTACGCAGAGGGTCGCCAGATCCCCGTCGAGCACGCCGACCTCGGCCTCGTGTGGGCGCCGACGTACGCGTCCGCGGAGTACGAGGTCGAGATCGCCCTCGACATGGAAGTCGGCGGAGCCCGCCTGTTCCCGGGTGACACGGTCCTCGTGGCGCTGGCGACCGCCGGCGGCGAGCGGCTGCCGCAGGCCGAGGCCGGCGTCGCCTACGTCCTCGACCGGACGACGGCGCTCCCCCCCTACGAGGGGCCCGCGCTCGACCGGCGCGACGGGGCCGTCCGCGTGCTGAGCTACAACGTCCTGTTCGACAGCGTCTTCGAGGGCGCGCCGAAGGCGGCGTTCACGAGGATCATCCGGGCGATCGGGCCGGACGTCGTCGCGTTCCAGGAGATCTACGACCACTCGGGGGCCGAGGCGGCGGCGCTCGTGGCCGAGGCGCTCGGCGGCACGTGGTACAGCGGCGACGCCGGCTCCGACAACCTCCTCGTGAGCCGCTGGCCCGTAACGCTCGAGCGCGACCTCGGGGGCAACAGCGCGTTCGTGGTCGAGACGCCGGGCGAGTGGGAGCGCGACCTCCTCGTCATCAGCGCGCACACGCCGTGCTGCACCAACGAGAGCGGGCGGATCGAAGAGACCGACCGGTTCATGCGGTTCGTCCGCGAGGTCGGCGAGGGGAGCGTCGCGGGCGTCGACCCGGAGACGCCGGTCGCGATCGTCGGCGACCTCAACATGGTTGGGACGGACCGGCCGCTCCAGACGATGCTGACGGGCGACCTCGTCGACAACGCCCGGTTCGGGCCGGACTTCGCGCCGGACCTCGACGGGACCGACCTCACCGACGCGCTCCCGCTCCACGTCGGCGCGCCGGCGTCCTTCACGTGGTACAACCCCGGCAGCGACTTCCCCGCCGGCCGGCTCGACTTCGTCGTCTACACCGACAGCGCGCTCGACCTCGACAACGCGTTCGTCCTGTTCACGCCGCACCTCTCGGCCGACGCGCTCGCCACGGCCGGCCTCCGCGCGACCGACACGGGCGTGGCCTCCGACCACCTCCCGCTCGTCGCCGACTTCGTCCCGGCCCGCACCACGGCGGCGCCGGACGAAGTGCCGGACGGGGCCGAGGTCGCCGCGCCGGTGCCCAATCCGTCCGACGGCCCGACGGCGTTCCGCGTGACCCTGCCCCGCGCGGGCGCCGTGACCGTCGAGGTGTTCGACGTGCTCGGCCGGCGCGTGGCCGTCGCGTTCGACGGGCGGCTCGCGGCCGGCGCGCACCGGCTCCCGTTCGACGCGACGGCGCTGACGCCCGGCGTCTACCTCTTCCGCGTGACGACCGAGGCGGGCGGGGCCGGCGGGACGGTGGTCCGCCGCTAGGCGCTCGCTCGGCTCGCTCCGCCTCGGCGCCGAGACGGGCACCCCGCGTCCGATTCGCGGGCGCTCCACGGCCGGGCCGCTAGCTTCCGCGCCTCACCAAGCCCCCGCACGCATGGGCCGCATGTTCGAGAAGCGCAAGCACACGATGTTCGCGCGCTACGACCGGATGGCGAAGCAGTTCACCCGGATCGGGAAGGACATCGTCATCGCCGTCAAGGCCGGGGGGCCGGACCCCGACCTCAACCCCCAGCTCCGCCGGGCCATCCAGAACGCCAAGGGCGTCAACATGCCCAAGGACAAGGTGGACGCGGCCATCAAGCGGGCGCTCGGCAAGGACACCGCGAGCTACGACGAGGTCCTCTACGAGGGCTACGCGCCGCACGGCGTGCCGCTCCTCGTGGAGGCCGCGACGGACAACGTGAACCGGACCGTCGCCAACCTCCGGGCCCTCCTCTCGCGCGGCGGCGGCAACCTCGGCACGAGCGGCTCGGTCGCCTTCCAGTTCACCAAGATGGGCGCGTTCACGCTCGACCCCGAGGCCGTCGGCGACCGCGACGAGCTCGAGCTGGAGCTGATCGACGAGGGGCTGGAGGAGCTGACCGAGACGACGACGGAGGACGGCCGCGACGCGCTCCTCGCGCGCTGCGCGTTCTCCGACTTCGGCCAGATGCAGCGGGCGCTCGAGGCGCGCGGCATCGAGCCGATCGCCGCCGAGGTCGAGTACGTCCCCTCCACCACGACGGAGCTCCCGGACGAGCAGGCCGACGCCGTGCTCGAGCTGGTGGCGAAGATCGAGGGCGACGAGGACGTCCAGCGCGTCTTCCACAACCTGGCCTAGCCCGCCTCGGCGGCGCTCCTGAGCGAAGCCGACGGGCCGAGGCAGACGCCCCAACCCATGGCCGATCGGCCCGAAGTCTGGCTCCGCGGACCGGTCGAGGGCGTGCCAGCGCTCCTCCAGCCCGTGGCGCACGCGCTCCTGCAGGCGCGGGAGGACGCCGCGGCGCTGGCGGCCGAGCTCCCCGCCAGCAAGCTCTGGGAGCGCCCCGGCGGCGTGGCCTCGGCCGGCTTCCACCTCCAGCACCTCGACGGCGTCCTCGACCGGATGCTGACCTACGCCCGCGGCGAGGCGCTGACCGACCGGCAGTTCGCCTCGCTGCGCGCCGAGGGCGCCCCCGACGACGCGCTCACGCCCGCCGCGCTGGCCGATGCCTTCACCGCCCGCGTCGACGCCGCGCTCGCCCAGCTCCGCGCGACCGACCCCGTCACGCTCACCGAGCCGCGCGGCGTCGGACGGAAGGGGCTTCCGTCGACCGTGCTCGGCCTGCTCGTCCACGCCGCGGAGCACAGCCAGCGGCACGTGGGGCAGCTGCTGGTGACGGTCCGCGTGCTCACGGCCGCGGGCTGACCCCGCCCGCCTCGGTGTCTCGGTCGCGGCGCCGAGGCGGAGGGAGCCGTCGCGGGCGGCGGCGGTTCAAGGCGGACGCCGCCTTCCACCTCTGTGCCCGAAATCGACCTCGACGACTTCCAGACCCAGCTCCGCGTCCGCCCGCTCACGCCGGCGGACCACGACGCCATCGTCCGCCTCCACGGCCTGTGCTTCCCCGGCATGGAGACGTGGTCCGAGCGCGAGCTCGACGCGCTCACCGAGCGGTTCCCCGAGGGCCAGATCGGCGTCGAGATCGACGGCCGCCTCGTGGCGACGGCCCTCAGCCTCCAGGTCGACGTCGACGAGTACGGGCCGAGCCACGTCTATGACGACGTCGTCCACGACGACCTCGCCGGGAGCCACGACCCCGACGGCGACTCGCTCTACGGCATCGAGGTCGCCGTCGACCCCGCGTTCCAGGGGATGCGGATCGGGCGGCGGCTCTACGAGGAGCGGAAGGTGCTCTGCCGCCGCCTGAACCTCAAGCGGATCGTGATCGGCGGGCGGCTGCCCGGGTACTACAAGGTGGCCGACGAGATGACGGCCCAGGAGTACGTCGAGGCCGTGGTCGCACGCGAGCTCGTCGAGCCCGTCCTGAGCTTCCAGCTCGCCAACGGGTTCGCCATCAAGCGCGTCGTGAAGGGCTACCTCCCCGACGACGAGGAGAGCCTCGGCCACGGCGTCATCATGGAGTGGGTCAACCTCCACTACCAGCCGGACTCCGCCGAGCGGACGCGGAGCACGTTCCCGGTGCGGGTGTGCGCCGTCCAGTACCCGGTCCGGCCGGTCGCGTCGTTCGACGAGTTCGCCAAGCAGGTCACGTTCTTCGTCGACGCCGCCGGCGGCTACCGGGCCGACTTCGTCCTCTTCCCGGAGATCTTTACGCTCCAGCTCCTGTCGTTCCTGCCGACGGCGCGCCGCGGGAAGGCCGTCCGCCAGCTGGCCGCCCTCGCGCCCGACTACCTCGACCTGTTCCACGACCTCGCCGTCCGCTACAACACGAACATCGTCGGCGGGAGCACCTACGTCGAGGAGGACGACGGGATCTACAACGTGGCGTACCTCTTCCGGCGCGACGGGACGATCGAGGCGCAGAAGAAGCTCCACATCACGCCGAGCGAGGCCCGCTGGTGGGGCGTCCGCCCCGGCGCCGGCGTCCGCGTGTTCGACACCGACCGGGGGCGCGTGGCCATCTCGATCTGCTACGACGTCGAGTTCCCGGAGGTCGCGCGGATCGCGGCGCAGAAGGGGGCGCAGATCCTGTTCGTCCCGTTCTGCACCGACAACCGGCAGGGCTACCTCCGCGTGCGGCTGTGCGCGCAGGCGCGGGCCATCGAGAACCAGATGTACGTCGTCACGGCCGGCGTGACGGGCCTCATCCCGGACGTCGACAACATGAACGTGAACTACGCCCAGAGCGGCGTCTTCACGCCCAGCGACTTCCCGTTCGCGCGCGACGGCGTGGCCGCCGAGTGCGAACCGAACATCGAGGCGATCGTCGTGGCCGACCTCGACCTCGAGCTCACGCGCCGCAACCGGATCGCCGGGACCGTCCGCCCCTGGACCGACCGGCGGCTCGACCTCTACGAGGTGGTCGAGAAGGAGCCGAGCCCGCCCCAGCCCACACTCCCGATCGAGGGCGTCCCCGTCACCGGCTCCGTCGAGACCGGCTGACCGCGACGCGACAGCGCGGCCACCTGGCCCGCCTCGACGCCGGGGCGGAGGGAGTCAGCTCAGGCGGCCGGCCAAGAAGCTGTGGCCGTTCTCGCGAGCGAGGTCGGCGGGCGTCCGCCCCTCGTCGTCGGTGGCCTCCGTGTCGGCGCCGCGGGCGACGAGGAGGGCCGCCATGTCGAGCTGGCCGAACCGGGCCGCGTAGTGGAGGGCCGTCGCGCCGCCGGGCCCCTTCCGGTTGGGCTGAGCGCCCGCATCCAACAACTGGCGGGCGCGCTCGACGTAGCCCTTGAAGGCCATCGCCATGAGCGGCGTGTTGCCCTGTCCGTCGGGCCCGTCGGGGTCGGCGCCGCGCTTGAGGAGCAGCGTCGTCGTCGGCTCCTGGTCGGCGTAGGCCGCGATCATGAGGAGCGTGTGGCCCGTCTCGTCGCGGCGGTCGGGGTCGATGCCGGCCTGGAGGAAGGCTTCGAGCACGTCGGCGTCGCCGCTACGAGCGATCTCGTGGTAATCGACCGCGTCGAGGTCGATGGGCTCGCCGTCGGAGGTTCGGAGGACGTTGTCGGACATGGCCGTGTGGGAGTACCGTCAGCGGTCGGAAACGGGCGGAGGGGCACGCCGCGCGGGTGTGCCCCTCCGCCGGGGCCTACGGCCGGCGGCCGTGAGGGGGTCCGCCTCGGCGCCGAGGCGGACCTAGCCGGCGAGCGGGGCGCGGCCGACGCCCGGCCAGATCCGCACGAGGCCGAACAGAGCGCGGACGACGATCCACCCGCCCGTGACCCACCAGATGAGGGCGAGCGCGTCGGGCGCCTCGGGACGGACGAGCGCGAGCCCGGCGGCGCCGAGCCCCGTCGCCGCGGCGACCGCGACGGCGAGGTACCGGAAGTCGCCCGTCCCCCAGTGGACGCCGTCGGTCCCGAACGTGAGCCCGTTGACCGGGAGGAAGACGAGCGACGCGAGCCACGCCGTCCGGAACACGGGCCGTGCCGCCTCGGGCACGAGGAGCGCCCCCACGATGGGCGTCGCCGCCAGAAGGACGAGCGCGAGCGCGAGGCCGACCCCCGCGCTCCACCCCAGCACGACGCGGGCCGCCCGCCGGGCCGCTACGAGCGTGCCACCGCCCACGAACCCGGCCACGAGGCTCTGGCCCGTCACGGCGAAGGCGTCGAGAAAGAGGGCCGTGAACGCCCACACCTGACGGATGGCCTGGTGCGCCGCGCCCGCCTCGGCGCCGGCCTGCGTCGCCGCGCGGGTGGCGAGGAGGAGAAAGAGCGTCAGCAGGCCGGTCCGCACGAACAGGGCGCCGCCGACGCGGACGAGCGACCCGACCTCGGCCCACGCGAGCGCGCCCGGCCGGCCGAGGCGCACGAGCGCGGCCCGCACGGCCCACCCCGCGCCGAGCCACTGAGCGACCGTGCTCGCCCAGGCGGCCCCCTCGACGCCGAGCTCCGGTGCCGGGCCCCACCCGAACACGAGCGGCCCGTCCAGCACCGCGTTCAGCACGTTGACGCCGACGGCCACCCACAGCGGCGTCGTCATGTCCTCGCGCCCGCGCAGCGCGCCGAACGCGGCGACGGTCACCAGCACGGCCGGCGCGCCCAGCACGCGGATGCGGACGTACGCGGCGGCGAGGTCGGTGATGGCGCCCTCCGCGCCCATCAACCGGGAGACCGGGACCGCCCCGAACCATCCGAGCACTGCCACGCCGACGCCGCACGCGATGGCCAACGCGAGCGCGTGGGCCGTCGTGGACGCCGCCGCCTCCCGCTCCCCGCGGCCGAGCGCCTGCGCCACGGCCGTCTGCGTGCCCACGCCGAGGAAGTTGAAGATCCATAGCGACGCCGAGAGGACGATCGTCCCGACGCCGAGCGCGGCGAGCGGCGCCGTCCCGAGCCGCGCCACGAACGCCGTGTCGACGAGCCCGGTGAGGGGCTCGGCCACGAGCGACCCGAGCACGGGGAGCCCCAGCGCGAGGAGCGTCCGGTGCGGCCGGCGGTGGAACGGGTGCTCGGTCGGGGCCATGCGGGCCGGCCTCGCCCCCGCCCGCCTCGGCGTCGAGGCGGAGGGACTCAGCCACGGGCGGTCTCAGCCGCGGAGCGCGGATGCCACGATCGCCGGCAGCTTGGCCGGGCTCGGCGCCGTCGCGAACTCGGTCACGCGGCGGGCCGTCGTCTCGGCCGTCTCGTTCGTCACAAAGTAGAGCGGCGTCGGGGCCGTGTGCGTCTCGCCGAGGAGGAGCGAGCGTGGGAACGGCGCGAACGGACCGGAGAGCACCGTCTTCTGCGGCCGCTCGAACAGCCAGCTGTTGTGGACCACGCCGATCCCGCTCTGCACGTCGTCGCGGGTGTGGCCGGGAAACGCGCCCCACGCGCCCTGCGCCACGAAGAAGCCCGCGCCCGACCACACGTTGACGCCGATCGTCCCGTAGCGGAGCCGCGCGACGGCGTCGTCGAATCGCGCCCCCATCGCCTTGCGCGTCCGCGGGTGGATGAGGATCGTGGCGCCGAGCGTGCCCGCGAGCGTCTCGTTGCCCCAGTCGACGGCGCGGTCGAGCCAGTCGGCGGGGTCGTCGCCGCCGGGGAGGTCGGTCACGGCGAGGGCCGGGCCGAAGACCTCCTCCTCGAACGCGGGCTCGCCGGCCTCAGACGAGACGGTCGCCAGGAGGCGCTGGGAGTCGTCGCCGAGGCGCTCGGCGGTCGGGTACGCTTCGGCGAACGCGTCGAGGCGCTCCTGGGCGCCGGGGTAGTAGGCTGGACGGTCCTCGACCGACGCCAGCACGCGGCGGAGCTCGCCCAGAAACGCGCCCCGCTGACGCCACCCGTCGGCCAGCACGAGGACCTGACTGGCGATGCAGTTAAACCCGCTGTTGTGGAGCTTCTGGGACGCCACGTTCTCCGCCTGGAACACGAGGTCCGGCTCCGACCAGTCACCCGGGACCACGAGACACGGGCTCACGCCGCCGAGCTCGCTCGACACGGGCACCTCGATTCGCGGCTCGTCGCGCGCCTTCCGGCCCGCCCCCTCCGCGCCCGTCCCGTAGACGATGGCATCGTGCGTCGCTGCGCTCCCCGTCATGTGGATGGCGTCGACCGCGTCGTGGCCGGTGAGGTACGCCCCGACGTCCGCGCCGCCGGCCACGAACCGGAGGTATCCGGCCTCGACGAACGCGCCGAACACGGTCTCGAAGAGTGGCTGGAGGTAGCCGTTCACCGGGTTCATCTTGAGCAGGGCCACCTGCCCCTCGGCGAACAGTTTGTAGAGCACGTCGAGCGCCGGGATCGCCGCGATGTTGCCCGCGCCGAGGACCAGCGCAACCGCTCCCTCCGGGTCCTCTTCCCGGTAGAACCGCCCGACCGTCTCCGGGACCTCGGCCGCCGCCACGCCCGGCTGCATCCACACGTCGGCCTCGACGCCGTTCAGGAGGACGCGGTCGTACAGCCCGTCCGGCAACACACGCACGACGGCCTGCCCGTCGAGCCGCTGGCGGACGCGTCCGCGGAGCGCTTCGGCGACCGTCCCCGCTTCGATGTGCCGCAGCGTCTCCACCAGCGCCCCGACGTAGTTGGCGACGGCCCACGGCCCGGAGGTCCACTCCTCGGCCCGCAGCGGCGAGCCGACGGCCAGCCCCTTCGCGCGCGACGCCGCCGTCACCCAGCGGCCGGCGACGTCGGCGATGCGAGGGAGGATCGTCTCCAACAGGTCGACCTTCGCAGGGATCGGCAGGCGGGCCCACTCCGTCGCGTGGGCCTGGAGGTCGGCGAGGGCCGCGTCGATCTCGGCGGGCGTGCTGTCGGGCGGGCTCTGGGGTGGCTGCATCGTGGGGGGATCGGGGGCGTCCGCGTACGCGGACGCGCCGCACGGGTGCCCTCCCGAGACGGAGGACCGCCCGCCTCGGTCGCTCACCTCCCCACCTGCCCGTCATCCTGAGCGGAGCCGCGCAGCGGGGGAGTCGAAGGATCTCGTCGGACTCGCGTGCCGCGCTCGCGACCGCGAACCGTCAGCCGACACGAGATCTTTCGCTCTGCTCAGGATGACAGGAGGGACAGGCCGGATCAGCGGCACCGCCGACGCGGGCTCATCGGCACAGCGCGTCGAGGACCGCGGCGAAGCGGGCGGCCGATCCCTCCGAATAGGAGAAGTACAGCGACGGCTCGATGAGTTCGAGCTCCATCACCGCCCACGCGCCGTCGGGCATCCGCACGGCGTCGACGCGGGCGTAAAGGAGCGGGCGGTCGTGGGGCACGGCGGCGAGCGCGCGGTGCGTGAGGTCGAGGAGCGCGGGCTCCGGCTCCACGCCGCGAATCACGCCGCCGTGCTCCTCCTGCACCCGGAAGTCGCCCGCAGCCGGCGTCTTGAGGATCGCGTGGCTGACGGCCCCGCCGAACGCGAAGACGGAGTACTCGCCCTCCTCCACGACCGCCGGCACGAATGGCTGGACGAGAGACGGCCGGTCAGCGAGCGCCGACAGCGCCTCGACCCCGTCCGCCTCGGCGCCGAGGCGGAACGTCCCGTCAGCGTTGGCGCTGACGATCGGCTTGGCGACGACCCCAGCCACGTCCCACTGACGGAAGGCCGCGGCCAGCGTGCCGGCGGTCAGGCCGTCCTCCGCCCAGCGCGTCGGGACGACGGGCACGCCGGCGCGCTCCAGGTCGCGGAGGTACGTCTTGCGGAGGTTCCAGCGGATCACCGGCAGCGGGTTCTCCAGCCGCGCCGACGACCGGTCGATGGCGCCGAGCACCTCCAAGAAGTGATCCGGGGCGTCCTGGTAATCCCAGGGCGACCGGACGACGACGGCGTCGTAGGCGTCCCAGTCGGCCTCGGCGCGCCATGCGACGTCCTCGACGGTCCACCCGAGCGCGGCGAGGGGCGCCACGGCCTCGGCGTCGTACGTCACGAAGGCGTCGAGGTCGTCGGTGGTGAGGAAGGCGCAGGTGGGCATCGCGAGGCGGCCAGTGGAACGCCTAATGTCGCATTCTTGACCCAGATCTCAGGCAAACCATCAGGAAACGATCATGGGCACACTCTTGACCTAAACCGCCCGGGTCCAGCACCTTGGGGCCACCCTGGTCCCCACGACCGTGCCCTACTTCCCCTCCCGTTCCGCGATCCGCTCGGCCCTCGTGTCGACCGTGCTCGCCGTCGCCATGCTGGCGGTCGTCCTCTAGGTCGACTGACGCGTCCGGCTCTTTCGCGCTCTCGCCACGACGGCGAAGGCGACGCCCCCGAACGTGGCATCCGCCAAGAGCGCCCACCATCGGACGGGGGCCTCGACGAACGGGGTGAGGGAGCTGACCGCCGAGATCCAGGGGCTGTCCGAGACCCAGTAGAGCGGGAGGCCGGCGGCGAGAACCGGCCCGACCCACGCCGGGGCATCGCGCGGCTCACACTCGTTTCTGACGCGGACGACCGGGCCGACGTACTGGACGGCGAACGTGACAAGCGTCGCGCCGAGGCCGCACCGCCAGGACCACACCGTGAGCGCTTACTCGGCGCCCTCCCATGTGAGGATGTCCTCCTCGTTCTTCGTCTCCGACTCCGGCGGCGAGGCCCACGTCTCGGCGTCCGGGAGCTCCGGCTTCTTCTCCGTGATGTTGTAGCCGAGGGCCTGCCACTGGTTGGCGAGGTACGCGTTCCACTCGGTGTAGTGGGCCCACTCCTCCGGGAGCTCGTCGTCGGCGTAGATGGCCTCGACAGGGCACGCCGGCACGCAGGCGTTGCAGTCGATGCACTCGTCGGGGTGGATCGCGAGGAAGTTCGGGCCCTCGTAGAAGCAGTCGACGGGGCAGACCTCGACGCAGTCCGTGTGCTTGCAGTTGATGCAGGGCTGAGCGACGACGTAGGGCATGACGAGGGGACCGGGGGTTACCGAGGCCGGGGGAGGAGCGGCTAAGCTAGGGCCTCCGAGAGGCCCACCGCTCACCCACCGCGTTCGACCGTGTTCCCCCGCCCCCGCCTGCTCGCCGCCCTCGCCGCCGTCCTCCTGGCCGCCTCGGGGTGCGGGACCTCGAACCGGCTCGACGAGGTCTCGCTCGACGGCCGCCGGGTGGCCGTGACCGCCGCCATCCCGCCGGCCCCACGCGTCCAGGCCGGCAGCCCCATCGAGTCGGGGATCGACCCGTACGACCCGGTCGGGACGGCCGTGCGCGTGGGGACGTCGCTCGACAAGCGTCGGCAGGCGCGTCGCGCCCAGGCCCGCCTCGACAGCGTCGTGGCCACGGTCGACGTGGCCGACCGGATCGCGCGGCAGTCGCTGGCGCGGACGGCCTCGCTCCTCCGCTTCGCCCCCGCCCCGACGCCCGAGGCGTCCGACTTCGTCCTCGACCTCCGCATCGCCGACTACGCCCTCGTGGCCGACTCGTACGAGGGGGCCGTCTATTTCATTCTGATCGGTGAGGTCCACCTCCTCAACGCCCGGACCGGCGCGTCGCTGTGGGACGCCGAGCTCCGCGAGCGCGAGGTCGTGGACCGGTCCCTGTTCGGGCTCCCGCTCGCGGCCGGCAACGTCATCACAGGCCGGGCCCTCGCCTCGCTCTCGTCCCGCGACATGGCGACCGGCCTCGGCCGCCTCGCCGACCTCGCCGCCGAGCGGATCACCGACCGCCTCGCCGACGACTACGTCCGCTCGCGCGACGCCTACCGCGAGCGGGCCGCCGAGGTGGAGTAGGGGAATCCACGGGCCAGAGCAAAGACGGCCCGGCGGCGGACCCGTCCGGGAAGCGCTTCCGTCTAAGCCGTCCTTTCACGTTCCCCCTCCCCCACCATGGACGACATCACCAACGACGCGCAGCGCAAACTCCACAAGGAGGAAGCCCGCGGGCGCAAGGAGCAGGCGGCCGGCGCCTTCGACGAGGTCAAGGGCAAGGTCAAGAAGGCCGTCGGCGACGCGATGGACAACGAGCGGATGCAGGCCGAAGGCGCGGCCGAGGAGATGGGCGGGAAGGCCCGCAAGAAGGCCGGCGACACCTACGCCGACGCGGCCGACCGGGCCGAGGACGCCATCGACTAGGACCCGGCTGGGGGCTGGGCCGTAGACTCCTCGACCACCCACCCCCACCGCCATGAACCTCGACAGCTTGAAAGACGGCGCGGGCGACCTCGCCAAGAAGGCCGCCGACTCGGCCGAGGGCGCGGCCAAGACCCTCGCCGACAAGGCGTCGGACCTCGCGCCGGACGCCGTGAAGCAGCAGGCCAAGAAGGCGGCCGACAAGGCGGCCCACGCCGCCGGCGACCTCGCCGACAAGGCGGCGTCGAAGGCGACGGAACTCCTCGGCAAGGCGGCTGACAAGCTCGAGAAGAAGTAGGCCCGCCTCTCGATTCTCCGCGCCCCGGACGGCCCCGGCTGTCCGGGGCGCGGTACGTTCGGGCGTGACCGGAACTCGCCTGCGCGCCGCCTACGCGGCCTACCCCCGCCCGTTCTGGATGCTCGTCGTGGGCACGTTCGTGAACCGGACGGGCCTCGTCGTCCTGCCGTTCCTCGCGCTGTACCTCCACGGCCAACGTGGATTCAGCGTGGCGCAGGCGACGCTGGCGGTGTCGCTCTACGGCGCCGGCTCGTTCGTGGGCGGCTTCACGGGCGGCTGGGTCTCAGACCGGATCGGGCGACGGCCGGTCCTCCTGGCGAGCCTCGCCGGGGCCGCCGTGCCCGTCGCTCTCCTCCCGGCCGCGCCGACCTACGCGGCCATCGCGGCGCTGGCGTTCGCGTTCGGGCTCTTGGCTGAGATGTACCGGCCCGCCGTCTCGGCGGCCGTGGCCGACATGCTCCCCGAAGAGCGCCAGCCGCGGGCCTACGCCATCGTCTACTGGGCCATCAACCTCGGCGCAGCGGTGGGGCCGGCGCTCGGCGGGCTCATCGCCGCGCGGTCGTACGCCGGGCTGTTCTGGCTGGAAGGCGCGACGCTCCTCGGCTACGCCGCGATCGTGCTCGTAGCCGTTCCCGAAACGCGGCCTCTATCGGACGAGAGCGCGGCGCGGACGCTGTCGCTCCGCCCTCTCGCCCGCGACGGAGCGCTCGCCGCGCTGGCCGTCGCCGTCCTCCTCGTCGGCATCGGGTTCTTCCAGCTGTTCTCGTCGCTCCCGATCACCATGGCCGCCGACGGGCTGAACGAGCTCGAGTTCGGCCTCGTCGTGACCGTCAACGGCGGGCTGATCGTGCTCATCGGGCTGCCCGTGGCCGCGTACGTGGGCGACCGGCTGACGACGGTGCTCGTGCCGGGCGCGGTCGCCCTCGTCGCGATCGGCCTCGCGCTCACGGCGACCGCCGAGACGTTCTGGGCCTACGCCGCCTTCGCCGTGATCTGGACGCTCGGCGAGATGGCGTTCCTCCCCGTCGTCCCGACCATCGTGTCGCGGCTGGCGCCGGCGCACCTCCGCGGCTCGTACCAGGGCGTCTACCACGCGAGTTGGGGCCTGTCGAAGACCGTCGGCCCTGCGCTTGGCGGGCTTGTGCTCACGGCCGCCGGGTCGGAGGAGCTGTGGCTCGGGGCCGGCGGCCTCGCTGGGGTGGCGGCAGTCGTCTTGCTCGGGCTGCTCCCTGTCCTCCGCCGCCGGTTTGCAACGGCGCCCGCCTCGACGAGCGTGCCAGCCTAGTCGAGCCAGAGAGTGACGGTCCCCCCGGCACCCATCCCGAGGGTGGCGGCGCGGCCATCGAGGTCGGCGGGGCGGTACGCGAGAGGGTAGAGCCGGCCCGTGGCGCGGTCGCCGAGGCGGGCCGCCTCGGCGTCGGCCGGCGGGCTCCATGGGTCGACGACGAACGCGCGCTCGGTCGCGCCGTCGGTCCAGGTCACGCGGAAGCCGTCGGGGCCGGGGCGGACGGACGTGATCCGGCCGGCGTCGCCCCCCGGCGCCCCGGAACGCGCGGGGTCCTGGCGGCGCGTCTCGGCCGCGCGGCTCGACAGCCAGCCGACCGGCCCGCCGGGCTCGGTTCGGAACTCCGCTAGAAGACGCCGCGCACGGATCGGCAGGTCGGCGGCCGGCGCCAGCCCGTCGGCGCCGATGAAAAACGGGCGCCCGACGAGGTACATGCCGGTGCCGCGGCGCCCGGCCGGGTCCTCGGCCTCCATCCACTCCGTGGCCCAGACGACGGGCTCGCCGCCCCACGTCGCGAAGCTGCCGCCCTCGGGGTCGAAGTCGCGCGCGATGAACCCGTACGCCGGCTGATCCGCCCCCTCGGGGACGACGTGAACCGACCACGTGGCGACGCCGAGGCCGTTGGAGACGCCCTCCAACACGGCGACGGCGAGCGCGCTCCGCCCATCCCCCCACACGACCCGAAACGCGCGGACGTCGTCGACGATACCCGGCGCCGACGCTCGCCACAATGCGCCTCCGAACCCAGCCCCCTCCACCTCGATGACGCCTTCGCCGTCGTCATCGACCGTGCGGCAGACCTGCGTGCTTTCGAGGTCCACGCAGACGCGCGGCGGCGCGTCCGACTCGGTCACCGGCTCCGAGAACGAACCGACGGACTGGGCGGAGACCGCGAGAGGGAAGGCGGCGAGCAGGACGAGCGTGCGCATCGGCGAACGGGTGGACGCCTCGAAGAACGCCTCGCACTCCCGCTCGCGCATCCTTGCCTCGGCGACTACAGATCGCCCTGGAGGCGACGGAGCAGGCGGATCTGCCCCGCGTGGTACGCGTCGTGCGCCGCGATCCCCGCGATGGCGTCTCCGAAGGAGTAGTCGTCGTACGCCGTCTCGTCCAGCCGTTCCGGGTCGAACGCCTCGACGGCCTCGACCAGCCGGTAGTGCCAGTCGCGGAGCCGGTCGAGGTCGTCGGCCAGCGCCCTCCCTTCGGCGGGGCGCTCGAAAAAGTTGGAGCCCGCCTCGTCGAAGTGGGCGGGCGGCTCCTCGGCGACGTGCCGGAGGACGCGGTACGTCCAGTACGCGGTGTGGACGACGTATTCCCACGCGTTGTGCGCGTCGGGCGCAGGCCGCCAGCTCGCGGCGTCTTCGTCCATCCCGCGCGTCGCGCCCACGAGCGTCGGCCCGTGCCAACCCGTCCCGTCGAACGACCGGTCGAGCGCGTGGAGGAGCAGGGCGATCCGCGGGTCGGTCATCGGTGTGTGGCTCCTCCCGCCTCGGCGCCGAGGCAGGAGGAGTCGGCGGCCGCTACCCGATCAACTCGTCGAAGATGTCGGACTGCTTGAGCGGGGGGACCACGTCGAAGTGGTCGTACGCGCGGCGCGTGGCGACGCGGCCGCGCGGCGTCCGCGCCATGAAGCCCTCCTGGATGAGGTACGGCTCGTAGACCTCCTCGACCGTCCCGGCGTCCTCGCCGACGGCGACCGCGATGGTCGAGATGCCGACGGGCCCGCCGTCGAACTTCTCCATGAGCGCGAGGAGGATGCGGGCGTCCATCTCGTCCAGCCCGGCCTCGTCGACGTCGAGCGCGTTGAGCGCGTGGTCGGCCACGGCGCGCGTGACGCGGCCGTCGCCCGGCCCGGCCTCGGTCTCGACCTCGGCGAAGTCGCGCGTCCGCCGGAGGAGCTTGTTGGCGATGCGCGGCGTGCCCCGGCTGCGGCGCGCGATCTCGAACGCCCCGTCCTCGTCGATGGCCACCTTCATGAGGCTCGCGCTCCGGAGCACGATCCGGTGGAGCGTGTCGACGTCGTAGTAGTCGTACCGGAAGTCGACGCCGAAGCGGGCGCGGAGCGGGGCCGTGAGGAGGCCCTTCCGCGTCGTCGCGCCGATGAGCGTGAACGGCGGGAGCGCGATCCGGACGCTCCGCGCGCTCGGCCCCGAGTCGATGAGGATGTCGATGGCGTAGTCCTCCATCGCCGAGTACAGGTACTCCTCGACGACGGGCGAGAGCCGGTGGATCTCGTCGATGAACAGGACGTCGCCCTCGTTGAGGTTCGTGAGCAGGCCGGCGATGTTCGCCGGCTTGTCGAGCGCGGGCCCGGAGGTCGTCTTGACCTCGGCGCCCATCTCCTCGGCGATGATGTGGGCGAGCGTCGTCTTGCCGAGCCCGGGCGGGCCCGAGAGGATGACGTGGTCGAGCGCCTCGCCGCGCTGGAGGGCGGCCGTGATAAAGACCCGGAGGTTGTCCTTGATCTTCCTCTGGCCGATAAAGTCGTCGAGGGCGCGGGGCCGGAGGGCCTTCTCGAGGTCGGCGTCCTGGCCCGAGGGGGCCGAGGCGTCGCGGGGGGCGGAGTCCATGCGTTCGGAGTCGGTTTCCCGCAAGGTAGGGCCGAGGTATGACAGCTCCCGTCACCCACCCCACCTCGCGCCCGAGGTGGACCCACCCGGCTGCGGGCAGCCCCGCAAGACGTGGCGGGACGCGGGCCGGCGGGATCCGCTGCCAGGACCAAACGTCTCGGGGGCATGCCCTCCCCCCGCCCCATCGGCATCGTCGGCGGCGTCGGCCCGATGGCCGGCCTCGACCTCGTCCGCAAGATCACGGCCGCGACGCGCGCGCGCTGCGACCAGGACCACCTGCCGGTCACGCTCGTCTCGCACCCGCACCGGATCGCCGACCGGACGGACTTCCTGCTGGGCCGCACCGCCATCAACCCCGGCCTCGCGCTCGCCGACCTCGCCGACACCCTCATCACGGGCGGCGCCGAGATCATCGGGATCCCCTGCAACACGGCCCACGCGCCGGCCATCATCGCCTGCGTCCGCGAGCGAATCGGCGGCCGGGCCGAGTTCGTGGACCTGATCGAGGCCGTGGCCGACGAGATCCGCCACCGCTTTCCGGACGCCCGCCGCGTCGGCGTCCTCTCGACGACGGGGACACTGGCGGCCCGGGTCTACCCCGACCGCCTCGGCCCGCTCGGGCTCGACGTGATCGCCCCGCCCCCGTCGGTCCAAGAGACCGACGTCCACCCCGCCATCTACGACCCGACGTACGGCGTGAAGAGCGTGTCCGCACCGGTCAACGACCGGGCCGTGGCGGGTCTCCGGGCCGGCCTCGACCACCTCGTCGGGGCGGGCGCCGAGGTGGTCGTCCTCGCCTGCACCGAGATCCCCCTCGCCCTGTCGATGACGGAGGTCGGCGGCGTCCCGATGCTCGACGCGACGCGGGTGTTGGCCCGCGCGCTCGTGCGCCGGAGTTGCCCGGAGGTGCTCACCGAGGCGTGAGCGGCGAGGACGCTCTGTAGACTGACGGACCGCCATTCCCCTGCTCATGCTGCGCCTCGTCCTCCTCGCCCTCGCGGCGACGCTCGCCGCCCACGCTCAGCCGTCGCCCGAGGCGGACCGGCCTCGGGCGCGCGACCTCGGCCTCGCCGTCGGGATCCTCCCGCCGGGCCCGCTCAACGCCATCACCGACGTCGCGGGCGTCCGCGTGGGCCACGCGACCGTGGTCGAGGGCGACGCCGTGCGGACGGGCGTGACGGCCATCCTCCCCCACGGCGGCAACGTCTACGCGGAGCGCGTGCCGGCGGCCGTCGCCGTCGGCAACGGGTACGGCAAGCTGCTCGGCGTGACGCAGATCCGCGAGCTCGGCGAGATCGAGACGCCGATCCTCCTCACGTGCACGCTCTGCGTCTGGCGCGCGGCCGACGCCCTCGTCGAGATCCTTCTGGAGCAGCCGGGGATGGAGGAGGTCCGCTCGATCAACGCCGTCGTGGGCGAGACGAACGACGGGGTCCTGAACGACATCCGGAGCCGGCCGGTCCGGCCCGAACACGTCGCGGAGGCGCTCGGCGCGGCGTCCGGTGGCCCGGTCGCCGAAGGGTCCGTCGGCGCCGGGACCGGCACGGTCGCGTTCGGCTGGAAGGGCGGGATCGGGACCGCCAGCCGGGCGCTTCCGGCGACCCTCGGCGGGCACACCGTCGGCGTCCTCGTCCAGTCCAACTTCGGCGGCGTCCTGACGATGAACGGCGCGCCGGTCGGCCGAGAGCTGGGCCAGTTCGCCTTCCAGCAGGCGCTCGGCGAGAGCGCCGACGGCAGCGTCATGATCGTCGTCGCGACCGACGCCCCGCTCGACGCCCGGCTGCTGGAGCGGCTGGCGCACCGGGCTCTCGCCGGGCTCGCCCGCACCGGCGCCGCCTTCACGAACGGCTCGGGCGACTACGTCATCGCGTTCTCGACCGACCGCGACGGCGACGCGCTCGTCCCCAACGACGCCATGTCGCCCCTTTTCCAGGCCGTCGCCGAGGCCACGGAGGAGGCTATCTACAACTCGATGCTCCGCGCGACGACCGTGACGGGGCACCGAGGGACGATCGAGTCGTTGCCGCTCGACCGCGTCGTCGAGGTCCTCGACGCCTACGGCGTGCGCGGCTGGGACCGGTCGCTCCCGCCGGGGCGCGAGTGACCCCGCCCGCCTCGGCGCCGAGGCAGAGAGACCCCCCGAGGCGACTCGGCTACACGACCTGCGTGCCGTCGGCGACGGGCCGGTCGGGGCGGAGGAGCACGGCGCCCTGGCTCGGGCTCACGGCCGCCAGCACCACGGGCTCCGGGCCGTTCGTCACGACCACGACCTGCGTCCCGCGCACGTCGTCGGGCCCGTAGTTCTCGGTCACGTGCGTCGTCGCCTCGCGTTGGACGCCCCCGAGGTCGATCGTGAGGCGGAGCGCGTCGCCCTCGACGACGGCCTCGACGACGGTCCCGACCCGGAGGTCGACGGCGGTGAAGTCCATGGGGGCGGCGGCGGTGCGGGCCGCAAGCTAGGCCCGCTGCGGCGTCTCCTACGGCGCCGGTGGTAACGGGCTCCGATTCTCTGCCGAGAGAGGCTCGTCGGATGGAGCGACGGGAAAAACCGGCCCGGACGGCCGGATTTCGCACTCGGCGCCCGAACCCGCGGCCGCCTCCGTCGTATCTCCCCCACGACCATGCCCCTACGGGGCCTTACCCTTTTCCACAACCTCAGAGGTTTACCATAGCCCGACGCAGATCCCGACGCCCGCAGCCGGCCCGCCGCGAGCCCGACGTCAACATCAACGAGAACATCCGCTCCAACAAGGTCCGCGTCGTCATCGACGGCGAGGGTCAGAAAGGGGTGATGGCCACCGACGAGGCCATCGACATGGCCCGCAGCATGGGCCTCGACCTCGTCGAGATCTCGCCCAACTCGGACCCGCCCGTGACCAAGATCATGGACTACGGGAAGTACCGGTACGAGCAGCAGAAGAAGGCCAAGGAGCAGCGGAAGAAGCAGGCCGGCCAGGGCGAGCTCAAGGAGGTCCGCTTCCGCCCGCGGACCGACGACCACGACTACGAGTTCAAGCTGAAGCACGCCCGCGAGTTCCTCGAGAAGGGGAACAAGGTCAAGGCGTGGGTCCAGTTCCGCGGCCGCGACATCATCTACAAGGACCAGGGCCTCGACATGCTCGAGCGGTTCACGGAGGACCTCGCCGACATCGCCAAGGTCGACCAGGCCCCCACGATGGAGGGCCGCCGGATGACCACGATGCTCACGCCGGACAAGCGGTAGGCGAGCGCCTCCGCCTCGGCGCCGAGGCGGGACGCCCCGACCGCAGAACGCGCCCGAACACTCTGCGAAGACCCGAGGCCGCGGTTGGCGCGGCCCCGGAGCGCCCCTAGCTTCCCTGTCCCCCCGCCCGTCGCACAGCGCCGTTGGCGCCACGCGATGGGCGGTCCCTTGTCCGGCCCTTCCGAACACCCGAAGAGACCGATGCCGAAGATGAAGTCGAACAGCGGCGCCAAGAAGCGCTTCTCGCTGACCGGGACGGGTCGCGTCAAGCGCAAGAAGGCGTTCGCGAGCCACATCCTGACCAAGAAGTCGCCGAAGCGGAAGCGAGACCTCCGCGAGACGACGCTGGTGGATAAGGCCGACGAGAAGCGGATCAAGAAGCTGATCGTCAAGTAGCGCCCGCTGGCCTCGGCCAGCCGCTGGCCCGCCAGCACCCCACCGATCGCGCCGGCCTCGGCCGGCACCCCGACACCCTCACCACGGAACCAAAATGCCCCGAGCAAAAAATCTCGTGGCTGCCCGTCGCCGTCGCCGCAAGCTCCTGAAGCAGGCGAAAGGTTACTGGGGCCGCCGTGGCAACGTCCACACCGTTGCTAAGCACACCGTTGAGAAGGGCCTCCAGTACGCCTACCGCGACCGCCGCGCCCGCAAGCGCCAGTTCCGCCGGCTCTGGATCGCCCGCATCAACGCCGCCGCCCGTCAGAACGGGACGACCTACTCGCGCCTCATCTCGGGGCTCAAGAAGGCCGACATCCCCCTGAACCGGAAGGTCCTCGCGGACCTCGCGGTCCACGACAAGGCCGCCTTTACCGCCGTGGTCGAGCAGGCCGCGGCCTAGCGCCCCGGACCCGTTCGACCACGACTCCCGCCCGGCCCCGGCCCGGCGGGAGTTTTTGGTTGGCTCCGCCCTTCACCTCCCGACATCCTGAGCGGAGGGCGCAGCCCGGAGCCGAAGGATCTCTGGCGAGCACGACGCCCGCGCAGCGCGCTCGATGCCGGCACGAGACCGGGTCGCACCCGAGATCCATCGGCTCGCCCCCCTCGCTCAGGATGACACGATGAGCCCCCGCGCCATGTCCGAGACGACGACGCTCGACGCCGAGATCGAGGCCGTCCAGGCCGAGATCGACACGCTCCCGCTCACCACCGACGACGAGGCGGAGGCCTACCGCGTTCGCTTCCTCGGCCGGAAGGCCGGGGTGATCACGGACCTGTTCTCGAAGATCGGGACCGTCCCGCCCGAGGAGCGCCGGGCCGTGGGCCAGCGGCTCAACGCGCTGAAGCAGGCCGCCCAGGCCCGCCTCGACGCCGCGACCGAGGCCCTCGCCGGTGACACCGAGGCCGGCGCGACCGACCTCGACCTCACGCTGCCCGGCCGCGTCCCGGCGCCGGTCGAGCGCGGGAGTCTGCACGTGTTGACGCAGACGCTGGAGGACATCCAGGCCATCTTCCAGTCGTTCGGCTTCGCCGTCGCGCGTGGGCCGGAGATCGAGGACGACTGGCACAACTTCTCGGCGCTCAACTTCCCGCCCGACCACCCGGCGCGGGACATGCAGGACACGTTCTTCCTCGAACCGCCTCCGCCCGAGGGCCGCGGCGTCCTCCTCCGCACGCACACGTCGCCGGTCCAGGTGCGCGTGATGGAGCGCCAGAAACCGCCGATCCGCGTGATCGCGCCGGGCCGCGTGTTCCGGAACGAGGCCATCTCGTACAAGAGCTACTGCCTGTTCCACCAGGTCGAGGGCCTCGTCGTCGACGAGGGCGTTTCGTTCGCCGACCTCAAGGCGATGCTGACGGCGTTCGCGAAGGCGCTCTTCGGCGCCTCCGACGGGCCGGCGCGCGAGGCGAAGATGCGGTTCCGCCCGTCCTTCTTCCCGTTCACCGAGCCGAGCGCCGAGGTCGACGTGTGGTGGGCCGACGAGAGCCTCCCGGGCGGCGGGCGCTGGATGGAGATCCTCGGCTCCGGCATGGTCGACCCGAACGTGCTCGAGAACGTCGGCGTGGACTCGGAGCGCTACACGGGCTACGCCTTCGGGATGGGCGTCGAGCGGATGGCCATGCTCCGCCACGGCATCGATGACATCCGGCTCCTCTACGAGAACGACGTCCGCTTCCTGAAGCAGTTCTAAACCGCCTCGACGATGAACATCAGCCTCAACTGGCTCTCCGACTACGTCAAGCACGGGCTCGCGCCCGACGCCCTCGCGGAGCTCCTGACGATGACCGGCCTCGAGGTCGAGGAGGTCACGACGGGCGGGCCGTCGCTCGACGGCGTCGTCGTTGGGCACGTCGTGTCCGTCCGCGCGCACCCCAACGCCGACCGGCTCCGCGTCTGCGACGTCGACCTCGGCGACGCCGCGCCCGAGGCGGGTGAACCGGAAGGTCGGCGCAGCCAAACGGTCCAGATCGTGTGCGGCGCGCCCAACGTAGCCGCCGGGCAGAAGGTGCCGGTCGCGACCGTCGGCACGGAGTTGATGCTGCCGTCGCGGAAGGACCCGTCTCAGCTGGAGCCGGTCACGATCAAGAAGGGCAAAATCCGCGGCGAGGTCTCGAACGGGATGATCTGCGCCGAGGACGAGTTGGGCGTCGGCGACAGCCACGATGGGATCATGGTCCTCGACGAGGACGCGGCCGTCGGGCAGGACTTCGCCGACTACCTCCGGCAGCGCGACGCGCTTCCGGGCGACACGGTCCTCGACATCGCCATCACGCCGAACCGGCCGGACGCGACCTCGCACGTCGGCGTCGCCCGCGACGTGGCGGCGCTCACCGACCAGCCGCTCACACTACCCAAGGTGGATGTCCCCGAGGCGGGCGGCGAGGCCGCCTCGCAGGCATCGATCCGGATCGAGGACGCCGAGGGCTGCCACCGGCTCGTCGCCATGGTCGTGCGCGGCATCACCGTCAGGCCGTCGCCGGACTGGATGCGCGAGCGGCTGGAGGCGATCGGCGTCCGCTCGATCAACAACGTCGTGGACGTGACGAACTACGTCCTCCACGAGCTTGGCCAGCCGCTCCACGCCTTCGACCTGAACCTTCTGGAGGGCGGCGGCCTCGTCATCCGCGCCGCCGAGGCGGGCGAGGTCGTGACGACGCTCGACGACCAGGAGCGCAAGGTGCCGGCGGGCACCGTCCTCGTCTGCGACCACGAGAAGCCGGTCGCCGTCGCCGGCGTGATGGGCGGGGCCAACTCGGAGGTGAGCGGATCCACGACCGACGTGCTGATCGAGAGCGCCTACTTCGACCCGTCGCGCATCCGCAAAACGTCGAAGGCGCTCGGGCTGCAGACCGACGCGAGCTACCGCTTCGAACGCGGCGTCGACCCGACGGGCCAGGCGCGCGCCGCCGCCCGCGCGGCCCAACTGCTGGCGGAGGTCGCCGGCGGAACCGTCGTGCCCGGCCTGATCGACGAGCACCCGACCCCGTACGAGGCGCGGACCGTCACGCTCCGCCCGTCGCGCGTGGCGGCGGTGCTCGGCGTGGAGGTCCCCGAGGACGAGATCGTCCGGCTCCTTGGAGCCATCGGGTTCGAGGTGAGCGACGCCGAGGCCGGCCGCCTCGACGCGTTCGCCGAGGCGGCCATGCGCGAGGAGGGCGTCGAGGCCGCGGCCAGGGAGGCCGCCGACGCCGGCCTTCGCGTCACGATCCCGCCGTTCCGCCCCGACGTGGAGCGCGAGGTCGACGTGATCGAGGAGGTCGCGCGGCTGTGGGGCTACGACCACCTGCCCACGCCGGCCTCGACGCCGGTCCCGCTCGTGCCCGCCTCGGACACGCCGTCGGCCCGGCTGCTGGCCCGCGTGCGGCGGCGGCTCGCCGCGCTCGGCTTCCGCGAGCTGTACACCAACTCGCTGGTCCCGAAGCCCACCGCCGAGGCCTTCGCCGACGCCGCGTGGACGGGCCGCGAGGGCGGCCCGGTCGAGACGCTCAACCCGATCTCGCAGGAGATGGCGGCCATGCGGCCGTCGCTGCTGCCCGGCCTCGTGGCCGTCGCGAGCTACAACCAGGCGCGCGGCGCTGGCGCCCTCCGCCTGTTCGAGGCCGGCCACGTCTACCGCCAGTCCCACGCCGCGACGGACCTCGTCGAGGGCTACCACGAGCACACGTCGCTCGTGCTCGGGATGAGCGGCGAGACGCCGGCGACCTGGAACGGCCCCGCCCGCGCCGCCGATGTCTACGATCTCAAAGGCGTCGTGACGGACGTCCTCGCCGACCTCGGCATCGACGGGGTGACGGAGACGCCGCGGCCGGCGCCGGAGGGCCTCACGGCCTACGCCCTCGACCTCCACCTCGGCGACGTCCGCCTCGGCAGCCTCGGCCGCCTCGCAGACGGGGTCGGCGACGCGGCCGAGCTCCAGGAGCCCCTCTTCGTCGCCGAGCTCGACTGGGACGCGCTCGCGCGCCTCGCCGACCGCGACGAGCCGGCGCGCTACCAACCCATCTCGCGCTTCCCGACGGTCGAGCGCGACCTCGCCCTCATGATCCCCGAGGCGCAGGCGGCCGGGCCGCTCCTCGACACGATCCGCCAGTCCGGCAAGCCGCTCCTCCAGGACGTCCGCGTGTTCGACGTGTACCGCGGCGAGGGCGTGGCGGGGGGCCAGAAAAGCCTCGCCGTCGCGCTCCGCTTCGGGGCCGACAAGACGCTCCGCGACCAGGAGGTCGACGGCCGTGTGCGGCGGATCGTGAAGGCGCTGGAGAGTCAGCACGGTGCCACGCTCCGGTCCTAGCGGCCGTTACGGCCTGATCAACAAGTGCATAGCCGGCGGATGGGGGATCCCCCGGAACGGTTCGTGTCTATCTTGACCTCCTACCGCCTGCCCGCATGGAGCCCACCGCCCCGTCCGAGGCCGAGCCGGGTCGTCCCGACCCTCGGCCCGAGTGGCGGTCGCTGAGCCATCTCCGCGACCGCGTGGACGCGGCTGTGCGTGAGATCGAGCGGCTCCGGTCGGAGAACGCGGCGCTCGCCAAGCGGCTCCTCGAGATCCAGGAGACCGGCGCCGGCGGGAGCTCTCCGTCGTTCGCCTTCGGCGAGGGCGAGGACCCGGCGGCGCTCAAGGCCCGCGTTCAGGGGTTCTTGGACCTCGTAGACGGGCTGCTCCAAGCCGGCGAGGGCGCCGGCGGCGACGGCAGCGCCGACCCGCCCCCGGCCGCATGAGCTCCGCCCTCCCCGTCTCCGTCCGCGTCCGGATCCTCGACCGCGACTACCCGCTCCGCGTGGCGCCGGGCGACGAGGACTACACGGTCCACCTCGCGGCCCGCGTCGACGAGCGGCTCCGGCGGCTCCGCCAGCAGCTCCCGTCGCAGCCCGACATGACGCACGCGGTGCTCGTCGCGCTCGAGCTGGCGGAGGAGCTGTACGCCGCGCGCGCCGAGACCGACCGCCTCCGGGCCCGCCTCGAGATCGAAGCGGCGTCGCTGTCGGAGCAGATCGAGGCGGTCCTCGGTGGAGGCGACGGCTCGGCCGGGTCCGAACCCGAGGCGCCTGAGGAGTAAGGAGCCGGCCGGACGCTGCGACTCCTCTCACCGGCCTGCCGAGGCGGGCCGCCTCGGCGGCTCCGGGGGAATTCGCGGTCTCTCTCGGAACGACACACCGGCCAGCGCGATATTGGGGACCGCGCGGCTCGGGCCAACCCCCCGACCGCGCCCACCGGCTTGTAGCCACCGCATGGGAACCTGAACAGCGTTTACCGCGGAGGCTCCATTTAGGACCTGACCATCAGGCCGCATCCCGCGGACGGTCCCCGTCCCGGGTTGGGGCGCTCCGGCGCCCCGCCGCGGAAGGCGAGAGGGTCCGAGGGGTCTCCACATTGTCAGACGAGCAAGGTTCTCGTCAAGCGCTGCAGGCTGGTGCCTCTGTCCGACCCGGACGGACGGCGGGATTCCGCCGCCCCTGGACGGGTCCCTGCGCGAGCGCCCTGGGGAGCCCCCGGGGCGCTCGCGTCGCACCGTTTCCCGTCGCCTCCACCGCTGATGGACCCGATCACGCTTGCCCTCGCCACCGCCGGCGTCGTCCTAGCGCTGGCCGTCGGATTCATCGGCGGGCGCGTGAGGAGCGGCGGGACCGCGGCGGCCCAGTTCGAGGCCGCCGCCCGCCGGGCCGAGGACGTCGCCGCGCGCGCCGAGGCCGAGGCCGACCGCTTCCAGGAGCGCGCCGAGGCCGCCCAGAGCGAGTTGGCCACCGCCCGCGACGAGGTCCGCCGCCGCCGGGCCCGCCTCGAGACCCGCGTGGCCGAGGTCAAGGAGCGCCACCAGAAGACGCGCGACAAGCTCGACGCCGCCCGCGCCCGCGTCGACAAGAAGGCCAAGCGGGTCGCCGCCCGCGAGAGCGCGCTCGAGACGGCCGCCGACGCGCTCGACGCGCTCACCGCCGCCGCCGAACGCCGCCGCGCCGAGGCCGACACGCTCCGCGAGCAGGTCCAGGGCCTCGCCACGTCCGTCGGCCGCCGCCAGCAGGAGCTGGCCGGCCGCGAGCGGGAGGTCGACGAGCTCCAGGCCCACCTCGACGAGGCCACCGCCCGCCTCGACCAGCTCGTAAAGGAGCACCTCGCCAAGCTCGAACAGACGGCGTCGCTCTCGCGCGAGGAGGCCCGCGACCGGCTCGTCGCCGAGCTCACGCGCGAGGCCAAGCTCGAAGCGGCCGGCGCCGTCAAGGACGCGCGCGACGAGGCCAAGCGGACGGCTCAGCGCGAGGCCACGAAGGTGATCCTGAAGGCCATCCAGCGGCTCGCGGCCACGGCCACCATCGAGCACACCGTCTCGGCCGTCCCGCTCAAGAGCGACGACATGAAGGGCCGCGTGATCGGCCGCGAGGGGCGCAACATCCGCGCGTTCGAGGCCGCGACGGGCGTCGAGGTCATCGTCGACGACACGCCCGACGCCGTGCTCGTGTCCGGGTTCGACCCCGTCCGCCGCGAGGTGGCCCGGCTCGCGCTCGTCCGCCTCCTCGACGACGGCCGGATCCACCCGGCGCGGATCGAGGAGGTCGTCGAGGCGACGCGCGAGGAGATCGACGCCGAGATCGTCGAGGCCGGCGAGCAGGCCGCGCTCGACCTCCAGATCCACGGGCTCCACCCCGAGCTGATCCGGCTCGTCGGGCGGATGAAGTACCGCGCGAGCTACGGCCAGAACCTCCTCCAGCACTCCGTCGAGACGGCCAAGCTGGCCGGGCTGATGGCGGCCGAGCTCGGGCTCGACGCCCGGAAGGCCCGCCGCGCCGGCCTCCTCCACGACATCGGCAAGGTGATCGAGGGCGACCTCGAGCAGCCGCACGCGATCGCGGGGATGGAGCTGGCCCGCCAGTACAAGGAGCACCCGGACGTGGCCAACGCCGTCGGCGCCCACCACGACGAGGTGCCCATGGCGACCCCCATCGCGCCCATCGTCCAGGCCGCCGACGCCGCCTCGGGCGCGCGCCCCGGCGCCCGTCGCGAGGCCCTCGAACGGTACGTCCAGCGCCTCAAAGGGCTGGAGGGCATCGCCTCCGATTTCGAAGGCGTCCTCCAGGCCTACGCCATCCAGGCGGGCCGCGAGATCCGCGTCGTGGTCGACACCGAACGGGTGTCCGATGCCGTCGCCGAGACGCTGGCCCGAGACATTTCGCGTCGGATTGAACGCGAGATGGAGTACCCTGGGCAGATCAAGGTGACGGTCATCCGCGAGGTGCGTGCCGTCGCCGTCGCCCGCTAGCCGACCCCGACGTTCCCATGGCCCCCCTCCTCCTCGACCTCGCCGTCCTCTACCGCGCCTTGGCCTTCGGCGCCGACGGCGACCTCGACCCCGCCGAGTCCGACGCCATGCGCACGGCGCTCGAGGCGTGGGCGCCCGGCGAAGATCCCGCGGGCGTCGACCATGCCCTGCGCGAGGCCGCTCTCGTCGACGCCCGCCGCACGGCGCTCGAGGCGGTCCTCGACCGCGTCCGCAACCGACTCGGCGCGTCAGGCCGCGCCCAGGTCCTCGCCGACCTCCGCCGCGTCGCCCGCGCCGACGGCCGCGTGACGCAGGGCGAGGAGGATCTGATCCACCTCATCGAGCGCGCGCTCGGGCCGGAGTCGGCCGAGGCGTAGGGCCGAGTCCCCCGCCTCGACGCCGAGGCGGACCGACTCAGCCGCCGCTCACCGGGGTGATGAGCGCGACCTCGTCGCCGTCGTCGAGCGCCGTCTCGGCCGGGACGTAGCGGCGGTTGACGGCGAGGCGGATGACCGGCCGGTGCCGCGCGACGGGCGCGTGCGCCTCGGCGAGCCGGTCGAGGAGGTCGCCGGCCGTCGCGCCCGCGGGCACGGCCGCGTCCAGCTCGGACGCGCCGAGTTCGCGGCGGAGCACGTCGAACAGGAGGACGCGGACGGACAGGTCGGGCACGGGTCGGGAAAGGCTTGAGATCGCGGGGAGGGCCGGTGAAGCTGGAACGGCGCTCCGGACGACTCGATCCAAGCCGTCCTTTCTCACCGTTCTCCTCCCCCCATGGCATCCACCAACGGCTCCTCCAACGGCCAGGCCCAGCGGGCCGGCAAGCTCGACGGCAAGGTCGCGCTCATCACCGGCGCCGGCGAAGGCATCGGCGAGGCCATCGCCCACAAGTTCGCCTACGAGGGGGCCTCTGGCCTCCTCCTGGCCGGCCTCCCCGACGACCCGCTCGACGAGGTCAAGGCCGACATCGAAGAGCAGTACCCCGGCACGGCCGTCGAGACGTTCGCCAAGGACCTCGGCGTGCAGGAGAACGCCGAGGCTGCGGTGAAGGCCGCCGTCGACGCGTTCGGCAAGCTCGACGTGCTCGTCAACAACGCGGGCGTGCTGCCGAAGCTGGCCGAGCTCCACGAGTACCCCGTCGAGGACTTCGAAAAGCTCATCCACAACAACATCTACACGGCGTTCCACATGACGCGGGCCGCGCTGCCCGAGCTCCAGAAGACGCGCGGCAACATCGTCTCGGCCGGCTCCGAGGCCGGGTGGAACGGGTCGCCCCAGTTCGCCCCGTACGGCCCGACGAAGGCGTACATCCACGCGCTGATGAAGGGCGTGGCCGGCGAGCAGGGCCAGTACGGCGTCCGCGCCAACGCCGTCTGCCCCGGCCCCGTCGACACGAGCTGGACGCACAAGGAGACCGGCCCGATGGACGCCGACGCCGAGGAGACCATCGTCTTCTCGACCGCGTTCGGCCGCCGCGGCACGACCGAGGAGATCGCCAACGTCTACGCGTTCCTCGCCTCCGACGAGGCCAGCTACGTCACCGGCGCGCTCTGGCTCGTCGACGGCGCGACGACGATCGTCCACGGCCTCCCGGGCAAGCAGGTCCCCGACGAGATCCGCCAGGAGCCGGAGGGCAAGCTGACGCTCCGGTTCCAGCGCGCCTCCGACCCGGCCGACGCGCCCTCGACCTAGGCCCCTGCCACCGACCGCCTCGGGCCCGAGGCGGACCGACTCACCGCCCGCCCCGGCACCGCGCCGGGGCGGGCGCGTTGGTTTCAGCCCCTCTCCCCCAGTGTCATGCTCCTCACCAGCACCTCCCTCGCCGACGGCGCCCGCATCGCGCCGACCTTCGCTTTCTGCACCGCCGCGCCGGACTCCGGCGACCACACCACGCACGGCGACGACCGGAACCCGCACCTCGCGTGGTCCGGCGTCCCCGAGGGCACGAAGTCGTTCGCCGTCGTCGTCCACGACCCCGACGTGCCGGCCGACGCGTCCGACGCCAACACCGAGGGCAAGACGATCCCTCCCGACGCCGAGCGGACCGACTTTTTCCACTGGCTCCTCGTCGACGTCCCGTCCGAGATCCGCGAGATCGCCGAGGGCGCGCTGTCCGACGGCGTGGTCCAAAACGGTCGGAAGCCGGGCCGGACGACGCACGGCATCGAGGGCACCAACGACTTCACCGGCTTCCTCGCGGGCTCGCCGATGGAGGGCACCTACGGCGGCTACGACGGCCCCTGCCCGCCCTGGAACGACGAGGCCGTCCACCACTACCACTTCACCGTCTACGCGCTCGACACGGAGAGCCTCGGGCTGAGCGAGGACGGCGACTGGCGCGGGCCGGACGTGCTCGACGCCCTCGACGGCCACGTCCTCGATCAGGCCGAGATCGTCGGGACGTACACGACGAACCCGGACGTCGGCTGACACCGCCACCGACGGCGTAGGGGCGTATTGCGATACGCCCCTACCGGATGCCACGGCGCTACCGCCCCACTCGCACCACCGACCGGCGCACCGAGGCGGGCGCGGCCCCGTCCGCCTCGGTCGTCAGGCGGACGACGTAGACGCCACTCGCCACGCCGCGCGCGTTCCACCGCACCTGCCCGTCGGCGGGCGACGGGCCATCGACGAGGAGCGCCACGCGGCGGCCCAGGGCGTCGAACACCTCGACGCGGACGGCGGCGGGCGCCGCCAGCCGGTAAGCCACCGTCAGCCGGTCGCCGAAGGGGTTGGGGAACGCCTCCAGCGACGCGGTCTCGGGCGACGCCTCGACGGTCGTGTTGAACCGGCCCTCGAATTGGAACACGTCGCCCGCGCCGAGCGAGCGGACCGGGACGAGGCGGAACACGTCGCCGGCCTCGGGGGCGACCTCGCCGTCCTCGAACTCCAGCTTCCACGCGAGTTCCAGCTCGCCCGCGGCGTCGGGTTCGAGGATGTAGAGCACGTCGCCGTCGCCGAGCTGGCCGTCATCGTCCGCGTCGTCGAAGGCGACCTCGCGGGGCTGCCCGCCGTCACCGGTGACGGTGAACCGGACGTCGGTCGCCGGGAAGGTGTAGATCGCCGTCGACTGGCCGACGACCTCGTCGGCGACCGTGACCTCGTAGTCGGTCTCCGTCGCGAGGAGGTCGATGGTCAGAATCGCGACGCGCGCCGTGCCGCCGGAGACGGTCACGCCGAGGTCCGTGTCGCCCGCGACCCAGCCCGTCTGCTCCGGGTTCGCACGGCCCTCGTCCAGGTCTTCGACCACGAGCGCGATCCCGTCGAACACGGGGCTCTCGAGGATGCCGTCGGAGAGCGGGACGCCCTCCAGCACGGTCTCGCCCTCATCCACGTCCGTCACGTCGTAGGTCTTGGTCCCGTCCTCGGCGACCGCGATCGAGATCCGGTACTCGTGGCCCGTGAGCGCCGCCGGGTCCACGAAGTGGAGCGTGACCGTGCCCTCGCCGTCGCCTGCGACCCGCTGAACGAACGTGTTCTCGTCACGCGGGGTCTGTTTGAGGAACGAGACCGTCTCCTCCGAAACGGTCGTCGTGCCGTCGGAGAGCGAGACGAGGAAGCGGGCCTCGCGCGAGTTCGGGAGCGCCGCCAGGTCGATCTCGACGGCCTGCTCCGCCCCGGCGCCGAGGTCGGGCGTGTCGATGACCGTGTAGGTCTGGCCGCCGTCAAGGCTGTAGGCGACCTCGGCCGTGAGCGCGTCGCCGTCGGGGTCGGCGGCGAGGAACGAGAGCGTGTACTCCGTGCCGCCGAGGCGCGGGTCGAAGCGGAGGCCCTCGGCCTGGAGCGTCAGCTCCGGCGACGCGTCCCCGGGGTTGTCGAGGGCGAACGGCGCGCTCGTGGCCCGGCCAGCGATCCGCCCGTCCGCGTTCCGCACCCAGAGGCGGACGCGGGCCCGGGCGGCGTCCTCGGCCGCCTCGGTGTCGACCTCGAACGTGCCGGCGGCGATGGGCGCCTCGCCCAGCTTCTGCCAACTGGCGGGGTCGTCGGTCCGGTTGAGCCACACTTCGACGACGTCGGCCGTCGAGCGCGTCGTGGTCCAGGTGACCGTCTCCGTCCCGGCCCAGCGCGCGCCCGAGGCGGGCGCGGTGATCGTCACGGCGTCGGGGTCCTGGCGGACCTTCGAGAACAGCCAGTCCTGCATCAACCCGTTTCGGAACCACGGCCCCCACGGCCCGTGCCCGACGCTCGGTTCGCTCCAGTAGATCAGGTCGGCGTGGGCGTCGAGGGCCGCCGCGAGGGAGTCGGTGCCGATGTATCCGGGGCAGCCGTAGGCCCGCGCGCCAATCGGCGACCGGCGGCAGTGCGTGTAGATCACGTCTCGGCCGAGGTCTTCGAGCCGCTGGATCACGCGGCGCGTCTCGCCCGGCGGAACGACCGTGTCCGACTCGCCGGTGAACGCCCAGATCGGGAGGTGGAGCAGCGTCTCGGCCTGGGACGGGAAGCCCTCGCCGCTCATCGGGACGGCGGCGGCGAACCGGCCGGGGAGGCGAGACACGAAGTCCCACGTCCCGTGCCCGCCCATCGACAGGCCAGCAACGTAGATCCGGTCCGGGTCGATGGAGTACTCGGCCTCGACGGACTCCAGGATCTCCAGCGTCGTGAGTTGGACGGCCGTGAGGTCAGACTGGTCGGGGTCCGTCTCGGCGCTCCAGCGGCGGTCCGACGGGACCTGCGGGGCGAGGACGAACGCGGGGTGTTCGTCCTGGACCTGAGGCGTGGCCCAGGTCGTGAGCCCGTTCGTCGCGGCGTCGCCGACGGTCAGGTTGCGGTAGTCGGAGCCGCGCTCGCCGGCGCCGTGGAGGGCCATCACGAGCGGGTACGCGACGGTCGGGTCGTAGTCCTCCGGCACGAACAGACCGTACGTGATGGTGACACCGTTCGAGGTCCGTTCGAGCCGCTCGAACCGCTCGGACTGAGCGGACGCCGTGCCGACGGTGGCGAGAAGAGCGACGGCGAAGAGAGCGAACCGCATGGACATCGAGACGTGGTGGCCTCCCCATGGTCGCCGTGGTGCGGGCCGGGCGCAAGCGCTTTCGGCGGCGCCACGTGATGCCCGGTACAGCCCCAGCCATCCCCCCGGTCCTGAGGCGGACCTGCTCAGCGCCGGACCCAGTAGCGCGAGAGGTCGAACGGCTCGGCGTGGTACCGGTGGCGCCAGCCCGGCCGCGCCGTGTCGAGGAGGAGCGCCTCGGCCGCCCCGACCGGGTAGACGACGTTCCGCCTCGCCCCCGCGAGCTCCAGCCCGCGGAGTTGGTTCGCGACCTGCTCACGGAGACCGGCCGCGCCCACTCCGTACGGGACCGCGCCGGGGAGGGCGCGGAAGGCGGGGAGCGCCCCGCCCGCCTCGGCCGCCGCTTCGGCCCCCCGGACCTCGACGTACCGGGCCACGCCCTCCTGCCACAGCTGGAAGGCGAGGTAGCGGTCGTCGGCCGGGCCCAGCCTGTCGCGGAGCGCGGCCCGCGTTGTTCGGACCTCCGCGAGTGCCGCCGGCGTCGGGTCCGCCAGCGCGTCCGCCAGCGCCGTGCGGTAGGCGTCGAACCGCTCGCCGACGGCCGGCTCGTCGTACGGGAACGGGTAGGTCAGCATCCACATCCCGGTCGTGTCGCCGCGGGCGAGGCCGAGCGCAGCGACGGCGTCGAAATACTCCGGCTGGGCCATCTGGACCTGGTGGACGTGCTCGTGGAGCAGCGTCAGTACCCAGTCGGTCGGCCCCAGGCCCGTCTGCCCGGGCGTGCCCACGACGACCGTCGGCACGCCGCCGACGGGGAACGTGGCGAGGAAGTCCGGCTGGAACTGCCGGTCGCGGACGTAGACCGGGCCGCCGAGGAGCGAGTCGAACGGGACGGCGAGGGCGAAGCCGTCCGGCGGGCGCGGGTGGCGGACGAGCACCTCGCGGTCGCCGGCGACCAGCAGGACGGCGGACGGCGCGTCGTGCCAACCGGGCAGCGGGTCTACGGCTGCGCCGAGGCGGAAGGCCTCCGCCAGCGCGACCCGGTCCGCCTCGGCGAGCGGCGGGCAGAGGTCGGCGGGGGGTTGGGCGGACAGGGGCGCGGTGGCGGTGAGCACGAGGGCCAGGAGGACGGGCTTCATCGGGCGTGGGGTGGGACGCCGGAGCATCGCCGCGATCGCCCGCTAGAGCCCTCAGGGCGTTCGAAGGTCCGTCGGAGGTCGCGACCTCCGATCTTCCTCCGACAGAGGGACGCCTCCCACGCCTAGCCTCCACCCATCTCCGCCAACCCGATGCCGCCCGCCACCGCGTTCGCCCTCGGTCCCTGGACCGTCGACCCCGTCGCCAACGAGGTCCGGCGCGACGGCGCAGCGGTGCGCCTGGAGCCGAAGGCCGTGGCCGTCCTCGTCCTCCTCGCGGAGCGGGCCGGCGAGGTCGTGACGCGCGACGAACTGATGGACACCGTCTGGCCCGACGTGGTCGTCACCGACGCCTCGCTGACGCGGTGCGTCTCGCAGCTCCGCCAGGCGCTCGGCGACGACGCGCGCGGCGCCGGCCTCATCGAGACGGTCCCCAAGGTCGGCTACCGCCTCCACCCGCCCGACGACGTCGCCGAGGCGGAGCCTCCCGACCCCGGCCCGGCGTCCCAGCGCCGAGCGCTCGTGCTCTTCGGGCTGGCGGTCGCCCTCGTCCTCGTCGTGGCGCCCGTCCTCTGGCGCGGCCCCTCCGCCCCCACCCGCGTCGAGTACCGCGTCGACGTGGCCGGCCCGATCGCCGACGCCCGCGTGACGACGACGGGCGCCGACGGCACGCCGGTCGAGGAGCCCATCGCGTCGTTCCCCTTCACCCGGACCGTCGACTTCGGGGAGCGCCGGTCGGGGACGGTCGAGGTTCGCCTCCGAGGCCGGTCCGCGCAGGCCGACGTCCGACTGGCGGTGACGGTGCGTCGCGGCGGCGCGGTCCTGGCCGAGCACACGACGACCGGGAGCACGGCGGCCGACTCGGCGGAGTCCGTCTTTTTCTACGCCGCCGCCCAGTTCGGCGAGTGACTACTCGACGCCGCCGAGCGTCCAGTCGACCTCGGGCGAGCGGAAGTGGTGGACGCCGAGCGCCGTCCACCGCGGGCCGAACGCGCCGAGGCGGGCGCGGTAGCCGCCCCACGACCGGGCCGTCTGCGGCGTCCACCCGATCTCGGCGACGCCCGCCAGCCGGGGGAACGCCATGAACTCGACGTCGCGGATCGTGGAGAGCGTCTCGGCCCACAGCGGCGCCTCGACGCCGAGCACGGCCGCCTCGGGCACGTCGAGGAGCACCCCGGGGTCCCAGTCGTAGGCGTCGCGGACGCCGTTGAGGCCGGCCCACGTCAGCCCGAGGACCGTCGACTCGTCGTACTTCATGTCGATGTAGATCCGGTCGGACGGCGAGAGGACGAGCGCGGCGCCGTTGGCGACGGCCGCCTCGACCTGCCGGGCGACGTCCGCCCGCTGGGCGCGCCAGACCTGGATCACGGCGCCCGGCGCGAGGCCCGCGTGTGCCACGTCGTCCCACCCGGCGTACCGTTTGCCGGCGGCCGTCACGATGGCCTGGGCGCGCGTGACGAACGCGGCGTACTGATCCGCCGTCAGCTCCTCGACCTCGTCGCCGCCGAGGTGGATGGTCTCGCCGGGAAACTGCTCCGCCAGCGACGCCACGACGTCCTCGACGAACGCCCACGTCTCCTCCCGCTCGACGCACACCGTGCTGAAGCCGACGTTCGTGCCGGTGTACGGCGCGCGCGCGCGGCCGTCGCAGTTGATCTCGGGGATCGCCGCGAGCGCCGCGTTCGTGTGCCCCGGCAGGTCGATTTCGGGGACGACGGTGATGAACCGCTCGGCCGCATACTGGACGATCCGGGCGATGTCCTCGACCGTGTAGTACCCGCCCGGCCCGCCGCCGACTTCGGTCCGCCCCCCGACGCGCGCGAGGGCGGGACGCGACGGGATCTCGATCCGCCAGCCCTGGTCGTCCGACAGGTGGAGGTGGAGGCGGTTGAGCTTGTGGAGCGCCATGAGGTCGATCACGCGCTCGACGTCCTCGACCTCGAAAAAGTGGCGGGCCACGTCGAGCATCATCCCGCGCCATTCGTACCGCGGCCGGTCGACGACGCGGACGGCCGGGACCGGGAGCGGCGCGTACAGCGCGGCCTCGTACTCGACGCGGGCCGGCAGCAGCTGGCGGAGCGTCTGGACGCCGTAGAACAGCCCGGCCGGCGCGCTCGCCACGAGGTCGACGCCGGTGGAAGCGACGTCGAGCGCGTAGCCCTCGTCGCCGTGGCCCGCCGCGGCGTCGATGCGGAGGCGGACGGCCGGGACGCCCGCGGGCGCGGCCTCCACGATCGGGGGCGTGGTCTCGACCGTGTTGCCGACGAGCGCCGCCAACACGCCGGCGACGCGCCGAGCCTCGGCGTCGCCGGGGTCGACCACGAGCGGCGTCGCGTCCGTCATCACGAACGGCGGCCCGTCCCGCGTCTCGACCTCTGCCGGCAGCGGGATCAGCGCAGGCGTCGGCGGTTGCGCATGGGCGACGGTCACGGCCAGGACAAGGAGGGCGAGAGGGCGCATCGGGTGCGTGGTGGCGACGCCCTAATGTCGGACATGCCGCCCGGCTCCGTCCGCCTCGGGGCCTCCGCCGGCGCGCCGAGGCGGGCTCAGCCGACGGCGCGGAGCCACGCCGGGTAGCCCATCGCCGCCTCGGCCGGGAGCGCCGGCGCGTCGGGCCGGCCGAGCCAGCGCGCGGCGGCCGTCGCGAGCGCACGCTGCCGGGCCCCGGCGCTCGGCCCCTCGGCCTCGAGGCACACCGACCACCACACGTCGCCATCGACGGTCACCTCGGACAGCTCCAGCCGGCACGTCCCGCCGCCGGCCTCGTGCTCCCGCTGCCGCCGCGTTTTGCGAACCTCGACCCAGCCGTCCTCTGGTACGGAGTCCTCCGCGAGAGCGAACGACCACTTCGTCCACGTCTCGAGCGGGGCCGAGGCGCGGCCGGCGTCCAGGGTGCCCGCCGGGCCGTCGAGGCGCTTGGCCTCGATCTGTCCCTCGCGGAGCTTGACGCCGAGCGCGTCGCTCGTGGGCGCGAGGTAGCGGTCCGTCCGCGACGACCCCTCGACGGGCGGGCCGAGCGCGTCGAACCACGCCGCCACCTCGGCCGGCGTCTCGCCGCGCAGGAACCAGCGGGCCTCGGTGGTGCGCAGCGGAGGGATGGGGGAGGAGGAAGGGGGCATGGGCCGCCTACGCCTCATCCCTCATCCCCTTCCCGCGCGCCTCAACTCGCCCCGATCATGCCGAGGATGCCGGCCCGGATCATCGCCACCGAGATGGCCGCCAGGAACAGGCTCGCCACCTTCGCGACGGCCTTCGAGGTGCCCCGTCCGAACAGCTTGAGCAGCGCTGGCCCGAACGTGAACGCGACGAACACGAGGGCCATGTTGAGGATGATCGACGCGAGCGTCACGAGCCACCCGTAGGCCCCGTCCGTGATGAGGATCGTCGTGATGGCGCCCGGCCCGATGATGAGCGGGATGCCGAGCGGGACGACGGGCAGATCCACCGGCTCGCCCTCCTCGCGGTCGGTCAGCTTCTCGCGGTCCTTCTTCTTGCCGCCGCGCCGGTCCTTCGTGTCGCCGAAGGCGAGGTCGGTCACGGCGATCACGAGCAGGATGAGGCCGCCGCCCACGCGGAGGTCGTTGAGCGTGATGCCGAGCGTGTCGAAGATGACCTGCCCGGCGAACAGCATGAGCACGGCCAGCACAAGCGCCGCGAGCAGCGCGCGGATGAGGAGCTGGCGGCGGTCGTCGTTCGTGAACGTCTCCGTCATCCCGATGTAGAGCGGGAGGATGCCGGGGATGTTGATCGCGACGAAGAGCGGGAGGAAGGCCGCGACGAGGGCGGCGGCGAAGTCGGGCACGGACCGGGCGGTAGGGAAGGGCCGATGATCTGCCAACAACGGGCCAGAACCCGTGACGACTCCATGCGCCCCGCCGAACTCATCGGCCGTTCACCGGCCTCCGCCCCGCGAGCACTGCGTGGCGCCTCACCCCGCGACGGCGCCCGGGCCGACGCGCTCGCCGAGGCAGTCCCCCTCGGCCTTCCGCCGCGCACTCCGTCGGGACCTCCGCCGCGGCCGTGCCTACTTCTTGGTGGGCGGCACGACGTGCTTGGCGTCCTGCGCCGCCTTCTTCTTCGCGGCCACCGCGGCGGCCGCGTTCTGTTTCTGGTGGGTCTTCTTGGACGTGGACTTGGGAGACTTGTCACCCATGGCGGGACCCCTCCGGGTCGGATGTGGGGATCGAACCGGGCGAAGGTAGACGACGCCCACCCCGCGCCGACAAGCGCAGCAAAAGAAACGCCGGCGGCTCGGTCTCGCGGGCCGACCGAGGCGGCAGGGTCAGGCCGCGGCCGTCGCCTCCAACTCGGCCTCGGAGACGCCCGCCAGCGCCGGTCCCGCGACCGGCTCGTCCGTCTCGACGACGCCGTCGCGGAGGCGGACGACGCGGCGGGCGTGCGCGGCGATGTCGTCCTCGTGCGTGACCACGAGGAGCGTGTTGCCCTGGCGGTAGAGGAGTTCGAACAGGCGCATGATCTCCTCCGACGTCGTCGAGTCGAGGTTGCCCGTCGGCTCGTCGGCGAGGAGGATGGCCGGGCGGTTGACGAGCGCGCGGGCGACCGCCACGCGCTGGCGCTGGCCGCCGGACAGCTCGTTCGGCTTGTGGTCGAGTCGGTCGCCCAGCCCGACGCGGCGGAGCGCCTCGGTCGCCCGCTCCTTCCGCTCGGCGCGCCCGACGCCGGCGTAGACGAGCGGGAGCTCGACGTTCTGCAGGCAGTCCTGGCGCGGGAGCAGGTTGAAGGTCTGGAAGACGAACCCGATCTCGCGGTTGCGGACCTCCGCGAGTTCGTCGTCGGTGAGCCGCCCCACGTCGCGGCCCTCCAGCTCGTACGTCCCCTTCGTCGGCACGTCGAGGCAGCCGATCACGTTCATCAGCGTGCTTTTGCCCGAGCCCGACGGCCCCATGATGGCGACGTACTCGCCGCGCTCGACCGCCAGCGAACACCCCCGGAGCGCGTGGACCTCCTGGGTCCCCATCCGGTAGGTCTTCCAGACGTCGGCGATGTCGATGACCATGCGGGGGGCGGGAGAACGGGTGCGAAAACGGGCGGGTGGAGGGAGGCGAGTCTCGCTAGTCGTCGCTCTGGACCTTGTCCCCGTCCGCGATCTCGGTGCGGAGGAGGCGGAACGGGCCCGTGATGACGGTCTCGCCGCCCGTGAGCCCCTCGCGGATCTCGATGTGCGTGTCGTCGGCGATGCCGGTCCGGACCTCGCGCATGACGGCCGCGCCGTCCTCCACGACGAACACGACGCGGCGGAGGTCCTCCTCCTCGGACACGGCGTCGGGATCGGCCGACTCGTCGCCGCCCGCGCGAGCCTTCCGGCGGCGCTCCCGCTCGACCTCGTTGATGTCGCGGACGGTGACGGCCTGGATGGGCACGACGACGGCCTCGGGCACCGACCGCGTGTAGATGTCGACGGTCCCGCTCATGCCGGGCCGGAGGATGGGGCCGGGCGCGCTGGGGACGCCCTCCTCGGGCGCGCGCTCGGCGTCCTCGGCCGAGGCGCCCGCCGCGGCCAGCCGGACGACGACGGGGAAGTTGGTCACGGCCTGGGCCGTCCCGGCGTTCTGGATCCGCGCCGAGTTGGCGATCTGGGCCACCGCCCCACCGAGGGCCTCGTCCGGGTACGCGTCGACCTCGACGCGCGCCGAGTCGCCGACCTCGACGTTGACCACGTCGTTCTCGTTGACGTCGATCTCCATGGTCATGGCGTCGAGCCGGGCGATCCGCATGATCTCCGTGCCCGACATCTGGGCCGTCCCGACGACGCGCTCGCCGAGCTCGACGTTGAGCTGGCTGACGGTCCCGGACATCGGCGCGTAGATGGCCGTCCGCGCGAGCTCCTGGCTGGCGCGGCGGGCGCCGGCGCGGGCGCTCTGGACCTGCGTCTGCGCGCTCTGGACGCGCTGGCGGGCGCTCCCGACGCGGGCCTCGGCACCGGAGACGGCCTGGCGCGCGGCCTGCTCGGCGGCCCGGGCCACCTCGAACGCGCCGCGCGCGGCCTCGAGGTCCATGGCCGGCGCCACGTCGCGGTCGAACAGGTCCTGCTGGCGCTCGAGCGCGCGCTCGGCCCGCTCCCGCTCGGCGGTCGCGCGGGCGAGGTCGGCACGGGCCTGTTCGACGGACCGCTGGGCCTCGACGACCGACGCCTGCGCCTCGCCGACGCCGCTCTGGGCCGTCGCGATCTGCGAGCGCGCCCGCTCGGCCTCGGTCACGTAGAAGTCCGGCTGGATGCGGACGAGGAGGTCGCCCTGGTTCACTCGGTCGCCCTCCTCAACGGCCAGGAAGATGATCTCACCCGAGACGTCGGACGAGATGGGCACCTCGACCTCGGAGGCCACGGTGCCCGAGGCGGTCACGGTCTGGGTGATCGTCCGGACGCGGGCCTCGGCCGTCTCGACCTCGATGCCCTCCTCGCCGCCGCCGAGCATCGCGGCGACGCCGATGAACACGACCAGCAATACGCCGAGGCCGATCAGGATCTTCTTCGTGGGGGACATCGCGGGGGGACGGGTGGGTCGGGTCAGCGGGTGGGACGGGATCGGCGGGCCGAGGTTACGCGGGGCGCGCTCACTCGCTGATGAGGGCGGCGAGCTCGGCCGGGTCGGTGTCGCCGACGGCGAGGCGGACGAGGACGCGGCGGAAGGCGAGCCCGTAGGCCGCCTGCGCCCGCTGCGACTGCGCCTCGGCGAGGCGGGTCTGGGCCTCGGCCACGTCGTAGAGCGTGCCGGCCCCGAGGCGGTAGCGGTCGCCCTCGACGCGGAGCGCCTCCTCGGCCGCCCTGACCTGGGCCTCGGCGGCGTCGAGCTGGGCCCGCGCCGTCCGCGCCTCGACGACGGCCTGCTGGACCTCGGCCGCGACCTGTCGGTCGAGCGCGTCGAGCTGGATCCGGGCGGTCTCGGCCTGGATCTGAGCCTCGACCACCGCCCGCCGCGTCTGGTACCGGTCGAAGATGGGGACGGTAAGGACGAGGCCGAGCGACCCGCTCCGGTTGTCGCTGAACTGGCTGAAGACCGGCGTCGTCTCGAGCGTCGGGTCGCCTGGGAACGTGAGCGGCTGGCCGCCGAGGAGGATCGGCGAGCCGTCGGCCAGGGTCACCGGGATCACGGGGGGCTCGCCGACGACCTGCTGCTGGAGGCTCGAGTAGCCGGTCCCGGCGTTCGCGCTGAGCGTGACCGACGGCCGGCCGGCCGCGCGGGCGCTCCCCACGGACGCCTCCGCGGCCTGGATCGCCAGCTCCTGCGAGCGGCGGTCGGCACGCGTCTCGCGGGCCGCTTCGATGAGCTCGACGAGCGGCGCGAGCGGCGCGTCGAGGAGGCCGGACGCCTCCAGCCGCTCCAGGTCGGGCCCGACGAACCGGTACGCCCCGAGCGGGTCGAGCCCCACAAGCTGGATCAGGATGACTTCATCACGCTCGACGGCGCCCTGGGCGACCACGAGCGCCGTCCGCCGCTGGGCGACGACGGCCTCCTGGGCGAAGAGGTCGCCGCGCGGCCGGGCGCCGGCCTCGACTAGCTCGGAGACGCGCTCCAGCTGCGACTGCGCCGCGTCGAGGTTCTCCGCCTCGATCCCAGCGATCTCGCGGTCGAGCAAGAGCGTGAGGAACTGCTGGGCCACGTCGAGCGCGACCTGCTGGCGCGTCCGCTGGAGCCCAACCTCGGAGGACTGGCGCCGGAGCTCGGCCTCGCGGACGAGCGACCGCGTCCGTCCGCCGTCGTAGAGCGGCAGCGACGCGCCAACGCCGACCGACATGGTCTCGACGGTCTGCGACACGACCTCACCCGTCGTCTGGTCGAACCCGAGGCCGTAGCGCTGTTGGGGCGCCACCTGGAGGTCGAGCGTCGGAAGCCGGCCCGCGCGCGCGGCGCGGACGGCCGCCGACTCGCCCCGCCCGATCGCCTCGCCCCGGCGGACCTCCGGGCTCTCGTCCACGGCGATGCGGACGGCGTCGGCGAGCGTGACCGCGGTCGAGTCCTGGGCCTGGAGGGGGGCGGCGAGGACGAGGGCGGCGAAGACGGCGAGGCGCATCGGTCGGGGTCGGGGGGCGGCGTCGCTTGACGGGCGGCCCGGCGGCGGGTTGCACCAAGATCGCCCGCCTCGGGCGTCGCGTCAGGCCGCCCGCCGACGGCCGCCCGAGGCGGAGAGGGTGGGTCCGCGAGGTGGACCGGGTTAAGACCGAACGGGTCCGACACGCACGTGCAAGGGAGAGGGCCGCCGAGATACCCTTCGCTGTCCGTGCCCGCAGGCCCTACCCTGCCTCGGCGTTGCCTTGATGGGGGCCGGCCTCGATCTCCTTGAGGACTCGTGCCGGGACGAATCCGGTCAGGGCCCGGACGAGGTGGGCTTGCCCCTCCCCGAGGCGGCCCTCGGCGACGAACATCTCGTGGGTGTCGACGGCGGCCCGGACGTGGGCGGCCGTCGTCGGGCGCCCCTCAGCCTCGAGCGCGTCGGCGAACGCGCGCATGCGGTGCGGGAAGGGGACGCCGGGGTCTCTGTCGAACGTGGCCATGGGAGCGGGGAGGGGTCTCCCGTAGGCACGGAGACGCGTGCCGGGGCGCCGCCGGCCTCGGTCACCCACCCGCACGGGTACGACGGGACGACGTCGGCCCGCGCCATCGGCGCCAGCGCGACTCCGTGGCCCCACGCGACGCACGGACCGTAGCCGGCCGGCGTCCCTGCCTCGTCGGCGATCGCACCCTCCGACGGGCGGCTCGAACTGAGACGGCGAGGGGGGCGTGCCGCCTCGCCGGAACGCTCGGGTGACCGGATCTCCAAGCAGACCGGTCCCGGGAGGCGTCGGCACGGGGTTGGACAGGGGGCCGGTCCGACCCCACCACCCGCGGACCCCCACCACATGCGCCGCCTCCTCGTCCTCGTCGCCCTCGACGGGCTCTGTGCCCTGGCCGCCCCGCTGCTGGCCCCCGCCGTCCTGCCGGCCGCCGAGCCCGGTCCCCCGCCCACGGCGGCGTACGTGGAGGTCGCCGGGGTCTGTGTGGAGGACCAAGCGGGCGGGGCCGGTCTTGGCGGCCGGCCCGTCGAGATGTCGCGTTGCGTAGGGGGCGTCGCGCTCGGGGGGCGGGCGAGCCCGCAGTGAGCGGCTGCGAACGGGATCGGGGCGCCCCAGAAGAGCGCCCCGGTCCCCGAGGCACCCCCCGGCACACCACCGCCGGTCGTTCGCCCCGACGGTCGGTTCATCGGCGGTGTCGGTACGATCTCAACCCACTTGCGCCGATTTGTTGCCTCTGTACGTGGCCCGACTCGGCGTACGTCGAACGCGAACAGTCGCGTTCGCTTGGGCGGACGCCTCGGTGCGGACCCTACCGCTCGGGCCCCGCGGGCTCGGGGGCCGTTCTGTGACCGCCGGCGGCGGCCTGACAGGCCCGAACGACGGCGGGGCCGGCCCGGGGAAGGAGGCCGACCCCGCGAGGCCCGAGCGGAGGGAGAGCCTAGCCCTCCCCCTGCCAGGACCGACTGTGTCGGCCTACGAGATGGCTCATTCTAACTCTGTTATGCCGGGCCGTTCCGGCGCGGCCCCGATCTCCGGGATTCCCGGGGAGACAATCCGGCGCTCCGGTCGCGGCCGTCGCCCTGTTTCGATGCACCGTCGCGGCCGGGCCCGAGCCGACGGCCGGCGTCTTCAGGGCTCCGGGCGGCCCCCGAAACCCGGGAGCGCGCGCGGTCTCACCCGGACTCGTCGCGGTGCCCCGGGGCAGGAGGGGCCTAGGGGTCCGCCGGGTCTCGTCCCTCGGTGGAACTGCCCGGGAGCGGCGAGTTGAATGGGGGCTCGGCCTTCCGGCCAGCCGGCCCTTCGGGGCCGCCTCTCGCCTCAATCCCTCCCTGAGATGATCAACTTCATCCTGTTCCTCGTCATCGGCGGGCTCATCGGGTGGGCCGCCAGCAAGGTCATGGGGACCGACGCCCAGCAGGGCATCCTCCTCAACGTCGTCGTGGGCATCATTGGGGCCTTCCTCGCCGGGCTCGTCATCAGCCCACTCGTCGGGGTCCCGGACCTCACGGACTCCTTGAGCCTCGGGGCGGTGGCGGTCTCGTTCGTCGGGGCCTGCCTCCTCCTGTTCGTGGTCAGCCTGTTCAGGGGCCGCCGTCGGGCCGTCTAGCGGAGCCAGTCGGGCGCCCGGTGAGGGGTCTCACCGGGCGCTCCGGAGCGCCGGGCTCCCGCGAGCGGCCCACGTCTACGTCCGCGTCGTCGGGCCGGCCTAGCAGGCCGACGGAGGAGGCGAAGGCCGGGGGCAACCCGGGGGACACGCGTCGGAGCGCCCCCGCCAGCCGGGGCCGTCGGGGGCGCCTCGAAGCGGGCGCCGGTCTTACCGGACGCGGACCTGGCCGCGGTACAGCACGAAGGCGTCCAGGGTGGACCCCGGGCTGTCGCAGGTGAGCGCCCCCGTTTCGGTGTACGTGTAGCTGATGTAATCGTCACCGCCGAGGCCACCGTCCGCGGCGCCCGAGAGGTACCAGGTCCCGGCGTAGCTCCCCGGCGTGACCTCGCTGCCCCAGACGGCCAGGGCCCGCTTCCCGATCCCCCGGTTACACGCGTTGACCGCGTCCATGAGCCGGCCCTGCTGAGGCGTCTGTTCGTCGCGTCGAAGAGGGACCTCTGCTCGGTCCCCGCCCGCCTCGGCTCGCCGAGGACGACGCCGGCCTTCCAGTACGGGGACGGCTGCCCCTCGGCGTGGCGGGCCTCGTAGGCCTGGCCGAGCACGAGGAGCGTGGCCCGGGGCAGGTCGGGCGTCCGTGGCGGCGCCACGGCGAGGTCGCGCTCGACCCCCCCCGATGTGTGGGGCCCGTCGCCATATCCCTTTGTCGTGCAGGACGCGCCGACCCGCGCGGCCACGAGCCTCCCGGCCCAGAGCTTCTCGGCCGCTCGCGCCGCGTGCGTCGCCACGGCCCGCCGGATCGTCCTGAGGTCCTCGACCGGCTCGCCGAAGCTCCGCGACCGGTCCATCGTCTGCCGCTCGGCCCGTCCCCCGTCCCGGACGCACGGGACGCCCCGGATCTCGCAGACCGCCCGGAGGGGACGACGTCGAGCCTCCGCCACATGACTTCGTCGTTCATGGCCGCGAGCTTCGCGATTGCCGACGTCTCACACGTCCCGGACGTCGAGCCCGCTGAGGAACGCCGCCCGGTCGGGGTGGCCGACGAAGCAACGGGCGCGGCTACCGAGCCCCGGGAGGGCAGGAGGCGAGTGCGCCGGCCGCCCCTGCCCTTGGTCTACGAGCCACGGGAGGGCGCCACCTCGCCGGGGAACGCCAACGCCCGCCCTCCGGCGCCGACGGCCCCCCAGGCTCGACCGGCGCGCGCCCTGGCCTCGCGGAGCGTGCGGGGCGGGAGGGTGGCCCAGAGCGGGCCGAAGAGGTGGTGGACGGCGACGGCCGTCCACGCGCCCCACTCGCGGACCCGGCCGAGGGCGGCCTCGCCCGTCGGCACGTCCCCCAGGGCGAGGTGGGCGACGGCCGCGGCGAACGCGTCGCCCTCAGCCTCGAACATGGCGAGCGCCGCGCGCACCTCGTCGTACCGGCCGAGGGCGGCGAGCGCGACGGCCCGGGCCGTCTGCGGGCCGAGGCCGCTCCACGGCTCCTCGACGCCCTCGAGCACGGCCGCGGCCTCGGCGGGCCGGCCCAGCGCGAGCAGGGGGAGCCCCTCGTAGAACGCGCCGGTCACGAAGCCCGGGCTCAGCTCCCGGACGCGGCGGGCCTCGGCGAGCGCGCCCTCGGGTTCCCCCGTGATGAGGAGCGCGAACCCCAGGTTGATCACGGCCTCGGGGGAGAGCGGGTCGAGCGCGACGGCCTGGCGGGCGCTCGCGAGCGCGTCTTCCGGCCGGCCGAGGATGGCGCTCGCGTAGGACCGCCAGTTGTGGGCCTCGGCGTAGTCCGGCCGGAGTTCGACGGCCCGGTCGAAGGCGTAGAGCCCGGCGACGCCGTCGCGGCGGGCCACGCTGAGGGCCCCGAGCGAGGCGTGGGCCTCGGCGAGGTCGGGCGCCGCGGCGAGCGCGCGCCGGGCCGCGGCCTCGGCCTCCTTGAGCACCGACGGGTCCGGCTCGTGGCGGTAGTCGTAGAGCAGCCCGAGCGCGTCGGACAGGCCGACGAGGGCGAGCGGGTACTGAGGATCTGCGGCGAGCGCTTGGCGGAACAGCCGGACGGCCTCCCGCATGCCGGCCTCCGTCCGCTCGTCGAGCCGGCGCCGGCCCTCGGCCCAGAACCGGTAGGCGTCGAGGCTCGGCGTGTGGGGCCGCTCGTCGGGCGCGGCCCCGACCTCGATGCGGAGCGCCCCGGCCACCTCGCGCGCGACCTCGGCCTGGATCTGGGACACGCCCTCGGTCGCGAGCGGCCGGCGGAAGTCGCCTGCCCACACCTGCCGGTCGTTCGGCGCGTCGACGAGGCGGACCGCGAGGCGGACCCCGGCGGGGCCCTCCAGGACCTCGCCCTCAAGCACCCACCCCACGCCGAGCGCGGCGGCGATCTCCGGGACCGCCGCCGGCCGGTCGAACCGCCGGACCGACGTCCGCGAGATGACGTCAAGGCCGCCGACGGCCGAGAGCCGGGCCATGAGCCCGACCTGGACGCCGTCGGCGAACGCGCTCGGCGCGTCGGCGCCCAGCGCCTGGAACGGGAGGACCGCGATCCGCCGCGTGGGGGGGGGCGACGGGCGGGCGGCCGGGAGGACGGCCCGCCGGAGTCGGGCTGCGGCCGCAGAGGCCGCCGCCGACGGGCCGAGGCCGAGGTAGTCGGTCAGCCGCCGGCAGTACGCGGCGTGGGCGGCGAGCGCGCCGGCCCGGTCGCCCGTCCGCCCCAGCGTCTCCACCAGCCGGACGTGCGCCTCGTCGGAGGGGGGGGCGAGCGCCGCCGCGCGGCGGGCGGCGGCGCGGGCGGTCGGCGCGTCGCCGTCGGCCTCGGCGGCGTCGGCCAGCGCCCACGCGGCCTCGCTCGCTCGGCGCCGGAGCCGGCGCCGCTCGTCGTCGAGCCACCGCTCAAACTCGGGCGCGGCGCCGCGGACGAAGAACCCCTCGAGCAGGTCGCCACGGTAGAGGTCGAGGGCCCGGGCGAACTCGCCCCGCCGGGCGGCCTCCTCGAACTCGACCACGTCAACCCAGAGCCGACCGGGGTCCAGGCCGACCTCCTCGGCCCCCCGGTTGACGACGGCCCCGGGCCCCAGGCCCCGGCGGACGTGGTAGAGCAGGTTGCTCAGCGCGTTCCGGCTGGCCGCCTGCCCGTGGTCGGGCCAGAAGAGGGGGAGGATCGTGTCGCGCCGCTGGAAGCCGCGGGGGCGTGCGAGGGCGAGGTACGCGAGGAGCGCGACCCGCTTTGGGCCGACCAGGAGCGTGGCCGCCCGCGGGCACGTCGTGTCCGCGGGGCCGAGCAACCGGATTCGTGACGGGGCACTCATCTAAGACCAAACTAAGAGGGGGCTAACGACCAGCCAAGAGCCCTCCCGTACCTCACGGGCGCACCCCCCTGCCTCCCCTCTCATGCCCCGCTCCGCCCCACGCGCCCTCGCGCTGTGTGCCCTCGCGCTCGCCCTCGTCGCGTGCGACTCGATGGGCCCCACCGACCCCGGCGGCTCTGTCGTCACCGGCGTCGAGATCGTCGCCGCGGTCGCGGAGGTCGCCATGGGCGAGACGCTCCGGCTCGAGGCCGAGGTCCGGCCCGCGTCGGCGCCGCAGGGCGTCACGTGGGCGTCCGACGACGAGGCCGTCGCTCGCGTCGACGGGGCCGGCCGGGTAACGGGGGTCGCCTCCGGGACCGCCCGGATCACGGCGACGAGCACGGCCGACCCGACCCGGAGCGCGGCCGTCCAGATCACCGTCTCCGATTGCCCGTCGCCCCGCGAGGCCGGCGGCGTGCTGAGCGGCGGCGCCACGTGGGAGAACTGGATCGACCCGCCGGCCTGCGTCGACTACGTCGTGACGCGGAACGTCACGACGCAGGGGCTCCTCGCGATCGAGCCCGGCGTCCGCGCCGCGTTCGCCGAGGACGTCACGCTCGTGGTCCGGGGCGCCGCCAGCGGCCTCCGGGCCGCCGGGACGGCCACCGAGCCCATCGTCCTGACCGGGACCGAGGCCCGGCGCGGCCACTGGGGCGCCGTCTGGCTCGACGGTGCGGACCACGCCGAGAACCGGCTCGAGCACGTCACGATCGAGCACGGCGGCGGCGGGTCGTTCTCGGGGTCGATTACGCGGGGCAACCTGCTTATAACGGGCGGGGCCGAGTCGACGCTCCTCGACGCGACGCTCCGCGAGGGGAGCGCGTTCGGGCTGAGCATGGCGTCGGGCGCCGCGCTCCGCGCCCACGGCCGCAACCGGTATACGGCGAACGCGGCCGGCCCGGCCCACGTCTCCGCCTCCCAGGCCCACTTCCTCGACGCCACGTCGACGGCCGACGGCAACGACGTCGACCTCGTGGCCGTCGACGCCGACGACGTGACGGGGGCCGTGACGTGGGTGCCGATGGGCGACGGGTACCTCGTCGAGCAGGAGTCCGACCGGTACGCGTTCGACGTGGCCGGGCCGGACGGCGACCTCCGCCTGGCGGCCGGCGTCCGGATCGCGTTCGAGGACGACATGGCGATGACGGTCGCCGCCGGGGGGCGCCTCCGGGCCGAGGGGACGGCCGCCGAGCCCGTCGTCCTCACCGGGGCCATGGCCGGCCGGGGAAGCTGGCGCGGCCTCCGGGTCTTCTCCGCGGCCGACAACCGCCTCGCCCACACGGTCGTCGAGGGGGGCGGGAGCGACACGCACTCCGGCTCGGTCGAGCCCGGGAACGTGTTCGTCGCCACCGACGCGGCCGTCCGGGTCACGGACTCGACCCTCCGCGGCGGGGCCGGCTACGGGCTCGTGGCGATGGAGGGCGTCTCGCTCCCCGGGTTCGCGCGCAACGCCCTCACCGACAACGCCCTCGGCGCCGCCCACGTCCGGGCCACCGTCGCCGACGACCTCGACGCGGCGTCCAGCTACACCGGCAACGGCCGCGACGTCGTCGACGTCTACGCGTACGTCTCCGTGCTCACGGAGGACACGGAGTGGCGGGACCTCGGCGTCCCGTACGTCATCACCGACACGCCCGTGGGCCTGGCCGTCGACGGCGCCGCATTCACCGTCGGGCGCGGCGTCGAGATCCTGTTCCAGGGCGACATCGGGCTGGGCGTCACCGGCGGCGTGCTCACGCTCGCCGGCACCGAGACCGCCCCTATCCGCCTCGCGGGTGACGACGGGGCGTGGAAGGGGATCGAACTGCTCCGGAGCACCGGCACACTCACCCACGTCGCGATCGACGGGGCCGGCAGTTCGAGCTGGGGCTCGATTGGCGACCCCGCCGCCCTCACCCTCACGGCCGCCTCGGGCGACCCCGCCCACGCCGACCTCGGCCCGGGGACGTCGCAGACCGGCGCGGCCGTCGGCCTCGAGTTCCGGCCGGGGGCGACGACGGCGACCGGGTGCGGCCGGCTCGTGCCGGTCTCCATCCCCACGGGCTCGACCTACGGCCAGCACTGCCTCTAGGCCCCGCCGCCGCTCCCCGTCCCGTTCTCCTCCGATCCCATGCCCCGCCTCGCGCTCCTCCTCGCCGCCCTCCTCGTCCTCCCCGTCGCCGCACAGCCCGGAACCGCCGTCGACGGCACGTGGGCGACGACCTATGGTGCGATGACCCTCCACTCCGAGGGCCCGTCCGTCAGCGGGACCTACGCCCACGACGGGGGCTCCCGCCTCGAGGGGACGCTCCGCGACGGCGTCCTCGAGGGGACCTGGTACGAGCCACGCTCGGCGCGCCAGTGCCCCGACGTCCGCGGGGGGACCGCCTACTGGGGTCGGCTGCGGTTCGCGTTCTCTGAGGCCGGCCGCTTCGAGGGCCGGTGGAACCACTGCGACGGAGAGCTGACGCGGTCCTGGGTCGGAGAGCGGACGTCGGGGCCGCCCGCCTCGGACGCCGCCGTGGCCCTCTCCGTCCCCGACTGCGTCTCGTTCGACGGCCAGCCGCTCGCGGCCCTCGGCCGGTTCCTCACGGTCGAGGGCACCGGCGACGTGCCGCCGCTAGCCCTCCTCGCCGCCCGCGTCGAGGACGACCACGTCGTCGAGCGGTTCACGTCGGGGCCGCTCCGCCCGGGTGATCGGTTCCTGCCCCGCGACCCGGACCTGCCGGGGTGGCCGCTCGGGGCCGTCGACCACCTCGTCCCCGGCGAGCCCTTCGTCATCAACGGGGTCTTCGCCGTCGACTACGCGCCGGGCGCCGTCGAGGCCGCGCGCCGGGCCGCCGGCCGGCCGGGCGCCGACGCCCTCCTCCTCCTGCTCGTCCCGACCGAGGCCGCGTGGGAACGGGCCGAGGGGATGCGGTCGACGCCGCTTATCGTCCTGTTCGAGGAGCGCCGCTGAGGGCCTCCCCCTCACCCCATGTCCCGATCCCCTTATCCCATGCGCCTCGTCATCTCGCTGTTCGCCCTCGCCCTCGTCGCCTGCGCCGACGCCCCCGACGCCCCGGCCGAGGCCCCGCCCGACGGGCCCGTCGTCGCCGAGCTCGTGACCCAGGACATGGCCTTCGCCGGCCCCGACACCCTCCGCCCCGGGTGGACCACGATCCGCCTCGACAACCGCGACGCCGTCACCCACTTCGCCCTCGTCAACCGGCTCCCCGACGGGTACACCCTCGAGGACCAGCTCCGCGACGTCGTCCCGGTCTTCGTCGAGGGCGCCGAGCGCCTCTACGACGGCGACGCCGAGGGGGCCGGGGCCGTGTTCGCCCGGCTCCCCGAGTGGTACGGCGGGGCCGTCTACGTCGGCGGCCCCGGGCTCCTGTCGCCGGGCCACGTCGCCGAGGCCACCCTCGACCTCGCCCCGGGGACCTACGTCGTCGAGTGCTACGTGAAGACGAACGGGGCCTTCCATCCGATGGCCCACCAGATCACCGTGACAGGCGCGCCGACCGGGGCCCCGCCCCCCGAGCCGACCTACCGGCTGGCCGTCTCGGCCGACGGCATCGAGGCCGGCGACCCGCCCGCACCCGGCGTCCACACGGTCGCCGTGGCGTACCGCGACCAGGGGCCCCACGAGCACTTCCTCGGCCACGACGTCCACCTCGCCAGGCTCGACGACGAGGTCGATCCCGACGCGCTCGGGGCCTGGATGGACTGGAGTAGCCGCGACGGGCTCGACACGCCCCCGCCGGTCACCTTCCTCGGCGGCACCCACGAGGCCCCGGCCGGCTCGACGGCCTACTTTACGGCCACGTTCGAGCCCGGCGACTACGCCTGGGTCGCCGAGGTGCCGGACCCGGTCGGGAAGGGGATGTACGTCCCGTTCACCGTCAGCGACGAGTAGCGGACTGGCCGCCCCAGGCCGACGCGCCTGATCCGATTCTGCGAGCGGGCCCGGCCACATGAGCCCGGCAGGCCCCCTCGAACCGCCACGATCGGGAGTCAGTCGGGCCCGTCCCAGGTCAGCCAAGCGCGCCAGGCGCGGGCGCCCGAGGGGCGGCCGACGAAGGCCCGACCGCGTCGAGGAGGACCTCTCCCCGCCAGCACGGGGAGGACCGTGCGCACGTCGACGTCCAGTTCACGACGGAACCGGCAGTATTTCCGGCAGCCCAACAAGCACAGGCCTCGATTTCAGCACTCAATGGCCAGAATTGGGACCCTGTAGCGGAGAGGGTGGGATTCGAACCCACGGTACCCGTGAGGGCACTCCGGTTTTCAAGACCGGCGCATTCGACCACTCTGCCACCTCTCCGGTGCGGGAGACAGGTCCGCCGTTCGCACGCCGCGAAGGACGGGCATCAACCGGCGAGACGCCGACTCGAGCGTCTCGCCAAATCTACCCCCGAACCGGCGGCGCGCCCCTACTCGGAGGCGAACGCCGCGCTCGCCGCTGCGTCGCCCACGACGGGCAGTTCCAGCGACGTGGCATCGGAGGTCCTGGGCCGGGGCCAGAGCCTGAACTCGCGGTCGCTGAAGAACACCGGCAGGCCGAGCCGCCGGCCTACAGCGAACCCCAGCTGAGACGTCGTCGACGACCATCGCAGTGCCCTGGCTCGGCGCGTCCCCCGTCGCGAGCGCCTCAACCCCGTTTATCGCGTCGGCGGCCCCGCCTGGGCCAGGGTGGAAGGGCGACGAGAAGGCCGAGGCCGACGAGAAGCGGACGCATCAGAGTAGGAGCAGAGACGGAAGGCGATGCGTGCGATGCCGCACCCCGCCTCTCTCCGATCTCTTCACCCGGCGATTCCGACCGGCCACGGGCAATTCGGACCCGTCGGCGGACGGCCTCGGTAGCTTGGTCGGCACACCCAACCGATCTCCATGCACCGACTCGCCCTCCTCTCCCTCCTCGTCCTCGCCGTCGCCGCGTGCGACTCCAGCCCGAGCGTCGTCGAGGACGGCGTCACGGTCCTCGTGGCCTACGAAGGCCGTCTCGATAATGGGGACGTGTTCGACTCCAGCGCTGGGGCGGAGTTCGTCGTTCGGGAGGCGGCCCCGGGGCAGCCGGGCCTGATCTCCGGGTTCTACGACGGCCTCCTCGGGATGATGATCGGCGAGAGCAAGACGCTCGTCATTCCGCCAGAGCAGGCATATGGCGCGGGCGGCGTCGTGAACCCGAACACCGGCGAGGTGATCATCCCGCCGAACGCGACGCTGACGTTCGACGTGACGATCCTCGATATCCGGTAACGCGAGGGCCGCCCGAGGGGCACGGACACATAGGTCACACCCGTTACCCAGACAGCTCATGATTGTCTGTCTGCATGCCCTCCGAGACCCGCTCCGCCGCCCGCACCGTCGCCGCCCTCGCCGTGTTCTTCTCGCTCGTCGTCGCCGTCGTCGGCTGGGCGGGGTCGTCGCCGTCGGTGGCGGTGCCGCTGTCGGTCGAGGCGTCGCTGAGTGAGGCAGAACGGGAAGCCGTCGAGCAGGTCCGGACGGAGTTCGCCGCCGCGCTGGCGGCGCGCGAGGCCGACGTCGAAGCCGTCGACACGCTCTCCGTGCGTGAGACGGGCCAGCTCCGGCGGTCGCTCAACCGCGCCCACGTGTCCACGGCCGCCCGCCTTGGCGTAGCTCCGGTCCCGACCGACTCGGCGCTCGCCTTCGCCGATGGCCTCCGCCCGCTCGATGAGCAGAGCCCGTATTACACGATGCGCTGGCGGACGGGCCCGCTCACGCCCGACGCGCTCGCGGCGCTTGACGCCATCGGCGAGCGGTTCCACGAGCGGCTGGAGGAGGCCGGGCTTCCGCCGTTCCGCTTCGTCGTCTCGTCGGCGTTCCGGACGGCCGAGCACCAGAACCGGCTCCGCGGCGTCAACGCGAACGCGGCGCGCGGCCGGTCGAGCCACGAGTACGGGACGACGTTCGACATCGCCTACACGCGGTACCGGTTCGACGGCGACGCCGGCTACGGCACCGTCGAGCGCCCGGAGATGCCGGACGAGCTCTCGACGCTCGCGCAGCTGTGGCTCGCCGCCCAGCTCGACGCCGAGGAGCGCGCCTGGGGCGAGCGGATGGCCGCCGAGCACGCCGACCGCCTGGAGGCGCTCCTCGGCCGCGCCCTCGTCGACCTCGAAGACGACGGCGTGCTGCTCGCGCTCCGCGAGGTCCGCCAGCCGTGCTTCCACGTGACCGTCGCCCGGCCGCTCGCCTAGCCCCGCCTCGGCGGCTCCCCTGAGCGAAGCCGAAGGGCCGAGGCGGGCGGAGCCGGGCCCACCGCCTCGCGTACTCTCCACCGATCCATTCCTCTCCCGCATGCGTCTCCCCGTTCTCGCCGCAGCCGGCGCCCTCGCGCTCGCCGGCTGCGCCTCCTCCTCCCCCACCGAGGCCCCCGACTCGATGACGACTGATTCCGCCACTGCGGACATCCTCCAGACGAACCCGCTGCTCCAGGAGTGGACCGGCCCCTACGGCGGCGTCCCGGCCTTCGACCGGATGGCGCTCGACGACCTCGAGCCGGCCATCGAGGCGGGCATGGCCGCGCATCTCGCCGAGATCGACGCCATCGCCCAGAACCCCGAGCCGCCGACGTTCGAGAACACGATCGTGGCGATGGAGCGGGCCGGCAAGCCCATCGAGCGCGCGTTCACGTACTACGGCATCTGGTCGTCGAACCTCTCGTCGCCCGAGTTCCGCGAGATCCAGGGCCGGCTGGCGCCGAGGCTCGCCGAGTACAGCTCGAAGGTGACCCAGAACGCCGCCCTCTTCGACCGCGTCCGCGCCGTTTACGAGGACCGCGAGTCGCTCGGCCTCCGCGACGACGAGGTCCGGCTCGTCGAGCTCGTCTACGACGGGTTCGCCCGCAACGGCGCGACGCTCGAGGGCGACGCGAAGGAGCGCTACGCCGCGATCGACCAGCGCCTCGCCGAGCTCCACACCCGGTTCGGCAACAACGTCCTGGCGGATGAGGAGGGCTACGTGACCTACATCACCCAGAGCCAGCTCTCGGGCCTCCCGGCCTCGTTCGTCCAGGCGGCCGCGGCGGCGGCCGAGGAGCGCGGGCGCCCCGGCGAGTACGCCATCACCAACACGCGGTCCTCCATGGACCCCTTCCTGACGTACTCCGACGAGCGCGACCTCCGCGAGCGCGTCTGGCGGACGTACTACGACCGCGGCGACAATGGCGGCGAGCACGACAACAACGCGCTCATCGCCGAGATTCTGGCGCTCCGCGACGAGCGCGTCGGGCTCCTCGGCTACGACAACTACGCGAGCTGGCGGCTCGAGAACCGGATGGCGGAGACGCCCGAGCGGGCCCTCGACCTGCTCATGGCCGTCTGGCCCGCCGCCGTCGCCCGCGTCGAGGAGGAGGTCGCCGACATGCAGGCCGTCGCCGACGAGCGCGGCGACGGCGTCACCATCGAACCGTGGGACTACCGGTACTACGCCGAGAAGGTGCGCCAGGACCGCTACGCCCTCGACTCCGACGAGGTCAAGCAGTACCTCCAGCTCGACAACCTCACCGACGCGCTCCACTACGTGGCCGGCGAGCTGTTCGGCTACGCCTTCGAGCCCGTCCCCGAGGGCTCGGTCCCGGTGTTCCACCCGGACGTGACGGTCTACGAGGTGACCGACCGCGAGAGCGGCGACCACGTCGGGCTGTGGTACCTCGACCCGTTCGCGCGGCCCGGGAAGCGGTCGGGCGCGTGGGCCACGACCTACCGCTCGCACACGACGTTCGACGGGCTGGAGACGGTCCTCGCCTCGAACAACTCGAACTTCGTCAAGGGCGCCCCGGGCGAACCCGTGCTCATCTCGCTGGACGACGCCGAGACGCTGTTCCACGAGTTCGGCCACGCGCTCCACTTCCTCGCCTCGAACGTGGCGTACCCGACGCTCGACAACGGCGTGCGCGACTACACCGAGTTTCAGAGCCAGCTCTTGGAGCGGTGGCTGCTGACGGACCCGGTGATCGAGCGGTACCTCGTCCACGTCGAGACGGGCGAGCCGATCCCGGACGAGCTGGTCCAGAAGATCCGCCGGGCGGCGACGTTCAACCAGGGCTTCGCCACGACCGAGTACCTCGCGAGCTCGCTTGTCGACATGAAGCTCCACACGATGGAGAACCCGGGCGACGTGGACCCCGACGCGTTCGAGCGCCAGTACCTCGCCGAGATCGGGATGCCGAGCGAACTCGTGATGCGCCACCGGACGCCCCACTTCGCGCACGTCTTCTCGAGCGAGGGGTACGCGACGGGCTACTACGGGTACCTCTGGGCCGACGTCCTGACGAGCGACGCGGCGGAGGCCTTCGCGGAGGCGCCGGGCGGCTTTTACGACGCCGAGATGGCCGACCGGCTCGTGCGCTACCTCTTCGCGCCGCGCAACGCGATCGACCCGGGCGAGGCGTACCGCCTCTTCCGCGGGCGCGACGCCGACATCGCGCCGCTCATGCGCGACCGCGGGTTCCCGGTCCCCGAGGGCACCGAGTAGGTCGCCGGGGCACGCCGCAGGGAGGCCCCCCGGCCCCGCCCGCCTCGGCGTCGAGGCGGGCGGGGCCGCGATCGTTCGGGGCGGTTGGCGGTTTCGGCGGCGATCGCGATACTGCGGGTCCCTGACACGGACCATGCCCGACCCCGCCCCCACGCCCGCCGCCGAGCGTCTCCGGCGCTCGCTCGAGATCGCCGGGGAGGCGTACGAGGTGGCGCCCGAGGACCGGCCGGCATTCGTGGCCGAGGCCTGCGACGGCGACGACGCGCTCCGCCTCGCGGTCGAGGACCTCCTCGCCTTCGACGAGCGCTCGCACACCCTCCTCGACGGCGGCGTCGGCGGGTTGCTGGACACGGCGCCTCCGGAGGTCGAGGCCGTCGGCGGGTACCGCGTCCTCCATGAGCTCGGGCGCGGTGGGATGGGCGTCGTCTACGCCGCCGAGCGGGTCGACGGGTCGTTCGAGAAGACGGTCGCGCTCAAGCTCGTCCAGTCGGGCAAGGCGTCGGAGGAGTCCGCGCGGCGGTTCGCGCGCGAGCGGCGCGTGCTGGCCCGGCTCGACCACGCCGGCATCGCGCGGCTCCTCGACGGCGGCGTCACGCCCGACGGCCGGCCGTACTTCATCATGGAGCGGGTCGACGGCGAGCCGATCACGGCTTACGCCGCGGCCCACGACCTCGACCTCGGCGCCCGGCTGGCGCTCTTTCTCGACGCTTGCGACGCCGTCGCCCACGCCCACCGGCTCCTGATCGTCCACCGGGACCTAAAGCCGTCGAACGTGTTCGTGACCGAGGACGAGACGGGCGTGCCACACGTCAAGCTCCTCGACTTCGGCATCGCCAAGGCGCTCGACGAGGACGACGAGGATGTCCTCACGCGGACGGGAGCCGCGCTCACACCGGCCTACGCGGCCCCGGAGCAGGTTGAGGGCGAGCCGGTCACCGCCGCGACCGACGTCTACGCGCTCGGCGTGATGCTGTACGAACTGTTGGTCGGACGCCGGCCGTACTCGTTCCCCAGCCGGGCGCTGGCGGAGGTCGCCCGCGTCGTCCGCGAGTCCCAGCCGACGCGGCCGAGCACGGCCGTGACCCCCACGAGTGGCACGCCGAGGCCGGCCGCCTCGGGGGCGTGGTCGGCCCCCCCAAAGACGCTCCGCGGCGACCTCGACGCCATCGTCCTGAAGGCGCTGCGGAAGGAGCCGCACCGACGCTACGCCACCGCCGGCGAACTCGCGGCCGACCTCCGCCGGCACGTCGAGGGCCGCCCGGTCGAGGCGCGGGGCGACGGGCTTGGCTACCGCACGTCGCGGTTCGTGCGGCGGCACCGGGCTGGCGTGGCCGCCGCGGCGGCGCTGGTCGTCGCGCTCGTCGGTGGGGCGGCGGCCGTCTTGTGGCAGGCCCGCGAGACGGCCCGCGAGGCGACGCGTGCGAACGCCACGCTCGATTACATCCTCGGCATGTTCGAGGCCGTCGACCCGGTCGAGCTCGAGGGCGGCGAGCTCCGCCCGGCCGACCTCCTGGCACCGGGCCTCCGCCAGGCTGCCGCGCTCGACGGCCAGCCGCTCGTGCAGGCGTCGCTGCTGGAGGGCCTCGGCCGCCTCGGCGTCAGCCTCGGCGAGTTCGCCCTGGCCGACTCCGTGCTCGGCCGCGCCGTCGCCGTCCGCCGCCGCGTGCAGGGGGCGGACCACCCGGACCTCGCGGCGCCGCTCACGCTGCTCGCCGAGTCCTTCACGGAGCAGCGCCGGTACGACGAGGCGATCAAGGCCGGCGAGGAGGCTGTGGCGCTCCTACAGGACACGGACGACGGCGACCGCCTCGCCCGGGCCCAGGTCACTCTGGGGGGCGTCCGCTACCGCCGCAACGACTCCGCCGCAGCCGAGGTCCTCTACCGCTCAGCCCTCGATATTGCAGACGCCCCCGGCCTCCGCGTGTCTGCGCTCACCGGCATCGGCAGCGTGCTCGCCGATGACCGCCCCACCGACGCACTCCGGGCCTACCGCCAGGCCGTCGACCTCGCGACGGCATCGTTCGGCCCCGGAGACCCGCGCACGGCCGAGGCACTGTACGGGTACGCCGAGACGCTCCTCGCTACCGGGGACACGGCCCGCGCGGCGACGCTCCACGAAGAGGCACTCCGCACGTACGAACGTGCGTACGGCCACGGGGACTACCGGACAGCCACGAGCCTCTACACCTTAGCCGTCCTCTACCACACCCAACGCCCGGACCTCGCCGAACGGCACTACCGCGAAGCGCTTGAGGCCTTCGAGCGATCGACGTTGGATAGCGACCACCTCTGGACCGAGTACACGCGCGTCGCGCTCGGCGGCCTGCTCCGCCAGCTCGGCCGGCCGGCCGAGGCGGCCCCACTCCTCGAAGACGGAGCGGCCTCGTTCGCCGACCAGCTCGGATCTGACGACGTGCGGACCCTCCAGGCGCGAGCCGGGTGGGGGCTCGCCCTCATCGAGACCGGCCGCGTCGACAGGGGGCTACCGATCGTCCGTGACGTCGATGCCAAGCTCCGAGAGCAAGAGCCGGGCGGAGCTTTCCACCTCGCCCTGCTCGAGAAGCTGGCGACGGCCCTGCGCGGGGCCGGCCGTGAAACGGACGCGAGGGCCGTCGCCGAGCGGCGAGCGGCCCTCGCGGAGGGGAGTTCGGGCTAGCCCTACGGCCGGGCCACGAAGAGGCCGGGCACGGGCTCGGCCCAACCGAGGCCGTCCTCGACCCGGACGAACTCGACGCCGTCGCCGTACGCAGCCCGAGCCGCCCGGTACTCGTCGAACGGCGGCGGCGGCGGCGGCGGGCACTTGCCTCCGCCTCCTCCGTACGCGAAGACCTCCTCACCGCGGCGGGGCACGAAGCTGCCCGGCGGGGGCGGCTCGCAGCGGTCGCCGCCGGGCCCGATCGCTTCGGCAGCCTTCGGGTCGAGCGTCGCGTGGCCGGCTCGGGAGAGGGCTTCGCCTGCGAAGTAGGCGTCGTTCGGGCTGAGGGCGAACGTCTCGCCGTCGACGTGGAGGAGGACGGCCTCGCCGACGGCTTCGATCTGGACAGCCTCAGACACAACGAAGCGGCCCTCGGCCGATGCGTGGGCCGTCGGGGCCGAGGACACCGTCGCGTCTACGGAGGACGACGGGGTGGCGGAGTCGCACGCGCCGAGCACGAGGGCCAGCGCGAGGAGCGAGAGGGACAAACGGGACATGAGGTGTAGCTGGGAGTGGAGGCTGGGGGTCCGCCCTGACTACAACAAACGGCCGCGTGCCCTGTCACCTCCACCCGACCCGCCTCGGCACCCCAGCCGTCTCCTCCACCCAAACGAGCGCCGCCGCCTCCCGAGCACCTCCATCCCCGAAGGCGCGCGAGCGGCGGCGGCGGTGCCGGACGGCGGTGCAGTGGCTCGTCGCGGCAGATCGAACGGCGCGTCGAACGCGACGACTGACGCGTTCGTGCGCGAGCTTCAGCCGTCGTGTGCAAATCTTAACGGAGCGCGCGCCGCCGAGATTCCCCAGGGACGCAGAATGGCCTCGAATGAACCGAGGCCTCGGCATCCCCCGTCGCAGAGCTCGGGATCTCCCCGGTCCCGACGTCCTTCCGGCCGCCCTACGGCCCCCCACCTTCGGCTACTGGGCGGCCTCCTGCTACCCGGTTCCTCGCGACCGCCGGCCGGACGGCGGGACCGACGGCACGTCGAGGCGCGTTCGCCGTCGAGATGAACGATCGACCGATGTCCCTCGCCCTCTCCGTCCTCGACCTCGTCCCCATCACGTCCGGGAGCACGGCCTCCGAGGCCCTCCGCCGGACCGTCGACCTCGCCCGCCTCGCCGATCGGCTCGGCTACACGCGCCTCTGGTTCGCCGAGCACCACGGGATGCCGAGCATCGCGAGCTCGTCGCCCGAGGTCGTGATCACGCACGTGGCCGGGGCGACGGAGCGGATCCGCGTGGGCTCGGGCGGGGTGATGCTGCCGAACCACGCGCCGCTCCTCGTCGCCGAGCGGTTCCACACGCTCGAGGCGCTGTTCCCCGGGCGGATCGACCTCGGGCTGGGCCGCGCGCCGGGCACCGACCCGACCCACATCCGCGCGCTCCGCTCGTTCGACGCCGAGCAGTTCCCGCACCAGCTGGCCGAGCTCGTCACGCTCTCGCGCGGTGGCTTCGCTGCCGACCACCCGTTCGCGGACGTCACGGTCACGCCCGGCGGCGTCTCGCTCCCGCCGATCTGGCTGCTCGGGTCGAGCGGCGCCTCGGCCCGGTTCGCCGGCACGAACGGGCTGGGCTACGCCTTCGCCAGCCACTTCTCGCCGACTCCGGCCGCGCCCGCGCTCCGCGCCTATCGCGAGGCGTTCGCGCCGTCGGAGGCGTTCCCGGAGCCACACGCGATCCTGGCCGCGGCCGTCGTCTGCGCCGAGACGGACGCCGAGGCGCGCCGCCTCGCGAGCACGATGGAGCTGGCCTGGGCCCGGATCCGGACGGGCCGGTTCGAGACGCTGCCCTCGCCCGAGGAGGCCCTCGCCCACGACTACTCACCAGCCGAGCAGCACGCCGTCCAGCTCTACCGCCAGCTGTCGGTCGTGGGCGATCCGGAGACGGTCCGCGCCGAGCTCACGCGCCGCGCCGAGGCCGCCGGAGCCGACGAGGTGATGCTGACGACGAACGTGTTCGACCCGGCCGCGCGGCTCCGCTCGTTCGAGTTGGTGGCCGAGGCGTTCGACCTCGCGCCGGCCGTCGCCGCCTAGCCCGCCTCGGCGGGCCGGTCGGCAGGGTCGCCGAGGCGGCGAGGCGCGGATCTACCTTGATGCCGTCCCCTCTCGCTCGCCTCTCCGCCATGCTCCACCTGCGCCGGCTCGCCCTTTCCGTCCTGGCTCTCGCGGCCATCACGCCCGGCGCTCACGGGCAGGCCGACAGCGGCGCACGGGAGCTGTTCGATCTGTTCGAGGACTGGCGCGCGTTCGAGCGACCGCCGATGCGCGACGGCGCGCCCGACTACACCGCCGCCACGTTCGTCGCGCGCGACGGCGACTTCCGGGCCCTCCGCGCACGCCTCGACGGGATCGACACGACCGGCTGGTCGGTCCCGCGACAGGTCGACTGGCACCTCGTGCGCGCCGAGATGAACGGGTACGACTTCAACCGCCGCGTGCTCATGCCGTGGGCCCGCGACCCGGCCTTCTACCAGTCGGTCTGGCTGTACCGGAGCGACGTGCCTGCCCACGAGGGGCCGACGCACCATGCCGTCACGGAGCTCTGGACGTACGACTTCCCCCTCTCGGCCTCCGAGGAGGCCCGCCTCGTCGCCGACCTGCGCGTGATCCCGCCGCTGATGCGACAGGCGCGGCAGAACCTGACGGGCAACGCACGCGAGCTCTGGATCGCCGGCATCCGCAACCTCCGGGCGCAGCGCGAGAATCTCGGGACGATCCGCGACCGCGCCGGCGCCGGGGCGAGCGCCGACCTTCTCGCCGTGATCGCCGAGGCGGAGGTGGAGACGGACGCGCTCGTGGCGTGGCTCGAGGCCGAAGCCGCGCACAAGGACGGCCCCTCCGGCATCGGCAAGGACAACTACACGTGGTACCAGCAGAACGTCCACCTCGTGCCGATGACGTGGGACGACGAGGTCCGGTTGCTCCGGCGCGAGCTCGACCGCGCATGGGCGTCGCTGGCGCTCGAAGAGCACCGCAACCGCGACCTCCCGCCGCTCGAGGCCGCCACGACGCCCGAGGAGATGGAGGCCAAGAACGACGACGCGATCGCCCGCTTCGTCGCCTTTCTCCGCGACGGCGAGGTGCTCACGTGGACCGACTACCTGGAGCCCGCCCTGGAGGCCCACCGCATCGGCTTCGTGCCCGAGGCGGAGCGCAACTTCTTCCAGATCGGGGCCCATTACGACCCGCTCCCGCTCACCACCCACTGGTACCACTGGTTCGAGCTGGCGCGGATGGACACGGAGCCGCACCCGAGCCCGATGCGCGGGCCGCTCCTGTACAACATCTTCGACAGCCGCAACGAGGGCACGGCCACGGGCGTCGAGGAGATGTTCCTCCACGCCGGGCTCTACGACGACAGTCCCCGCTCGCGCGAGATCGTCTGGATCATGCTGGCGCAGCGGGCCGCCCGCGGGCTCGGCTCGCTCTACGCCCACGCCAACGAGATGACGATGGAGGAGGCCGGGCGCGTCCACCAGGCCGGCACGCCGCGCGGGTGGATGGAGACGGAGGAGGAGCTGCTGCTGTTCGAGCAGCACCTCTACCTCCGCCAGCCGGGCTACGGCACGAGCTACGTCACCGGCAAGTACCTCCTCGAGCGCGCCCTCGCCGACGTCATGCGCCAGGCCGACGAGCGCGGCAAGGGCGTCCGCCTCGGGGCGTTCTTCGACGAGCTCAACGCCGTCGGCAGCATCCCGATCTCGCTGAGCCGCTGGGAGATGACCGGGCTCGACGACGACGTCCGCCGCATCACGCGGGAGCGGTAGCCCCGCCCGCCTCGACGCCGAGGCCAGAGCCGCCGACCCCAGTGACACCCGATGCCGCGTCGGGTCCCGATGCGGAGAGCCTCCGGCGTAGCCTCTGACAACCCGTCCGCTCCGACATGCCCCGCCTCGGTCTCCTGGTCGCCCTCCTCACCGCCTCGGCCGTGGCGCAGCCCGACACGCTCCGCGCCACGCTCGACCTCCGCCAGCCCCTCGCCGACGGCTGGCTCGACCCGACCGCCGACACCGTCGGCCTGCGCGGCGACCGGGCGCCGCTCTCGTGGGGCGGCACGTTCGAGGCCGCCGACCCCGACGGCGACGGCCTCTACACGGCCGCCGTCCCGATCGCCGTCGAAGGCGACAGCCTCGTGGTGGACCTCAAGATCAAGGTCGACGGCCCCGGCAACCCGAACGACGGGTGGCAGGAGGGCGAGAACCACCGCGTCGTCGTCCGGCGCGGCGGGACCGACCTCGAGCTCGCGTGGGGCGACCGCGTCGCGCCGGCGCCCGGCGTCGTCACCGGCCGCGTCGACACCATCGAGGGCGTCGAGGGCGCCGGCCTCGCGCCGCGCTCTGGCTACGTCTGGCTTCCGCCCGGCTACGAGGACGAGCCCGGCCGCCGCTACCCCGTGCTCTACCTCCACGACGGCGCGGGCGTGTTCGGGACCCAGCCCGGCGCCGAGTGGGGCCTGGACGAGGCGGCCACCGCGCTTATCGAGGCGGGCGAGATCGAGCCCCTGATCCTCGTCGGCGTCGCCAACACGAACCGGCGGACGGACGAGTACACGCCGACGCGCCGCGCCTGGCGCCGCGTGATGAACCGGAGCGGCCCGCCCACCGGCGACGGCCCGCTGGCCCCGTCGACCGGCCCGTTCGCCACCGACGCCGGCGAAGTCGTCGTGATTCGAGAGACGGAGGGCGGCCTCGTCGCCGAGATCCCAGGCGGCGTCTCTCCCGTCACGCCCCGGCCCGACGGGACGTACCACATCGAGCCCGACATCACGGTCGAGGTCGAGCGCGACGCACAGGGCGTCACGGCGACGCTCATCGCCACGCGCCCCCCGGCCGGCGGCCTCGGCGACGCCTACGGCCGGCTCCTCACCGACGTCGTCAAGCCGCTCATCGACGCCCGCTACCGGACGCTCCCCGACGCCGCGCACACCGGCCTCGGCGGCTCGTCGCTCGGCGGCCTCGTCACGATGCACCTCGGGATCACCCGGCCCGACGTGTTCGGCCGGCTGATCGTCGCCTCGCCGTCGGTCTGGTGGGACGACAAGGCGATCCTCGACGCCGTCGCCGCGGCCACGCCGCCGCCCGGCCAGCGCGTCTGGGTCGACGTCGGGACCGAAGAGGGCGGCTCGATGGTCCCCGATGCCCGACGCCTCGCGGCGCTCCTCGTCGAGACCGGGTGGGACGAGGCGCTCGTCCGCTACGTCGAGGCCGAGGGCGCCGGGCACAGCGAGCGCGCCTGGGCCGAGCGCGCGCCCGACATGCTCCGGTTCCTCTTCCCCGCGGAGTAGGCCCACCTCGGCCGGGCGCCCGGCGACCTCGCGAAACGACAACCGGGGCGCCCCGGCCGAACCGGAGCGCCCCGCCGACCTCCCGAGGCGGGCCTACTGGCCGATCTCGACCACGTCGTTGTCGCGGTCGACGTCCGGCAGGAGCCCATCCGGGTCGAGCACGGCGCGCTCCACCGTGCGGCCCGCCGCGGGGACCGTCACCGTCAGCGTTTCCGTCCGAGCGAAGCCCTCGACGGGGACCCTCGCGCGCGCCGTCGAGCCGTCGGTGAACGTGACCTCGACGGTCGTCGGGAAGACGAGGCCCCGGTTCTGCCCGACCGTCACGCTCACGACGTCGTCCGCCGTCGTGACCGACTCGAGGACGGCGTCGTAGGGGTGGCGCGTGTCGAACCAGCCGCGCCAGAACCAGTCGAGGTCCTCGCCCGCGACGTCCTCGATGGTGCGGAAGAAGTCGGCCGGCTGGGGGTGCTTGTAGGCCCAGCGCCGGATGTACTCGCGGAGCGCCGCGTCGAACCGCTCCTGGCCAAGGATCGCCGTGCGGAGGTAGTAGAGCCCGGCGCCCGGCTTCGTGTAGGCGTTCCACCCGATCTCGTTGCCCTCGAGCTGGTCCGGGTAGGTCATGATCTCGTCGTCGACCGAGATCTCGTTGGCCCGGAAGGCGTCGGCGATGTTCTCGGGGAAGACGCGGGAGGCGCGCGTCGTGGCCCCCGTGCCGTAGCCCGGCAGCGACGGGTCGTCGCCCTCGTCGTAGAACGCGAGGTTCGACGGGCCGTTGATGAACGTGTTGAACCCCTCGTCCATCCACGGGTGGCGTCGCTCGTCGGAGCCGACGATCATCGGGAACCAGTTGTGGCCGAGCTCGTGGTCGATCACCCCGAACAGGCTGAAGTGGCGGGCCGTCACGCGGGAGAAGTGGAGCATCGGGTACTCCATCCCGCCGATGTGGCTGGCGACCGAGATCGCGACGGGGTACGGGTAGGGGAGCCAGTACGAGTTGTTGAGGATCGACGCGCGGCCGTAACGCGTGGCCTCCTCCCAGCCGGGGTTCTCGGGGTCGTCGGAGACCCCCTCCTCCGGGTAGGCGCTGAGGATCAGGACGTCGTTCGTGCTCCCGTCGTCCATCCGCACGGCGGCGTTGGCGCCGTCGACGATGAAGGCGGCCGAGGAGCCCCAGGCCACGTCGCGGACGTTCTCGGCGCGGTAGCGCCACGTCTTGGTGCCGGTCGCCGAGGCCGCCGCGTCCCGGTCCGCCTCGGTCACGATGAGGACGGCCTCGTCGCTCTCGCGGGCCGCCGCCAACCGCTGGCGCTGCTCGCGGGTGTAGACCTCGTCCTCGTTGAGGAGCGTGCCCGTCGCCACGACGGTGTGGCTGGCCGGGACCGTCAGCGTCATCTCGTAGTCGCCGTAGTCGAGGTAGAACTCGCCGGAGCCGAGGTACGGCATGTGATTCCACCCGTTGACGTCGTCGAAGACGGCCACGCGCGGGAACCACTGGGCCATCGCGTAGACCCAGCCGTGCTCGGTCTCGAGGCGGCCCATCCGCGGCGTGCCCGGCGAGCCCGGGATCACGAACGAGTACGGGATCTCGACCTCGACCCGGCCGCCGCCGGCCTCGACCGGCGACGGGAGGTCGAGCCGCATCCGGGTGTCGGTGACGAGCGGCGCCACGGTCCGGCCGTCGACCGTGATCGTGCCGAGGCGGTAGCCGTGCTCCTCGTCGAGCGACGACGCGGCGCGGCCGGTGATCGGGCCGCCGCGGCTATTGGCGTCGAACAGGTTCTGCTCGAGGTGGAACCAGAGGTAATCGAGGGCCTCCGGGCTGTTGTTGGTGTACGTCAGGCGGACCGTGCCGGTGACCGTGTGCGTCTGGTCGTCGAGGCTCGCCTCGAGGTCGTAGTCGGCGCGCTGCTGCCAGTAGTCGGGGCCCGGCCGGCCGCTGGCGGTCCGGTACGAGTTCGGAGTCGGGAGGTCGAACGGCTCGAAGAGGTCGACGGGCTCGGGCGCGTTCGCCAGGCGGAGCGAGTCCTGGCGGGCCTCGTAGTCGGCGAGGGCGCCGGCCTCGGCGCGCGTCCCGCGGATGCCGAAGGTGTTTCCCCCGATGCCGAACGTGCCCTCGACGGCGTCGCCGTCGAGCGTCCCCTCGAAGGCGAACGGCGCGCCGAGCGACGTGAGCTGGCCCGTGGCCGTGAAGTCGGCCCCGTTCGTCGTGGTCTCAACGCCGCCGACCTCGGAGTCGATCTGGTTGTTGAGGAGGACGAACCGGCCGGTCTCGCCCTCGGCGGGGACGGTCAGGAAGCCGGAGTCGAAGGGGTCACCACCGCTCGGTGGCAGCAGGTCGATGGTCCACATGCCGACCGGGCTCTGGGCGAGCGCCAGCGGGGCGAGGAGCAGGAGGAGGAGCGAAAAAAGCGAACGGGGCATCGGGCGGGGGTGATGGGAGACGAAGCGGCTACGCCGACGGCCCGTTACGGTTACGGGCGGTCGGCCGCAGGGGATAGACGATCCGACCGCCTCCGCTCGTGCCCCGAGGCGGGTGGGGCGGGCGTGTCGCTCATGGGGCCTGTTCGGCTTCGACCTGCGGGCGGAGCGAGTCGACCTGGTCCGGCGTCCGGCCGTGGGTCTCGAGCGCGAGCGGGGCGAGACGAGCGCCTCCTCCGCCGCCGCGACCGGGCGGACGCAGGGGGGCCATGTGGCCCCCGAACCACTCGATGAGCGCGTCTCCGGGGAGGAAGAACGTGCGCACGAGCCGGGTCCCGGAGCGGGCCTGGGGCGCCATCAGCGAGTCGACCCGCCGGCCGTCGCGCTCGGTCTCGACGACGTCGGCGTGGAGTTGGCGGAGGAAATGGGCCTCGCGGTCGGCGTGGGCGCGGGCCTGCGTGGGCGCGGTCACCTGGAGACCGATCACGACGCCGAGCACGACGGTGGCGAACTCCAGTGCGACGGCCAACCGGGCCTGCTGGCGCACCGCCTCCGACAGGAGCCCGAGGATGGTTCCCGCCCTGGGGCGCGGCGGAGGGGGCGGCATGTCTGGCGGTGGGCAGAGTCGGGACGTCGCTCATCGCACCACCCGCCCAAGCGGTGCGTGCCCGTTCGGGGCAACGGCCTTGGGGAGTCGAGAACGGCGTGGCGTCGGCATGGCCGCACCTAGCGCAAACGCCCCGATCCGTACCTGACTGTGACTACTGGACCTCCAGCACGAGCGCCGTCCGAGCCGGGACCGCCAACGTCGGCCGGGTGAGGTCGTAGACCGTGCGCGTCACGACGTCGCGCCCAGTCGCGACGCTGCCGAGGCGCTCCGCGAGGCGCCCGAGGTCGAGCGTCCGGCCCTCCGAGGCGGCGTTGAGCACGACCATCACCGTCGAGCCTGCCCCGGGCTCCGACCCGGGGTCCTCGTCCCAGCGGAAATAGACGTACACGTCGTCGCGCGGGATGAACTGCGTGAGCCGGCCGTGGTGGATCACGTCCGCCGTGCGGCGCCAGCGGGACAGCGCGCGGACGACCTCGAACGCCTCCTGCTCGCGCTCGGTCCGGCCCGCCTCGGTGAACACGGAGCGGGCGTCGCCCGGCCAGCCGCCCGGCATGTCGAGCCGCTTGTAGCCGTCGCCGCCCGTCCGCGGCCCGTTCGGAATCGCCACTTCGGTCCCGTAGTAGACCTGCGGGATGCCGCGCGTGGTCATCTGGAAGGCGTAGCCGAGCGCGAGCGCGCTCAGGTCGTCCGCGTCGGAGTAGGCGCGGTCGAGGTCGTGGTTGTCGAAGAACGTCACCATCCCGTTGGGGTCCGGGTAGATGTGGTCCTGCGCCAGCGTCTCGTAGATCGCGTACGGGCCGCCGCCCGTGAACGCGCCGCGCAGGGCGAAGGCGAGCGGGAAGTCGGTCACGCTCGGCAGGTCCGAGTCGTAGCCGTCGCCGGGCGCCGCGAAGTCGTCCTGCCAGTAGGCCTCGTGCGGGACGTTCGTGACCCAGCTTTCGCCCACGATGTTGAAGTCCGGGTAGGCGTCGAGGACGTAGCGCGCCCACCGCGCCATGTAGGCCTTGTCCGGGTAGAGGTACGTGTCCATCCGGATGCCGTCGATGCCCGTGTGCTCGATCCACCAGACCGTGTTCTGGAGGAGGTACTGCGCGAGGAGCGGGTTCCGCTGGTTGAGGTCCGGCATCTCGCGCACGAACCAGCCGTCGACGAGCTGGCGCCGGTCGGCCTCGGAGGCGTACGGGTCGATGGCCGCCGGACCGGTGAAGTTGGTCTGTCCGACGCGCTCCCAGTCGTGGACCCAGTCGGACGTCGGGAGGTCGTCCATCCACCAGTGCCGGTCGCCGACGTGGTTGTGGATCATGTCCATGATCACCTTCAGGCCCCGCCCGTGGACGGCGTCGACGAGGGCGACGAACTCGTCCGTCGTCCCGAAGCGCGGGTCGGTCGCGTACATGTCCGTCGCGGCGTAGCCGTGGTAGGCCCCGTACGCCGGCGTCATGTCGTTCTCGAAGACCGGCGTGAACCAGATGGCCGTCATGCCGAGGTCGTCGATGTAGCCGAGGTGCTCCAGGACGCCCGCGAAGTCGCCGCCGTGGCGGGCGTTCGGGTCGGAGCGGTCGGCCCCTTCGAGCATTCCGGGGATGGAGTCGTTGGACTCGTCGCCGTTCGCGAAGCGGTCGGGCATCATGAGGTAGATGACGTCCTCGGAGGAGAAGCCCTGGGCGTAGGAGCCCGGCCGGCGCGACCGCTCGCGGAGCTCGTAGTCGAGCGTCTGCGTCCCGTCCGGCCCCTCCAGCGTGAGGGCGAGGGGGCCCGCCTCGGCGTCCGGCCCGACCGTCATCTCCAAGAAGAGGTAGTTCGGGTTCTCGACGGCCACGACGCGGTCGAGCGTGACGCCGGGCGTCTCGGCGAGCGTCGCGCGCGCCCGGCCGACGTCCTCACCGTAGAGCATCACCTGGAGCTCCGGGTGGTGCATCCCGGCCCACCAGAACGCGGGCTCGACCCGCTCGACGGTCTGGGCGGCCCCGACGAGCGGGGCGAGGAGGGAGAGGGCGAGGAGGGCGTGGCGCATCGAGATGGGAGCGGACCGGCGGAGGGAAGAAACGATGGGCGCCGGTGAGGGTACCGCCCCGACGCCTTCCGCCTCGCCATGCGCCTCCTGATCCTCGCCGCCCTACTCCTGCCCCTCGCCGCCTGCGAGTCCGACGACACGTCCGCCGAGCCGGCCGAGGTCGCGCCCGCCGGCGAGGCCGCCGTCGCCGAGCCGACGAGCACCGTGACCGTCGCCTACAAGGGCCGCCTGGAGGACGGGACCGTCTTCGACCAGAGCGATCGGTCCACGTTCAACCTCCAGGAGGTCATCCCCGGCTTCCGCGACGGCATCTCGGGCATGCGCGTCGGCGAGTCGAAGGCGCTGATGGTGCCGCCGGAGGACGGCTACGGTGCCAACCCGCCACCCGGCATTCCGCCGAACGTGACGCTCTACTTCGACGTCGAGCTCCTCGACGTCCAGTAGCTCGAACCGCCCGACGCCGAGGCGTCCCGCCTCGGTCGGTCCACCGGGCCCCCGAGGCGGGACTACTCGCCCGCGATCCGCTCGAGCAGCTCGTACCGCGCGCGGTCCGGCTCCGGGATCGCGTCCGACTCGACGTCGATCACCATCACCGCCGACGTGCCGTCGGGCGCGGCGCTGGCGGCCGGCCACGCCGGGAGGCCGGGCCCGTTCGGGTCGCCGGTGTGGATGAAGCGGACGAAGAACCCCATCATCGTCTCGGAGACGGCGTAGTCGTCGGCGGTCCAGGCGTAGACGGGGTGCGTGTCGAGGTTGCCGAGGGCGTACTCGATATCGGCCGAGTGGACGGCGCCCGTGGCCGGCGGCGGCGCCTCGGCGCCCTCGACCACGCCGCCGGCCAGCCCGGAGGCGCCGCCGCCCCGGAGCGGCGGGCGCGGGTGCGCGTAGTAGTAGCGGTAGACCGGCGCACCGCCCGTCCGGCGGTGGAGGTCGAACCAGCGCCACGTGCTGTGGGCGATGAACCGGTCGCCCGCGAGCGCCGTCGCCGACTCGACCACCTCCGCCTCGGTCGTTCCCGGGTAGAGGGCGAGCACCTCGTCGGCGTGGTCCGGGTACAGGAAGCGGACGGCCCCGGCGTAGGCCTCGGGCGTCGGCTCGGCGCCGCCCAGGATCATCCGCCACGTCATCTCCTCCGAGTTCCAGCCGACGAGGAGCGGGACCTGCGCCTGGCGGCCGGCGGCGAACGTCTCGGCCGGCGGCTCGGGGTAGACGCGGCCGTCGAGCGTGGCCGAGAACCACGGGACGCCCGGCGCCGAGGCCGCCGCCAGCAGGTCCGCGGCGGGCACGGCCCGGAGCTCCGCCAGCGCCGCGGCGCCGACGGACTCGGCAAACCGCACCCCCGCCGCCTCGGCGTCGTCGAGCGAGACGGGCGGGAGCGCGCCCAGCGCCGACCCACTTTCGCCGATGGCCCGGTGGAACAGCCCGCGCGCGGCCGGCGCCACCATCTGCGCGCTCACGGAGATCGACCCGGCCGACTCGCCCGCGATCGTGACCTGATCGGGGTCGCCCCCGAACGCCGCGACGTTGTCCCTCACCCACTCGAGCGCCGCCGTCTGGTCCATCAGCCCGTAGTTGCCCGACCCGCCGTACCCCGACGCGGCCGTCAGTTCGGGGTGGGCGAGGAAGCCGAACACGCCGAGGCGGTAGTTCGGGACCACCACGACGGTCCCCTCGCGGGCGATGGCCGCGCCGTCGTAGCGCGGCTCGGAGGCGTCGCCGGCCACGAAGCCGCCGCCGTAGAAGTAGACGAGGACGGGCAGGCTCTCGGCGCCCGCCGGCGCCCAGACGTTGAGCGTGAGGCAGTCCTCGCTCATGCCCTCGGCGCGCGGGGCCATGTCCCCGAAGATGTCGGCCTGCATGCACCGGTCGCCGAACGCCGTCGCGTCGCGGACGTCCGTCCACGCCTCGGGCGGCTGGGGCGGCGCCCAGCGGAGCCCGCCGACGGGCGTTGCGGCGAACGGGACGCCACGGAAGATCCGGAGCCCGTCCGCCTCGGCGTCGCCGCGGACCGGGCCGGCGGTGGTTCGGACGACGGCCGAGGCGGACGGGGCCGAGGCTGGCGCGTCCGGGTCGCTGGCGACAGGCGTCGTCATGGTGGGCGCGCAGGCGCCGAGCAACAGGGCGGCGCCGAGCACTAGCGTGCGTGACATCGTGGAGGGGGAAGGAGCCGGCGGGCGACCGGAGAGGCGGGTGCCCGGAAGCAGGAGAGTACGGCCTCCGGCGCGCGTCAGGGCACCACGAGGTCGTGCTCCAGCGCCTCCAGCGACGTGTTCTTCGTCTCCGGCATCACGAACCACACGAACAGGAGTTGGAGTACCATCATCCCACAGAACACGGCGAACACGGGACCGCCGCCCACCCGCGCGGCCACGATCGGGAACACGTTGGCCACGACGGCCGCCAGGATCCAGTGCGTGAAGCTCCCCAGCGACTGGCCGCCGGCGCGGACCTGGTTGGGGAAGATCTCCGAGATGAACACCCAGATCACGGCCCCCTGCGAGAGCGCGAAGAACGCGATGTAGACGAACAGCAGGGCCGGCACGATCGCGAACGTCTCCGTCGAGAAGGCCCACGCCGTGCTCGCCAGCGCCGCGATCAACCCGACCGAGCCGACGAGCATCAGGCTCCGCCGCCCGAACCGGTCGATCACCACGAGCCCGAGCATCGTAAAGATGAGGTTCACGAGCCCGATGCCGGCCGATGACAGCAGCGCCGCGCTGCCACCGAGGCCGGTCATCTCGAAGATCCGCGGGGCGTAATAGATGATCGCGTTGATGCCCGAGAGCTGGTTGAAGAAGGCGAACAGGACGGCCAGCACCACGGGCCGACGGAACTGCGGCGAGAACAGGCCGGCGCGGCGCCCCGGCGCGTCCGTGACCACGGACGCCTGGATCTCGGCGATCTGGCGGTCGATCTCGTCCGGCGACCAGCCGACCCGGGCGAGCACGGCGCGGGCGTCGTCCACGCGCCCCTTCTGCACGACGAGCCACCGCGGGCTGATCGGGACCCACGTCATGAAGTACACGAAGGCCAGCGCCGGGACCGCCTCGACGCCCATCATCCACCGCCAGTCGAGCCCGAGCGTGCCGAGGACGTAGTTCGAGACGTACGCCAGGAGGATGCCCAGCACGATGTTGAACTGGAACAGCGCCACGAGCCGGCCGCGGCGGTCCGGTGGCGCGATCTCGGAGATGTACATCGGCGCGGCCACCGACGAGGCGCCCACGCCCAGCCCGCCGATGAACCGGAAGACCATGAACGAGACGACCTCCGGCGCCAACGCCGAGCCCACCGCCGAGACGAGGTACAGCACGCCGATGATCTGGAGCGTCGACCGCCGCCCGAGCCGGTCCGCCGGGATCCCGCCGAACAGGGCGCCGATGACGGTGCCGTAGAGGGCGACGGCGACGGCGAACCCGTGGAGCGCGTCGCTCAGGCCCCAGAGCGTCTGGATCTCCTGCTCCGCGCCGGAGATGACGGCCGTGTCGAACCCGAAGAGGAAGCCGCCGAGGGCGACCGCCAGCGACCAGCCGACGAGGCGGCGTTGGGAGACCATGGGGGTGGGGCGTGTGGGTGCCCGCCTCGGCGGGTCCGCGGCGGCACCGAGGCGGGCAGGGGCGCCTACTCCTGCGCCGAGAAGGCCAGGGCGACGCCGTTTGTCCAGCCGAAGCCGTCCTGGTTGGGGTACTCGCCGCCGCCGGCCGGGCGGCTGAGGTCGGCCACGTCGTACTTCTCCGTCATCTTGCCGGTGGCCTGGTAGACGCGGCGGTTGAGGGCGAGCCAGCGGTCGCGGGCTTCGTCGGCGACGTCGGCGCGGCCGTAGCGACGGAGGCCCTCGGCCGTGAGCCACTGGAGCGGGGGCCAGCCGTTCGGGGCGTCCCACTGCTGCCCCGAGGCGATCCGGGTCGTGACGAACCCGCCCGGCTCGAGGAAGTCGCGCTCCAGCACGGCCGCCGTGGCGGCGCCCTCCTCGGGACTCGCCACGCCGAAGTAGAGCGGCGCGGCCATCGCCAGCGTCGGGCGGTCCGTCACCCGCTCACCGGTCCGCCAGCGGACGTCGAAGAAGGCGCCGGCCTCGGGGTCGAACGCCACGCGGCGGAGCGCGGCGCGGCGGGCGTCGGCGAGGGCGGCCCAGCGGCGGGCCTCGGCGGCGTCGCCGGCGATGGCATGGAGCCGGCCGATCGTCCGCTCCTGGTGGACCAGCAGGCTGTTGAGGTCGACCGGGACGAGCGCCGTGACCTCGAGCGTGCGGAGGTCGCTCGGGTCGCGCATCCAGCGGCTCGAGAAGTCCCATCCGCTCTCGGCCGCGGCGCGGAGGTTGCGGTAGAGCGCGGGGCGCTCCGCCTCGGGCAGGCTCTGGGCCAGCTCGTAGTCCTCGCGGTACGACTCCGGCCGCGGCGCCGCGACATCGTCCCAGTAGCGGTTGAGGACCGTCCCGTCGTCGAGCCTCACCACACGGCGGTGGGCCGCGCCGGGCGCGAGGCCGTCGGCGCCCTCCATCCAGAAGGCGTGCTCGGCCTCGAGCGCGTCGAGCCAGCGGAGCGCCTCCGTCGAGTCGGTCGCCGCGGCGTACTGGCCGACCATCGCGGCGAAGAACGGCGGCTGGCTCCGCCCGAGGTAGTACGTCCGGTTGCCGTTGGGGACGTGGCCGACGGTCTCGATGAGGTGCGCGAAGTTGTCGAGCACGCTCCGCATGAGGTCGGTCCGCCCGCTCTCCGCCAGCCCGAGGAAGGTGAAGTACGAGTCCCAGTAGTAGACCTCCCGGAAGCGCCCGCCCGGCACGACGTACGCGTTCGGCAGCGGGATGAGCGACGTGACGAGGTCCGGGTCGTCGGGCTCGCGCGTGAGGACGGGCCACAGCGCGCGGATGTGCTGCTCCATCGTCTGCGACGGATCGCTCTCGTACCCCTCACCGACGGGCCGCGGCGCCGCGAAGTGCGCGTCGACGAACGCCGCGAGGTCGAAGCCGGGCGCGGTCTTCTGGGCCTCGTACGCGGCGACGATCTCGGCCGGCGCGCGCAGCGGCCGGGCGTCGGCGAACGTCTTCGAGTCCTCGAACACGCGCGCGAGCTGGACGTCGTGGAAGAGCGGGCCGAGGTCGCGCTCCGGCAGGTACAGCCCGTCGGCCACCGAGGCGGGCGAAGCCGGCGCTTCGCGGACGGCGGCCGTCTGGCAGCCCGCGGCCAGGAGCGCGGCGAGGGCGAGCAGCAACGGCCCGGTGGAGGGACGGCGGATCGGCATCGGAGACAGGGGGGGATGAGCGCCCGGCAACCTACCGCGGTAGCGCTTTCATCGCCTCCTCGGAAGCGCTCGGCGCTAGGTTGATCGCATGCGCTACCGTCCTCTCGCCCTCGCTCTCCTGGCGGTGCTCGCCGTCGGCGCCGCGGCTCAGACCGGGCGGCCGAACATCGTCTACATCATGTCGGACGATCACGCGCTGCGGACGATCGGGGCGTACGGGCGCGGCTTCCATGACACGCCCAACCTCGACCGGATCGCGACTGAGGGCGCCGTCTTCGCCAACGCGTTCGTCGGCAACTCGATCTGCGGGCCGAGCCGGGCGGCGATCCTCACCGGCACGCACGCCCACGTCAACGGCGTGACGGGCAACGCCCAGCCGTGGGACAGCACGCAGGCCGTCTTCCCGCGCCTCTTGCAACAGGCCGGCTACCGGACGGCGCTCTTCGGCAAGTGGCACCTCAACAGCAGGCCCGCCGACGAGTTCGACGCGTACACGATCCTGACGGGCGCCGGCAAGCAGGGCTTCTACTACAACCCGGAGGTGTACTCGCCGGACAGCGGCACGCGGACGATCAAGGGCTACTCGACCGATGTCGTCACGGACCTCTCGATCGACTGGCTCGACCGGAACGCCGAGGCGGAAGAGCCCTTCCTCTTGCTCGTCCAGTACAAGGCCGTCCACGTCCCCCGGATGCCGCCGCTCCGCCTCCTCGACCGCTACCGCGACGCGACCATCCCCGAGCCGCCGACGCTCTACGACGACCTCGCCACGCGGACGCACAACGCGGGGGACGTCAACTTCTTCCTCGACGAGTTCCGGCACGAACCGCCCCTCGCCGAGCACACGCCGGACCGCCGCGGCATCTACTTCGAGCGGATGACGGACGCCGAGTTCGCCGCCTACCACGCCGCCGTCGACCCGCAGAACGCGGAGTACCGGCGCCTGCGCGAGTCCGGAGCCCTCGACGAGCAGGGCGCGATGCGGGCGTACCACTACCAGCGGTTCATCAAGGACTACCTCCGCATCGTCGACGCGCTCGACGAGAACGTCGGGCGGTTGTTGGACCGGGTCGACGCCGACCCCGAGTTGCGTGAGAACACGATCGTCGTCTACGCCTCGGACCAGGGCTACTTCACGGGCGAGCACGGCTACGCCGAGAAGCGGCTGATGTACGAGGAGGCGATGCGGATGCCGCTCCTCATGCGGTGGCCCGCCCGGATCGCGCCCGGCACGCGCGTCGAGGCGCTCGTCCAGAACATCGACCTCGCCCCGACCTTCCTGGAGGCGGCCGGCCTCGACCCGCTCGACCGGATGCAGGGCGTCTCGCTGGCCCCGCTCCTCGACGGCGTCGCGCCCCCCGACTGGCGGCGCTCGGTGTACTACCACTACTACGACCACGGCCTCCACCGCGTGGCCCGCCACGCCGGCGTGCGGACCCACATGCACAAGCTGGTCCACTTCTACACCGACGACACGTGGGAGCTCTACGACCTCGTGGCCGACCCGCACGAGCTCCGTAACGTCCACGGCGACCCCGAGTACGCCGACGTCCAGGCCGCCCTCGAAGCCGAGTACCTCCGCCTGCGCGACCACTACGACGTGCCGTCCGAGACGTTCGAGGCGCCGTTCCCCGCCGCGCTCGCCCCCTAGCCCCATCCGCCTCGGTCCCGAGGCGGGCCCGCTCCCCTCCCCTATGCGTCGTCCTCTCGCGTTCGCCGCCGCGCTCGCCCTCGCCTGGGCGGCCGGCGCCACCGTCGGCCTCGGCCCGCTCCGCCCGCCGTCGTTCATCCTCTCCGAGGCCGACGCCGCGCGCGAGGACGCCGACTGGGGCACGTTCTACACCTACCACGAGGGCGAGACGCACGGGACCGTCGACGGGCTGGCGGGCGTGGCCGTGATCGACCCGGGCCAGGAGATCCACCCGCCGCACCGGCACGCCGAGGAGGAGTTCCTGATGGTGGTCGCGGGCGAGGGCACGTGGCACCTGCTCGGCGAGGAGCGGCCGGCCCGCGCCGGCGACCTCCTCTACGCCGCGCCGTGGGACGTCCACGGCATCACGAACACGGGCGACGTGCCGCTCCGGTTCGTCGTGTGGAAGTGGAGCGGCCGGGGCGTCGAGCCGCCGGCGGACCCGCAGTAGCGCCCGCCTCGGCGCCGGTCCCCAACCTGTCGCAAGGCCGAGGCGGAGGGAGTCGGCCGGATCGGTCGTAGACTCGCCCCCCTGCGAAAACCTTTTCAGCCGAGTCCATGCGCCCGCTCCTCCTCGCCGCCCTCGCCCTCGCCGCGCTTCCGGCCTCGGCCCAGGCGCCGGCCGACACCCTCTTCTTCGACGGCTTCGACGGCGACGCGCTCGACCGGTCGAAGTGGTTCGTCCGCGTGACCGGCGAGTCGTTCGGCGTCGTCAACGACGAGCAGCAGGCGTACGTCGACTCGACCTCGACGATCGATCTCCTCCCGGCCGCTGAGGGCGCCGAGGGCGGGGTGCTCCGACTGCGAGCGAACTACCGGCCCGGGACGGAGACGCGCGACGGCACGTTCGACTTTACCTCGGGGCGGATCGACACGAGCGAGCGGTTCACGTTCACGCGGGGCACGGCCGCCGCGCGGATGAAGCTGCCGGCCGGGACCGGCTTCTGGCCCGCGTTCTGGGCGCTCGGCGAGGGCCGCTGGCCCGACACCGGCGAGATCGACATCATGGAGTCGGTCGGTGAGACGGACTGGACGGGCGTCGCGCTCCACGGGCCGGGCTACTCGGGCGAGACGCCGCTCGTCAACAAGGCGTTCTTCCCCGAGGGCGAGGGCTCCGACGGCTGGCACGTCTACTCGGTCGACTGGACCGACGACGCGCTCCTCTTCCGCCTCGACGGGCGCCTCATCTACCGGACCACGCGGCCGATGGTCGAGCACTACGGGCGGTGGGCCTTCGACAACCCGAAGTACCTCATCCTGAACCTCGCCCTCGGCGGGGCCTACCCGGTCAAGACGAACGGCGTGACGGAGCCCTACCCTGGCCTCCCGCAGCCGACCGTCGACCTGATCCGCGACGGCCGCGGCGAGGTGCTGGTGGACTGGGTTCTGGTGACCGCGCCCTGACCTCATCCGCCTCGGCCCTTCGGCACGCTCAGGCCAGGCGCCGAGGCGGCGCCTACTCGGCCCAGGCACCGTGGTCGAGGCCCCGTCTGTAGAACAGGGCGCCGAGGCGGACAGGGTCAGCCCTCGCAGGCCGGCGCGTAGCCCGGCGCGAGCGCGGCCTCGGGCGTGCGGACGTACATCACGGAGCGGCCCGGCGACCACGCGCCCTGACGGCGGAACTCGGTGATCGTCTGGAGACGGCCCTCGGCGTCGACGAGCGAGACCGAGCGGACGCGGTCGATCTCGGGGTGGCCCTCGACGGCCTCCTCGACCACGAGCGCGCCGTCGGTGCGGACGCTGCCCGTGCCGGACGTGCTAAACCCGCCGGACGTGACGTAAACGAACCGGAGCGAGTCGCCCTCGGCCCAGATCAGCGTCTCGCCGCCGTAGCCCCCGCCCTCGAGCGTGTGGACGTTGCGGAGCGCCTGCCCGCGCATGGCCCACTCGAAGCGCGAGACGTCGGTGACCGACTGGCCGTCCTGCTCGAACGTCCCCCGCCACGGCGCCCCGACGAGCGGCGCCAGGGGGGCGAGTTGTTCGGCCGGCTCCCACTCCTGGGCTGCGACGGTCGGGGCGAACGAAACGAGGAGGGCGAGGAGCAGGAGGCGCATCGGGACGAGGGGCGGGTGCGGAGGGTGGATACGGCACACGGCTGACAGCGGAATGTCGTGACGTGCCCCGGACCCGGCGTCCTTCCCTCGGGCGCCGCCTCGGACCGACCGAGGCGGGCGAACCCGGCACGCGGGGCGGCGTGGCAGGGACATGCCGATCCACTCCACCGGGGCCCGGGGCGACCGCCGGGCCGCCCGTCGCGCGCAAGGCCGCGGCGGCCGCGCCGCCGAGGCGGACCTCTCCGTCCGCGAGCGGCTCGGGGCGCTGCGGAACGTGCCGCCGCTGTTCCGCCTCGTGTGGCAGACGAGCCCGCCGCTGTTCGCCGCCGGCCTCGTGCTCCGGCTCGTCCGGGCCCTCGTGCCCGTGTCGATGCTCTACGTCGGCAAGCTGATCGTGGACGAGGTCGTCCGCGTGGCGGGCGCAGAGCCGGCGCTGGGCGGCGTCGCGGCGTGGGGCGGCGCGCTGGAACCGTTGGCGTGGCTGCTCGCCGCCGAGCTCGGGCTGGCCGTCCTGTCGGAGCTCCTCGGCCGGGCCGTCGCCCTCAGCGACTCGCTCCTCGGCGACCTGTTCACGAACGAGACGAGCGTCCGCCTCATGCGCCACGCGGCGGCCCTCGACCTCGCCCACTTCGAGGACGCCGACTTCTACGACCACCTGGAGCGGGCGCGGCGGCAGACGACCGGCCGGATGGTCCTCCTCGGGCAGATTCTCGGCCAGGTCCAGGACTCGATCACGGTCGCCTCGCTGGCGGTCGGGCTGGCGGCCTACGCGCCGGGCCTCCTGTTCCTGCTCGTGGTGGCCCTCGTGCCCGCGTTCCTCGGCGAGGCCCACTTCAACGCCCAGAGCTACTCGCTCGCCTACTCCTGGACGCCCGAGCGCCGCGAGCTCGACTACCTCCGCTACGTCGGCGCCAGCGACGAGACGGCGAAGGAGGTCAAGGTGTTCGGGCTCAACGGCTACCTCGCAGAGCGCTACCGCGAGCTCGCCGACGCCTACTACCTCGCCAACCGGACGCTCGCCGTCCGCCGCGCGTCGTGGGGCGCGGCGCTCTCGGCCGTCGGGAGCCTCGGCTACTACGGGGCCTACGCGTTCATCGTGTACCGGACGGCCGCCGGCGCCTTCTCGATCGGCGACCTCACGTTCCTCGCCGGCTCGTTCGGGCGGATGCGCGGATTGCTGGAGGGGATGCTCCAGGCGTTCTCGACGGTCTCCGGCCAGGCGCTCTACCTCGCCGACCTGTTCTCGTTCTTCGAGATCGAGCCGCGCGTGGTCTCCGCACCCGACGCGCCGCCCGTGCCGGAGCCGATCCGGGAGGGGTTCACGTTCGAGGACGTCGGCTTCCGGTACCCCGGCTCCGACCACTGGGCCGTGCGGCACCTCTCGTTCACGCTCCGGGCCGGCGAGGCCCTCGCGCTCGTCGGCGAGAACGGGGCCGGCAAGACGACGCTCGTCAAGCTCCTCGCCCGCCTCTACGACCCCGACGAGGGGCGGATCTTGCTGGACGGACGGGACCTCCGCGAGTACGACCTCGACAGCCTCCGCTCGGCGGTCGGCGTCATCTTCCAGGACTTCGTGCGGTACCACCTCACGGCGTCCGAGAACATCGCCGTCGGGCGGATCGCGGAGCGCTCGGATCACGCCCGCATCGAGACCGCCGCCGAGCGGTCCCTCGCCGACGCCGTGATCGAGTCGCTGCCGGGGGGCTACGCGCAGGTCCTCGGGCGGCGGTTCTCCGAGGGCACGGAGCTCTCGGGCGGCCAGTGGCAGAAGGTGGCCCTCGGCCGGGCCTACATGCGCGACGCCCAGCTCCTGATCCTCGACGAGCCCACGGCCGCGCTCGACGCCCGCGCCGAGTACGAGGTGTTCGAGCGGTTCAAGGACCTGACCGAGGGCAAGACGGCCGTCCTCATCTCGCACCGGTTCTCGACCGTCCGGATGGCCGATCGGATCCTGGTGCTGGAGGCCGGCGAGGTCGAGGAGGTCGGGACGCACGAGGAGCTGCTCGCGGCCGGCGGGCGCTACGCCGAGCTGTTCGAGCTCCAGGCCCAGGGCTACCGCTAGCGACTCCGCCCGCCTCGGCGCCGAGGCGGAGGAGGCCGTCTGTCACTCGCGCTCCCGTGGGACCTCGTAGCGGAGCTGGACGAACGTGTCGTTGTGGGTCGTCGCCGACACGAGCCGGAGCGGGGGCGTCGCGATCCGCCGCGGGAGGAGCGGAGCGCCCGCGCCCAGCGTCACCGGCGCGACCGTCACGATCAACTCGTCGACGAGGCCGTGGTCGCAGAACTGCCCGACCAGGTCGCCGCCCCCGACGAGCCAGACGTTCTTCCCACCGGCCTCGGCCACCATCTGCTCGTGGACCGGGCGGACGTCCCCGCGCACGAAGCGCACGTCGGCGCCCGGGATCGCGGGGAGGTCGCGCGACGTGAACACCCACGTCGGCTGCTCATACGGCCACGGCGTGCCTGTCTCCGCCCCTCCGAGGTCGGCCAGGACCCACTCGTAGGTCGTCGAGCCCATCGCGACGGCGCCGACGTCCCGGATGAAGTCGGGGTAGTCGTCGGTCATGCCGAACTGGAGGAGCCAGTCGAGCGAGTGGTCGGGGTCGGCGATGAAGCCGTCGAGGCTGGTCGCGGTGTAGTACTGCGTCTTCATGGGCGAGTGGGGAGGAACGCCGCATGGTTCACGCGGCCGGTGCCACCTCGCCTGTCACCTCTGCGACTCCGCCCGCCTCGACGTCGAGGCGGGAGAGCTACTCGTCCCCGGTTCGCTCCAGCTCGGCGAGGACTCGGTCGCCGCGGACGAGCCGGAGCCGGGCGGGCGCGTCGGACGCGTCGATCTCGAGCCCGCTCGTGCCGAGCAGCAGGTACCGCCCATCCGCGAGGCGGACGATCCGGCGACGGTCCGCGCCCCGACTCAGGTACAGGGCACCGCCGACCGCGTGGATCTCGGTCTCAGCGAAGGAACCGGACCCGGCGTACGTGCCTGCCAACGCCATGAGGCCGGCGGCGTCCACCGCGGCGGCACGGGGGAGCGTGGCCGGGTCGACGTAGCGGCCGTACGCGCGGAGCGCGTCCTAAAGCCGATCGTGCGGGAGGGCGTGGGCCGTCAAGCTGTCCCGTCCCGTCATGGTCTCGGCGGCCACCATCGCGTTGAGGATGGCCTCCTCGGTCGCCTCGACCGTGGCCTCGAACAGCCCGTCCATTTCGTCATTGGGGAGCACGTCGAGCGTCGCCGTCGGGCGAGCCGCCCACGCGCCCGGGTTGCCCGTCGAGAAGGCGACGAAGATGTCGCCGGAGCCGTTCGAGCCGAGCCCGCCGAGCCGGCCGATCGCGAGGGGGACCCGCTCGGCGAGCCGTTGGAGTTGGGGCGGGAGGAGCGGGGCGTCGGTCGCCACGACGACGATGATCGAGCCGCGTGCGAGCACGTCGTAGTTCGGCATGAGGTCCGGGATCTCGCGTCCGACCGGCACGCCCGCGACCGTGAACCGGGCCCGGCCGCCGTAGTTGGCCTGGACGAGGACGCCGAGCGTGTGGCCGCTCCCCGTGAGCCGGGAGGCCGTCCCGATCCCGCCCTTGAACTGGTGCGCGATCATCCCTGTGCCGCCGCCCACGTTCCCCTCGGCGACCGGCCCGCCCGCCGCGGCGTCGAGCGCCTCGAAGGCGTGGGCCCGCGTGACGTGCTGGCCGAGGATGTCGTTCAGCACGTCGTACGTCTCGGCCACGAGCGGGTACGTGTACCAGAGCCCGCCCTCGGGGTCCGCGTTGAGCCCGGTCGAGTCCATCCACGCGATGACGGCGTCGCGGACGACGCCGACGCTGAAGGTGTTGGTGATGGTGATCGGCGTCTCGAGGTAGCCGGACTCCTCGATCCAGTGGACGCCCGTCATCTCCCCGTTCCCGTTCAGCGCGTAGGTCGCGGCGAAGACGGGGTCGAACGCCCGGCCGCGCGGGAGGAGGGCCGTCACGCCCGTCCGCACCGGCCCCTCCCCCTTGACGAGCGGGCCGTCGCCCTCGATGATCGTGGCGTGGCCGACCTCGACGCCGGGCACGTCGGTGATCGCGTTGAGCGGCCCCGGGACGCCCTCGAACGGAATGCCAAGGTCACGGGCGCGCACGTCCTGCCCGCTGGCGAGCGGGGCGAGGGCGCCCATCACCCACGCGACGAGCAGGAAAGGAACGAAGCGGGGCATGGCGTCAGCGGCGGGTCCAAAAGGATACACCGCTCCCTCTGCCCGCCCCGCGAGGCCGGTCGCCACCCCCACCTCGGTCCCGAGGTGGACAGACCCGGCTCAGTCGGGCCAGCGGAGGTCGAGCGTGACGCGGTGGCCGTCGGCGTCGGCGGCGTAGGTCACGGTGCCGGAGAGGCCCGCCAGCTCGCCCGTCCCGGACCCGGGCACGACGTTCCCGAACGACCGCGGCGGGTCGCCCCCGCCGACCACGCCGCCGTGCTGGACGACGAACGTCCCCGCGCGCCCGGCAAGCCTCCCGGTCACGACCTCGGAGGCCACGTAGCCGGCGCCGGCGCTCGGGTCGGACGGGTCCTCCTGGCACAGCAGGAGCTCGGCCACGCTCTCGCCGTCGAGGTCGCCGCGGAACGTCTTGCGGACGGTGGCGCGGGCGAGGCGGGGGCCGGTCGAGGGCTCGTCGGTCGGGGTCTCGTCCCAACCGGTGACGTCGAAGGCGGAGGTGAGGGGCGCGGGGTGGTCCATGGAGGGGGCGGAAAGGCGCCGGAGGCTACGGCGAACGTGTGACGCCCGTGTGTCGCGGCCGGCTCACAGGTCGAACCGCAGCCGAGGCAGCTCCCGCCGCTCGCCGAGGACGTCGGCCCGCGTCCACCCGACGCGCTCGGCGCCCATCCGCTGGTAGAACGGCTCCGCGAACGGGTCGGAGTCGATGAAGAGGGCCGTGCCGCCAGCGTCGCGAGCGACCCGCACGGCGTGCTCGAACAGCGCCCGCCCCAGGCCGCGGCCCATCGCCGCCGGCTCGACCCAGAGGTGCTCCAGCTCGACCGCGTCGCCATCGACCGACAGCGCGACGCAGGCGACCGGGACGTCGTCCGCCTCGGTGGCGACGTGGACGAGGTGGGCCTCGACCCCATCCGGCGTGAACGCGAGGGCGTCGCGCCACGCGTCCATCCACGTTTCCGGGTAGCCCCAGTGGCGCTTCGCCGCGAGGGCGATCTCCGTCAGTCGGTCGGCCTCGGCGGGCCGGGCAGGGCGAATCGAGGGCACGGCGGATCGGGCGGTCGGCGGCAAGGTCGGGCCGATCCACTCACCGGAACGCCCGCGCCTCCCCGCAGGGGCGACTCGGCGAATTGCCCCTACCGGCGGTGGGTGCCGCGCCTCGGCACCGAGGCGGAGGGAGTCACAGCCCGAACCAGTACGAGGCCTTGATCAGGAACACGTTCTGGACCGGCGCGCGAAACACCTCGCCCAACTCCTCCCCCACGCCGAAGCCGTCGTACAACGCCGACTCGTTGCGGAGCTGCTGCCACACGAGGAAGACCGTGCTCCCCGGCCGGTACTCCCACCGCAACACGGCGTTGCCGCGTAGCGAGCGGAAGTTGAAGTCGACGTCCTCCACCTCGAACGGGTCGCCGCCGTCGCCGGGGTCGATGGTGAAGCCCGTCACGGCGCCCGAGTCGTTCGTGACCGGCGTGGCCGAGCCGCGCACGACGCCGTACACGTCGAAGTCGTACGAGCCCGGCGTCGTGAACTCCTTGTAGTTCGAGTACCGGCCCGAGAGGACGAACGGCTGGGCGTAGAGCTGGAGCGAGAGGTCGGGCGTGAACGTCCAGTTCGTGCGGAGGCCGAGGCTGAACGCCTCCTGCCGGATGTCGGCGAAGACGTACCGCGTGCCGAACGTGGACGCGGCCTCGGCGGCCTCGACGAACCGGACGAACTGGTCGGTGTCGAGCTCCCGGCTGTACTCGGGCTCGATCGAGATGGAGAGCGCGTTGCTGGGCCGGACGGTCAGCTCGGCCCCGACGTACTGGTCGTACTCCGGCGGCGCGCCGGCGTAGTCGTTGGCGAACTCGGTCCGGTAGCCGCCCGAGATCCCACCGGAGACTTTCTTGCTCTCGTCCGTCGAGACGCCGAGGTCGAGGCCCCAGTCGGGCGGGCGCGCGGCGATGGGGCCGCCGCGCGTGAGCCGGTCGTTCTGCTGCGGCGCCGTGAACTGCAGCCCGGCGTTGGCGGACCACCGGTTGGGGAACTCGGCGTAGCTGCCGAACCCGTAGTAGTGCTGCACGCGGTCTCCGTCGAAGTTCATCCCGGCCCCACCGTAGTGGTAGAGACTGTACTGGCGGAGCCAGGCCGGCTCCGCCTCGCGGCGGCCCACGAAGTAGTTGAGCGTCGCGACGTCGGCGCGCGACTGGAAGCCGAGGTCGTTGATCTCGAAGCCCGGCGTGACCACGTTGCCCGTCAGCGAGGCGTCCCACGAGCTCTCGACGCTCCGCTGGACCGAGAGCTCAGAGTAGAACCCGCTGAGCGAGGTCCGCGTCGGGTCGACCTCGAGGTGGTCGGCGTCGGGGCGGCCGAAGTAGCGCTGGGGGCCGTTCTGGACCCGCGTGAGATAGGCTGCGTCGCCGTGGACGGTCGAGGCCGCGGCCACGCCGCTCACCGACCACCGCCGCTCGGCGAACCGGTGCTCGAAGTCGACCCCGCCCAGGTACGCGCCCGACGGCGTGAGCGCGTCGAACAGGCCCTCGCCGCCCATCCGCCGGTTCGCGGCCGTGACGATCCCGCCGACGACCGTCCCGCCCTGCCGGAAGTCGCGGCGGACGCGCCCGACGAGGTAGTTCGAGAGCGGCTCGACCGGCGTCGTGAGCCGGTCCCCGTCGGACGTCACGTAGCGGGCGGATTCCTCCAGCGTCACGGCATCGAGCAGGCCGACCGACCACGGGCCCATCTTCCCGCTCACCTTGACCGCCGTCGCGATCGGCGTCTGCGTGGGGCTGTCGACGTACGCGATGCCCGGCCCGCCCACGTCGCGTACGGGCGACCGCCCGATCCGCCGCGAGTAGAAGAACGTCGGCCGATAGGACACGTTATTCGTCAGGGTCCGGCCGTAGTTGAAGATGTCGACGCCCTCGACGAAGAACGGCCGGCGCTCGTCGAAGAAGACCTCGAACTGCGACAGGTTCACGACGGCCGGGTCGGCCTCGACCTGCCCGAAGTCCGGGTTCACCGTGGCCGTCAGCGTGAGGTTCGACGTCAGCCCGACCTTGGCGTCGAACCCGACGTTCGGCGACACGTCGTTCTCGGAGTAGAACGGGTCGGCGACGTCGCCCGGCGCGCGGTCGAGTTGGGCCACGGCGTAGGGCAGGATCTCGACCTGCCGCGGCGCGCGCTGGACGTCGAGCCCGTCGAGCCGGCCGAACCGCGAGACGACGCCGTCGACGTCGGGAAGGATCGGCGCCCAGAACGTGTCCTCGCCCGTGGCCGGCACGCGGCGCTGGAACTCGACGCCCCAGACCTCGGGCCCGGGGCCCGTCTGGTAGCGGAGCTGCGAGAACGGGATCCGCATCTCGACGGTGTAGCCGGCGCCCGTCTCGTCCTCGAAGCGAGCGGCCTTCCCGTCCCAGACGGCATCCCACGAGCTGTCCTCGTTCGTGTCGTTGTACAGGAGGAGGTCCTGCTCGACGCCGGCCGCCGTCACGCCGAAGAAGAAGCCCGTCCGGTCGTCGTCGTATGAGTCGAACATGACCGCGACGAGGTCGCTCCCGACGAACTCGTCGCGGCGGGCGAGGCGCGCGACGATCGTCGCGGGGTCCCGGACCCAGCACGTGAACCCGACGTAGAGCGCGGCATCGCCGTAGAGCACGGCCACCTCGGTCCGCTCGCTGGCCGGGTCGCCGGGGTTCGGGACGCGCTGGACGAAGTCGCCGGCCTTCGGGGCCGTGGCCCAGACGGCCTCGTCGAGGCGCCCGTCGACGCGAGGCTCGTCGGCCTTCCCCACGGGGACCGCCCGGAGGGCGAGGTCGTCAGCGGGAGGCCGGGTGCCTTGAGCGACCGCGAGGGAGGGCGCCAGCAGGAGGACAGCGAGGACCAGACGGTAGAGAGTGACCACGAGTCGAGAGGCAGGCGAGAGAGGACGCCAGCCCGACGAACGGACCGGGCCGAGGGTTACACCGACTGCTAAAAAAATCGCACCCCCTCATTGCGGCGGCCCAGGGTCCGGTCGACGTCGGCGAGGCGGAGGCCCCCGTCCGCCGCCTCACGCGAGGAACGTCCAGTAGTAGACGATCCCTGCCGCGGCGCTCAGGCCCAGCGTCTGGATCATGCCCACCTTGAACCGGAAGAGCGCGACGGCCGAGAGCACGGCGATGACGACGGCGGCCGGGTCTACGGACGCCCACACGGGCCGGAACAGCCGGACGCCGTTCCAGACCACCTCGTCGACCTCACCGAACAGGGTGTGGAGCGCGAACCACACCGCGAGGTTCAGGATCACGCCGACCACGGCGGCCGTGATGGCGGAGAGCGCGCTCGTGAGCGCCTTCCTGCCACGCAGATACTCGATGTACGGCGCGCCAAGGAAGATCCACAGGAAGCACGGCGCGAAGGTCACCCACGTGGTGACGACCGAGCCGATCACGCCCGCCACCACCGGGTCGAGCCCGGACGCGAAGCGATAGGCCCCCATAAAGCCGACGAACTGGACGACCTGGACGAGCGGGCCCGGCGTCGTCTCGGCCATCCCGAGCCCGTCGAGCATCTCGCCCGGCCGGAGCCACCCGTACGTGTCGACGGCCTGCTGCGCGATGTAGGCGAGCACGGCGTAGGCCCCGCCGAAGGTCACGACGGCCGCCTTGCTGAAGAACAGCCCCTCCTGGACGAACACGTTCGACGTCCCCAGCACCGCCGCCATCACGGCCAGCGGGGCGAGCCAAACGAACAGCCAGACGCCCGCCGTCCGGACCGTCTGCGCGATCGGGGGGCGGGTCGCCTCGACCAGGCCATCGGTGGCGAACGAGTCGGAGTCCCCCTCCTTCGCCTCGGCCCCCCGGATCACGAGGAACAGGTCCTCGCGGAACCGACTGCCGAGGAACCCGACGAGCCCCGCGCCGAGCACGATGACCGGGAACGGGACGTCGAGGAAGAAGATGGCCACGAACGCCAGGGCGGCCAGCCCGACCATCACCCCGTTCTTGAGCGCCCGCCGCCCGATGCGGACGACGGCCTCCACGACCACCGCCAGCACGGCGGGCTTGAGCCCGTAGAAGAGCGCCTGGACGAGCGTCGTCTCCTGGAACGCCGCGTACAGCACGCTGAGCACCAGGATCGAGACGAACCCGGGCAGGATAAAGAGCCCCCCAGCGACGAGCCCGCCCTTCGTCCGGTGGAGCAGCCACCCGACGTAGGTGGCGAGCTGCTGGGCCTCGGGCCCAGGGAGCAGCATGCAGTAGTTCATTGCGTGGAGGAACCGGTCCTCGCTCACCCACCGCTTCTCCTCGACGAGGAGGCGGTGCATCACGGCGATCTGGCCCGCCGGCCCGCCAAAGCTGTACAGGGCGACCCGGACCCACACGCGGACGGCCTCACCGAATGGGATGCCGTGCGAGGCCCGCTCGTCCTTCGGGGTCCCCGGGGTCTCTTGGATCATGGGTCGTCGACTTCAGCCTGTGGGAGGACCGCTCGGGTCGGGCGCCCTGACCTCGAGAGGAGCGCGGGACGCCGGAGAACGACCGATCGATCTCCGGGGCCGCCTCGATGCGAGTGCCCGGAGGTTACGCCTCCTGCCCCCACGTGGGACTCTCCGCCCCCGCCTACCGCGGCAGCCGAACGAGGGCCGGCCGGACGAGCCGCCCTCGTCTCGTGCCCTCGCGACTTCGCCCGCCTCGGCGCCGAGGTGGACAGGGCCCGCGTCCTACTCCGGGGGGTCGAGTCCGGGAACGAGCGTGTCGAGCGCCCGCTCGATGAGCGGCCACGACTGCGCCTGGTACCGGTTGAGGAACACGATGACCGCCGCGTCCTGATCGGGGAAGCGCGCGAAGTAGGCCGTGAAGCCGGCCACCTGCCCGCTGTGCCGGTGCGTCCGGAGCCCGCGGTACGGCGCGAGCTCCCACCCGAACCCGTACTCGGGCGCCTCGAGGCCAGGGGCCGCGACCGGCGCCCACATCTCGGCCTTGGACGCCTCCGAGAGGAGGGCGGCGCCGTCGAGGGCCGCGTCCCAACGCGCGAGGTCGCGGGCCGACGACAGCAGCCCGCCCGCGCCCAACGTCGACGACGTCTCCGTCGGCGGGCGGTTGATGAGGGCGCCCGTCCGGTCGACCCAGTAGCCCGAGGCCCGATGGGGGATGATGGCCTCGGGGTCGGCGAGGCGGGTCTGCGTCATGCCGAGCGGCCCGAAGATGCGGGTCGCCAGCACGCGCCCGAGCGGCTGGCCCTCGACCCGCTCCACGATCCGGCTGAGGAGGACGTACCCCGTGTTGCTGTAGTACCAGCCGGTCCCCGGCGGGAAGTCCATCGGCCGCGAGTGGGCGATCTGGATGATCTCCTCCGGCGTGAGCCGGAACCGGTACACGTCGTAGCTCCGGATCTCCTCGTAGTCCGGGATGCCCGACGTGTGGGTGAGCAGCTGGCGGACCGTCGCGCCGTACCACTCGCTCGGGATCTCGGGCAGGTGCTGTTGGATCGGGTCGTCGAGGCCGAGTGCGCCTTCCTCGACCAGCCGCATCACCGCGACGGCGACGAACTGCTTGCTGATCGACCCGATCTCGAACACCGTGCTGTCGCTGACGGGCACGGCCAGTTCGACGTCGGCCAGGCCGTACGTCCGCGTCAGCACGACCTCGCCGCCCGAGGCGAGGGCGACGAGCGCGCCGGGAATGGTCCGCTCGGTCAGGAACGAGTCGGCGAAGGCGTCGAAGGCCGCCAGTTCATCGGGCGTGGGGCGATCGATCTGGGCGATGGCGCGGGGAGCGGCGAGCGCCACGAGCAGACACAACAGGGCAAGGACGATACACCGCATGGCGAGGAACGACGTTGGGGAGAGGAGCGCAGAACTTCGCCCCGCGCCACGTCTGCCGCCCTGACGGTTCCCTGACGCCCCGAGCCCATGCCCCTCTCGCCTCAGCCCCGAGGCGGAAGGGGTCGGCGCCTCAGGGAACGCCACCTAGCGAGCCGCCCCGGCAACGGCTTTTCGGAAGAACACCTCCCCGACCCCGCCCTCGTTGAGTCCCGCGATCAGACCGCACTCTTCGAACCCGACGTGGCGGTGCCACGCCTGGGGCTCTGGCTCATCGGCTTGCGACGAGCTGTAGAGAGCCGGCTGACCGCGCCGGGCCGCCTCGGCTTCAGCGGCCGCGAGGAGCGCCCGTCCGACCCCATGCCGGCGGTGGAGCGCCGGCACGCGAACGAGTGCGATGTACGGGACGGCCGACCACAGCCACTCCAGGCGGAGGTACCCGACGCGCTCGTCTCCACGCCACGCGACGAAGACGTCGCCGTCCTCCACCTTCCGCCGGGCGACGCCCCCCGGGAGGTAGCCGTCCTGAGAAACGAACGGGAGATCATCGAGAGCTGCGGGACGAACGGAGAGGTCGGAGCCGGCCATGCCCCAGTGTACGCGGCGACCGTCAGCTCCCCGCCGGTTCCGCCCTCTCGACGTCCTCGAGAGCGGCCTCGCCTTGCGACTGGACGTCGCCGGCACACCGCGTCCGGGGGCAACCTCAAGAGGCGGCCACAGCGACGAGGGCGGCGACGAGCCGGTCGAGTTCGGCCGGGGTGGTGTAGACGTTCGGGCTCACGCGCACGCCGCGGATGTGGGGCGTCCGGCCCAACCCGCCCATCGGCTGCACCACGAGGCCGTGCTCCTGCTGGAGGCGCTCCTTGACCGCCTCGGCGTCCAGCCCAGGCAGTTCGATGGTGCAGAGTCCGAGGCTCATCTCCTCGTCCGGCCGACTGTAGAAGCGAGCCGTGGGGAGAGCGGCGGCGGCCCGCTCGCGCCAGTAGCCGGTCAGGTATCGAAGCCGCGCCGCCTTGCGTTCCGGGCCGAGCGTGGCGTGCAGCGCCAGCGCCGGAAGCACCGCCGGGCCGACGTACTCGGGGCTCGTCCCGATCCACTCGAACCGCCCCATGCCGTCCACCCACGGCGGCGACGGCACGAGCGGCCACACCGTCTCCACGTGCTCGGGCCGCATCCACAACACGCCCATCCCGACGGGCGCCCCGAACCACTTGTGGAGGCTCGCCCCGTAGTAGTCGGCCCCGAGGTCGGCCGGCGACTCGGGGATGAGCCCGAGCGACTGCGCCCCGTCCACGACGACCCCGGCGCCGACGGCGTGGGCCGCCTCGGCGATGCGACGGACGGGCAGGAGCTGGCCGGTCAGGTTGCTCGGGTGCGTGAGCAGGACGAGCTTCGTGCGCGGCGTGAGGGCGGCTTCGTACGCCTCCGCCAGCGCGTCGAGCGACGGGGCCGGGACGGGCAGGTCCACCCACCGCAGCACGACGCCGTCGCGGCGCTGGCGCTGCTCGAGCGCGTCGAGCATGGCGTAGTAGTCGTGCGACGAGCAGACGACCTCGTCGCCGGGCGCCAGCGGCACGCCGAGGAGGACCGTGTCGAGCGCCTCGGTCGCGTTGCGGACGAGGGCGAGTTGGTCGCCCGGAACGCCCATCGCCTCCGCGAGGGCGGCGCGGACGGCCGTGTCGGTGACGGTGGGCCAGAGCGTTTCGAGGACCTCGGAGGGGAGCGCTTCGAGCGAGCGGGCCCCAGACACGAGGTCGTTGACGGCCGAGCGCGGGGCCGGGTTGGACCACCCGTGGTCGAGGTTGATGAGCGTGGCGTCGAGGTCGAAGGCCTCGCGGACTTCGGCCCAGAACGCCTCGTCGTCCGCCAGGCGGGCGGGGCCGGGCCGGCCGAGTCGGTCGAGCGCGACGTCGAGGCGGGACGTGAGCGTCCGCGCGGCCTCGTGGGCCGCGCCCCACGCCGAGGGAGCGAGCGCGAGCACGCCAAGCGTGCCGGCGGTGTGGGCGAGGAACGTGCGGCGGTCGGTCATGGTGTCGGGTGCCAGCGGCCGGAGGAGCGGGGTGGCTGAGGAGGCGCGCCGGGTGGGAGCACAGGGTGTCGGGTGCAGCGCGTTCCTTGGACGCGCGTCGCGTCGAGCGTGAGGTGGGGGGGCGGCCGGCGGCGTCGCGGTGGACGCGCGTGGGCCCGACGGTCATCGGGCGGGTTGGAACTCGGGGTGGCCGAGGCGCCAGAAGAGGAAGCTGTAGAGCATGGCGGTTTCGCGAGCGAACACGGCGTTCGAGGACCCCCCCGAGTGTCCGCCCTGCCAGTCGATCCGCCAGAGGAGCGGGGCCGGGCCGGCCTGCGCCGCCTGCATCCGCGCGACGAGCTTGCCGGTCTGCCACAGCGGGAGCACGTAGTCCGTCGCCCCACTCACGAAGAGTACCGGCGGGTATTCGACGTCGTCGCGAACGCGGTGGAGCGCGCTCACGGCCAGCAGCGACCGCACGCCGTCGGCGCTGTCGAGCGAGCCGAACTCGGCCAGGTTGCGCGCCCCGCCGGCGGTGTAGTACGCCCGCACCTCGTCGCCGACGCCGACGGCGAACACGGCCGCGCCGAACAGGTCGGGCCGGTCGATCACGGCGTTGTCGATGAGCACGCTCCCCGCGCTCGCGCCCTCGATCCCGATCCGCCCCGGCCGCGTGTAGCCCTCGCGGACGAGGTGCTCGGCGCTCGCGATGAAGTCGGCCACGGCGACGGGCTTGTTTGCGCCGCGTCCCGCCTCGTGCCACGCCTCGCCGCCCTCGCCGCCGCCCCGAACGTGCGCCACGGCATAGACGCCGCCCCGGTCGAGCCACGTCGAGAGGAACGGCGCGAAGTACGGATCCACAGACGACCCGAACGAGCCGTAGCCGTAGAGATGAACCGGCCGGTCGCCGTCGAGCGCGAGGTCGCGACGGTGGACGAGCGTGAGCGGGATCCTCGTCCCGTCGGCCGCCGGGGCGTGCGTGTTCACGACCCTGTAGGGCGACGGGTCGAAGACGGGCTCCGGCTCCAGCCCAGCGAGCACGAGCGCGCCCGTCGACGGGTCGTAGTGGTAGGCGCGGTCCGGCTCGATCCACGAGCGGACGCGCACGAACGTGCCGTCGCGGCCGGGGAACGCGGTCAGCCGCGCGAGGCCGGGGGCGGGCAGCGGCACCTCGGTGACGGCGCTGCCGTCGTGGGGCGCCCGGAGGATCCTCGACGTGCCGCCCTCGCGGCGGACGGCGTAAAGGGCGTCGCGGGCGGCCGCCATCGCGAGGAGCACGCCCTCGCCTTCAGGAAGCACCTCGTCGGCGCGGCCCGAGCCGTCGAGGGCGAGCCGGACGATCCGGTAGCGCGGGGCGCCGTCGGCGGTCATGACGTAGAGCGCGTCACCGTGGAGGGCGACCCCTTCCAGCACGTCGGTCGGGGGGATCACCTGCCGCCAGGGCGTGCGCGGCCCGTCGAGGGCGTCGAGCGGAGCGGTCCAGACCTCCTGCGTCGGCCCACCGCGCCACACGCGCACGGCGACGTGGCCCGAGGCCGCGCCCGTCGAGACGAACGGGGTAAAATGAGGCTCGAACGGGACCGCCTCCGAGAGGCCGTGCCCGAACACCGCCACGTCCTCGGACGGGTCGGTGCCCAGTCGATGCAGCACGACGCGCCCGCGCCAGTAGCGCTCGGTCTCGGGCGTGTCGGGCGTGGCGTCGTTCGTCGTGTAGAAGAAGCCGGAGCCGTCGGGCAGCCACGCGGCGCCGAAGCCGCTGCTGCTCCCCCAGAGCACCGGCCCGATGCGGTCCTCGAAGGCACCCGTCGCCACGTCCAGCACGAGGAGCGTCGGCTCGGTGTCGCCGTCGGCGGCGAGGCTGAGGGCGACGTGCCGCCCGTCGGGGGCGGGGTGGAGGCCGCGGAAGTCGAACCGGCGCCCGCCGAGCGTGAGCGTGGAGGGGTCGAGGAGCAGGCGCTCGGGAGCGTCGGGCGTGTCGCGCACGAACAGCGCCGGCTCGTCGGCGCCCGGGACGAGACGGCGGGTGACGAGCGGGCCGGCCGTCGGCCACAGCCCCCACAACCCGGTGTCCTCGGCGAGCACGCCCTCGATCTCGGCGGCGAGCGCGTCGCGACCGGGGATCCGGGCGAGGACGGAGTCGGCGTGGGCGGCCTGCGCGCGGTAGAACGCCTGCACCTCGGCCTCGGCCTCGGCCTCCATCCAGCGGTAGGGGTCCTCGACCACGACGCCGTGGAGGGTGTCCACGACCACGCGCACCGGCGCGGCTGGCTGCGCGGCGGTGGGCACAGCGGCGAGGGCAAGCACGAGGAGGACCGTTCGGAGGCGGCGCATGACTAGCGAGCGTGGTGGCGGGCGACGGTCTCCGGGTCGAGCCGGAGGAAGCGCGCCGCGTTGTGGTAGAAGAGGTCCCGCTTCTGCACCTCGCTCAGGAACGGCGCGTCCTCAATGGCTCGGACCGACGGCCCGATGATGCCGGGCCAGATCATCTGGTCGGAGCCGAACATCACCCGGTCCCCGTAGCCCGCCTCGACGACCTCCTGGAGGAACCGGTAGAAGGCCGCCCGCGGCTCGGTGTAGACGATGCTGCCGACGTCGACGTAGACCTGGGGGTGGCTGAAGAGGAGCGCGCGGAGGTCGTCCACGAAGGGGTAGCCCGCGTGCATGAGGTAGACCCGGAGGCGCGGGTGCCGGACCAGCACCTCTTCCATGCGCAGCGGGCTGCTGTCGCGCGCCCGGTAGCCGGGGCTCCCGAAGTAGGGGTCCGCCGGGCCGCCCGCTCCCAGGTGGATGGCGACGGGCACGTCCAGCTCCTCCGCCAGCGCCCAGTACGGTTCGAGCCGGGGGTCGTCGGCCGGGATGCCCTCGTACTGCGCCATCACCTCGCCCAACACCTCGAAGGCGCCGCTGGCGTGGAGCGCCCGCACCTCGTCGGGCGTCCGAGCCGCCACGTGGGGCTGCGCGTCGTCCACGCCCACGCGGAGGTCGAGCCCGACGATCACGCGGTCGGGCGCGGCGGCCTTCCAGACCGCTGTCAGGTCGGGCTCACCGCTGACCATCCCCACGATGTTGTACCGCTCCATCGCGTCCAGCGTCTCCTGCAGGACGCCCTCGTCGGTCGCCGGCGCGAACACCGGCTCCTCGCAGGGGGGCGCGTTGAAGTCGAGGCCGTCCTCGATAGGCAGGACGTTGTCCCAGCGCGGCATCGTCGCGAACGGCGCGCACATCGGCGGCGGGTTCGGCCCGATGTAGTCGGCGCGCCGAGCGTGGAGGTGCATGTCCAGGATGGGGCGCCCGGCGCCCTGCGCGGCGGCTGGCGAGACGCACCCCCAAAAGACGAGAAAGCCGACGAGGAGCAGACGGAGGTTTGGGGCGCCGGCCTCGTCGGTGAGTGGGCCGAGGTGGGCGGGGGGGCACATCGACATCAGGGCAGGGTGCGGTAGACGATCACGCCCCCGATGACCGCCAGCACGCTCTCCGTGTCGGGGAGGGCGTCGGGCGGTACATCCAGGACGTTCTGCGAGAGGACGGCGAGGTCGGCCAGCATCCCCGGCGCGAGCGTCCCCTTGTCGGTCTCGGCGTGCTCGGCGACGGCGCTCCCCCGGGTGTAGGCCACGAGGGCCGCCTCGCGCGAGAGCGCCTCGGAGGGATTCACGGGGTGGAGCGTCGCCAGCATCAGGTTGAGCCACGGGTTCCGGCCCGATCCGCCGGCGTCGGCCCCGAGGGCGACGGGCACGCCCGCCTCGGCGGCGCTGCGGAGGAGCTGGACCTCGGGCAGGCGGTCGGCGCCATAGCGCGCGGCCATCACGTCCGGGATGGCGAAGTGGAGGGGGTTCTGGACGAGCACCATCCCGAGGGCCGCCGCGCGCGGCAGCAGGTCGGGCGCCAACCCCTCGCCGTGCTCGATGCGGACGCGTCGGGCGCGCCACGTCTCGGCCGGCGCCAGGTCCTCCATCACGTCCATCACCCGATCGAGCGTCGCGTCGCCGACGATGTGGAAGGCCGTCTGGTCGTCGCGGTCGCGCGCGCTCTGGAGGATCGCCCGCAGCTCGACGTCGGTAAAGTTGAGACGCCCGGCCCAGTCCGGCCGGTCGGCGTACGGCTGGCGGAGCGCGGCGCCGCGCTCGACGGGCGTGCCGTCGAGCATCCACTTGGTGCCGAGCACGCGGACGCGGGCGGGCAGCCCGGCCGGGCGCGTCGCGTCGGGGCGCGGCTCGTCGACCGAGCGGAGCGGCATCGGCCACGCGAAGACGCCCCAGCGGAGCGGCACGTCGGCCTCGGCGAGCGCGGCGAGCGTCTCCGCGAGGGGCCGGTCGTTCTCCATCTGCTGCACCGACGTCACGCCCCAGCGCACCATCTGGTCGGCGAACGCGCGGTAGGTGGCGACGGCGTCGGCGCGCGTCAGCGGGTCGCTCAGACGGCGGACGACGTCGAGTTGGGGGTACTCCCACAGCCGCCCGTCGAGCGTGTCGGTCCCGGCCACGCGGCCGAAGAGGCCGCCGGGACGGTCGGGCTCGGTCAGCGAGAAGCCGAGGGCATTCAGCGCCGCCGTGTTCAGGATCAGCCCGTGGCCGGTCCAGCCCGTGAGCATCACCGGGTGGGAGGGCGCGACCGCGTCGAGGGCGAAGCGGCCGGCGGCCGGGGCGTCCAGCGCGTCCCCACCGATGCTGCCCTGGAGCCACGTCCCGGCGGGTATGCGTGCGGCGGCCGCCCGCACCGAGTCGAGGACGGCGGCCCACGAGGGCTCGGCCCTCCCGCTCAGCCCGAGGGAGTGCATCCCCTCCGGCCAGGGGCCGACGTGGACGTGCGCGTCGTTGAGGCCGGGCACGACGAGCCGCCCCCCGAGGTCGAGCACCTCGGTCTCCGGCCCCGCCAGCGCCCGCACCTCGGCGTCGGTGCCGACGGCCACGACGCGCTCGCCGGCGATGGCGACGGCCTCGGCATACGGCCGCGCCGGGTCGGCCGTGAACACGACGGCGTGGTGGAGGATGAGCGTCGGGGACGCAGGGGAGGGCTCCACCGCTGGCTGCTGCGCGGCGGGGAGCGGAGCGGTGCAGGCGGCGAAGACGAGCAGCGCGATAGCGAGCGCCGGGTGACGCGTCGAAGCGAGGGCGTGTCTCATCAGTCGAGGAAGAGGCGAGCGACGCCGACGCCGACGTCACGGATGGTGAAGGGCGGCTGGTCGGCGTTGGTGAGCACGATCACCGCCAGCCCGTCGTCGGGGAACACGGAGAGGGTCGTCGCCGCGCTCGGCCCGCCGCCGGTGTGCCCGACGTGCCGACGGCCCTCCACCGGTCGCAGCGCGAAGCCCATCCCGTACACCGCCTCACCGACAGGCGCGGGCGTCCAGGCCTCGGCCCACGTCGCCGCCTGGAGCAACCGCGGCGACCCGAGCGCCGCCGCCCACCGGGCCAAATCGTGGACGGTGGAGACAAGACCGCCGGTCGAGAACTCCACGGCTCCGATGAGTTCGGGGCCGTTGCGGAACGCTCCGTCCTCCCAGGTATACCCGCGAGCGAGTTGCGGAACGATGGCCCCGGCATCTAGCAGCCGCGTGGATGTCATCCCGAGCGGCGCGAAGATCCGGTTTTCTAGGAGGCCCTCGTACGTCTGCCCCGACACCGTCTCGAGGAGCAGGCCGAGCAGCAGGTAGCCGGAGTCGCTGTACGACCAGTCCGTGCCGGGCGCGAAGTCGAGTGGGAGGCAAGCGACCTCGGCGAGGGCGTCGCGCGTCGTGTAGCCCGGGCCCAGCGTCGCCCCGGATGGACATGGCGGAGCGTCGTGAGCGTTGAAGCTGTTGATGCCCGACGTCTGCTGGAGAAGCTGGCGGACGGTGGCGCCACGCCACGCCTCGGGCAGGTCGGCGACGTGCCGGCCGATGGGGTCGTCGAGGGCCACGCGCCCCTCCTCCACCAGACTCAGCACGGCGACCGCAGTGAACGTCTTTGTGATGGAGGCGATCACAAAGGCGGTCGAGTCGGTCGCCAGGACGCGGTGCGCGAGGTCGGCGAACCCATAGCCACGGGCATAGACGACCGAGTCGCCCTGGACGACAGCGAGCGCGAGGCCGGGGATGTGCCGGGCCTCCATCTCGGCACGGACGTATCGGTCGAGCGCGCCCACGACGTCCGCTGATGGAGCCGGCTGCGCGCGGACGACGAACCCCAGAAGCAGCGCGATGAGCGAGAGGCTGCTGTGCATCGGCCTATTCGTAGGCTGGACGGCTGAACACGGCGCCGTGAGGGATGGCCGGGCCGGTCGCCCCGTGTGACCAGCCGGCCCGGTCGAAGGAGACGCCCGGGGCGCTGGCGCCCGCGTCGCGGAAGCGGTCGTCGAGGGCGAGGGCGCCCGTCGCCGGGTCGAGCGTGGCGAGGAGCACGCGGCGCTCCAGCGTGCCGCCGCCGCCGCTGATCACGATCCGCGTGCCGCCCGGGTCGAGCGCGATCCAGTGCGGCCCGTCCGTCTCTGCCAGCGTCAGCCGCCCGGCCTCGCGCGGGCGGGCGGGGTCGGACACGTCGAGGGCGACGAGCGCGTGCTCGTCCGGGACCGTCTGCACCCAGTAGCGCCCCGCCACGACCGGCAGCGCGCAGTTCGTCCCAGCGAAGCCGTGGACGAAGTCGGCCGAGGGCGCGTCGGTGTCGAGATCGTCGAGGCGGTAGAGGTCGCATGAGAACGTGGACACGAGGACCGTCCGGCCGTCGGCGAGCACCCGGGGCTCGGCCGGGTCCACGCCCTCGTCGCCGCGCGGGCCGGGCGGGAGGCGGACCGTCGCCACGCGGCTCAGGTCGCCCAGCCGCCACACCTGGACGACGTGGCTCGGCTCGGTCGCGTGCATGTCCGCGCTGGTCGTCACCACGCGGTCGAGCGCCGGGACCACGGCGAGGCTGTATGGGCGGATGAACGGGTCGGCGTCGGGGTCCGCGGCATCGGAGGCCCGGAGCAGATGGCCCTCGGCGTCCAACTCCACGAGCGCGCCCGCCTCGGCGTTGGCGTGGCCGCGCATCTGGAGCGTCGCCAGCACGCGGCCGTCCGCCAGCCGTGCGACACTGTGCGGGTGCATGAACGGGCCGTCGACCACGAACCGACCGAGCAGGCGCGGCGCGCGCGGGTCCCGGAGGTCGAACCGGAACACGTCGCCGCTCCCGAAGCCGTTGGCCCAGAGCACGCCATCGGGCGGCATCTGGTGGTCGGTGTGGTGCGGATCCGTCCCCGCGGCGTCGACCGCCAGCGTCGTGACGACGGCGCCGTAGGTCGGGGAGGCCGGGTCGGCGTCGAGGACGGCGAGGAAGTCGGAGTCGGTCCGCTCGGCGTCGCCGGTCCAAACGAACACGTGGGCCGCCGCTCGAGACGGCCCGGTGGAGGCAGGCGGCACGGCGCAGCCGATGGCGGCCACGGTACCCACGAGGAGAGAGCCGAGACGTACGCGACCCACAGCGCCTCAAGAGGTGGCCGACGAAGCGCGCAACATCGGGCGCCGGACTCCTCAGGTCTTGAACATTTCGCTCACGCGTCGGGCGGCCCTCCGAGGCGGTCGAACGAGCGGTCGGCGATGGACCAGCGCGTCGGCGGGGCCCCCGAGAACCGCCGGTGCTCGCGGACGAGGTGCGCCTGGTCGGCGTAGCCGAAGCGGTGGACGGCGTCGGCGCAGGTCGCGCCCGGCGTCGTGGCAAGGAAGAGGTGGGCGTGGCGGAATCTCACGACGGCCGAGAACCGCTTGAGGGGCAGGCCGATGACGGCGAAGCGTCGACGGAGCGTGGCCGTGCTCACGCCCATCTCCCTAGCCAGGGCCGCCATCCCGATCACCCCCTCGGCGGCCTCGACGGCGTCAACCGCCCGGCCCAGGAAGTCGGCCTCGCGCGGCACGTCGTCCAGCCGCGCCTCGAGAAACGCGACGATCCGCGCGGCCCGGGCGGCGAACGCCTCGGCCGGTGGGGTCCCCGCGGAAGGCGCCGCGAGGACGTCGTCACGCCACGCCTGAACCTCCTCCGCCAAGTCGGGGCGGACGACCTCGTGGAGCGGCGGCGGCCCGTCGGGCGAGAGCCGGTAGTCCACCACGCCGAGGAGCGCGAACGGCCCCACCGGCGAGAACAGGACGTCCATCCCCCGCAGGGCCGAGGCCACCTCCACGACGACGGGGTGTACCTGAGGGCCCGCCAGCGAGAACGGGTCGAGCGGAACGGTCCGTCCGCCGTACGCAGGCGGCATCACGACGTGGCCGCGTCCCTCCAGCGTGACGTTGAGGTTCGGTAGGGTCGTCGCGCTCAGGGCGAAGGAGACCGGCTCCATCGGCTCCGGCATCGCCTGCTCGGCGATCTCGCGGAGGTAGGGCCGGAGCGCCGCCGGGAGGGCGTCCGAATCCAGACGAAAGCTCTGGGGCTCCGCGAACGGATCGGTCGGCTCGGTCAACGGCATGGGGTTGAGTAGAGGGGAGGGGCCTCCGCGTCTCGTGAGGGGGCCTGAACTCGATGGCAACCGACAACGCCGGCCTCGCGGACGCTCTGGAGGCTGACGGACGCCTCGTCTCTCCCGCGCTTCAAGGGGCACGAGGAACCAACCCATACGATGGGCGCGACCGCTGGAGCGCACTCCCACAGCCGCGGCCGACGCGAACGTACGGACGACGACACGCTGGACCGTCACGGCCTCGGCGCCGAGGGGTCCTGTCCCGGGCTTGCGCTCGGCGACGTGCAGCAGAGCGTAACCCACCGGAGCAGGGGGCGTAGGGCCGCTCTCCTTTCCCCCCTGTTCCCATGAGACTCCCCCTTACCGCAGCGCTCGCCGTCTGCACCCTCGTCGGGGCCGCCCACGCCCAACCCGACACGTTCCCCCGGTCCACCTTCCTGGGGGCCGCCCCGTTCGCCGGGACGCCCGACGCCCCCCTCCGCGTCAGCGCCGCCGTCGTGGAAGCGCTCGAGTCCCCGTCTGATCGCGTCCGTACCGACGCCCTCCACGCGGTCGCGACGCTCGGCTTCGTCGAGGGCGCCGACATCCGACCGGCGGTCCCGGCCCTCCTCTCCGTCTACCGGACCGACGCCGACGAGCGGCTCCGCGTCATGGCCCTCCGTGCGCTCGAGGCGTCGGGCGACGAGGCCGCCATGGCCGCGCTCCGCGCCGAAGTCGAGGCTGAGGTCGAGCAGCGGGGCCACCCGAACGTCCGACGCCTCCTCGCGGCGGTCCTCGTCGACCACTACGGGACGTACGCGCTCCGCCACGACCCGGCCCTGATGGGTCTGATCGAGGGGGCCCTCACCGAGAGGACTCCGTAGGCCGACCGCCCTGCTTCAACAATGCGCCCCGTCGGCTTCGGCCGGCGGGGCGCATGTCTATGTTGCTGTAAGCTCACGACATGGGACCATGGAAGACGACCTAGACCGAGAGGACCCCGACGTCCGCCAGCTCCGGCGGTACGCGATCACGCTGGAAGCCCAAGGGAAGCGGCCGCTCGCCGAGGCGATCCGACGGGCGGCCAACGCGCTCGAGGCCGACGTGCGAGAGGACGCCGAGACGGAGGGCTGAACCGGACCGGGCCGGCCCGCCTCGGCGTCGAGGCGGGCGGGGCCGGCTCAGGCGTAGTCCTCCATCGGCGGGCACGAGCACACGAGGTTCCGGTCGCCGAAGGCGTTGTCGACACGGCCGACCGCCGGCCAGAACTTTTGGACCCGCGACCACTCCGCCGGCCAGGCGGCCTGCTGGCGGGTGTAGGGGTGCGACCACGCGTCGGCCGTGACCTCCTCGACCGTGTGCGGCGCCATCTTGAGCACGTTGTCGTCGGCGTCGGCGGTGCCGAGCTCGACCTCTTGGATCTCGGTGCGGATCGCGATCATGGCGTCGCAGAACCGGTCGAGCTCCGCCTTCGATTCCGACTCGGTCGGCTCGATCATGAGCGTGCCCGCGACCGGCCAGCTCATCGTCGGTGCGTGGAAGCCGTAGTCGATGAGGCGCTTAGCGATGTCCTCCGCGGAGACGCCCGACTTCTGGAACGGGCGGACGTCGAGGATGAACTCGTGCGCGACGTACCCATTCGGCCCGCGGTAGAGCACGTCGTAGTGGCCCTCCAGCCGCTTCGCCATGTAGTTGGCGTTCAGGATCGCGACCTGCGACGCCTTCTTCAGGCCCTCGGCGCCCATCATCGCGATGTAGGCCCACGAGATCAGCAGCACGAGGGCGCTCCCGTAGGGCGCCGCCGCGACCGGCCCGATCGCCTCGTCGCCCCCCGTCGGCACGACGGGGTGGCCGGGAAGGAACGGCTGGAGTTTCTCGACCACGCCGATCGGGCCCATGCCGGGGCCGCCGCCGCCGTGCGGGATGGCGAACGTCTTGTGCAGGTTGAGGTGGCACACGTCCATCCCGTAGTCGCCGGGCCGGCAGAGCCCGACCTGCGCGTTCATGTTGGCCCCGTCCATGTAGACGAGCCCACCCGCCTCGTGGACCACGTCGGCGATCTGCCGGATCGTCCGCTCGAAGACGCCGTGCGTGCTCGGGTACGTGATCATGAGCGCCGCCAGCTTGTCCGCGTGGGCCTCGGCCTTGGCGCGGAGGTCGTCCATGTCGACCTCCCCCTCGTCGGTCACCTTGACGGCCACGACGTCCATGCCGGCCATGACCGCCGAGGCCGGGTTCGTGCCGTGCGCCGACGTCGGGATGAGGCAGACGGTCCGCTGGTCGTCGCCCTGCGCGCGGTGGTAGGCGCGGATCGTGAGGAGGCCGGCGTACTCGCCCATCGCGCCCGAGTTGGGCTGGAGCGAGACGGCGTCGAACCCGGTGATCTCGGCGAGCCACTCCTCGAGCGTGTCGACGATCTCCTCGTAACCCTCCGTCTGGTCGTCCGGCGCGAACGGGTGGACGTTGGCGAAGCCGGGGAACGTGACCGGCATCATCTCGGCCGTCGCGTTCAGCTTCATCGTGCACGACCCGAGCGGGATCATGCTGTGGACGAGCGAGAGGTCCTTGTTCTCGAGCCGCTTGAGGTAGCGGAGCATCTCGTGCTCGGCGTGGTAGCTCGAGAACGTCGGGTGGTCCAGGAAGCCCGACTGGCGGGCGAGCGGGCCGTCGTACTCGGCGAGGTCCTCCGCCTCGGGCAGCATCGTGCCGCCAAAGGCGTCGACGAGGTCGGCGAGGTCCTCATCGGTGACCGTCTCGTCGAGCGCGACGCCGACGGTCCCGTCGTCGTAGCGCCGGAGGTTGATGTCGAACTCGTCGCGGGCGACGGCCACGGCGTCGAGCCCGTCGGCGGTCCGGACGCGGAGGGTGTCGAAAAACGCGTCGTGGAGCACCTCGTGACCGGCGGCCTCCAGCGCCTCCGCGAGGCGCCGCGTCTGGCCGTGGACGTACTCGGCGATCCGCGTCAGCCCCTCGGGCCCGTGGTAGACCGCGTAGAAGCCGGCGATGTTGGCGAGGAGGACCTGCGCCGTGCAGATGTTCGAGGTCGCCTTCTCGCGGCGGATGTGCTGCTCGCGCGTCTGGAGCGCCATCCGGAGCGCCGTCTCGCCGTGGCGGTCCTGGCTCACGCCGATGATGCGGCCCGGGATCTTGCGTGCGAACCCGTCGGTGGTGGCGAAGAACGCCGCGTGCGGCCCGCCGAAGCCCATCGGCACGCCGAACCGCTGGCTCGACCCGAGCGCCACGTCGGCGCCCCAGGCGCCCGGTGCCTCGATGAGCGTCAGCGCCAGGAGGTCGGTCGCCACGGCGAGGTACCCGCCGGCCTCGTGCACCCGCTCCCCGAGGCCGGCGTAGTCGACGACCTCGCCGTCGGTCGTCGGGTACTGGACGAGCACGCCGATCGTGTCGTCGCCGACCTCGGCCTCGAGGGCGTCGGTCACCACGACGTCGATCCCGACGGGCTCCGCCCGCATCTGCACGACGGCGATCGTCTGGGGGTGGCACCGCGCGTCGACCACGAACGTCGAGCGCTTGCCGCGGTGGGCGCCGGCGAACAGCGTCATCGCCTCGGCCGCGGCCGTACCCTCGTCGAGGAGCGACGCGTTGGCGATCGGCAGACCCGTGAGGTCGCTCACGACCGTCTGGAAGTTGAGGAGCGCCTCCAGCCGCCCCTGCGCGATCTCGGCCTGGTACGGCGTGTACTGCGTGTACCAGCCCGGATTCTCGAGCACGTTCCGCTGGATGACCGGCGGGAGGACCGTCCCGTGGTAGCCGAGGCCGAGGTAGCTCCGCGTCGTCTCGTTGAGCGCGGCGAGGCCGGCGAGCTCGTCGAGCAGCTCGCGCTCGGAGCGGGCGTCCGGCAGGTCGAGCGCGCGGTCGAGCTGGATGTCGTTCGGGACGGCGGCGTCGCTCAGGGCGTCGAGCGAGTCGAACCCGAGGAGGTCGAGCATCTCAGCGCGCTCGTCCCGAGAGGGCCCGAGGTGGCGATCCGAGAAGCGGTCGGGGTGGGCGGCGGTGCGGGCGAGCGTCTCCATCGGGACCGGGTGGGGGGCTGGGCGGAAATAACGCCAACCCGGCGGCGAGCGGTCCGCCTCACCGGGAGTTCGCCCGGCCTCCCCAGGCGCTCCGCCCGCCCCGCCTCGGGGCATCGACCGGAGAGACGCGTCGGGTGGACCGGGATGGGCTTGCCCGGACCCCTCTAGAACGAGGCGGCCCGGCCCGCCTCGGCGCCGAGGCGGCGGGGGCCGGCCTACGCTTCGGCCTTCTCTCGATCGCGGAGCGTGGCGAGCGCCTCGCGCGCCGCGGCCTGCTCGGCCCCCTTTTTCGAGCGGTCCTCGCCTTCCCCGAGCCGCTCGCCCGCGACGACGGCGGCGACCGTGAACCAGCGGTCGTGGCTCGGGCCCTCCTCCGAGACCACCTCGTAGGTCGGCTGGTCGAGGCCGAGGCCCTGGACGTGCTCCAGGAGCCGGCTCTTGTGGTTGCTCCGGTCGGCCGCGGCCTCCTCCAGGTCCACGCACCGGTCGAGGACGTCGGTCACGAACCGGCGGGCCGCGGAGAACCCGAGGTCGAGGTAGACGGCCCCGACGATGGCCTCGAAGGCGTCCGCGAGGATCGTCTGGTTCGACCGGCCCTCCGAGCTGTCCATGTTCTCACTCATCAGGATGAGCGGTCCGAGCCCGAGGGCCTCGGCGTAGCCCGCCAGCGCCTTCCCGTTGACGAGCGTCGCCCGCGTGCGCGTGAGGAGGCCCTCGGCGCGGTCGGGGAACCGGCGGTACAGGACGTCGGCCACGATCGTCCCGAGGACGGCGTCGCCGAGGAACTCGAGCCGCTCGTTCGACTCGGTGCCGTCGGTCGTGAGGCCCCGGAAGAGGGACCGGTGGCGGAGCGCGTGCTCGTACAGGTCGAGGTCGCCGACGGGCATCCCCACGAGCGACTCGACGTCGCGGCGGGCCACCCCGCGCTCGGTCACCTCGTCGACCACCGGCGCCGGGCCGGCCTCGGGCGGCGTGCGGAACGCTCCGAGCCACGACCGCACGAGGCGGCCGGTACGGCGAATCGTTCCTGAGGTCGACATGGGCAACGCGGGCGGACCCGGAATCTCCCTATCTCCGCCAACTTCGGCAACCGAGGGGGCCGGGTTTTCATGTGCCGGCGCCGCACCCCAGAAGATGGGGCCCAGGGACGGTCCGTCCGCGGAGCCTATCCGCCCGTGACTCGTCCACTCGCCCCCTGCGCTCGCTCCCATGCCGACCACCGTCAACCCGGCCACCGAGGCCGAGATCGCCCACTACGAGACCGCCTCCGACGCCGACCTCGACGCGGCGCTCGACCGGGCCGCCGACGCCTTCGAGGCACACCGCCGGTCGGCCTTCGGCCAGCGCGCGGAGGCCATGCGCCGGCTGGCCGACCTGCTGGAAGACGGTGCCGACGCCCTCGGCCGCCTCATGACGACCGAGATGGGCAAGCCGCTCGACCAGGCCGTCGCCGAAGCGAAAAAGTGCGCCTGGGTCTGCCGCTACTACGCCGAGCACGCCGAGCGCTTCCTGGCGGACGAGGTGCGTGAGACGGAGGCGTCGAGAAGCTTCGTGGCCTACGAGCCGCTGGGGCCGGTCCTCGCCATCATGCCGTGGAACTTCCCGTTCTGGCAGGCCTTCCGCTTCGCCGCGCCGACCGTCATGGCCGGCGGCGTGGGGATTCTGAAGCACGCCGAGGCCGTCCTCGGGTGCGGCGACCGGATGGCCGAGCTGTTCGCCGAGGCGGGCTTCGCCGAGGGCGTCTTCCAGCACCTCGTCATCGACCACGACCAGGCGGCGGATGCCATCGCCGACGACCGGATCCGGGCCGTCACGCTGACGGGCTCCGAGACGGCCGGCCGCGCGGTCGGGAAGGCGGCGGGCGAGGCGCTCAAGCCGTCCGTGCTGGAGCTCGGCGGGTCCGACGCGTTCGTGGTGCTGGCCGACGCCGACCTCGACGCGGCCGTCGAGACGGGCGTGACGGCCCGCGTGCAGAACAACGGCCAGTCGTGCATCGCGGCCAAGCGGTTCATCCTCGAGAAGCCGATCGCGGAGGCGTACACGCGCCGGTTCGTCGAGCGGATGGAGGCGCTCACCGTCGGCGACCCGATGTGCGACGTGGACCTCGGGCCGCTCGTGAACGGCAAGGCCCGCGAGGGCATTCAGGAGCAGGTCGAGCGGGCCGCCGAGGCGGGCGCGGACATCCTCACGGGCGGCGCGATCCCCGACGGCACCGGCTTCTACTACCCGCCGACCGTCCTCGGGAACGTGACGGAGGGCAGCCCGGCGTTCGACGAGGAGATCTTCGGCCCCGTCGCGTCGCTCGTCACGGCCGAGGACGCCGACGACGCGGTCCGCCTGGCGAACGCGACGCCGTTCGGGCTCGGCGGGAGCGTGTGGACGCGGGACGCGGCCAAGGGAGAGCGGCTGGCACGCGAGATCCGGTCCGGCGCCGTGTTCGTGAACGAGATGACGAAGAGCCACCCGAATCTTCCGTTCGGCGGCATCGGCGTCTCGGGCTACGGCCGCGAGCTCGCGCGGCAGGGCATCCACGCCTTCGTCAACGCCAAGACGATCTGGGTCGACTGACGTCCGGAGAAGGACGGCGGATGACGCCGACGCCATCGCCGCGATGCTCCCCAGGACGACGGCGGCCTGCAGCGCGGCCTTCGCAGCGGAAGCCCCAACCCCACCTCGGTAGCACCGCCGAGGGCCCCGCACCGACGCCTGGGCGGGCGGAATCCCACCCTAACCCGGAGTGCAGCCGGCACCGCGGGACTCTATCACGGCGGTTCGTCTTCCCCACAGGACGGCGAACGCCTCACGAGATGAGGCATTCGATTTGCAAATGCCTAAATCAATAATGTAAGATAGAGAATAAAAGCGCTTCCGTCTGACCGGAAGCACTTCCAACCTTCGGAAACTATGGCGCTTGGCGCGATTCGGACCCTACTTGCGGAGCGCGTTCGCCTCGTCTTCACGGTCCGCCAGAGGAGGGCCCCCGGGAGACGGAGCGAGGGGTGACGGCCCTCGGCGTGCGCGCTCCTTCCACTCCCCTCCTGCCATGTCGCGCACGCTCTATTCGCCCGCCGACCACCACGACGCGTGTGGCGTCGGGTTCGTCGCCACGCTGACCAATCTGCCGTCGCACGCGATCGTGACGCAGGGGCTGGAGATCCTGGTGCGCCTTGACCATCGCGGGGCGATCGGGGCCGACGGACAGACTGGCGACGGCTGCGGCATCACGGTCCAGCTCCCCGACGCCTTCCTCTGCTCGATCGCCGAGGAGGCGGGCGTCGAGCTCCCGGCCCAGGGCGACTACGCCCTCGCCATGCTCTTCCTTCCGGAGGACGCCGTCGCCGAAGGCCGTGCCCTCGTCGAGCGGATCCTCCTAGAGGAGCGGATCCCGCTGCTGTGGTGGCGCGAGGTGCCCACCGAGGCCGACGTGCCCGGGCCCATCGCGCGCCAGTCGCAGCCGGTCGTGGTGCAGGCTGTCGTCGCCCGGCCCGACGGCGTCGAGCGGGGGGCCGACGTCGAGCGGGCCCTCTACATCGCCCGCCGCCGGATCGAGCGCGAGGCGACGTTCGCCGACCCGTTCGCCGTCGTGTCGTTCTCGTCGCGGACGACGACGTACAAGGGGATGCTGACGCCCGCCCAGCTGGCGGCGTTCTACCCCGACCTCCGCGACCCGCGCTTCAAGAGCGCCCTCGCGATGGTCCACTCGCGGTTCTCGACGAACACGATGCCGCAGTGGCCGCTCGCGCAGCCGTTCCGGACGCTGTGCCACAACGGCGAGATCAACACGGTTCTCGGCAACCGGAACGCGTGGCGCGCGCGCGAGGCCGCGTTCTTCTCGTCGGCCTTCGGGCGACGGCTGAAGGACGTCCTGCCCACGCTCGACGACCGCGACTCGGACTCGAAGTCGCTCGACGGCGCGCTCGAGCTGCTCGTCCACGCCGGCTGGCCGCTGCCGCAGGCCATCATGGCGCTCGTGCCCGAGGCCTGGGAGCACGCGCCCGACATGGACCCCGCGCGGCGGGCCTTCTACGAGGCGTTCGCCTGCGCCCTCGAGCCGTGGGACGGCCCGGCCACCATCCAGTTCACCGACGGCTCGACCCTCGGTGCTGTCCTCGACCGCAACGGCCTCCGCCCGTCGCGCTACACCGTGACCTCCGACGGGCTCGTGGTCCTCTCGTCCGAGACCGGCGTGCTCGACCTCGACCCGGCGACGATCGTCGAGAAGGGGCGGCTGGAGCCGGGGAAGATGCTCCTCCTCAACCTGGACGAGGGGCGGATCGTGAGCGACAAGGAGATCAAGGCCGGCCTCGCCACCGACGCGCCGTACGACGCGTGGCTCGCCCGCAGCCTCGTCCGCCTCGGCGACCTCCACGACGAGGCCGAGGCCGCTGTGGCCAACGACGGCCTGAGCTTCGAGGAGCGGCTCCGGCTCTACGGCTACACGCAGGAGGACCTCGGCCTCCTCATCCCGCCGATGGCCGGCGACGGCAAGGAGGCCCTCGGGTCGATGGGCGACGACACGCCGATCGCAGCCCTCTCCGACCGCCCGCGGCTCCTCTTCGACCGGTTCCGCCAGCGGTTCGCGCAGGTCACGAACCCGCCGCTCGACGCGATCCGCGAGGAGTTGGTGACGTCGCTGATCACGCACCTCGGCGAGGCGCAGAACGTGCTCGAGCCCGGGCCCGAGTTGTGCCGGCGCCTCCGCCTCGAGCAGCCGGTGTTGACACCCGACGACCTCGCCCGCGTCCGCGCCTTCGGCGACCGCGACCCGGCGTTCCGGACGGCCACGCTCGACGCGACGCTCGGCCCCGACGAGACGCTCGCCGACGGCGTCGCCCGCCTCGTGACCGAGGCCGCCTCGGCCATCGAGCAGCGGTCCTCGATTCTCATCCTGTCGGACTCCGCCGCGAACGCCGAGCGCGCGCCGATCCCGGCGCTGCTGGCCGTCGGCGCGGTCCACCACGGGCTGATCCGGCGCGGGCTGCGGACGTTCGCCGAGCTCGTGGTCGAGACCGGCGAGGCCCGGGAGGTCCACCACGTCGCCGCGCTCGTCGGCTACGGCGCCTCGGCCGTCTGCCCGACGCTCCTCGTCGACACGGTCCGCTGGCTGGCCGAGGCGGGGCACGTCGAGGGCACACCGGACGAGGCCGTCGCGCGCACCGTCAAGGCCATCGGCAAGGGGCTCCTGAAGGTGCTCTCGAAGATGGGCATCTCGACGCTCCGCAGCTACCAGGGCGCCCAGATCTTCGAGGCCCTTGGCCTGGCCGACGAGGTCGTCGAGGCGGCGTTCGCCGGGACGCCGTCGCGCATCGGCGGCGCGACGTTCGCGGATCTGGAGGCCGAGCTCCGCCAGCGCCACGCACAGGTCCCTTTTGAGAACGGGCTCGACGTCGGAGGGCGCTACCAGTGGCGCCGGGGCGGCGAGCGCCACGCGTGGGGCCCCGAGGCCATCGTCCGCCTCCAGCAGGCCGTCCGCGCCGACGACGAGGACGCCGGGCGCTACGTCTCGTTCACCGCCTTCTCCACCTCTGTCGACGACCTCTCGCGGCGGCGTTCGACGCTCCGCAGTCTGCTGGACTTCGTCCATGCCGAAACACCCGTTGACACGGACGAGGTGGAGCCGTGGGGCGACATCGTGACGCGGTTCAAGACGGGCGCGATGTCGTACGGGTCGATCTCGAAGGAGGCCCACGAGACGCTGGCCGTCGCCATGAACCGGCTCGGCGGCAAGAGCAACACGGGCGAAGGCGGCGAGTCGCCGGAGCGCTACCCGGCCTCGAACCCGGCCCGCAGCCGGATCAAGCAGATCGCCTCGGGCCGCTTCGGCGTGACGGCCGAGTATTTGGGCACGGCCGACGAGATCCAGATCAAGATGGCCCAGGGCGCCAAGCCCGGCGAAGGCGGCCAGCTGCCGGGCTTCAAGGTGGTCGGGCCGATCGCGAAGGCGCGCCACGCGACGCCCGGCGTCGGGCTCGTGTCGCCGCCGCCGCACCACGACATCTACTCCATCGAGGACCTCGCCCAGCTCATCTTCGACCTCAAGACGGTCAACCCGGAGGCGCGCGTGACGGTCAAGCTGGTGTCCGAGGCCGGCATTGGGACGATCGCGGCGGGCGTCGCCAAGGCCGGGGCCGACACGATCCTCGTCTCGGGCTCGGACGGCGGGACGGGCGCGGCGGCGCAGACGTCGATCGCGCACGCCGGCCTCCCGTGGGAATTGGGGCTGGCGGAAGTCCAGCAGGCCCTCCGCGCGACCGGCCTCCGCCAGCGCGTCCGGCTCGAAGTCGACGGCCATCTCAAGACGGGCCGCGACGTGGTGATCGGCGCGCTCCTCGGGGCCGACGAGTTCGGCTTCGCAACGGCGCCGCTGGTGGCGATGGGCTGCATCATGATGCGGAAGTGCCACCTCAACGCGTGCCCGGTCGGCATCGCGACGCAGGACGAGACGCTCCGCTCGCACTTCCGGGGGACGCCCGAGAGCGTCGTCAACTACTTCCATTTCGTGGCCGAGGAGGCCCGCCAGATCCTGGCGGCTCTGGGGCTGCGGACGCTGGCCGAGGCCCGCGGGCGCGTCGACCTCCTGACGACGTCGCCCGCGGCCGCGGCCACGGGGCTCGACCTCGGCGCGGTCCTCGCCGAGGTCGAGACACCTGAGATCCTCCGGCCGTTCGAGGACAACCCGCAGGGCGGCCCCGTCTCGCCGGCCGTCCGCCAGGAGGCACGGCGCTCGATCCTCGAAGCCCTCGACCGCGGCGAGCGGGCCGAGGCCGCGCTCGACGTCCGCAACTCGGACCGGGCCTTCGGCACGCGGCTCAGCGGCGCGCTCGCGCGGCGCTCCGTCGCCGGCGCCGCCCCCCTCGCCGACAACTCGGTGGTGGTCCGGGCGCGCGGCTCGGCCGGGCAGAGCCTCGGCGCGTTCGGCGCGCAGGGCCTCACGATCCGCCTCGAAGGCGACGCCAACGACTACGTGGGCAAGGGCCTCTCGGGCGCGCGGCTCGTGGTCGTGCCGCCGGCCGAGGCCGGGTTCGTGCCGAGTGAGCAGGTGTTGATCGGGAACGTGGCGCTCTACGGCGCGACCTCGGGCGCGCTCTTCGCGCGGGGCCGAGCCGGCGAGCGGTTCGCCGTCCGCAACAGCGGCGCGACGGCTGTCGTGGAGGGCGTGGGCGACCACGGCTGCGAGTACATGACGGGCGGGCGCGTGGTCGTCCTCGGCACAACGGGCCGCAACTTCGGAGCCGGCATGAGCGGCGGGAAGGCGTACGTGCTCGACCTCGACAGCCAGTTCGTCGCGCGGCGCGTGAACCCGGAGACGGTCGACCTGCTGCCGGTCGCGCGGGGCTCCGAAGACGCCGAGGAGCTCCGCCAGCTCATCGAGGCGCACGCGGCCGAGACGGGCAGCGAGACGGCCCGGATTCTTCTGGACGACTGGCCGGCCGCGCTCCGCCGGTTCGTCCTCGTCTTCCCAACGGAGTACCGCCGCGCGCTCATGGCCGAGGGCGGTGCCCCCATCGAGCACGCCCCCGACCGCCCCGCCGCGACCGCCGAGGCGGCCGCCCCCGCCGACGTCTCCCAACACGCCTGACCCCGCCCGCCTCGGTCGGTCCCCGGGGCCACCGAGGCGGCCCTTCTCGCACCGCTCCCCCTCGTCGTCCTCCTGAGCGAGCACTTCGGCTGGGCTCAGCACAGGCTCCGCGAGTCGAAGGGTCTCTGGTGCGATGAGGCCGCAGGCCGTCACCGAAGCTCGCATCGATGCCCCGCTCGTCAGAGATCCTTCGACTGCGCTCCGGGCTCCGCCCTCCGCTCCGCTCAGGATGACACGGGGAGAGGGTGACGCCATCCGCGCCACACGCCTCCAGCCCATCCCGCCTCGGCGCCGAGGCCGACCGACCCGCACCGCCATGTCCAGCACGTTCGACTTCCTCTCGCTCCCGCGCCGCACGGCGCCTCGCCGCGCCGTCGACGAGCGGCTGGCCGATAACCTTCCCGTCGAGCTCCCGCTCCTCGCGCCCGAGGTCACGGTCCAGGCGCGGCGGTGCATGGACTGCGGCGTCCCGTTCTGCCAGTCGGGCTGCCCGCTCGGCAACCCGATCCCCGACTTCAACGAGGCCGTCCGCGACGGGCGCTGGCGAGAGGCGTACGACGTCCTCAGCCGGACGAACAACTTCCCGGAGTTCACGGGGCGGATCTGCCCGGCCCCGTGCGAGCAGGCGTGCGTGCTGGGACTCATCGAGGAGCCGGTGACGATCGAGCAGATCGAGCGGACGATCGGCGAGCAGGCGTTCGACGAGGGCTGGATCCAGCCGATCACGGGCGTCCCGCCGACCGGAAAGCGCGTGGCCGTGATCGGGAGCGGTCCGGCCGGGCTCGCCGCGGCGGCCCAGCTCGCAACGGTCGGCCACGCCGTCACGGTGTTCGAGCGCGACGACCGTCCCGGCGGGCTCCTCCGGTACGGCGTCCCGGACTTCAAGCTGAGCAAGGAGGTCGTCGAGCGTCGAATCGACGTGATGCGCGCCTCCGGCATCGCGTTCGAGTGCGGCGTCGAGGTCGGCCGAGACGTGACGTACGGCGAGCTCCGCGAGACGTACGACGCCGTCGTGATCGCGACCGGCGCGACACGGGCCCACGACCTGCCCGTGCCCGGCCGCGACCTCGATGGGGTCCACACGGCGTGGGACTACCTCACGAGTCACGCGCGGTGCGTCGCGGGCGACTGCGAGGCGCCGGAGATCAGCGCGGCCGGTAAGCGCGTGCTCGTCATCGGCGGCGGCGACACGGCGTCGGACTGCATCGGCGTGGCGCATCGTCAGGGGGCCGTGTCGATCGTCAGCTTCCAGATCACAGAGCGGCCGCCGGAGCGCGTCCCGCGAGGGTCGGTGTGGCCGTTCCAAAGCCCGGCGCTCTCGACCTCATCGTCGCACGAAGAGGGCGGCGACCGGATCTGGTCCGTCTCGGCCCAGGAGTTCATCGGCGACGGCCGCGTCGAGCGCGTCCGCACGCTCGACGCGACGGTCGATCTTTCCGCTGGCTTCCACGTCGAGGAGATCGACGGCACCGACCGTTTCTGGAACGCCGACCTCGTGGTGATCGCCATCGGCTACGCCGGGCCGGAGACCGAGGCCCTCACGGCGCAGACGGGCGTCGGCCTCGACGGCCGCGGGCGCGTCCAGGCGACCGAGTTCGCGACGGCCGAGGACGGCGTGTTCGTGGCCGGCGACGCCCAGCGCGGCGCCTCGCTCGTGGTCTGGGCCATCTCGGAGGGCCGCGAGGCCGCCCGCGCCGTCGACGTCTACCTCCGCGGCGCGTCCCCGCTCCCGACGAAGGGCGCCGGCGATCTCCCGCGCGCCTGACGCCGCCCGCCTCGGTCGCTCCCCGGAGACACCGAGGCGGAGGGGGCCGGCGCGTGAAGATGAGCGGCCGGGTCACGCCCAGCCCGTCGTGCCTCTACCTTGGAGGCCTGCTCTTTCGCCCCGCCTCAGGTTCCGCGCGTCCCCGCGCGGATGAAAAGGGAATCCGGTGCGCCGTTCGCGGCAAGTCCGGAGCTGTACCCGCAACTGTAGGCGGCCCGCCGTCGGCCGTGACGCCCGCTGCCACTCTCTCGTGAGGGGAAGGCCGGGGCGGAGCTGACGCACGCTGACCGGCACCGCCGGTCGGCCGGGCCGTGAGCCAGGAGACCTGCCCGAGCGCGACGCCCCCCACCGCCTCCGGGACCAGAGGCGCGGTGAGCTCGACGTCGGCCCGACTGCGTGGGCCCGCGCGTGACCCCGTGCCTGCTTGAGGCGCGGGGTTTTTTGATGCGCCTCCGCGCCCTCCTCCTCCTGCTCGCCCCGCTGGCCGCTGCCAGTCAGCCCGCCGCGTCCGACTCGACGCTCGGCGAGGTCACCGTGACGGCCGCCCGTGAGGCCGTCGCGACACGCGAGGCGCCCGCGCGCGTGACGGTCCTCGACGGCGAGGCGCTCCAGGCCGCGCCCGATCTGGCGGAGCTCCTCCAGGCCCGCGCGCCCGTCCACGTCCGGCGCTACGGGCCGAGCGGACTGTCGAGCCTCTCGATCCGCGGGGCGAGCGCGCCACAGGCACTCGTCCTCCTCGACGGCCAGCCCCTCACCGACCCGGCGCTCGGCCAGATCGACCTGACGCTGCTGCCGACGGCGCTCCTCGAGGCGGTCGAGGTGCTGAGCGGGCCGGCCTCGGGGTTGTACGGGTCGAGCGCGCTGGGCGGCGTGGTCCATCTCCGCCCGGTGACCGACGGGCTCCGCGCGACGACCGAGGTGGGGGCGTGGGGCGAGCGGCGCGTGTCGGGCCTCGCGGGCGGACAGCGCGGGGCGCTCGCCGCCGTCGCCGCCGTCGAGGCCGGGCAGTCCGATGGCGACTACGGCGTGGCTGATCTCGGCCGCGTCGGGCAGCCGGTCGTCCCGCGCCAGGGGTGGGACAGCCGGCGGGCGACGGCCTACGGCGCCCTCCGGGCCGAGCGCGGCCCGACACGCGGCGGCCTCGCCCTCTGGGCCGCCGACGCCGAGCGCGGCCTGGGCGGATCGCCCTCCGACGGCGCGCTCGTCGGGGCCCGCCAGTGGGACCGCCAGCTTCGGCTCTCCGGCCACGCCGCCCACGACGCCCCTGCCGTCCGCCTCGAGGCGACGGCCCACGCCCAGCGGGCCGAGCTCCGCTACGCGTCGCCGTTCCCGGCCGGCGACCGGGCCGACGCCATCGACGAGACGGGGCGGACGACGACCGCCGCATTCGCCCTCCGAGCCACGAACACGCGCGGCGCAGGCACCTGGACGGCGGAGGCCACCGGCGCCCTCGGCCGCGCCTCCCACCCGAGCCTCGCCGAGACGGCCGAGGACCGGATGCTCGGCCTCGGCCTGGCGGGACGGCACGTGCTCGGTGCCGTCGTCCTGTTCCCCGCGCTCCGCGCCGACCTCCACACGCCGGCGGGCGGCGAGGCCCGACTCGGGCTGGCGCCCCAACTCGGCGCCAACGCTCGCCTCTCCCCTCTCGTCTCCCTCAAGGCGAGCGTCGCCCGCGCCTTCCGGATGCCGACGCTCAACGACCGATTCTGGGCCCCCGGCGGCAACCCCGACCTCCTCCCGGAAACCGCCTGGAGCGCCGACCTCGGCGCCGTCGTCGGGGGAGGCCGCGCTCGGATCGAGGCGACGGCGTTCGCCACGACGGCCCGCGACCAGATCGTCTGGGCGCCGACCGGGCTCGGCTACTGGGCCCCCGAGAACGTCGCCCGCACGCGGACGCTCGGAGCCGAGGTGTCGGCCCGTGCAGCCCACCTCGTCCGCCTCGGCGGCGCGACGGCGCTGGTCGACGGCGGGGCGGTCGCCACGGTCACGGACGCCCGCGACCTCGACGCCGACGCGCCCGTCCGCTACGTGCCTCGGTGGGCGGCCAAGGCGTGGGGCGGGCTCCGCGTCAGCGGCCTCCGGCTCGGCCTCGACGCCCAGGCCCTCGGCGCGCGCCCGACGACGCGGGGCGGGACGCAGCCGCTCCCGGCCCACCTCGTCGTCGGGGCGCACGCGGCCGTCGCACGCGCGCTCGGTCCGGCCGAGGTCACGCTCGGCCTCGACCTCGACAACCTCCTGGACGCCCGCTATGAGATCGTCCGCTCCCACGTCATGCCTCCGCGGCACGCCCGGCTCCGACTCACGGTCCGGGCTCGTTAACCCTCCCCCTTCCCCATGCGCATCCTCTCCGTCTCCCTCCTCCTGCTCCTCGTCGCGACCGGCTGCGACTCGGCCGAGGACGTGCCCGAGACCGGCACCGTCCTCGTCGGCAACCAGGGCATCTTCTCCGACGAGAGCGGCTCGCTCTCGCGCTACGACCCGATGACCGGCGCGGCCGAGCCCGACGCCGTGACCACGCTCGGCGGGCTCGTCCAGAACGTCGAGGTCGTGGACGGCCGGCTCTACGTGTTCCTCAACTTCAGCGACTCGTTCTCGACGGGAAGCGGGCGGATTGCCGTGCTCGACCCGAGCACGGGCGCCGTCACCGACGAGGTCGAGGTCGGCACGCCCCGCGCCTGGGCCGTCGTCGGGCGGACGGCGTTCGTGACGAACCTCTACGACGCGACCGTCACGCCCGTCGACCTCGCCTCAAACACGGCCGGCACGCCGATCGCGGTCGGCCAGAACCCCGAGGGCGCGGCCGCCGTCGGCGACCGGGTGTACGTGACCAACTTCAGCGCGGATGATGGGACGTTCGGGGCCGGCAACACGATCTCGGTCGTGAGCGCCTCGGGCCGGTCGGTCGTCGAGACGATCACGGTCGAGGGCTGCGACGGCCCCCGCTTCGCCCTCGCCGACGACGACGGCGAGGTCTGGGTCGTCTGCACCGGCCGGACGCTCTACGACGCCGACTTCAACGTGGTCGGCCAGACCGACGGGCTCGTGGTGGTCCTCGACGGGGCCTCGGGCGAGGAGGTCGCGCGGTTCGCGCTCGACGCCCAGGTCGGCGGCGGCGCGCTCGGGACGGACGCTGCGCAGAGCCGCACGCTCGACGAGGTCTACGTGTCGCTCGGCGACCGGATCGTCGCGTTCGACACGGACGACAACGCCGAGGCCCGGACGATCACGCCGGGCGGCCCGCCAATCTCGGCCGTCGCCTTCGACGACGACGCCGAGCGGTTCTACCTCGGCCGGCTCGACGCGGCCGACGGCTACGGCTCGCCCGGCACGGTCACAGTCCACGACCGGACGGGGTCCCTGATCGACCAGTTCGACGCCGGCGTCATCCCGACCGACGTGGCGTTCGGTCCGGCTGACCTCGTCGCCGGCCTTTAGCGTGACCATCGACCGCTGCCTCTGTTTCGGGAAGCCCTTCGCCGAACTGGCGGAGGTCGCCGACGCGACGGGCGCCGAGACCGTCGCCGAGCTCCAGGAGCACGCCCTCTTCGGACGGAAGTGCGCCCTCTGCCACCCGTACGTCCGCCGGATGCTGCGGACCGGGCAGACGGTCTTCCACGAGGTCGTGACCGAGGCGGACGAGCCGGAGGCCGGCGCCAGTCAACCGGAGGAACGGAGGTCGGGGGGAGACGGGGTGTGGAGGTAGAGGAGACGCGGGGGCGGAGGTGACCGACGGAACCTGAACGCCCGCCCGCCCCTTCTCTTCCGCCCTTCCCCTCTCCCGCACCTCGTGACTCTCCTCTACGTCTTCCCCCACCCCGACGACGAGTCGTTCGGGCCTGGCCCTGCCATCGCCCGCCAGACCCGCGAGGGCCACGACGTTCATGTCCTGACCCTCACCAAGGGCGGGGCGACGAAGGTGCGCCACGACCTCGGGCTGAGCGTCGACGAGATGGGCGAGGTCCGCGCGAAGGAGACGGCCTGCGCCGTCGAGGCCCTCGGCGGGACGCTGACGATCCTCGACTTCCCCGACGGCGGCCTGGCCGACCTCGACCCGCGCGACCTCGAGCACGTGGTCGAGCGGAAGATCGAGGCCGTCGCCCCCGACGTCGTCGTGACGTACGCGCCGCACGGCAACAGCGTCCACCCGGACCATCTCGTGGCGCACGCCGTCGTGAAACGGGCGTACTGCGCGGCGTGCGACGAGATGGCCGGGCGGAGCCCGCGGCGGCTGGCCTTCTTCACGCTCATCGAGGGCGAGATCGAGGACAACCCGGCCGGGCTGCGGGGCTCGCCGCGCGACGCGATCGGCGCCGTCGTCCCGTTCTCCGACGCCGACCGCGAGGCCGGCGAGGCGGCGCTCGCCTGCTACGAGACGTACCGGGAGGTCGTCGAGGCCCACCAGCCGCTCCGGCAGGTCGCCGACGGCGTGGCGTTCGTCCTCTTCCAGGAGCGCTACGACGCGCCGCTCGACAGCCTCACCGACGACCTCCACGACGAGGGCTGACCCGGCCCGCCTCGGTGCGCCCGCCGACGGACCGAGGCGGGAGGGGCCGAGCGTCCGCGCGGCGTCTAGGCCGGCGCCACCGACAGGTGCTCGACCGTGAGCGGCACCATCTGGCCGAGCGCGTCGACGACCTGGCTCCGGTGGCACGTCGCCGGGTCGGCCTCGTAGCAGAGGAGCGCGACGCGGCGGCCCGACGCCACGAGGTCGGCGAGGGCCGCGAGGTCGGCCTGGGCCTCGGGCGTGGCGAGGTGCTCGCCGAAGATCCGCCGGAGGCCGTCGAGGTCGCCGGCCTTGGCGGCGGCGCGGCCCTCGGCCGGCGTCCCGAGCCCGCGGAGGTGGACGTATTCGATGCCGGCTCCGCCGACGTTCTCGGCCAGCCGCGTCTTGGCGAACCCGAACCGCCGCGACCGCGCGACGGCCCGGACGTCGACGAGCAGGTCGACATTCGCGTCGGTGAGGGCCTTTAGGAACGGCTCGACGGCCGCGCCCTCGTACCCGATGGTGGCGACGGTGTGCATGGGTCGGGGCGGCTGGTCGCGCGCTGCCGGCGGGTCAGCGCATCTGGTCGGTCGGCATCACGAGGATCTCGGCCACGGTCGCCGAGGCGGGCGCGGTCACGGCGTAGACGATCGACTCGGCGATCCGCTCCGCCTCGAGCGGCGTCAGCTTCGAGAACATCTTGGCCGAGTCCTTCTTGAGCTCCTCGTCGCTGATCGTGTCGGTCAGCTCGGTCGCGACGGCCCCGGGCTCGATGCACGTCACGCGGATCCCGAAGCGCGGGCCGAGCTCCTGGCGCATCCCCTCGGACAGGGCGCGGACGCCGTACTTCGTGGCCGAGTACACCGCCCCGCCCGGGTACACCTTCCGCCCGGCCGTCGACGACACGTTGACGACGTGGCCCCGCTCCTGCTCGATCATCGTCGGCAGGACGGCCTCGATCGCGTGGAGCACGCCGTAGAGGTTGATGTCGACGGTCGAATACCAGTCGTCCGTCTGCATGTTGTGGAGGTACGTCAGCGGCATGACGCCAGCGTTGTTGACGAGCACGTCGATCCGGCCGTATTCGTCCACGGTCCGCTGCGCAAGCGCCTTCACGGCGTCGCGGTCGGTAACGTCGGTGGGCACGACGAGCGCCGTGCCGCCGTCGGCCTCGATGGCGTTCTTGAGGTCGTTGAGCCGCCCCTCACGCCGGGCGGCGAGGACGACGGTCGCGCCTTCCGTCGCGAGGTGCTTGGCGGTGGCCTCGCCGATGCCGGACGAGGCACCCGTGACGATGGCGACGTGGTCGGAGAGCGCGGGCATGAGCAGAGGGGTCGGATGAAGGGGCGCCTCCAACCCGACGCCCCCCGGGCGGGGTTCTCCTGACTGCGGCGGCCGCCCCCCGAACCGGAAGGCGGCCGCTGAACCGGTCCGCCTCGGCGCCGAGACGGAGGGAGCCGGAGCTAGAGGCCCTCGACCTCGCCCGTCTCGACATCGGCGCGGTAGGGGCGCCCGCCGAGGACGATCTGCGCGACGCGGTCGCCGCCGGCCCTCACCGGGAAGGAGATCGTGAACGCCTCGTCGATCTCGACGGAGGAGCTCGGGCCGCCCGTGGGCGTGCGGGTGAGCGTGGCGCGGAGCGTGCCCGAGATCGTGCCCTCGACGGCCTGGCGCCAGCGGCGCGGCGCCACGCGCGGGCCGCGGACGTCGTCGAGCGTGGCGTCGAGCTCGTAGGCGAGGGTCCGCTCGCCGCGCCGGCCGCGGAGCGTGTCGGTCGCCGCCCGCTGGACAGTCCCGTTGACCGTCACGAGTTCGGTGTCGAGGTCGGTCACGGTAAAGTCCGACGTGAGCGACTGGAGGGCGTGGACGCCACGGGGCGAGCGGAACAGGTTCTCGGCCGAGAGGACGGCGTACTCAGCGGAGGCGGCGCCGGCCCGCTCCGGTTGCGGCTGGCCGGCGGCGTCGAGGAAGCGGTAGGTCGCGGTCCGCTCGAAGGAGGCGTAGAACCGGCCCTGCGGGTCGCCGCGCTCGCAGTCGAAGACGGCGGTCCAGAGGCCGTCGGCCTCGTCGTAGGTCCGGTCGGCGCGGCAGCCGGGGCGGTCGGGGCCGGGGTGCCGGGCGTCGCCGCTGGCGGGCGCGGCGAGGGAGGCGCTGGCGGCGACGTCTTCGAGGAGGCCGCCCGCGTCCAGGGCGATGGCGCTGGCGAGCACGGTGGCGGCGTCGTCGAGGTCGGCGTCGGAGAGGGCCGGGCTGGACGTGTCGGTGGCGTCGCAGGCGGCGAGGAGGAGGGCCAGCGCGGCGAGGGGAAGCAGACGGGTCATGGCGGGTCGGGGGTGTGCGACGCCAAAGTGGGGAGCAGGGACCCGGCTATTGTGTCGGATCTGTCGCGATTCGGCCCGGCCTCCGTCCCACTTCTGTGGCCGGGTCCCTCCGCCTCGGCCCCTCCCTTCGACAGGCTCGGGCAAGTGGCAGGCTCGGGGCCGGCGGCTTCGCCCGGGGAGCCGCCGAGGCGGGGCTACCGGACGCGGCGACGGTCTGACGCCGCCCGCACGTCATCGGGCTCGGGCAGGTTGAGGAGCGCCTGGTCGATCCGGTCAGCCGCCTCTGCGATGCCGGCCCGCCGCGCCTCGCGCTCGAGGTCGAACCCCTCGCTCGTGACGATGGCCTCGACGGCCTCGAGCCGCTGGCGGAGCCGGTCACGCTCGGCCTTGGCCTCCGCGAGCTCGTCTTCGAGGTGGTCCGTGGCCTTGCCGAGCTCACGGGCCGCCTCGCTCTTCATCTTCGCGATGTTGTAGTACGTCCCCGCCAGGATGGCGACAATGGGGATGAGGAACGGCATGAAGGCGACGTATTCCATCGGTCGATCGGTGGCGCACCCGGAAACGTACGGCGCCGGGGTCGGCAGGGCGCGCATCCGACGATGTGCAGCGGGAGCCGCCGCCGCCGCACGCCGGTCACACGCGGTCCCGCGCACGGCCCGCCGGCCGACGCCCCTCCGCGAGCGTCGCGCCGAGGGCGTCGAGGAGGCCGGCCTCGCGCGCGGACCGATCGAGGTCGAACCCCTCGCTCGTCACGATGGCCTCGATGGCCTCCGTCCGGGCCGTCAGCCGGTCGCGGTCCGCCTCGAGCGCGGCCAACGACGCCCGGAGCGCGTCGGCCTCCCGGCCCCTCGCCTCCCGGTCGGCCCGCGTGAGGTGGCGGACCAGCATCCACAGCAGGATGCCCCAGAACGCGAGGGAGGCGACGTTGGCGAGGGCGAGGAGGAGAGGGTCGACTCCGGACATGGGCAGAGCGGGCAGGCCGCCGGGTGCGAGCAGGACGAGCGGCGAACGCTGCCTCCGGCATCGCCCCCTCTCCCCCCGACTGAACCGGGCCGCGCAGTCGCGCTCAGAGCGCGACCGCGTGCCCCCGCGCCGGCGACTGCACGTCGTGGACGCCCGCCTCGGCGAGCGCGTCGGTGAGGGCCGCCTGCCGCTCGGGGTCGCCGTGGACGAGGAAGACGGTCTTCAGCCGGTCCCCGTCGAGCGCGCCGATAAAGTCCACGAGCCCGGGCTCGTCGGCGTGGGCCGAGAACGTGTTCATGACCTCGACACGGGCCCGGAGCGGGTGCGGCTGGCCGAAGATCTTGACCTCGTCGCGCCGCTCCACGATCCGCCGGCCGAGCGTGTGCTCGGCCTGGTAGCCCACGATGAGGACCGTGTTCTTGTCGCTCTCGACCGTGTTGCGGAGGTGGTAGAGGATCCGCCCGGCCTCGCACATCCCCGACGCCGAGATGACCACGAACGGCACGCGGAGCCCGTTGAGCTCCTTCGACCGGCTCGCCTCGCGGACGTACTCGAGCCGCTCGAACCCGAACGGGTTCGGGTCCTCCAGCATGTACTCCAGGAGGTCCGCGTCGTAGCACTCGGGGTGCGTCTGGAACACGGCCGTCGCGTTGACCGCCAGCGGGCTGTCCACGAACACCGGGATGCGGGGAATCCGGCCCTCGTTCCAGAGCTGGTCGAGGTTGTGGACGAGCTCCTGCGTCCGCCCGACGGCGAAGGCCGGGATCACGACGCGCCCGCCGCGCGCGGCCGTCTCCGTGATGATCTGGGCCAGCCGCTCTTTGGCCCGGTCCACCGGCTCGTGCTCCTTCCCGCCGTAGGTGCTCTCCGAGATCAGCCAGTCGACCGGCGGGAGCGGCTGCGGGTCGCGGAGGATGATCCGGCCGGGATTGCCGAGGTCGCCGGTGAAGCCGAGCCGTTTGTCGCCCGGCAGGTCGAGCGTCATCGTCGCCGATCCCAAGATGTGGCCGGCGTCGCGGTACGTCACCGAGACCCCGCCGGGCACCTTGAACGGCGTCCCGTAGGGGACGCCGTGGAAGCACGACATGATGCCCTCGGCGTCCTCCTGGTCGTAGAGCGGCTCGACCGGCGGCTGGCCCTTCTTGCGGATCTTCCGGTTGAAGAAGTCGGCGTCGGACTCCTGGATGTGGGCGGAGTCGCGGAGCATGATCGCGCAGAGGTCGCGCGTGGCGTGCGTCGCGTAGACGGTGCCCCGGAAGCCGTCGCGCCAGAGCTTCGGGAGAAGCCCGGCGTGGTCGATGTGGGCGTGCGAGAGGAGCACGGCGTCGACCGAGGACGGCTCGCAGGGCCACTCGGCGTTGAGCGTCTTGGCCTCCGAGCGGCGGCCCTGGAACAGCCCGCAGTCGAGGAAAAGCCGCGTGCCGTCATCCAGCTCGAGGTAGTGGAGGGAGCCGGTGACGGTCTGGGCAGCGCCCCAGAAGGTGAGGGTCATGGGGACGGGCGGGAGAGGTGCGCGGCAACATACCGGGCCCAGACCGATCGGCTCCGCCGGGCGGCGCTACGTTTCTCCGGCCTGCCCCCACCCGCCCATGGCCCGCCCCCTCCGCCTCGGTCTCCTCCTCGTCACGCTCGCCGCGTCGGCCAGCGCGCAGTCCGTTCTCCTCCGCCCCGACCGGGTGTTCGACGGCGAGGCGATGCACGAGGGGTGGGCCGTCCTCGTCCGCGCCGACACGATCGCGGCCGTCGGGCCGGCCGGCTCCCTCCCCCGCGCGCCCGAGGCGGACGTGGTCGACCTCGCCGGCACGACGCTGATGCCGGGCCTCATCGAGGGCCACAGCCACCTCTTGCTCCACCCGTACGACGAGACGGGGTGGACCGAGCAGGTCCTCAACGAGTCCGTCGCCGAGCGCGTGGCGCGGGGCGTCGTCCACGCCGAGGCCGGGCTCATGGCGGGCTGGACGACCTCGCGCGACCTCGGCAGCGAGGGCGCCGGCTACGCCGACGTCGGCCTCCGCGACGCCATCGAGAAGGGCGTCGTGCTGGGCCCGCGGCTGCTCGTGGCCGGGCCGGCCATCGTCGCGACGGGCTCGTACGGGCCGAAGGGCTTCCGCCCCGACATGGAGGTCCCGCTCGGCGCCCAGGAGGCCGACGGCGCCGACCTCGTCCGCGTGACCCGCGAGCAGATCGGCGGCGGGGCCGACTGGGTCAAGGTCTACGCCGACTACCGCTGGGGGCCCAACGGCGAGGCCCGGCCGACCTTCTCGGAGGACGAGATCCGGACCATCGTCGAGACCGCGGCCTCGTCGGGCCGCGACGTGGTGGCCCACGCGGCCACGGCCGAGGGGATGCTGCGCGCCGTGAGGGCCGGCGTCCGGACGGTCGAGCACGGCGACGGCGGGACGCCGGAGGTCTGGGCCGAGATGGCCGCGCGCGGCGTCTGGCTCTGCCCCACCCTCGGCGCCGTCGACGCCATCTCGCGCTACCAGGGGTGGGACGGCTCCGAGCCCGCCCCGTCGCGGATCGTCGTCAAGCGACGCCAGGTCACCGCAGCGCTCGCGGCCGGCGTGCCGATGTGCGTCGGCTCCGACGTCGGCGTGTTCGACCACGGCGACCAAGCCGTCGAGGCTGAGTTGATGGCCGCCTACGGAATGCCCGTCCTCGACGTGCTCCGCGCCGCGACGGCCGGCAACGCCGAGATGCTGCGGATGGCCGACCGGATCGGCTCCGTCCGCCCCGGTCTCCTCGCCGACCTCGTCGCCGTCGCGGGCGACCCGCTGGCTGATGTCGCGGCGCTCCGCGACGTCCGGTTTGTGATGAAGGGCGGCGCGGTCGTGCGCCGCGACTAGCTCCGCCTCGGGGCCGAGACGGGACCGGCCAGGGTAGGAAAAGTCTTACACGGACCCACGCCGTTCTTCCGACGGCGGCCTCCGGCGGCGGCCGCTGGCAGGCGAGAGGGCAGAACAAGTCCTTGGGAGGACTCCCTCTCACCACCTCCCTCTGCCTGGATGGACTCCCGATACGCCGGCGCACTCCGCGCCCTGTTCCTCCCCCTCCTCGTCCTCCTCCTCGCCGGGGGCGCCCGCGCGCAGGCCGTGCTCGGCCCATCGCTTCAGGACGCCCTCTCCGACGCGCTCGTGACCGAGCGGCTCCAAGTCATCGTCACGTTCGACGGCGACGGCCCCCTCACAGCGCTCCAGCGCACGCGCCTCGCCAGCGTCGGCGTGGTCGGCGTAACGATGGAGAGCTTGCCCATCGCCGGCGTCCTGGCGACGCCGGCGCAGGTCGGGCTCATCGCAGGCCTCCCGGGCGTCCGATCGGTGTGGCACAACGACCGGCTCGACTACGAGAACGACGGGGCCACCGCGCTTACCGGCGTCGACCGGCTCCGGACCGACCCCGACCTCCGGACCGCGCTTGGCCTCCCGTTCTCGGGCAAGGGCATTGGCGTGCTCATCAACGACTCGGGCGTCGACGGGACGCACCCGGACATCCAGTTCCCGAACCACGTCGTCCAGAACGTCTCGGCCCAGATCAACCTCAACTCGCTCTCGTCGCTCCTCCCGGTGACCCACGTCGAGAACAACCCGAACACCGACGTCGGCGGCGGGCACGGGACGCACGTCGCCGGCATCATCGGCGGGACGGGCGCGCAGAGCGCCGGCCGGTTCGAGGGCGTCGCCCCCGGCGCCGACCTCATCGGCTACGGCTCGGGCGCCGCGCTCTTCATCCTCGACACGATCGGCGGGTTCGACTACGCCCTGACCCACCAGTTCGAGTACAACATCCGCGTCGTGTCGAACTCGTTCGGCAACACCGGCGACGTCGGGACCGACTTCAACCCCGACGACCCGACGAACGTCGCGACGAAGGCGCTCGCCGACCGCGGCGTGGTCGTCGTGTTCTCGGCCGGCAACTCGGGCCCGGGCGAGAGCACGATCACGGGCAACTTCAAGAAGGCCCCGTGGGTCGTGATGGTCGGCGCTGGCGACGACCTCGGCGCGCTCGCCGACTTCTCCAGCCGCGGCCTCGCGGGCAACGGCGGGACGGTCACCGTCGACGGCGAGACCTACGAGTGGGCCGACCGGCCGACGGTCACGGCGCCGGGCGTCGACATCATCTCGACGCGGGCCTCGCTCGGCGACGGGACGCCCGAGACGAGCCTCCCGCCGGGTCAGGCCCCGTTCTACACGTCGCTCAGCGGGACGTCGATGTCGTGCCCCCACGTCTCCGGCATCGTCGCGCTGATGCTCGAGGCCGACCCGACGCTCGACGTCTACGACGTCCGCCGGATCCTCGAGACGACGGCGACGAACATGCCGGGCCGCGAGATCTGGGAGACCGGCGCCGGCTACGTCAACGCGTACGCCGCCGTGGCCCACGTGCTCGGCCAGCCGGCCGGCGCGCGCGCCACGGTCAACGGCTTCCGGACGTTCGACGCGAACGCGCTCCTCGTCGACGGCCCGTCGTTCGAAGCCTCGGTGTTCTTCTCGCCCGTCGGTGAGCCGGAGACGGTGACGTTCGAGGTGGGCGAGAACGTGGCGCTCGTGAAGGCCCGCGCGACCGTCCCCGAGAACACGGTCGCCATCGTGCTCACGTCGCCCTCCGGCACGCGCTACGGCTCGGGCATCACGCTCCCGGTCCTCGGTGAGATCGCGGCCGTCGTGGCGCCGGGCGAGGCCGGCACCTGGACGTACTCCGTGAGCGGCATCGGCGGCGTCTCCGGCCAGGACGTCGACCCGCTCGGCGTGACGAACGGCTACGCTGTGCCGGGCACGGTCGACGCGACCATCTCACTCGTCCTGACCGGCGGGTTCTCGGGGATCAACGACCTCGTGGGCCACCCGGCCCGGGCGTTCGTCGAGGCCGCCGTGCTCGACCGGCTCGCCGACGGCGACTCGCCGACCCGCTTCTTCCCAAACCGCGCGCTCGTCCGCGGCGAGCTAGCGGAGTACCTCGTGATGGGCGCCGGCGTCCGCCAGCCCGTCCCCGGCGACGTGCCGGCCTTCGGCGACGTCGCGGCCGACCTCCGGCCGTTCGCCGCGGCCGTCGCCGCGCAGGGCGCCGCGCTCAAGGACCAGGCCGGCCAGGCGGCCGGGCTCGTCCGCCTCGACGGCGGCGCGTTCGCCCCCGAGACCCGCGTCCGCCGTGAGGAACTGGCCTACAGCCTCGTCGCCGCGCTCGGCCTCCACGGCGTCGCGGCCGACTACGAGGGCGCCGTGTTCGCCACGTTCAACGGCGAGCGGATCGCGCTCGGCGACGTCAACGCCATCGCGCCGGGCCTTCGCGGCTACGTCCAGCTCGCGCTCGACGCCGGCCTGATGAACGCCCAGTTCGCCGTCGAGCAGGGCCCGTTCGACCTCGAGCCGACGATCACGGCCACGTTCTCGCCCCGTAAGGCGGTGACGCGCGCCGAGTACGCCGCCGCGGCCGTCCGCCTGTTCGGCATCTACGACGCCGCGGACCCCGCCGCGTACGAGCCGGCCGGCGAGAGCCTGCTCGGCACGCCCGCGCTGGCGACGGCGGCCGACGAGACCCTCGAACTCGAAGGCGCCGCGCCGAACCCGGTCGCCGGACGCGCGCGCATCGCGTTCTCGACGCGGGGCGGCGCGGCGCGGCTCGCGGTCTACGACGTGCTCGGCCGCGAGGTCGCCGTCCTCGTCGACGGCGAGGTCCCGGCCGGCCGCCAGACGGCGTCGTTCGACGCCGCGGGCCTCGCCGCGGGCGCCTACGTCTACCGCCTCACGGCCGGCGCCGAGAGCCGGACCGGGCGCCTGACGGTCGCCCGCTAGTCTCCCCCCGAGACGCCAGGCGCGGGGCGCGGCCGTCGGGTCGCGCCCCGCGTTTCTTTGTGCGCCCGCCTGGCCGCCCCGCCCGCCTCGATGTCGAGGCGGAGCTACTCGGCGGCCGGGCCGAGCACGTCCGCGATCGTCAGCGTTGTGACCGGGCCGAGGTCGAGGGCCCGAACGTCGGCCTCGATGGCCGCGCGGTCGCCGACGACGATGACGTCGACGCGCTCGGGGTCGACGTACTCGTGGGCGACGCGGGCGAGGTCGCTCGCGGTCACGGCTTGGACGCCCGTGGTGTACTCGGCGTACGTGTCAGGCGGGAGGCCGTAGAGCCAGAGGCTCCCGACCATGGCCGCCGTCCCCGAGACCGTCGCGAACGGCTCCGGGAACGACAGCGCGAGGTAGTCGCGCGCCTTCGCCAGCTCGCTAGAGGGCACGTCCTCAGCGATGGCCTCGAACTCGTTGAAGAACTCCGCCAGCGCCGGCGCGGTCACGTCGGTTTGGACGTCGGCATAGGCGATGAAGGGGCCGGCGGCCGGGCGGTACTCGAACGTCGAACGGGCACCGTAGGCGTAGCCGTTCCGCTCGCGAAGGTTCTGGTTGAGCCGGCTCGTGAAGCTCCCCCCGAGGATCGTGTTGAGGACCTCCAGCGCGTAGTAGTCGGGCGTCGACCGCGCCGCGCCGATCCGCCCAATTCGGACGACGGACTGTGCCGCGCCGGGCTTGTCGATGAGCGTCACGGACCGCGGGCCGACCTGGGGCGCGTCTGGCACCGTCACGCCCGGCACGGCCTCGGCCGCTGGCCACGCCGCGGCGCCGAACGCGGCCTCCAGCTTCGGCTGGAGCCCCGCCCAGTCGACCGCGCCGACGACCACGAGCGCAGCGTTGCCTGGCCGGAGCACGCGTTCGTGGAACGCGACGAGATCGGCTCGCGAGATCGCGGTGACGGTCGCGGGCTCGCCTAGTCCGAGGCGGCCGTACGGGTGGTCGTCGCCGTAGAGCGCCTGCGCGAGAGCGACGCCCGCCACGGCGCGCGGCTCGTCGCGCCGCTGCTCGAGCGCCGTGATTCGGCTCGTGCGGACGCGCTCCAGGTCGGCCTCGGGGAACGTCGGGCGGAGGGCCACGTCGGCCATCAGCGCGAGGCCCTCGTCCAGCTTCGAGAGCGGCGCGTGGAGCTGGACGCTCAGGCTGTGGAGCCCGGCGCCCGTGCCCAGGCTGATGCCGAGGAAGTCGACGGCGTCGGCCAGGTCGAGGGCCGAGTACTCGCCGGCTCCCTCGTCCATCATGTCGGCGGCGAAGTCGGCCAGCCCGTCGAGGTCGCCGTCGTCGACGGAGCCGGTCTTGACGAGGAGGTTGATCTGGGCGAGCGGGACGCCGGGCTTCTGGACGAACAGGACCGGCAGGCCGTTCGAGAGCGAGTGCCCGGCGGGCAGGGGCGGGGCGAAGGCGGGCGCCTCGGCAAGCGCCGGGCGCGTGTCCCAGTTGGGTGCCGCCGGCTGCGCGACGGCGGGGCCGGCCAGGAGGAGAGCGAGGAGGAGAGCGCGCATCAGACGGATTCGGAACAGTGGAATCGAGAGGCGACCCGGCCCGCCTCGGGGCCGAGGCGGGGGAGGCTAGAAGAGCGGGACGGCGGTCTCGGAGCAGTCGAGGGCGAGAGCCGCCGCCCCCTCCGGCACGATGGAGAGCGCGACGCGGGCGTCCGTCAGGAACGTCAACGCAGCATCCGAGAGGTCGCGTGGGGCGAGCGCGCGGAACCGGGCGAGGTCCTCCTCGAAGTAGTCCGGCGTGCCGGTGAAGAAGAGGTAGCTGTTGAGCTGGTCGGCCTTCCCGGCGAAGCCGTCGATGGTTTCGAGGGCGTCGAGGAAGCCGGCCTCGACGCCGTTCACGACCCGCTGAAGCTCGCGGCCGTCCGGCGCCTCAGCCTGGAGCCGGGCGATCTCCTCGGCGATGACGGCCTCGATCTCGTCGAGGTCGACGCCCGGACGGGCCGTGGCGATGACGTAGAACTCGCCCGAGTGGAGGTCACCGCTCTGGAACGCCGAGACGTCCTGCGCGATCTCAAGGTCGTAGACGAGCCGTTTGTAGAGCCGCCTGTTCTTGCCGCCCGCGAGCACGCCCGCGAGCGCCTCCATCGCCGCGTCGGCGGGCGCGAAGCGGGCCGGGCTGTGCCACGCGAGGTAGAGGCGTGGGAGTTGGACGGCGTCCTCCAGCACGAGCCGGCGCTCTCGCTCCAGCGTCGGCGTGGCGATGGGCTGGAGCGGCGGCTCCGGGCCGCGCGGGATCGCCCCGTACCACGCCTCGACCCACTGGCGCGTTTGCTCGAGATCGATGTCGCCGGCGACGACGAGGCTCGCGTTGTTCGGCGTGTAGTAGGTCCGGAAAAAGTCGACGACGTCCTGGTAGCTCGCCGCCGTCAGGTCCTCCATCGCGCCGATTGTGGGCCAGTGGTAGGGGTGGCCGGGCGGGTAGAGCGTCTGGCCGAGGACGGAGAAGGCCATCCCGTAGGGGCGGTTCTCGTAGCTCTGGCGCCGCTCGTTCTTGACCACGTCGCGCTGGCCGTCGACGCTCTCGGGCGACATGGCGTCGAGGAGCGAGGCCATCCGGTCGGCGTCGAGGTAGAGCGCCAGTTCGAGGCCGTTCGCGGCGGCGTCGGTCGTGTAGTTCGTCCGGTCGCGCGTGGTCGATCCGTTGGCGCCGCCGCCGGCCTCTTCGAGCCACGTGTCGATCGCGCCTTCCGGGACGTGGCCGGAGCCCTCGAACATGAGGTGCTCGAAAAGGTGGGCGAAGCCCGTCCGCCCCGGCTGCTCGCGCCCGCTCCCGACGTGGTACCACGTGTTGACGGTGACCGTCGGGACGGAGGCGTCGCGGTGGAGGATCACGTCGAGCCCGTTGTCGAGCCGGAACCGCTCGTAGTCGACGGAGATCGCCGGCTGGGCGAGAGCCGCTAGCGGGGCGAAGAGAAGGGCAAGGAGCAATCGGCGCATCGATGGAGGAGAGAGTTGGCGACCGAAGAGGAAGGCGACGGGCCCTTCCGCGTGTCATCCTGAGCGAGCGGAGCGAGTCGAAGGATCTCCGCCGGGCACGACCCTAGGGAGGTCGCCAAGCGCGGTGTGCGACGGGGACCCGTGGCTGCGCCGTCGTTTTGCGGTTGACTCCGCCACTTCGCGGCTCTGCTCAGGATGAGAGGGGTTAGACGGGGGGGGGGGAGGAGGCCGGGTCGGCCCGCCTCGGCGTCGAGGTCGAGACCGCCAACGGTCGGAAGGTCCCGCCGGTGGCGGGCGTTCGCTAGTGGGAACGGATGGACCCGGGCGATTCGGCTGCGGCGGCGTGAGGTTGCGTCCGGCAGGCGAGGGCGGGCGACGGTGCGATCTTGCGGGCATGAGCAAGAGCCCCCCCGAAACGCCCGCGGACGCAGCGGCGGTCGACGCGGCGGCACCGGCCGCACTGCACGTGCCCGACGTCGTCGTGGGGTGGGTCCAGGCCGGGCCACTCGACGACACGCAGCGCGACGCGTTCAACCGGGCCCGCGCGCTCGTCCGCGAGGCGCTCCAGCGCGAGCTCCCCGGGTTCGCGTGGTCGTTCCCGTTCCTCCGCCGCCGCGACCTCGGGACGGGCGGCGCCGAGGCTGAGCCGGTCGACCTCCTCGACGCGGGCGTCACGGAGCGTCGCGTGGCCGGATGGGACTTCGCGCTCGTCGTGACCGCCACCGACCTCCGCGCCCGGTTCCGCCCGTTCGCCCTCGCGACGCCGGCGCAGGCGCTCGACACGGCCGCCCTTTCGATGGCCCGCATCGACCCGGGCGTCCGCGATTCCGGCATGACCGACGCCGAGCGCACCGAGCGGATGGGCCACCGGCTGGCCGCCCTCGCGCTCCACGCTTTCGGCCACCTCAACGGGCTCGACCACGAACTCCGCGAGGACGCCGTCATGCACGCGCCGCGCTCGCCGTCGGACCTCGACCTCTCGTCGCTCTCGTTCACCGAGCCCAACCGGTCCGAGATCGAGGCCGAGCTCCACGACGTGGCCGACCCCCGGATGGAAGAGGAGACGGCGTTCGAGCGGCTCAGTGACGCCGCCTTCGTCGTGAAGGCCGTCCTCCTCAACTGGGCCGACATCGCCGACACGGTCGTCCAGATCCGGCCCTGGCGGTTCCCGTTCCAGCTCTCGAAGCTCACGACGGCCGCGTTCTCGACGCTCGTCGTGCTCGTGATGACGGCCGAGGCGTGGGACCTCGGGACGCGCCAGCCGCTCGCGCTCGTCGGCGCCCTCTCCGCCGTCGCGATCGTCGGGACGAGCGCGTACCTCGTCCGCAAACAGGGACTCCTCGCCCGCCGTCATGGCCAGGCGCGGACCGAGCAGCAGGTGGTCCAGGCCGTCTCGATCCTCCTCGCGCTCGGCCTCGGCATGAGCACGACGTGGGGCCTCCTCTTCGGCACGACGCTCGTCCTGCGGACCCTCTTCTTCGACGCTCCGATCCTCGACGGCTGGGCCGCCTCGCTGGGGCACCCGGTCGGGCACGACGACGTGCTCGCGTTCGCCGGCTTCGTCGCCGCGCTCGGCCTCGGCGTCGGCGCGCTCGGCGGCAGCTTCGAGGACCAGACGTACTTCCGCCACGTGGCCTACGTGGACGAGGAGACGTGAGCGGGGCACTCGGCATGAGCGGGAGGGCCTGGGGCCGGGCCGCGACCCTCGGCTTGTGGACCGTGGCGCTGGCCGCCTGCGGCGGTGACGGCGCCCAGACGGCCGGCCCCTTCCGCGACGACGGCGTCTCGACGGCCGGCTCGTTCGACGACTCGGCCCGCCTCGGCACCGAGGCGGACGCCCCCGCGGCGGTCGACGGCGGCCTCTTCCCCGGCCTCGGCGCCGAGGCGCTGGCGGCGGCGATCGACCGCGACTACTCCCCCACCGGGACGCTCGGCTACACGCGTGCCCGCGACGTCCTCTACGCGCACGAGCAGGAGACGACCGGCACGCTCTGTGGCGTCTACTCGGCCTACTGCGTGACGCTGCCCCCGGGCGACCCGTCGGCCGAGGCGATGCGGCTCGAGATCAACGCCGAGCACGTCTGGCCGCAGTCGATGGGCGCGCGCACCGAGCCGCTCAAGAGCGACCTCCACCACCTGTTTCCGGCCCGCCAGACCGTCAACTCGTCGCGTGGCAACCTCCCGTTCGGCGAGATCGACGACGAGGACTCCGACGCGTGGTACCTCCGCGACCAGAGCCAGTCGCGCCCGCCCGACGCCGAGCGCGACGCCTGGGCCGAGCGCGGCGCCGGCCGCTTCGAGCCGCCCGAACCGAAGAAAGGAGACGTGGCGAGGGCCGTGTTCTACGTCGCGGCCGTCTACCCCGAGCTCGCGGAGCCCAGCTTCTTCCGCGCCATGGAGGCCGACCTCTTGACCTGGAACCGCCTCGACCCGCCCGACGCCGGGGAGCGCGCCCGGAGCGCCTGGGTCGCCTCGCTCCAGGGAACGGAGAACCCGTTCGTCCTCGACCCGTCGCTGGCGGACCGGCTCTGGGGCGGGGGAGGGCAGACCCCGACCGGCGGATCCCAACTCGGTGCCTCGGCTCCCCCCGCCTCGGCGCCGAGGCCGGGCGAGTCGAGGGGTCCGCTCCGGATCACCGAGATCCACTACGACAACGCAGGCGAGGACGCCGGCGAAGGGGTTGAGGTGGCCGGCCCGCCCGGCACGTCGCTCGACGGCTGGCGGCTCGTCCTCTACAACGGGAACGGCGGACGGGTCTACGACGAGGTCGCGCTGGCCGGCGCCCTGCCCGCCTCGGGCGCGGTGTGGGCCGACACGCCCGGCCTCCAGAACGGCTCGCCCGACGGCGTCGCGCTCGTCGGGCCGGACGGCGCCGTCGCCGAGCTCCTCAGCTACGAGGGCGCGTTCGAGGGCACGGACGGCCCGGCCTTCGGCCTCCGCTCGATGGACCTCGGCGCGGCCGAAGGGCCGGACACGCCGCGCGGGCAGTCGCTCCAGCGGACCGCCGGCGGCTGGCGGCTCGCCCCGGCGACGCCCGGCCGCTGAGGCTACTGCGGCAGGTACGGCTCCGGCACCGGCGGGGCGTCTCGCCGCCCGTCGAACATCCACGACACGATCCACCAGCGCGCCCCGTCGTGGACCAGTTGGATGCTGTTCACGCCCTGCCCGCCGACGGGGCCGTCCGCCGCCTGCCGCCACTCGTACGTGCTCCAGACGTGGGCGACGGCGCCGTGCCGCTCGACCCGCCGCGCGATCTCGTGCTCGAAAAAGCCCGCCTCCGCGATCCCGCCGCTCCGGGCGTGGTAGCCGGCGAGGTCGGTCGCCTCCAGCGTCGTCGCGCCGTCGGCGTCGGTGCCGGGGATCAGGATGAGGGCGTCCGGGTGGTGGAGCGTGCTGTCGCGGGCCCAGTCGCGCGGCTGGCCCGCCGGGCCGGAGACGACCTCGTAGTAGGCCGCGACGATGCCGTCGAGCGTCGACACGTCGGCGGGGTCGGCGGCGGGCTGGCGTGCGCCGACCTGCGGTTGGGCCGAGACGGCCGGGAGCAGGAGGGCGAGGGCGAGAAGGCGCATGGGCTGGCGGGAGTCAGGGGGGAGAAGATGCCTCTCGGAGAGGGCGGCCTCCAAGGGCTGCTCGCCACGGCGGCGCGCCGGCACGGGGCTCACGGCGTGCGGGGCACGGCCTTGAGCGTGATCGAGCCCGGTCCGCGCCCGGACGGCGAGGGCGCCGGCGGCGGAGCGGGCACCGCCTCGGGCGCGGGCTCGGCGACGGTGAAGTATTTCTCCTCGTGGAGGTGCGCTGGATCGACGCCCGCCCGGCGGAGGACGCCGAGCGCGGTCTCGATCATGTTGGGGTTGCCGCAGGCGTAGCCGGCGACCTCGCCCGCCGGCCACCCGAGGCCGTCGAGGTGCTTGCGGAGGACGTCCTCGACCCGGCCGACCTCGCCCGCCCACTCGGGGTCCTCCCACGGCCGGCTCACGGTCGGGACACACGTGACCCAGCCGCCCTCGGCGCACAGCATCAGCTCGTCGCGGTACGGGCCGTGCTCGACCGACCGGCTCGCGCCGTGGACGACCAGGAACCGGTGGTCGGGCACCTCGGCACCGGCATCGCGCGCGGCGGCGTGGGCCCGGATCATCGACAGGAACGGGGCGATGCCGGTCACGGTGCACGCCATGACATGGCGCGTCCGCTCGGCGTCGAGGAGGAACTGCCCGACGACCTTCTTCCGGACCCACACGACGTCGCCCGCGCGGAGCCGCCACAGGTCGGGCGTCAGCGCCCCGTCGTGGACGAGCTCGACGACGAGCTCGACCAGGGCTTCGTGCGGTGCGGAGACGACGGAGTAGGCCCGCTTGACGGGCCGGCCGGCGTCGCCCGGCGCGGCGAGCGTGACGTACTGGCCGGGCCGGAACGCGAGCGGCTCCGGCGGACGGAGCCAGAAGACAGCGAGGTCGTCCGTGACGTCGAGGCGTCGCTCGACGGTCGCCGCGAGGTAGCCGGGAGGCGGGGCGTCCATGCCGCAACGTAGGGCACGGCGCGTCGTCTCGATCCGCCCGCCTCGGGAGAGTTGCCGAGGCGGGCGGGGTCGGTCAGCCCTTCGGCCGGAGCGTGACCACTGGGAGGAGGCACTCCTCCATCGTCACGCCGCCGTGCTGGAACGTGTCGCGGTACTGGTTCACGTACCGGTTGTAGTTCGTCGGGTAGACGAAGTACGAGTCGCCCTTGGCGAAGATGTAGTTCTCGTTGATGCCCAGCCGCGGCAGGCCGTAGGTCTCCGGCTCCTTGACGAAGATGGCGTCGTCGCCGTCGACCTTGAGGTTCCGGCCGTGCTTGTAGCGGAGGCTCGTGGACGTCTCGCGGTCGCCGATCACCTTCGTGGGGTGGAGCGCGCGGACGGCGCCGTGGTCGGTGCTCACGACGATCGTGCAGTCGTGGCGGGCGAACTCCTGGAGCGCCGCCAGCAGCCAGCTGTGCTCGAACCACGCGCCCGTGAGCGCGCGGTAGGCCGGCACGTCCGGCGCGATCTCCTTGAGGATCTTCGTGTCGCTCCGCGAGTGGGCCAGGATGTCGACGAAGTTGACGACGACGGCCGAGAGGTCGTGCTGGAGGTAGTCCGCCACGCGGTCGGCGAAAGACACGCCGTCGGCCTGGCTGATGAGCTTGTCGTAGCGGAGGCGGACGTCGCCGCGGTGCTTCCGGTCGAGGAGGTCTTGGAGGTACTCGTCCTCGTGCGCGTTGAGCGACGACTCGTCCTGGCGCTCGTCGACGGTGTAGCTCTGGAACCGCTTGGCGAGGTCGATGGGGAGCATCCCGCCGAAGATGGCGTTGCGCGAGAACGGCGTGGCCGTCGGGAGCAGCCCGAAGTGCCAGTCGCGCTCGACGTCGTAGAGCCCGTGGAGGTGGCGCTCGAAGAGGAGCCACTGGTCGTACCGCATGCAGTCGACCAGCAAGAACACGACGGGCCGCTCGGGCTTCTTGCCGACGTCGCCGAGGTGGGGGAGAACCTTGCTCGGGAGCAGCTCGTGGCTCAGCGTCGGTCGGTCGCGGCGCGGCTTCTCGCCGGCGCGGGCCTCCTCGATCCAGCGCGGGTAGCGGTCCTCGACGAACCCGGCGAAGCGGTCGTTGGCCTCGCGGTACTGGTCATCGAGGATCTGGCGGACGCCCTCGTCGGCGCCTTCGAGGTCGAGGTCGTGGCGGACGAGCTGCTCGTAGACCTCGGTCCACTCGGTCGCGTCGAGGTCGCCGCCGATCCGGGCGGAGAGCTGGCCGAAGCCCTGGAGGTAGTCGCGCTGGACGGCCTCGCCGCGGATCTGGGCGCCCTGGAGGATCTTCTTGACCGAGAGCAGGATCTGCTTCGGGTTGACCGGCTTGATGAGGTAGTCGGCGATCTGGCGGCCGATCGCGTCCTCCATGATGTGCTCCTCCTCGCTCTTCGTGATCATCACGACGGGCGTTTCGGGGCGGGCCCCCTTGATCTCCTGGAGCGCGTCGAGCCCGCCGAGGCCGGGCATCTGCTCGTCGAGAAAGACGACGTCGTACCCGCCGCCCGCCTTCACACGGTCGACGGCGTCGGCGCCGTTCGACACCGTATCGACGGCGTAGCCCTTGGCTTCGAGGAAGAGGACGTGGGGCTTGAGGAGGTCGATCTCGTCGTCGGCCCAGAGGATGCGGGGCATGCGGCTGGCAGAGGTGAAGGGCGTAGCGACGAGCGAGAGGCGCGGGGGCAGTGTGGGGGCTCAACGCCGCAACCGCCGGGAGAGTGCCCGGCCCCCACGAGTCCGCCCGCCTCGCTGTCGAGGCGGGCGGGGTCGGCAGGTCAGGCCGGCGCGCCGGCCGTGCGGACGACACCGAGGTGGACCGGCGTCGGCTGGCGGAGGTTGTCGGAGATGGGGCACCGTTCCTCGACCGTCCGCACCCACCGCTCGAGCGCGGCCTCGTCGGCGTCGGCGTCGACGTGGAGCGCGACCTCGATGTGCTGGAAGCCGGCGCGGGCCTCGGTGTCCTGGCCGAACAGGCGGGCCGGGTCGAGCGGGCCCGACACCTCGACGTCGAGCGATCGGATCGTGAGCCCCTGCTCCTGGGCCACGAGGTGCCCGACGACGTTGAGGCAGCCGGCGAACCCGGCCAGGAGGTACTCGACGGGGTTGGCGCCGAGGTCGTCGCCGCCGAGCGACGGCGGCTCGTCGACGACGAGGGAGAAGTCGCGGGCGCGGACGGTCGTGCGCGCGGCGGTGTCGGCCGTCCCGCGGACGGCGAAGGTGAGGAGGTCGGACATCGGTCGGGCCCTCGCGGGCGGTGTGGGGTGAAGGCGACGCCTCCGATCCTGACCGACTCGATGACCGCTCCCGTATCAAACGACAGCGCCCACGCTCGGCCGGGAGCGCAGGCGCCAAAAATGACGGGGCCGGTCGGCCCTTACCCGCGCAGCCCCGGGGGGGCCATCATCCCACGACACATCATCGCCATGCCGGCCGCGAGGCGGTCGGTCGTGGAGGCGATGAGAGCAGCGGGGCGGGTCATGAGGCAAGGCTACGCCGGGCACCAGCCGTCACGACCGAGCAGATTTGGTGAAGCCACTGTCCGACTCCGCCCGCCTCGACGTCGAGGCGGGCGGAGTCGGAGGCGACGTCTGGCGCGATCTTCCGGGGCCCCGGCGCACGTAACAGATGCGCCGGGGCCCCGTTGTGTGTGCTCCGCGCGCCGCCGCCCGTGACGCGGCCGGCGCCTCCCGACTCTCGCTCCTTACCCCATGAGCTTCCGATCCCTCGTCCTCGGCGCCCTCGCGCTGGCCGCGCCGGCCGCCCTCGCCCAGGACGCCCCGCCCGAGAACTGGCACCTCCTCGACCGCGACGCCGACGGCGTCGCCGGCATCAGCCTCGACGCGGCCTACGCGGCCCTCGGCGACCGCGCGCCCTCCGAGGTCGTCGTCGCCATCATCGACTCCGGCGTCGACGTCACGCACCCGGACCTCGTGCCGGTCCTCTGGACGAACGATGACGAGGTCGCCGGCAACGGCGTCGACGACGACGGCAACGGCTACGTCGACGACGTCCACGGGTGGAGCTTCCTCGGGGGCGCCGACGGCGAGAACGTCGAGCACGACACGTACGAGCTCGCCCGCCTCGTGGCGCTCTGCCGCGCCGGCACGCCGGACGCGACCTACTCCGACTGCGACACGCTCGAGGCCGCGCTCGAAGAGGAACGCCGGCCGCTCGCCCAGCAGGCCGTCCAGCTCGGCCCGCTCCTCACGACCGCCCGCGCCGAGGACGCCCGGATGCGCGAGAAGCACGGCGACGACTACACCCTCAGCGACGCCGACGAAGACGACGACGTCCGCGCGCTGTCCTTCCTCGCCCAGCAGGGCGCCAGCCTCTCCGACCTCGAGGACTTTGCCGAGAGCATCGAGAGCCGGCTCGAGTATGGGCTCAACCCCGACTACGACCCGCGTGGCGTCGTGGGCGACGACTACGCCGACGTCGCGGAGCGGCTCTACGGCAACGCCGACGTGGCCGGGCCGGACCCGAACCACGGCACAGGCGTGGCCGGCCTCGTGGCCGCCGCGCGCGGCAACGACCTCGGCATCGACGGCATCGCACCGGCCCGGATCATGGTGCTCCGCGCCGTGCCCGGCGGTGACGAGCGCGACAAGGACGTCGCCAACGCCATCCGCTACGCCGTCGACAACGGCGCCGACGTCGTCAACATGAGCTTCGGCAAGGCCTACTCGCCCCAGAAGGCGGCCGTCGACGCGGCCGTGGCCTACGCCGTCGAGAACGGCGTCCTGCTCGTCCACGCCGCTGGCAACTCGGGCGAGGACATCGATGTCGAGGACAACTACCCGACGCGGACGCTCCTCGACGGGACGGTCTCGGGCGGCTGGCTCGAGGTCGGCGCGAGCACGCCCAGCGACGCGGCCCTCGCGGCCAGCTTCTCGAACTACGGCCAGACGGGTGTCGACCTGTTCGCGCCGGGTGAGGGCGTGACGTCGCTCAAGCCGGGGGGCGGGATCCAGACGGCCAACGGGACGAGCTTCGCCTCGCCGATCGTGGCGGGCGTCGCGGCGCTCGTGATGGCCTACTTCCCCGAACTCTCGGCCGAAGACGTCCGCCAGATCCTCCTCGACTCGGTCACGCCGTACGAGGTGGAGGCCACGCGGCCGGGCGCCGACGAGGCCGTGCCCTTTACGACGCTCTCCGTGACCGGCGGCGTCGTCAACGCAGCGGCGGCGGTCCAGTTGGCGGCCCAGCGGTCGGGCGCCTCCATGCCGGCCCGCCGCAGCGAGTAACTCCGCCTCGGCGAACCGCTCGTCAGGGCCGGCTCCGTCGTGGGGCCGGCCCTGATTCGTTTCGGGCCGCGGACCTCCGACCGTGCGCGCCGGGTCCGAGGGGCGAACTCTCACACCCACCATGCCGGCATACAGCACAGGCGACAAGGTCCAATGGAATTGGGGCGACGGCACCGGGACGGGCACCGTCCAGGAGTCGTTCACCGATCGGGTCACCCGGACTCTCCAGGGCACCGAGGTCACCCGCGACGCCGACGATGACAACCCTGCCTACCTCGTCGAACAGGACGACGGCGACCACGTCCTGAAGTCCGAGAGCGAGCTCTCGAAGGCATGAGCGCGCCGACCTCCGTCCTCGCCGCCGCGCTCGGTTGGGCCTCGGGCATGCGCAGCATGATGCCGCTCGCCGTCCTCTCCCGGACGCTCGCCGGGTCGACGCCCCGCATCCCGCAGCTCGCCCGCCGCCGCCGCCAGCCGGCCGCCGCGCTAGGCTCCGACCGCGCGGCGTCGCTTCTCCCGCTGGCCGCAGCCGGCGAGCTCATCGGCGACAAGCTCCCGATCACGCCGGCCCGAACGGACGTCGCGCCGCTCCTCGGCCGGATCGGGTCGGGCGCGCTCGCCGGGGCCGCCGTCGCCGCCGTCCGCCGCCAGAACCCGATTCTCCCCGCGCTCGTCGGTGCCGCCAGCGCGGCCGGCTCCTCGTTCGCGATGATGGAGTTGCGGAAGCGGGCCGGCGAACAGTTCGACCTGCCGGACCCGGCGGTCGCCATCGTCGAGGACGCACTCGCCATCGGGATCAGCGTGATCGCGGCACGCGACGCCGTCGGCTAGCCACCTCCGCCTCGGCGCCGAGGCGGAAGGAGTCGGAAGGCACGACAGACGAGCGCCCGGCCTCCGAAGAAGCCGGGCGCTCGGTGTATCGGCTGGACCAGGGGCTTAGTCGTTCCCGTCGCCCTCGCTACCCGTGATGAACTGGCCGGCGATGCCGAGCACCGTGTCCATGTCGAGGGGCTCGTCGAAGGCCGCCGAGATCTCCGTGGCGGAGTAGCCCGAGAGCGCGGTCGTCAGCTGGACGCCACCCTGGGTCGTGTTGCCCTCGGCGGGGAACTGCGACGCGGGGGAGCCAGCGCCGTAGACGGGCGCGATGGGGGCCGGCGCGTCGGGCTGACTGTTCGGGATCCACCCCTGGGCGGCCGGGCTCTGGCTGAGCCGGCGGATCGCCGCGGCGTGGCGGGCCTCGACCGAGTGGATCTGGAGCGCGGCCTGGAGGTAGGCCGGCGTCGAGATCGCGGCGGCCTGCCCCTTGTAGGCGCGGACGCCCGTGTCCTCGAGGCCCTGCGCGAGCGCGGCGATGCCGGCAAACGAGGTCACGAAGTCGCCGAACGCGAAGTCGCTGTCGGTGTAGTCGACGGGGTTGGCGCCGGCGCCCTCAAGCGCGCCGCGGAGGAAGTCGACGTGCGCGGCCTCGTCGTCGTAGATCGTCTGGAACAGCGGGCGGACGTCACCCGGGATCGTGCCCGAGTCGAGGGCCTGCCGATAGAACGAGCGCTCGAGGTATTCGAGGGTGAGCGCGTAGTTCAAGATGGCGACGTCGCCGCTGCCGGACTGCGCGCGGGCCACGCCCGGCTTGAGAAACGGGACGGACGCGAGCGCGGCGCCGAGGCCGAGCTTGCCGACGGTGCCGAGGGCATTGCGGCGCGACTGCACGGCCGTCTCTGTGTCGAAGAAGGTGAGGAGGGAGTTCATCGGAGGGGGAATCGGAAGGGAGCCCACAGAGCGCGGGCGATGGACGGCGAGCGGGCGCGCTAGACCGTGGGGACGTTGGTCAGGGCGATGTCGTCCTGGATGTAGGCACCGGCGGCGGCGAGCACGGCGCTCGGCTCCAGCGCCTTGTCGAGCCCGTTCGCGTCGATCTGGCCGCTGGCGGCGATCGAGTTCGGCGTGATGAGGCCGGCGATGACCGAGGCGTGGCGGGCCTCGACGGACACGATCTTGCCCGCGAGCGTGAGGTAGGCAGCGCTCTGGATGTACTTGCCGGCGCCGTTGTACGCACTCACCCCGAGGTCCTCGAACGTCTGCGCGACGGCGAGCACGTTGCTCCGGTCGGAGAAGTCGATCGACGAGAAGTCCGGCGTGAGGTCCGGGATCGGGTTGCCGCCGGCGCCCATGATCGCGGCCTCGAAAAAGTCGCGGTGGATCGCCTCGTGGGCGGCGAGGTCCTGGAAGATGGCCCGCTCGTCGGCGTTGAACGTCGCGTTGAACGCGGCGTCACCGATGACGGTGGCGTAGAAGCCGGCCTCGAGCTGCTCAAGGGCGTAGGCGTAGTTCAGCACGCCGAAGTCGTTGGCGAAGTTGAGCGTGACGACGTCGCCGTCGATGGGGTCGTCGGAGTCGCAGGCCTGGAGCGAGACGGCCGCCGCCGCGGCGCCCAGCCCGAAGCCGGCCCGCTTGAAGAAGTCGCGCCGGCTGGTGGCGGCCGAGGCGTCCTTGAGGAGAGTGGAGGACATGGAGGGGGAGGGGGACAGGGAGGAGCGATGCAGCGGGGCTGCGTGGTGTTCGTCCAACCGTCACCTCCGCGGCATATGTCCGCCCCGGACCCCATCTGCGCACTGGTCCTACAGGACAGTCATCCCATTCCCTATGCCGTTCGCGGACGCTTCACAACACGGACGAGAGCGGATGGAGTCTCCGCCCCGGTCTCCAACTCGGGGTCGTTCATTCCACGTCCCGGAGCCCCCTTCGGACCGCCGGATCGGTTCCCGAACCGGCCCGGCCTCCAGCCCTCAGAGCGGGCGGCTCACCCCGCCTCGGCGTCGAGGCGGAGGTCCTGGGCGCGGAGCTGGAGCGTCGTCCGCCCGTTCCACGTGTTCTCGTCGACCTGGAAGGCGAGCTCGAGGGGTCGGCCCCGGCGGACGCTCGTGAGCGCGGCGTCGTACCGGTCCGCCAGCCCGAAGCCGATGACGGAGAACGTCGGCCCGCCGTCGATCTGGGCCACGCGCATCCGAAGGTGCTGCTTCTGCGCGCCGACACACGACGGCTGGCCAACGACCTTCAGGCCGCGGCCCCAGAACGTCGGTCGGAGGTTGTCGGGGCCGTGCGGGCCGAACTGCTTGAGCACGCTCCAGAAGCGGGGCGTGACCTCGGCGAGGTGGAGGGGCGCGTCGATCTCGACCTCGGGGATGAGGTCGTCGGTGTCGGCGACGGCGAGGCCGACGGCCTCTTGGAGCCGGTCGCGGAGCGTGTCGACGCGCTCGATGGGGAGCGCGAGGCCCGCCGCGAAGGCGTGCCCGCCGAACCGGTCGAGGAGGTCGGAGCAGTGCGAGAGCGCCTCGTAGATCGAGATTCCCTTGACCGATCGCGCCGAGCCCTTCGCCGTGCTCGCGACGCCGTTCGACGTGAGGAGGACCGTCGGCCGGTGGAACTGCTCGGCCACGCGGCTCGCGGTGATGCCGATGACGCCGGGGTGCCAGCCGGGCTTGTAGACGACGAGCGCGAGCGGGTCGTCCTGCATCTGCCGCTCGGCGATCTCGAACGCCTCGTCGCGCGTCTGGCGGTCGAGCTCGCGGCGGCGGAGGTTGAGGGCCTCGATGGCGTCGACGAGGCGGCGGGCCTGGTCGGGGTCGGTCGAGGCGAGGAGCTCGGCGGCCACGCTCGCGTCGTCGATCCGGCCGGCGGCGTTGATCCGCGGGCCGATCTGGAACACCATCTTCGACGACGTGCACGCGTTGAGGTCCACGTTCGCGCGCTCCGCCAGGGCCACGATCCCGACGCGGGGGGCGTCGCACAGCTGCTTCAGTCCGGCCCGCATCAGCACGCGGTTCTCGCCCACCATCGGGACGATGTCGCAGGCGGTGCTCACGGCGACGAGGTCGAGGTACGGCCACGCCTCCTCCTCCGGCAGGCCCAGCTCCGCGATGACGGCTTGGATCAGCTTGAACCCGACGCCGCAGCCGCTGAGCCCGTCGAACGGGTACTCGCAGTCGAGGCGCTTCGGGTCGAGGACCGCCGCGGCGGCCGGCAGCACGTCGCCCGGCGTGTGGTGGTCGCAGATGACCATCTCGATCCCCTTCGACGACGCGTAGGCCACCTCGTCGACGGCCGTGATGCCGCAGTCGAGGGCGACGATGAGCGTGGCTCCGCGCTCGGCGGCGATGTCGATGCCGGCCTCGCTGATGCCGTACCCGTGCTCGAACCGGTTGGGGATGAAGAAGCTGACCTCCAGGCCCTGGCTTTGGAGGAACGTCGTCATCATCGCCGTCGACGTCGTCCCGTCGACGTCGTAGTCGCCGTAAACCAGGACGCGCTCCTGCCCCCAGATGGCGGCGGCGACGCGGGCGACGGCCCGGTCCATGTCGCGCATCCGGTGGGGGTCGTGGAGGCGCGAGAGCGACGGCCGGAAAAACGTGTGCGCGTCGTCGAAGCTGCGGACGCCACGGAGAGCGAGCGAGCGAGCGAGGGCGTGCGGGAGCTTGTTCAGGTCGGCCGCGAGGGCGTCGACGAGGAGCTCGTCCTCAACCGGGCGGAGGGTCCAGCGTGTGTCGGGGGCGGCGGTCTCCACGTCGGAGACCCCGGCCGGGGTAGCGTCGGGCATATCGGTGCGATCATCGTTCTGTGACCGCGAAGATACTCGGCGCTAGGGGATCTCCCTGATCCCGACGAAGCCGAGCATCCGACCCGGCGTCCCGCCCTCGGCCCGGTACGAGTAAAACCGGTCGTCGCCGACGGTACAGCTCCCGTCCACCTCGACGTCCGAGACGCCCGCCTCGGCGAGCTGGCGAACGAGGTCGGCGCGGAGGTCGACGTGGGGGCGCGGCCACTCCGCCCGTCGGACGACGACCGCGTCGTCGAACTGGGCCGCCACCTCCTCGCCGACCTCGAACGCCTCGGCCGAGATGCACGGGGCGAGGTAGGCCCGAGTCCGCTCCGGCTCGGCGCCGAGGCCCGTCATCGCTCGCACTGTTTGGTCGACGATTCCGGCGACGGTCCCGCGCCACCCGCTGTGACACGCGCCGACGACGCCGGCCTCGGCATCGGCCAGCAGCACGAGCGCGCAGTCCGCCGCGACGACGCTCAGCACGAGACCGGCCCGGTCGGTGACGAGTCCGTCGTGAGCGTTCACATGCCGGGCCTCGCGAACGACTGCCACGTCGGCCCCATGGACCTGGCCGACGGATGCGACGGGCATCCCCAGCGTCTCCCCGAGGCGGGCGCGGGCGTCGTCGAGCGAGTCGGTCTCGGGTGAGAAGGCGCGCGTCGTGAACCCGGCGACGAGGCGACCGTCGGCCATGTCCGGGTGGAGGATGGCGTCGGTCATGCGTCTTGTCCGAGGGCTGTAAGGGCCGCCGCTCGGGCGACGGCAAGCGGAACGTCGCGGCCGGTCCACTGGCGATAGGCGTCGGCAGCCTGGCCGAGGAGCATCGGGAGGCCGCCGATGGAGATCGCGCCGTTCGCTTCAGCCGCCGCTAGCAGCGGAGTCCGTGCCGGTCGATAGACGAGATCGTAGACGACCTGCCCGCCGCGAAAGTCGGTGTCGTTGGGCCACGGTGCCCGTCCATCGCCCATCCCCAGCGGCGTCGCGTTGACGACGAGCGCGGCGTCACGGACGCTCTGTGTGGCGTCGGCGGGTGTCGACACTCGCAGCTCCGTCTCGCCCACCGCATCGCTGAGATCATCCGCCAGGCCCTCGGCCTGCTCCGGCCGCCGTGCCACGATCGTCACGGTTCTCGCGCCCAGGCCAACCGCAGCGCCGTAGACCACCGCCCGCGCCGCCCCTCCCGCGCCGAACACCACGACGCTCGCATCGGCCAGCTCCCGGCGATGCTCGACAAGCGGCGCGAGGAAGCCCGCGACATCGGTGTTGTCCGCCTTCCACCCACTGTCGGTCCGGATCAGCGTGTTCGCGGCCCCGAGCGCGCGAGCCGTCGGGGTCGCCTCGGCGGCGAACGCGAGCGCGTCACGTTTGTGAGGGATCGTGACGTTCGCGCCGCGCGCGCCGAGCCCCCAGAGCCCATCCATCGCCGTCGCCAGTCGGTCCGCCTCGACGGCGCAAGCGAGGTAGACGAGATCGAGTCCCTGTTCCGCAAACGCCGCGTTGTGGAGCGTCGGCGACAGCGAATGCCCGACCGGATCGCCGAGCAGCACGACGAGCCCCGTCGAGGCTCCGATCCGCTGGCGGCCGTCGCTGGACATGGCCCCCTCCTCCGTGGGAGCTCTGCCCATTTCTTCTCCCCGCTACGCCCGCTCGTCTCCTGCGGCGCCCCGACCGAGGCCGCCGGCGCCGGGTCGCGCGTCCCCGCCCATCAGATCTGGGTAGGCGCGGCGAATCTCCTCGGCCCGCGACGGGTCCAGCTCCGCTGCGCGGCGGAACGAACGGACCGCGTTCTCGCGCTGCCCGATGGACGCGAGCGCCCAGGCCTGGCGGAGGTGCGCCTCCGACGAGGTCGGATCGAGACGCACGACCTGCGAGAAGGCGTCCAAGGCTTCGAGCCGCAGGCCGGCCTCGAGCCGCGTCTCGGCGAGGTCAAGCCACGCGTCCTTGTTCTCCGGGTCGAGGCGGACGACATGCGTGTAGGCCCTCAGCGCCTCGGCGAGCCGTCCGGCGTTGTACTCGGTGTCGGCGCGAGCGTGCCAGTACTCGCTCTCCTCGGGCGCGAGCGCGATGGCGCGGGCGAAGGACGCGAGTGCCTCGTTGTAATGACCTTGCCCGTCGAGCGCGCAGCCCATGCCGTACCACGCGTCCGCGTAGTCCGCGTCGTCAGCGACGGCGCGGCGGAAGTACTCGACGGCGGCGGCGTAATCGCCGAGGTCGTCGTAAGCGAGGCCGAGGTTGTAGAACGTGGCCGCGTCGCCATCCTCGTACTCCAGCACCTTGAGGTAGCTGTCAGCTGCCCCCTGCGCATCGCCGAGGTTGGCGAGCGCGTTGCCCCGGTTGTACCACGCCGACGTGAACCCGTCGTCGATGGCGACCGCGAAGTCGTATGAGCTCACAGCCTCGTCGTACCGGCTGAGCCGGTTCAGAACGATGCCGCGGTTGTACCACGCGTTCTGCGCATACGGGTCGACGTCGATCTGGCGGTCGTAGGCTGTGACGCTGTCGTCGAGCCGGTCGAGTTGATCGTAGCAGAAGCCGAGCTCGTACCAGACCTCTGGGTGCTCCGGGTCGGCCTCGGCACACGCTTCGAGGGCCGAAGCCGCGTCCTCGAACTGGTCCATCTTCTCCAGCGCGATCGCGCGATTGAAGAGGGCGTCGGATGCGAACGGGTCGAATGAGAGCGCGCGCTCGAAGTCCTCCAGTGCGTCTTCAGACCGACCGATCGTGTCGAGCGTGATCCCGCGGTTAACGAGGGTCTCCGAGTCCACCGGGTTCAGTCCCAGCGCCTTGTTGTACGCCTCCAACGCCTCCTCGTGCCGATCCAAGTGGTTCAGCAGGATCCCCCGCCGCATCCAAGGATCCGAAGACCCGGGCGACCGCTCGATCTGCACGTCCACGACTTCCAGCGCGTCCGTCAGTCGCCCCGCTTCGAAGTACGTCGTAGCGATGTACTCCAAGTCGTCGACGTCGAAGAAGGCCGGCCCACCGTCGCGGAGGTGGGCTTCGTAAGCCTCGATCAGGTCGTCCGAGCGGTCACCTTCGGTGGGGTCGTCGAACTCGAAGTCGAACATTCGCGGTCGAGCCGAGGCTCTGCATCAGGTGGGGGACGAACGGGGGTCGCCCGAGGCTCCACCCCGTCGGGGCTAGTATAGCCGGCGCCCTGTCGGGATGCAATGGATGGCGAGAACCTCGCGCCGTCTTGGTCGCCCTCTTACGACATCCCGCGGGGATGTTCCACAACGCCACTTCTGACCGTCTAACGCATGTTCTTCAGCTTCGAGGGGATCGATGGATCCGGCAAATCGACCCAGGCGCGGCTCCTCGCAGGGGCGCTTCGCCAGCGCGGATTTGAGGTCGTCGAGGTCCGCGAGCCTGGCGGGACTGACTTGGGAGAACGGGTCCGTACCCTCTTGCTGGATACCGAAGCGGAGATCCGGCCTCGGTCTGAACTGCTTCTGTTTTCTGCTGCTCGGGCCCAACTCGTGGATGCTGTCGTGGCCCCCGCACTCAACAAAGGCTCGGTCGTCATCGCAGACCGGTTCTTCGACTCCTCGACCGCCTACCAAGGTTTTGGACGGGGAATGGCGGGCAAGGACTGGATGAGAGACCTCCACGCCTTCGCGACCGACGGGATCTCTCCCGTGCGAACGTATCTCGTCGATCTGCCTCCACAGATCGCCGCCGACCGGCGACAAGATCGAGCTGCGGACCGAATGGAACGCGCCGACATCGACTTCTATACGCGAGTGCGCGCCGGGTACCTGCGCCTCGCACAGGAGGACGCGGGCCGCTTCACGACGCTCGACGGAGCCGAGACCCTCGAGGTCCTCCACACGCAGATCCTGCGCGACGCCCTCTCTGTCCTCAACCGGCGCTCATAAACAAAGAGAGCCCCGCCACTCCAAGAGTGACGGGGCTCACAGGGACTTGGCGACGACCTACTCTCCCACCATGTGGCAGTACCATCGGCGCTGCGGGGCTTAACGGCTCTGTTCGGAATGGGAAGAGGTGGAACCCCCGCGCTATAGTCACCAAGAAGTCGGTGACGTGCGGATAGCCGTAGCAAAACTGCATCGGGTGGCCTGGGCGAACCCAAGCCTCTTGCAGCGAAAAGCGTTTCGAGCGTCTCGAATCATTCCATCGGTACGTACACACGTACGAGGCGGAGTGCTTCAAGCTCTAGTAGGTAATTAGTACTGCTCGGCTAAACATGTTGCCATGCGTACACCTGCAGCCTATCAACGTCCTCATCTCGAACGACCTACAAGGGAGAACTCATCTCGTGGTGGGCTTCGTGCTTAGATGCTTTCAGCGCTTATCCCTTCCCGACGTAGCTACCCAGCAATGCATCTGGCGACACAACTGGTACACTAGAGGTCAGTCCGTCTCGGTCCTCTCGTACTAAAGACAGATCCACTCAATTCTCCAACGCCCGCAGCAGATAGGGACCGAACTGTCTCACGACGTTCTGAACCCAGCTCGCGTACCGCTTTAATGGGCGAACAGCCCAACCCTTGGGACCTTCTCCAGCCCCAGGATGCGATGAGCCGACATCGAGGTGCCAAACCTCCCCGTCGATGTGAACTCTTGGGGGAGATAAGCCTGTTATCCCCGGCGTACCTTTTATCCTTTGAGCGACGGCCCTTCCATTCGGAACCGCCGGATCACTAAACCCTACTTTCGTACCTGCTCGACCTGTATGTCTCGCAGTCAAGCGCCCTTGTGCTTTTACACTCTACGCACGATTACCGACCGTGCTGAGGGCACCTTTGGGAGCCTCCGTTACAATTTAGGAGGCGACCGCCCCAGTCAAACTACCCACCTAACACTGTTCCCCAACCGGATTACGGCCGTGGGTTAGGCACTAACCAAAACGAGGGCGGTATTTCAAGGGTGGCTCCACAACGCCTGGCGACGCTGCTTCAAAGCCTCCCGCCTATCCTACACACGTTTTGGCCAATGTCAATGCTAAGCTGTAGTAAAGGTGCACGGGGTCTTTCCGTCCCGCTGCGGGTACCCGGCGTCTTCACCGGGACCACAATTTCACCGAGCGCGTGGTTGAGACAGTGTCCAACTCGTTGCACCATTCGTGCAGGTCGGAACTTACCCGACAAGGAATTTCGCTACCTTAGGACCGTTATAGTTACGGCCGCCGTTTACTGGGGCTTCAGTCGGAAGCTTCGCCACAAGGGCTAACCTCCTTCTTTAACCTTCCAGCACCGGGCAGGTGTCACTCCCTATACTTCGTCTTGCGACTTGGCAGAGAGCTGTGTTTTTGCTAAACAGTCGGTTGGACCTTTTCACTGCGGCCCTCCGAAGAGGGCGACCCTTATTGCGAACGTAGGGGTCTAATTTGCCTAGTTCCTTAACCACGCATCACTCGAGCGCCTGAGGATACTCTCCTCGCCCACCTGTGTTGGTTTACGGTACGGGCTCCCTTGACAACGTACGACGCTTTTCTCGGCAGTGTGCTTGGGGTCACTATGGGTTCACCTCTCGGATCCCCCTACTGTCGTGTTTCGGCCTTGAGGAGCAGCGGATTTGCCTACCGCTCCAGCCTACGCACTTCAACGACCCATTCCGTCGGGTCGCGGACCTTACGCTACTGCGTCACGCCTTACGTTAACGCCTTTGGGAGGTACGGGAATATTTAACCCGTTTGCCATCGCCTACGCCTTTCGGCCTCGGCTTAGGTCCCGACTAACCCTGTTCCGATTAACGTTGAACAGGAACCCTTGGGCTTACGGCGGACAGGTTACTCTCCTGTCTTATCGTTACTCATGCCTACATTTTCTCTTCCAGAAGCTCCACCATCTCTCACGAGACGGCTTCAGCGCCGCTGGAATGCTCCCCTACCACTCTACGTAGTAGAATCCGAAGCTTCGGCGCCATGCTTGATGCCCGATACATTTTCGATGCCGGACCGCTCGACTAGTGAGCTATTACGCACTCTTTAAATGAATGGCTGCTTCTAAGCCAACATCCTAGTTGTCTAAGCAGTCCGACCTCCTTTGGTCAACTTAGCATGGACTTGGGGGCCTTAGCTGTCGATCTGGGTTGTTTCCCTCTCGGACACGGATCTTATCACCCGCGCCCTCACTGCCTCTGAACATGTGTCCGGCATTCGGAGTTTGTCTGGAGTTGGTACCCGGTGAAGGGCCCGCGTCCAATCAGTGCTCTACCTCCGGCACACTATGGAGAGACGCTGTACCTAAATACATTTCGGGGAGTACGAGCTATTTCCAGGTTTGATAGGCCTTTCACCCCTACCCTCAGTTCATCGGAGCCTTTTTCAACAGACACCCGTTCGGTCCTCCACGTGGTCTTACCCACGCTTCAACCTGACCAAGGGTAGCTCACCTGGTTTCGCGTCTACCCCCACTGACTGTGCGCCCTATTCAGACTCGCTTTCGCTTCGGCTTCGGCGCTAAACGCCTTAACCTCGCCAGTGAGGAGTAACTCGTAGGCTCATTATGCAAAAGGCACGCCGTCACCCGACGAATCGGGCTCCGACTGGTTGTAAGCACACGGTTTCAGGTACTATTTCACTCGCCTACTAGGCGTTCTTTTCACCTTTCCCTCACGGTACTAGTGCACTATCGGTCACAAGAGAGTACTTAGCCTTACCAGATGGTGCTGGCAGATTCCCACAAGATTTCTCCGGTCCCGTGGTACTCAGGTGCCTGCGGTGCTGCTCGCTGTACGTCTACGGGACTATCACCCTCTGTGGTGTGGCTTTCCAGGCCACTTCGTCTTCGGCTTGCAGATCACCGTATGCAGGTCCTACAACCCCGACAGCACCGAAATGCTGTCGGTTTAGGCTGGTCCCCGTTCGCTCGCCACTACTTGGGGAGTCACTGTTGTTTTCTCTTCCTCTGGCTACTTAGATGTTTCAGTTCGCCAGGTTAGCCCCTACAGGCTATGTTTTCACCTGCAGGTAACGGGTCTTCAACCCGCTGGGTTTTCCCATTCGGAGATCGTCGGATCGCAGGGTATTTGCCCCTCCCCGACGCTTATCGCAGCTTATCACGTCCTTCATCGCCTTCTTGTGCCAAGGCATCCGCCGTGTGCTCTTGGTCGCTTGATGCGACCTCGTATGAGTCTACGTAACGATTTCTGGATCGATCCAGAGTCGCTCGATGCTTTTACTCAGCAAGACGAACCATCTGCCGACGCCCCGAAGGACTAGTCAGCGTCAGGTTCGACCCTGATGCAGTTTTGCTACGGCTATCAACACGTCAAAGAACCGTCCGGGTCACCTCCGAGGAAGATCTCCGGTCTGCCACCCGGACTCTCGTCTGCGATCGATTGAAGCGATCTCGGGTGCCAGGGAGTGGAGCCAGAGGGATTCGAACCCCCGACATCCTGCTTGCAAAGCAGGCGCTCTACCAACTGAGCTATGGCCCCGATAAGCGTGCCTGGCTACTGCGATGCAGCGCGCCAGCGGTGGGACTGGGAGGAGTTGAACCTCCGACCTCACGCTTATCAGGCGTGCGCTCTAACCACCTGAGCTACAGTCCCGCGTCACGCCACCGGGCGTTTGGCTGGACGGTCGCTCCGGTGGGAGCGGACCAACAACGGTCTAAAAGAACAGAGGCCGAGGCCTCGTGGATGGGTCGCCATCCGGCGGGCACAGAACATAGGGAGGCTTTGAGAGCCTACCCATGAAGCGCCTTCGAACACCCGGTGACACCGAGGTTGAGAGAGAGAAGCATAGCGAGCCCATGTCGGCCACCAGCGCAGAGCGCTGCGGGCAGAGGAGCGTCGAGCTCTGTGAGAGGTAATCCAGCCGCACCTTCCGGTACGGCTACCTTGTTACGACTTAGCCCCAGTCACTGAGTTCACCTTCGGCCGCTCCCTCCCCGAGGGGTTGGGTCACGGACTTCGGGCGCCCTCAACTTCCATGGCTTGACGGGCGGTGTGTACAAGGCCCGGGAACGTATTCACCGCGTCGTTGCTGATACGCGATTACTAGCGATTCCAGCTTCACGGAGTCGGGTTGCAGACTCCGATCCGAACTGAGACCGGCTTTATGGATTCGCTCCTCCTCGCGGAGTGGCTGCCCATTGTACCGGCCATTGTAGCACGTGTGAAGCCCCAGGCGTAAGGGCCATGATGACTTGACGTCGTCCCCACCTTCCTCACTGCTTGCGCAGGCAGTCTCGCTAGAGTCCCCGGCATAACCCGCTGGTAACTAGCGATAGGGGTTGCGTTCGTTGCGGGACTTAACCCAACATCTCACGACACGAACTGACGACAGCCATGCAGCACCTCGCTACCAGTCCGAAGAAGGGTCCCTTTCAGGACCTGTCCGGTAGCGTTCGAGCCTGGGTAAGGTTCTTCGCGTTGCATCGAATTAATCCACATGCTCCACCGCTTGTGCGGGCCCCCGTCAATTCCTTTGAGTTTCAACCTTGCGATCGTACTCCCCAGGTGGGATGCTTAACGCGTTAGCTTAGACACTGCACCTGAAGCGGTGCAACATCGAGCATCCATCGTTTACGGCGTGGACTACCAGGGTATCTAATCCTGTTCGCTCCCCACGCTTTCGTGCCTGAGCGTCAGTACCCGTCCAGCTATCTGCCTACGCATTAGGTGTTCCTCGTGATATTTACGCATTTCACCGCTACACCACGAATTCCGATAGCCTCTCCGGGACTCAAGACTTGCAGTATCAAGGGCAATTCACCGGTTAGGCCGGTGGCTTTCACCCCTGACTTACAAGCCCGCCTGCGCACCCTTTACACCCAGTGATTCCGGACAACGCTTGGACCCTCCGTATTACCGCGGCTGCTGGCACGGAGTTAGCCGGTCCTTATTCGTACGGTACCGTCAGACCTCCCCGAGAGGAGGTGTTCTTCCCGTACAAAAGCAGTTTACGCCCCTGAGGGGTGTCTTCCTGCACGCGGCGTGGCTGCGTCAGAGTTTCCTCCATTGCGCAATATTCCTCACTGCTGCCTCCCGTAGGAGTCTGGCCCGTGTCTCAGTGCCAGTGTGGCGGATCATCCTCTCAGACCCGCTACGGATCGTTGCCTTGGTGGGCTGTTATCCCACCAACTAGCTAATCCGACGCAGGCTCATCCTCAGGTGGCCGAAGCCTTTGGTCGGTGGTCCATGCGGACCTCCGACGTTATGTGGTATTAGCCACGGTTTCCCGTGGTTATTCCCCGCCTGAGGGCAGATTGCCTACGCGTTACTCACCCGTGCGCCACTTTACTCAGGGCCCGAAGGCCCCTTTCTCGTTCGACTTGCATGTGTTAAGCCCGCCGCCAGCGTTCGTCCTGAGCCAGGATCAAACTCTCCGTAGTAGAGAGGTTGATCTCCTGATGAGTCCGAAGACTCGGGTCAGGGATCGAGTTGCGATGCCGTCTCCGACATCGCCTGCTGTTGAGCTTTTTTGGTTGGACTGCCGAAGCAGTCCAGGTTGACTTATTCTCGTCTGTCCGCTACCCGCTGGCGAACCAGTGGGAGAGCGGCCGACGAGGGCTCGCTATGCTTCCAATCTCTCAATGAACGGTGCCGAGGAGAACGGCTGGTCGAGACCAGCTTTGCTTCCAGGGCGTCCTGCCAATCTACGGATTCCGTAGCCAGGTGTCAAGCGCTTCACCGTCTCTTGTCTTTCGATTCCGAGACCCGGCAGATGCCGGATGGCGAGGCCCCTGCCCCTCGCGAGAGGGGAACCCATGGTACGGGTCGGATGCTGCCGACCGCAAGCGCCGCGGCGGGGTTCACGAACCCTTTGCCGGGCCGCCTCGCGGGGCGGTCTGATCCGTCATCCGATAGAGAACAGGGCGGCTCGGCGTTGGTCGCGGACGACCATTCCCTTGCTGCGGAGAACCATGGTACGGACCTATTCCGGGGGTGTCCATGGACAGGCGATGGAGAGGAGGTGAGGCGATTGTGAGGGCGGAGGCGCCCGGCAGATCGGGTATCTTTAAGGACGCGCCACCGATGCCCGGGGCGCCCCCTCGTCCCCCTCATCATGGCACGCTCCGATCACGGAGGCTTCCTGTCCGTTCTCTCCGACCGCGCCTTTTGGCTCGGCCTCGTCGCGATCGCTCTGGGACTCGTCCTGTTCGCCCTGTTGTTCAACTTCGCCGTGATGCCAATCTGGACGCGGCATGACGCGGCGGTGACCGTCCCCGACGTGAAAGAGCTGACGCCAGACGACGCACAGAACACGCTCTTGCTCGCCGGGCTGGAGTGGGAAGCGCGCGAGCAGCCCTACAACCCCAACGTCCCAGCCGATGTGATCGTCGACCAGAGCCCAGCAGCGGGGACGATGGTGAAGCCCGGCCGGCGCATCTACTACTACGTCAACGTCAGTCCGAAGCAGCTCGTAGTGGTGCCCCGGGTGATCTCGCTGTCGGAGGCGAAGGCGCGCGAGGACATCGGAGACCGCGGGCTGGTGGTGGACCGCGTCGAACTCGACACGGTGCGGACGCCCTATGAGAACACCATCACCCGCCAGGAGCCGGCGGCGGAGAGCCGCGTGCCGGTGGGGACACGCGTGACGCTCTGGATCAGCCCGGGCGTCGAGAACGGCCGCCAGGTGACGGTACCCAACGTCGTTGGGATGTCGGTCAGCGAGGCGCGCGCGGCGATCAGCGACGCCGAGCTGTGGGTCGATTCGCCGCGGGCGGTCGAGGGCCAGGTCGTCCGCCAGGAACCGGATCGGGGCGAGCGTCTCAATCCGGGGCAGGAGGTCCGGATCTACACGGCGGGCCAGTAGCTGATCCCGGCCGCCTCGGCGGCGAGGTGGGCGGAGCCGGTCAGTCCTCTAGGTAGACGGCCGGCTCGCTCGGGTCCACGACGACGCGCTCATCGTGTTTGGTTGGGATGACCTTCCCCACGAAGTCGGGGTGGACCGGGACCTCGCGGTGGCCGCGATCGACGAGCACGGCGAGGCGGATCGTCTTGGGCCGGCCGTACTGGAGGACGGCGTCGAGCGCAGCGCGAGCCGTCCTCCCAGTAAACAGCACATCGTCCACGAGGAGGACATCCCGGCCTTCAGCGCTCGGCGCGTCGTCGGGAAGAGCGGCTTGGTCTCCGTCTCGGTCATCGCGGAAACCGGCGATACTCAGCGCGTGCCGTTCGATCGCTTTGCCCGAAGCCTGTTCCAGGGCGTCCGCCAGTCGATCGGCGAGCGCGGCGCCGCGGCTCTTGAGGCCGAACACGAGCAGCCCGTCGACCCCACGGTTCCGCTCGATGACCTCGTAGGCGAGGCGCGTGACGGTGCGGCGGACGCGCTCAGGCGTCATCAGCGGGGTCCGGCTCATGGGGATGCACCGGGCGCCAGTTCGGCGCGGTGGACGGTGACCGCGTGGCCGGTCAGCTCGACCCGGTCGCCAACGACGCGGACGCCGACGTGGCCGCCGCGGCGGGACGCCTGAAAGCAGGAGACCTCGTCACGCCCCAGTTCCGTCGCCCAGTGGGGGCCGATGGCGCAGTGGGCAGAGCCCGTCACCGGGTCCTCTGGGACGCCCGCACCCGGCGCGAAGAACCGAGAGACGACGTCGTAAGGAGAGGACTCGTCAGCGCGGGCCGTCAGGATCACGCCCCGCGCGTCAAGCCCCGCGACGGCCCCGAGGTCGGGCGTTGCGCCGCGGACTGCGGCCTCGCTCTCGAGCACCACGAACCCGTCGAACCGGCTCCGCCCCGTCCACACCGGCTCGACGCCGAAGGCCTCGGCGACGCCGTCGAGGTCGGCCGCCTCGGGCGGCGTGGCGGGGAAGTCCATCGTGTAGGTCCGCTCGCCCGATTGGCGAACGGTGAGGCGACCGCTTCGGGTGTCGAACCGTACCGTCTCCTCGGGACCCACGTGCCCCACCTCATATAAGAGGTGCGCGCTAGCGAGCGTCGCGTGGCCGCAGAGGTCGACCTCGACCTCGGGCGTGAGCCAGCGGAGATTGAAGGCCCCGTCGTCGCCAGGCGTGAGGAAGGCTGTCTCGGAGAGGTTCATCTCGGCCGCGAGGCCACGCATCCAGTCCTCGGCCGCCGGCGCATCAAGGAGGCACACGGCCGCCGGATTGCCCTCGAACGGGCGCTCGGCAAAGGCGTCGACGACGGTGACGATCATACTTCGGCGACCTCTTCCGTCTTGTTCGGACACGCCTCGCGACGGCAGGTCCCGTAGACCGTCAATGCGTGGCGGGCCACGTCGAAGCCATAGATGTCGGCTACGGTCTCCTGGATCTCTTGGAGCCGCGGGTCACAGAACTCGAGGATCTCGCCACAATCGACGCAGATGAGGTGATCGTGCTGCCAGTAGGCGTAGGCCCGCTCGAACTTGGCCTGCTGCTGCCCGAACTGGTGACGGACGGCGAGGTCGCACTCGATCAGCAGGTCGAGCGTGTTGTAGACCGTCGCCCGAGACACGCTCACGCCTTCGTTCCGCAGGCGCGTGTATAAGGTGTCGGCGTCGATGTGGTCGGACGTCGCGTAGAGCGCGTCGAGGACCGCGATCCGCTCGGGCGTCCGCCGCTGGCCCCGATCCTTGAGGAAGGAGAGGAACCGCTCGCGGACCTCTTCGAGCTGGGACTTGGTGAGCGACATCGTTTCGATGGGAAAGGGAAGGACCTCAGACCACGCGGCGGCGGATCCAGCGGCTCGGGACTGGCACCGGCGCGGACGCCGCTCCGTTCCCGACCGCGGCCGGCGCCGCGTCGAGGCTGACCAGGCCGGCCGCCAGCCGTGCCGTCTCGAGCGCCGCCTCGGAGGGCGCGAGCGTAGCCGGGTCGAAGTGGTTCGCAACGTAGCCCGTGTCGAAGTCGCCCGACACGAAGGCGGGGTTCCGCATGACGGTCCGGCAGAACGGGATCGTCGTCCGAATCCCGGCCACGTCATACTCCGCGAGCGCGCGACCCATCCGGCGGATGGCCTCCTCACGAGTCCGCGCCCAGGTGCAGAGCTTGGCCACCATCGGGTCGTAGTAGACGGGCACCTCGTCGCCTTCTTCGACGCCGGCGTCGACCCGGACGCCGGGGCCAGAGGGCGGGCGATGCCGGAGGAGCGGGCCCGGGGCGGGGAGGAAGCCGGCCGGCACGTCCTCGGCGTAGACCCGGCATTCGACGGCGTGGCCCCAGATCTCCAGGTCGTCCTGCCCGTAGCCAAGCGGCTCGCCCTCTGCGATGCGGATCTGCTCGGCCACGAGGTCGAGGCCCGTGATCAGCTCCGTGACCGGGTGCTCGACCTGGAGCCGCGTGTTCATCTCGAGGAAGTAGAAGTCGCGGTTCGCATCGAGCAGGAACTCGACGGTGCCCGCTCCGACGTAGTCGCACGCCTTCGCCGCCTGCACCGCGGCCTCTCCCATCGCGGCCCTCAACTCCGGCGTGAGCACGGCCGACGGAGCCTCCTCGATCACCTTCTGGTGCCGCCTCTGGATCGAGCACTCCCGCTCGAACAGGTGGACCACGTTCCCGTGACCGTCCGCCAGGACCTGGATCTCGATGTGTCGCGGCCCCACGAGGTACTTCTCGACGTAGACGCGGCCGTCGCCAAACGCGTTCTGCGCCTCGCTCCGCGCCCGCTCGAACGACTGGGCGAAGTCCTCCGCCCGCTCGACGACGCGCATCCCCTTGCCGCCGCCGCCAGCCGCGGCCTTGACCAGCACGGGGTACCCGATCTCGCCCGCGACCCGCTCCGCCTCGGCGGGGTCGTCGATGGCGTCGGGCGTGCCGGGGGCCATGGGGACGCCGGCCTCGGCCATCAGCTTGCGCGCCTCCGTCTTGTCGCCCATCGCCGAGATCGCGGCCGGCGGCGGGCCGACCCAGACGATCCCCACCTCCTCGACGGCCTGCGCGAAAGCGGCGTTCTCCGAGAGAAACCCGTAGCCCGGGTGGATCGCATCGGCGCCCGACCGGCGAGCGGCCTCGATGACCTTGTCCACCGCGAGGTACGACTCGGACGAAGCGGCCGGCCCGATGGCGACGGCCTCATCGGCGAGGCGGACGTGGAGGGCGTTCCGGTCGGCCTCAGAGTAGACGGCGACCGTGCGGATGCCCCGCTCGCGGCACGTCCGGAGGACGCGGACGGCGATCTCCCCGCGGTTGGCGACGAGGAGAGTACGGATCGGGCGGGGTGTCATCACGTCGCGGTCTGGGGCGTTGGCACGGTGTCTGTACCGGGGAATCCCCGACCGGGTGTCATGCGTCCATTGGCAGAACGCGTGCCCCGAGCGGCCCGCCTTGAGAATCCCCTGATGGCTGAAGTTACCGACTACTACACGCTCCTTGGCGTCCCGGAGACCGCGTCTCCGGAGACGATCAAGCGCGCGTACCGGTCACTCGCGCGGGACTCTCACCCCGACCGGAACCCAGGCGACCCGAACGCCGAGGAGCGGTTCAAGGCCGTCCAGCGAGCCTATCACGTGCTCTCGGACCCGCGCCGGCGTGAGTCCTACGACGAGGCCCGCCAGTCGCTCTTTGGCGGCCTGGGCGGCGGGCTCGACGGCCGCTCCCGTCCGTCGTCCAGCCGCACGTCGCCGTTTGGGCCCGACGGCTACGACCCGCTCGTCTCGCTCTTCTTCGGCGACGAGCCCACGCCCGCTGGTCGCGGCGCCGATGTCGAGGCGCAGGTCAAGCTCACCTTCGATCAGGCCCTGCGCGGTGGTCGCACCGAGGTCCGGCTGGTCGACGGCGAGACGGTCCGGCTGACCGTCCCGAAGGGCGTCCGCTCCGGCCTCAAGGTTCGCGTGCGCGGTCGTGGGCGGGCCGGTGGGACTGGGGAGCGCGGCGACCTCTACGTCACGTTCCGGGTCGACCCGGTGGCCCGGTTCCGGCGTGAAGGAGACAACCTCCACGTGGTCGAGATCGTCTCCGCCGTCGAGGCCATGCTCGGCGCGACTCGCTCGATCACGAACGCCTACGGCCAGACGATCAAGGTCCACATCCCGCCGGGCACGCAGCCGGGCGAGCGGCTCCGGCTCCGCGGCCAGGGCGTCGAGACCGACTCGCGCCGCGGTGACCTGTTCGTCGAGGTCCAGGTGACCGTCCCGCGCTCGCTGACCGACGAGCAGCGCGAGGCGCTCGAGGAGGCCGCCCGCCGCGTCGGCCTGCTGTAGCCGACTCTCTCCGCCTCGGCGCCGAGGCGGACCCGGTTGGCGGTAGTCTCCGGCGGATCCCCCCGCCGCCATGCCGCCGCTTCCGTTCCGGTACCGCCTGCTCCGCGGCGTCGTCCGCGCGATCGTGCGACTGTTCTTCAGTGAGGTCGCCGTCGCCGGCCGCTCGAACGTGCCGACCGACCGCGGAGGGCTCCTCGTGGCGTGGCACCCGAACGGGCTCATCGACCCGGCGCTGATCCTCGCGACGGTCCCCGGCCGGATCGTGTTCGGCGCGCGCGACGGCCTCCTCCGCTGGCCGATCGTCGGCCCGATGATGCGTGGGCTGGGCACGGTGCCGATCTACCGCGCGGTCGATCAGGAGGGGATGAGCCCTGAGCAACGGCGCGCGGCGAACGAAAAGAGCCTCGGGGCCCTGGCGGACGAGATCGCCGGCGGCTCGTTCTCGGCGCTGTTCCCGGAAGGCGTCAGCCACGACCAGCCCCACCTCGCCGAGATCCGGAGCGGAGCGGCCCGCCTCTATCTCCAGGCCCGTGCCCAGACGCCGCCCGGCCAGCCACCGCCCGTCATCCTCCCGGTCGGGCTCCACTACGAAGACAAAGACGTCTTCCGAACGGACGTCCTTGTGGCGTACCACCCGCCGCTCGACCTCGACGCGCTCGGGATCGACCCAGACGCGAACACGCGCGAGACGGCCGAGCGACTTACCGAGGCGATTGAGGACGCGCTCGAGCGGGCCGTCCACCCGACGGCGTCGTGGGAGCTCCACGCGCTCATGCACCGGGCGCGGACGCTCATCGCGGCCGAGGCCGCCGCCCGCCGCGGCGAGCGCGCCGCGCCCGAGACCGTCCTCTCGCGGACGACCGGCTTTGCCCAGATCTGGGAGGGCTACCGCGTCCGCTCCGAGACGCACCCCGGAAAGATCGCGGCGCTCCGCGAGGCCACGACGGCGTACCACGAGTCACTCCGCCGGCTCGGCCTGGACGACGCGGCGCTCGATCACCCGCCGCGCCTCGGCTCAGGCGTCCTCGTCGTGGGGGCACTCCTCCAGGCCCTCGCCGTGCTGCTGCTGCTCCCCCCACTCCTCGTCGTCGGGTTCGTCGTCAACGCACCGCCATACTGGTTGCTGAAGCCGCTGGCGAGACTGGCGGCGAAGGCCGAGAAGGACGCGGCCACGGTCAAGATCTTCGGCGGGCTCGTCCTCTTCCCGCTCGCGTGGATCACCGCCGGCGTCCTGGCCGCGCGCGGCGTCGTCCGCCTCGGCGACTCGCTCCCCGGGTTGCCCGAGGTGCCCGTGGTCGTCGGCCTCGTGACCGTGCTGCTGAGCGCGATCGGCGGCGTCGCCGCGCTGTTCTACTCCGAGATCGCCATCGGCGCGTGGCGGGCGGTGAAGGTCCGGGTCGCGCGCTGGCGCTACCACCACCAGCTCGACGACCTCCGCATCCGCCGCGCCGACCTCCACGACCGGTTCCTCGCGCTCGCCGAGGGCCTGAGGCTGCCGCAGAGCGTCGTGCGCGGCAGCTGACCCCGTCCGCCTCGACGCGGCTGCGGGGGCTCGCCAGATCATCGACGCTCGGTACGACGACGGCGCCCTTGCCGCGCAGCGAGCCTCAGCAGCAGCTGGCCCCACCAGACGCCTCAGCGTCGCCGGTCGCCGGAGCCGGGGCGCAGTCGAACAGGCCGAAGTGCGTCGAGCGGTCGCCGAGGACCTCGAAAAAGCGGCCGTAGCGCGTCTCCTGGACCATCGCCGCCGAGTTGCCACAGACGAGCATCGGGCGGTCCTTCTCGAACAGGTGGTGGTCGTCGAGGCGGAACGCGTGGCGTGGGCCCTCGACGCCGCCGCGGTAGATCGCGACCTGTCCGTAGTCCTCACAGCGATCCTCGATGAGGTCGGGCAGCTTGAACGCGCGGATCGTGCGGGAGACGAAGCGGGCGTTGCCGAGTTTGTCCGCGAGCGCGGGGTCTTCCACTTCAATGGGGCTCTCGGCGACGGTCCGGACGTCGGCCCAGCCGAGGCGGGCCATGAGGCGGCGGAAGTCCTCGGTGTAGAGCGCTCCGCCGAGGCACTCGCCCACGAGAACCGGGTCCTGGCGCACGGCCTGGGGCAGCCGCCGGTCGACGAACACGTCGGAGAAATAGAGCTCGCCGCCGGTCCGCAGCACGCGCGTGATCTCACGAAACGCGGCCTCCTTGTCGGGCGCGAGGTTAAGGACGCAGTTCGAGATCACCACGTCGACCGACGCGTCCTCGATGCCGATCGCGCCGAGGTCCTCGATCACGCCGAGGCGGAAGTCGGTCGTCGGGGTTTCGTGTCCAAGTGCGTCGGCGACGGCCTCGCGGTGACGCTGGGCGACCTCGATCTGCTCGGGCGTCATGTCGACCCCGATCACGTGGCCGTCGGGCCCCGCCAGCGCCGCGGCCACGAACGCGTCGCGGCCCGTGCCGCACCCGAGATCGAGAACGGTGCACCCGTCGAGTGCGGGCGGAATGGGCGAGCCGCATCCGTAGAACTTGGTCAGCACCTCGTCGGGGAGGAGCGACAGGATCGGCTTGTGGTGCTCGGGCACGGCCTCGTCGGAGCAGCACGCGCTCGTCTTGAGGTCGGTGGAGGACTGGAGCGTCTGGCCGTAGTACGTGCGGACCTGGTCGTGCGTGAGCGTCGGCGGTTCCATGCGTCGGAGGGGGGCGAACCGGAGGATAGTCCGACCTCGACTCGGGATCCTCCCGGGAGCGTCACGCCGCGACGGGATGCCGGTCTTCGCCTACAGAACGCGATCCCCCGGGCCGAGACGGCTTAGGAATGGCTGAGAATTGGCCGGATCCGCCGACAGGCCACCCACGGACATCGGCTCGATTCGACGATTTCGACGGTTCGGGCCGGCATCGGGCCGTGACAGAGCGGGGGGCTGTCTGAATCTGCCGCGGGACCGGCCGATAGCTTTTTCCCGGGGCGTCCGCGCCCCTTTGAGCCCTGGCCTCTCGACCCATGGACCGCCGCGCCTTCCTGACGCGCCGCCGGCCCGCGCCGGCCCCCCACCCCGCGCACGCCTCCGCCTCGGCAGACCTCTCGCCCGTCTCGGGCGCGTGGACGGCCGCGCGCGCGGCCCACCTCGTCCGCCGGACCCACTTCGGCGCGGCGCGGGCCGACGTCGTCTCCGCCCTCGTCCGCGGCAGCGCCGAGGCGGCCGTGGACGCTCTGTTGAGCGCCGCCACCGCGAGACCGCTCCCCGACGAGCCGGGCTGGGCCAATCAGACGACGACGAACGGCGGGACCAACATTCAGCGGCTCTACGAGTGGCAGCGCGGGTGGTACGCCGAGATGATGGAGGGCGGCCTCCGCGAGAAGCTGGCCCTCTTCTGGCACGACCACTTCGCGACGGCGCAGGTCACCTATGAGCAGGCCTCGTTCGCCGTCGACTACCTCACGTTCCTGCGCGAGCGGGCCGTCGGCGGGTTCCGGCCGCTCCTGGAGGGCATCGGGAAGCGGCCGGCAATGCTCCGGTTCCTCGACAACGACACGAACGAGGCGGGCAACCTCAACGAGAACTACGCCCGCGAGATCATGGAGCTGTTCTCCATGGGGATCACGGGCCCCGACGGACAGCCGAACTACACGCAGGACGACGTGGTCGAGGCCGCGCGCGCGCTCACCGGTTGGGTCGTGGACGAGGGCGCCATCCGGGGCCGCTTCCGTGCGGAGCGCCACGACGCGGGCGCCAAAACCATTCTCGGGCGGACCGGCGCGTGGGGCCACGACGACCTCGTCCAGATCCTGTTCGACGAGCGGGCCGACGCCATCGCCCACTTCCTCGCGGGCAAGCTCTACGCGTGGTTCGTCCACCCCATCCCGAACGCGGGCGTCGTCGTGGCGCTGGCGGGTGTCCTCCGTCAGTCGAACTTCGACATCCCCACCGCACTCCGGGCGCTCCTCACGAGCGCGCACTTCTACGACCCGGCCGTCGTCGGGGCGCGGCTGAAAAGCCCGATGGAGCTGGCAGTCGGCGTGCTCCGCGAGCTTGGCGTAACGCCGAGCGCCGCGGCCCTCGAGACGGTCCGGATGCGGACGCAGTCGATCGGGCAGGAGGTGCTGAACCCGCCGAGCGTCGAGGGCTGGCCCGGCTACGACGACCCGCTCGAGTACCGCGCGTGGGTCACGACCGGGACGATCCCCGAGCGCCGCGGCCTCGCCGAGGCCGTGATCTACGGCGAGGACGGCTTCGCCGACTACGACCCGCTCCCGCTCGTCGAGCAGGTCTCGGACCGCTACGACCCGTACCGCCTCGCCCGCGACCTCGCCGACCACCTCCTGGCGATCCCCCTCACCGACGCCGCGGCCGATGAGCTCGCCGAGCAGACGGTCCTCGACGGCGTGCCGATGTCGTACAGCCGCGAGGAGCGGGGCGGGTTCTGGGTCGAGATCGTCGTCTCGGCCGAGCCCGTGGCCCGCGAGCGGCTCCGCCACCTCCTGGCGGCCCTCGTCAACCTCCCCGAGTACCAGCTCGTCTAGGCCATGTGCGATCATCATCACGCGTCGACACGGCCCGAACGGACGCGCCGCGCCATTTCGCTCGATTACGGTCGCGACCACGACCGCGACCACGCCGCCTGGTCCCGCCGCGATTTTCTGACGGGGGCGACGACCGCCGCGGCCGGCGCCTTCCTCCTCGGGAGCGGTGCCCACGCCCGAACCGTCCGCGCGTCGTCGCACACGCCCCTGCTCCGGTCGCTTGGGAGCGTTGAGACCGATCGCGTGCTCGTCATCATCCAGCTCGGAGGCGGAAATGACGGGCTCAACATGGTCGTCCCGTACACGAGCGACGCCTACTACCGGCGCCGCCCGCAGATCGGGCTGCCGGGCGCATCGCTCATGACGCTCGACGGCGACTACGGGCTGAACGGGGCGATGAGCGCGCTGGAGGGGATGTGGGGCGAAGGCGACCTCGCCGTCGTCCACTCGGCGGGCTACCCGAACCACAGCCGCTCGCACTTCCGCTCGACCGACATCTGGGCGTCGGGCTCGGCCGCGAACCAGACCTGGAACGACGGCTGGACCGGCCGGAGCGTCGACCGGATGTTCCCGGGCCACGTCTCGGACCCGCTGCCGTACCCGGTGGCGGTGCGGATCGGCGGGGCGTCGTCGCTGCTGACGCGCGGGGCGGGCGGCGCGCTCGGGATGAGCTTTTCCAACCCCGGCCAGTTCGACCGGCTCGCGCAGACGGGCCAGTTCTACGACGAGGGCGACGTGCCGGCGACGCTGGCGGGCGAGGAGCTCCGGTTCGTCCGCGAGATCTACAACTCGGGCCTCCGCTACCGCGACGCCGTCTACAGCGCCAGCCAGTCGGGCCAGAACGCCGCCGAGGCGGGCTACCCCGGCGGCGGGCTCGCGTCGTCGCTGGCGTCGGTCGCGCGGCTCATCAAGGGCGGGCTGGCCTCGCGGATCTTCGCCGTCTCGATCGGAGGCTTCGACACGCACTCGGACCAGCTCGACCGCCAGACGGGCCTGCTCCGACAGATCGCCGAGTCCGTCGCGGCCTTCTACGCCGACCTCGGCGCCGACGCGGACCGGGTCCTGACCATGACATTCTCGGAGTTCGGCCGGACGATCAGCCAGAACGGCTCGTTCGGGACCGACCACGCCGAGGCGTCGCCGCTCCTCGTGTTCGGCGGGGGCGTCGGCGGCGGGCTCTACGGCGACGGGCCGGGCTCCGTCCTCGATGGGCTCAGCAACAACCAGAACGCGCTCCCGATGTCGGTCGACTTCCGACGTGTCTACGCGAGCGTCCTCACCGACTGGTTCGGGATGCCGGGCGAGGAGACGTCGGCCGTGCTCGGCGGCGGGTTCTCGCCGCTCTCCGGCCTCGTGTCGATGCCGATCACCTCCGCCGAGCGCGCGCCCGAGGCCGACGGTCTCCGCCTCGGGGCGCCGTCGCCCAACCCCGTCGCGGGTCGCGCGGCCGTCCCGTTCACGCTCGCCACCGGCGGCCCCGTCGTGGCCGAGGTGGTGGATCTCCAGGGCCGAACCGTGCGCGTGCTCCTCGACGCCGAGCGGCCGGCCGGTTCGGGCTCCCTCTCGATCGACGCCCGTGGGCTCGCCGCCGGCCTCTACCTCGTCCGCCTCCGCACACCGCGCGCGGCGCGGACCGTCCCCCTCACCGTCGTCCGCTGACTCATGCGCCGATTGCTCCTCCCGCTCCTCCTCGCCGTCGTCGGCTGCGACGCCTTCGGCGGCGGCGACGTCGTCCGTCAGGACGCCGCGGCCTTCCCCGTCCTCGTCGACGGCCGGTGGGGCCTCATCGACGCCGACGGGCGCTTGGTGGCCCCGCCGGCCTTCGACTTCGCCGACGAGGTGTTCAACGACCGGGCCGCGATCCGCCAGGGCGCCGTATGGGGGTACGCGCGGCCGGACGGGTCGGTCGCCGTCGAGCCCCAATACGTGGCGGCCGGACGGTTCGAGGGCGATCTCGCACCCGTCCGCACGGCGACCGAGGGCTGGACGTACATCGACCGCGACGGCGCACGTGTCGGGGCCGCGGGCTACGACAGCGCCGAACCGTTCTCCGACGGTCGCGCGGCCGTTCGCCAGGGCTTCCTGTGGGGCTACATCGACGAGTCGGGGGGGGTCGTGGTCGAGCCGCAGTTCGCGGCGGCCGGTCCGTTCGTCGAGGGCCTCGCGCCCGTCCAGGCCGCCGACGGCTGGCAGTATGTCGACCGCTCCGGCAGCGTCGCCTTCGGCGGGATGTTCGCCGAGGCGGGCCCGTTCTCGGCCGCCGGGCTGGCGCCGGTCCGCGAGGCCGGCAGCGAGGTCTGGAAGTACGTCGACCGCTCTGGCCGGATCGCGCTGAACACGACGTTCGAGGCCGCCTCGCCGTTCTCGGAGGGCTACGCCGCCGTCCGCGTCGGCGGGCGGACGGGCTTCATCGGGACCGACGGGGCGTTCCTCGTCGGGCCGAAGCTGGCCGAGGCCAGCGCGTTCTCGGAGGGCCTCGCAGCCGTCCGCTTCAACAACCGCTGGACCTACGTCTCGCGCGACGACGGCCTCATCGTCGCCAGCCCGGCCTACGCGTCGGCCGCGCCGTTCCGCGGCGGCCTCGGTCAGGTCACGACCGGCAGCGGCGACAACCTCCGCATCGGCTACGTCGACGCCGAGGGCGCCCCTGTCTGGGAGCCCCAACGATAGCACATCCTCACACCATGTCATCCTGAGCGGAGCGATCTCGTGTCGCTCGCCTCGGCCCTCCGACGGACGCACCTGACGAGTCAGACGAGATCCTTCATGTGGCTCATGATGACATCGCCTCGAGCCTCATAGTCCCCATGACCCGACGATTCCCGATCCTCCTACTGCTGCTGCTAGCGCTCGCCGGCTGCGACGCCTTCGGCGGCGGCGAGTCCGCCAGCGCCGGGCTGTATCCGGCCGTCCAGAACGGCGAGCGCGTGCTCATCGACCGGAGCGGCCGCGTCGTCGTCGACCTCGGGGAGTACAGCGCCGTCCGCCCGGGCGCCGAAGGCCTCACCCCCGCTCGTCGCTGGACGAACGGCCAAAACGTCTGGGACTACTTCGAGGACTCCGGCGAGGTCGCCTTCTCCGTGGTCGCCGACGAGGCGTGGGCGCCGCGCGACGGCCGCGCCCGCGTCCGCACCGACGGCAAGTTCGCGTTCGTCGACCTCGACGGCCGGTTCCTCCTCAACCCGTACCTCAACGACGCCCGCGACTTCTCGGAGGGCCGCGCCCGCGTCAAGACGACCGGTTGGCAGTGGGGCTTCCTCGACCGCTCCGGCTCCGTCGTCGTGGAGCCGCAGTTCGGCGAGCTCGGCGACCTCCACGACGGCCGCGCCCGGTTCGAGCGCGACGGGAAGGTCGGCTTCCTCGATCAGAATGGGCAGGTCGCGATCCAGCCCGTCTACGACGCCGCGCGCGATTTTTCGGAGGGCCGCGCGGCCGTGCGCCAGGGCCAGCGGTGGTTCTACATCGACGAGGACGACGGCCGCCCGCTCGGGAGCCAGACGTTCATCTCGGCCGGCGACTTCGCCGAGGGCCGCGCGCCGGTCCGCACCGAGAACGCCTGGGAGTACATCGACGCCGACGGCGACCGCGTGATCGGGCCGCAGTTCGACACGGCGCGGCCGTTCGAGGGCGGCCGCGCGGCCGTCGAGATCGGTGGAATGTGGACGTTCGTCCGCCCGGACGGCTCGCTCGTCCGGGACCCGTCGTTCGACGAGGTCGAGGACTTCGCCGGCGGGCTGGCGGCCGTCGTCGTGGACGGCCAGACGGGCTACGTCGACGAGGACGGCGAGTACGTCTGGTTCCCGCGAGACTGATCCCGGAGCGGACGACCGGCCGAGGGCGCCGGCCTCGGGCGCCCCGTCGGATCACCGAGGCGGGCTGGGTCAGGACGGATCAGCGCGTGGCGACGCCGGCGACGTGCGGCGCCACGAGGCCGAGGTCGGCGTCGAACCGCTCGATCCAGACGTCGGAGAACCCGGCGGCCTCGATGAGGAGCTCCGTGTCCTGATCGGGCCGGCAGCCGTCGGCGACCCAGCCCCAGGGGCGGCGGAGGAGCCGCTGGACCCGCCGGAGCGACGAGCCCGCTGGCGCCGCGACGTGCTCGACGAACATGAACCGCCCGCCCGGTCGAAGCGCACGACGCGCCTCCGCCAGCGACCGGCGCACGTCGCCGACGGAGCAGAGGACGAGCGTGCTGACGACGGCATCCGCCTCGCCGTCGGCGACGGGCAGGTTTTCGGACGTGCCGACGCGGAGGTCGAGGTCGAGCCCGTGTGCCTCGGCCTCCGCGCGGATGTGGTCGTGAAAGTGGACGTTCGGCTCGACCACGATCCACGCCGCGCCAGGCAGGAGGTAGCGCGCGTTGAGCCCCGTCCCGGCACCGATCTCGACGACGGTGGGTGGGTGCCCACCGCGCCCGTCGATCTCTGCGAACAGCGCTCGCTTTCGGTGGCCATAGAGCCGGTGCTGTGCGTCGTCGCCGTTCGCGAGCATCCACGCGAAGAGGCGCGGCCAGAGCCCGTGACGGACCTCTCCCCCCGCCGATGGCGTTGGAGCGCTCCCCTTCTCACCAACCCTCCCTTCCATGGCCATCGCAAAGATCATCGAGGTCTCCGCCGTCTCCGACAACAGCTTCGACGACGCCGTTCGCCAGGCGTACAGCGAAGTCTCGCAGACGGTCCGCGGCGTGCAGAGCGTCTACGTCCAGGACTTCATCTACGAGCCCGGCGAGGACGAGGCCGGCAAGTTCCGCGTCCACTGCAAGGTGACGTTCGTCGTCCAGAACAAAGGCGACATGAGCTAGCGGCTCCGCCCGCCTCGGCGTCGCGCCCCGCTGGCTCCGGCCGGCGGGGCGCTCCTCATTCGGGCGTGCCCGTCGAACCGGGCTGGACGGTCGGGTCGGGCGCGAGGCCCGGCTCCGGCGTCACGTCGGCCTCCGGGGCGAGACCGGGGTTGCCCGGCTGGAGCGTCGGGTCGGGGGCGAGGTCGGCGTCGGACTCGGCGGGGTCGACGCCGTCGACCGTGACGTCGTCGGATTCGTCGTCGGGCGCGCAGGCGACGAATGCCAGCGCAGCGAGGAGGAGGAGTGCGCGCATGGCAGCGGGTGGTAGGATCGCCGGTAGACCCCCCTCAGGCCAACGCGTTCCAGAGGAGCCGCGCGGCGACGAGGGCCGCGAACGCGGCGAAGCTGAGCTGGACCGCACGGACGTCGATCCGGTGGGCCGTCGCCACGCCGAGGCGGGCCGTCACGATGGCCGGCACGGCCAGCAACGCCGCGCTCCGCCAGTCGACGTAGCCCAGCGCGCCGTTCGGCACCGGCTCGCCCCATCCGAGCTCGGCGTACGTCGCCACGCCGACGGCCGTGATGATCGTGATGGCGGCCGTGGAGCTTCCCGCGGCCACTTTCGTCGGGAGCCGCACGAGCCCACTGAACGCCGGCACCATCACCACGCCGCCGCCGACGCCGGCCAGCGACGCGATCGTCCCGGCCCCGAGCCCGGTCACGGCCAGCCGCCCGAGGCTCCGCTCCGCCCCTTCGGTGGAGAGCGTGTCGACGCGGTCCTTCTTGACCACCATCCGCACCACCACCACCACGAGCAACACGCCCAGGATGAGCTGAAACATTTCCTTGTCGAACCACGGCTGCGTCGTCACGAACCGCCCGACGAGCACGACGGCGACGGCCGCGACACCTCCCGCCACGAGCGCCGTCCGCTGGTCGATGGCGCCGGCCTTTCGCTGCGCGACCGTGCCCGAGGCGCTGGCGGCGAACGTGCAGAGGAGGCTCGACCCGAGCGTCAGCGGCGTCAGGATCGGGTCCTCGATCCCGGCCGCCTGGAACGCAAAGAAGAGGACCGGCCCGAAGATGACGCCACCACCCACGCCCACCAGCCCGGCCACGAACCCGCCGAGCGCGCCGGCGACGAGGAGGATCAGAAGCATCGGCCGGGCGGGGGAGGGGGAGCCGCGCCTACGCGGCCGGGCGCGTGGCGGTCCGATCCCGCCGAGCCACTACCGCATGGGGATGAGGGACGTGAAGAGACGATCGTCGCGTTCCCGAACGACAAACCGAGCTTCATCGCCCGAGAATCCGCCCGTACTCGGACGGGTCGAGGACGATGCGCCGAGCCTCGGCCGCGACGGGGTCCTCGGAGAGCGCGTCGACCGTCTGCGCCTCCTGGCCGACGTAGCGCGACAGGATCTCCTGGCGGAGGTGCGCCCGGAGCCGGTCGGCGTGGCGCTCGAAGTCCTGCGCCTTCTCGCGCGCGACGGCCTGGCGGAGCTCGTCGAGCGCGCCCTCCGCGCCCTCATAGCCCGCCTCGTCGAGTTCGTCCGCGAGGGCGTCGGCGGTCCGCTCGGCGTCGGTCCGATACTCGAGACCCTCGGCCTCGACGAACTGGCGGAAGCGGCCGAGGAGCGTCTCGTCGACACGGAAGCCCTCCGGGAGGTCGGGTGTCTCGGACGCGAATCGGTTGGCGAAGCGGAGGAACGCGGCCGACCGGACGAGCGCCTGCTCGAGCTCGCTCTCCTCGCCGACCGTGACCGCCACGTCCGGCTCGATCCCGACGCCGCTGCGGACCGTCCGCCCGCCGGTCGTCTCGAACGTCCGCTCGCCCGCGCCGACCTCCGTCGCCTCCCGGCCCTGGGCGTAGGCCAGGCGCTGGATCTCGCGGCCCGACGGCGTCGTGTAGCGGCTGACGGTCAGCTTGAGCGCCGTCCCGTACGGCATCGGGCGGATGACCTGGACGAGCCCCTTCCCGTACGTCGTCTCGCCCACCACCACGCCGCGGTCGTGGTCCTGCAGCGCGCCTGACACGATCTCGCTCGCCGACGCGCTGGTCCCATCGACGAGGACGGCGACGGGGAGGTCGGGCAGGGTCGGCGCCTCCTGCGTCCGGTAGCTCTGGTCGGTGCCGGCCGCCCGGCCACGCGTCTCGGTCACGAGGCTCCCCTGCGGAAGGAACTGGCCGCTGAGGGCGACGGCCTGGTCCAACAGACCGCCCGGGTTGCCGCGGAGGTCGAGCAAGAGCGCTCGGAGCTCGCCCTCGGCCTTCAGCGCCTCGACGGCGCGGGCCACCTGCCCCGCGGCGTCCTGCATGAACCGCCCGAGGCGGACGTACCCGACGCCGTCGGCGGGGTCGCCGAGGTAGCCCGAGTACGTCACCTCGCTCTCCTGCTCGCCGGCGCGGACGAGGACGAACCGGAGCGGGTCGGGCTCGCCCTCCCGCGCGACCTCGACGGGGACGCTCGACCCCGGCTCGCCGCGCAGCAACGTGTTCGCGCGCTGCGCCGAGAGCTCCTCGGCCGGTTGCCCCGCCAGCGTCACGACGGCGTCGCCCGGCCGGAGCCCCTGCCGCTCGGCGTCGGAGCCGTCGAGGACGCTGACGACCACGAGCCGCCCGCCGCGCTCGGCCACGACCACGCCGACGCCACCCACGTCGCCGCCCTGCTGGAGCCGGCTGGCGGCGGCCGTCGCCTCGTCGTAGTACACCGTGTACGGGTCGAGCGAGCCCGTCATCGCCCCGATCCCGCTCCGCATCAGCGCCTCCGAGTCGATGGCGTCGACGTACTCGCCGGCGAGCGTCTCGTAGACGGCGCCGTAGAGCCCGAAGCTCTTGCGGATGGCGAAAAAGTCGACGCCGGTCTGGGCGACGGCGGGCGCCGCGACTGGCAAGGCGACGAGAACGGCGAGGACGAAGCGGCGCATGGGGCGAACGAAATGGAGCGACAGGCTAACGCCGCGCCCCGCCCCTTCGCGCCTTCCGCCCTGCCCGCCTCGGCGTCGAGGCGGGACGACTCGCGCTACCGCCGCGCGAACTCCAGCAACGACCCGTCCATCGGCCGGCGGTCGAGGTAGAGCCGGTCGCCGTCGATCCCGAAGGACATCCCGAGTGAGCCGATCCGCAAGTGGCTCGGCGGCTCCACGACCCACGTCGTCGACTCGGTAGCGCGCCCAGGACGGACGATGTCGACCGTACCGTCGGCAGCGAACGCGTACGACGTCCGCTCGCCTTTCCCGACGGCGACGGTCTGCGGCGGTCCCATCTGACCCGAGTTCGTCGTCCTCACGAGCTCCCAGTTGCCGACGAGCGCGCCGGCGTCGTGGTTCAGCTCGTAGAGGTTCACGTCGTCGCGGTCGACCACCGGGCCGGCCGTGTCGCACGCGGCGAGGGTCAGAGCGAGGAGCGAGAGGACGACGGAGCGCATGGCGGAGGCGGGAGGGAGGGCGCCATCTTCGCCCGCCCGGCGCAGGCCGGAAAGTCCCGACGCCCGCCCTACTCGGATTCCGGCCTCTCCGGCTCGGGCCCGGGCGCTGCCGACGGCTCCACCGAGGCCGCCTCGGTCGTGGCGCGGGCCGCCTCGGCCTCCCGCTTCTCGCGCTCTTTCGCCTCGCGGCGCTCCTCCGCCGCCAGGTCGCGCGCGCGGCGCCGCTCGACGATGCCCGTCAGCCCAATCGAGAGCTCGAACAGACCCATGAGCGGGATCGCCATGAGGAACTGGCTCCACGGGTCCGGCGGCGTGATGAACGCCGAGATGACGAGGACGATCACGATGGCGTAGCGCCGGCTCGCCTTGAGCATGGCCTGGGTCAGCACGCCCACCTTCGCGAGGATCGTCACCACGACCGGCAGCTCGAACACGATCCCGGCCCCGAACGCCCACGTGATGAGCATCGAGAAGTACTTCGAGATGTCGAACTCGTTGACGATCGAGTCCGAGATCTGGAACTGGGCGAAGAACTGGAGCGCGACCGGCGCGATGATGAGGTAGCCGAACGAGATCCCCAGCGCGAAGAAGAACGTCGCGAACACGGCCGCGAACCGGAGGCCCTGCCGCTCGTCCGGGTACAGGCCGGGCTCGATGAACTTCCACGTCTGGTACACCACCACCGGCGACCCGATCACCACGCCGGCCGCGATGACGGTCCCGAAGAAGGCGAAGAACTGACCCGTCACCGTCCGGTTCTGGAGCACCACGTCAATGGCGTCCAGGCGGAGCACGTCGTACATGAAGAACGACGCCCGCGTCGGCCCGAGAAGGAGGCCGTCCATGATCCACTCCGTAAAGAAGAGGCACAGCCCGACGCACAGGAGGATGGCGCCGAGCGACTTCAGGATCCGCCAGCGGAGCTCCTCGAGGTGGTCGAGGAACGGCATCTCGCCGGGCGCCGGCCGCATGTGCTCCGGGACGCCGCCCGAGGGAGGGGCCGGCGGCGGGGTCTGGTCGAGACGGACCGGGTCGGCCGAGGGGCCTGTGGTGAGCGACGTCGAACCATCGCCTGACGAGGCCGCCGCCCTCTGCGACCGCGAGCGCCAAACGTCCATGCGAATGAAAGGTGAGGTGTGATGGGTGAGGGGACGTCCGCGCCGGCCTCCCGGATCTCGGGAACGTACGAGCCGCACGAAAGGCTTCAGGGCCGCGCGCCCTTCACCCCGTCCTCCTCCCTCGTCACCTTACGCGGTATCTCCCGATGGCGTCGCGGCGCGGGCGCTCTCGCGGAGGTTGAGCTCGAGGAGCGACTCGACCCAAAGGCCCTCGGCCTCGAGGCGGGCCCGGCCGCCGCTCCACGTGAAGTTGAACAGCGTCACGACGCCGGCCACATCGAACCCGTCGCTGCGGAGCAGCGCTGCGGCGCGCGCCGCCGACCGACCGCTGTTGAGGATGTCGTCCATGAGCGCGACCGGCCGGCTCCGGTCGAGCGGGCCCTCGACGAGCCGGCGCCGCCCGTAGGCCTTCCGCCGCTCGCGGATGAACCCGCCGCGGAACGGCCGCTCCGGCGTCCCGTGCGGGAGGACGGCCGTCACGAGCGGGAACGCGCCGTAGCCGAACCCGGCCACCTGGTCGATCCCGCGCGCGCGGAGCCGCTCAGCGAGGACCGTGCCGGCCTCCTGGAACACGTCGCCGTCGAGCATCGGGGTCCGCGTGTCGAGGAGCCAGCCGATCGGTTGGCCGCGCGGGTCGGTGATGGCCTCGTCCTCACGCCGGACCAGCGCCCGCTGGTAGAGCGTGTGCCCCAGCTTCGCCAGGGCCGACTCGGGGACGGTGCTGTAATCGTTCGGCATGGGGGCGACGGCGGGCCGCGACGGACGCGTCGCGGAGAGCGGCAACATACGGAGCGGCGGCCGGCAAGCGGCGTGCCGCGGAGCGGGACGGGCGGACAAGCGCCGGAGTTGCGGGATCTCCCGGGCCCCAGCGCCGCAAGAACGTAGTGGGCCGTGCGGTCGCGTGCCGGCTCCGTGAGCGCCGGGCGAAAGAACGACCCGCCGTGATGCGGGTTTTCCCCAGATCCCTCCACCTCGGACCCGAGGTGGAGGGATCTGGGGACTATGCCGCGACGGGCTCGGCGCCCAGCGAGTCGACGTCGTAGAGCGGGAACGCGTCGCAGAGGGCGCGGACCTCAACGCGGACGGCCTCGGCGTCGGCCCCGCGGCTCTCGATCACGCGGTCGGTGAGGGCCACGACGCGGCGGAACTCGTCCGGGCCGAACCCGCGCGTGGTCATCGCCGGCGAGCCGACGCGGATGCCACTCGTCACGAACGGGCTCTCGGGGTCGCCCGGCACCATGTTCTTGTTGACCGTGATCGCCGCTTCGCCGAGCCAGGCCTCGGCCTCCTTGCCGGTGCACTCCTTCGAGCGGAGGTCGACGAGGGCGAGGTGGTTGTCCGTGCCGCCCGAAACGACGGCGTAGCCCTTCTCGACGAAGGCCTCGGCCATCGCGGTCGCGTTCTCGATCGTCCGCTGTTGATAGGTCGCAAACTCCGGCCGCAACGCCTCGCCGAACGCGACGGCCTTCGCCGCGATGACGTGCATCAGCGGCCCGCCGATGGTGCCGGGGAACATGGCCGAGTCGAGGACCTGCCCGGTCGTCTTGGGATTCCCGTTCCGGAGCGTCTCGCCGGTAGGGGAGGGGCCGTTCGGCCCGACGAGGATCATCCCGCCGCGCGGCCCGCGGAGCGTCTTGTGCGTCGTCGTCGTGACGACGTGGGCGTACGGAAGCGGGTCGTTCAGTAGTTCCGCCGCGATGAGCCCCGCCGTGTGGGCCATGTCGACCCAGAGGACCGCGCCGACCTCGTCGGCGATCTCGCGCATCGTGGCGTAGTCGAAGTCCCGGCTGTAGGCGCTGGCGCCGACCGACAGCATCCGGGGCCTCACCTCACGCGCCTTCTCCAGGACCTTGTCGAGGTCGATCCGCCCGGCCATCTCGCCCTCGGTGTCGACGCCGTAGAAGTGGGGCTCATAGAGCTTGCCCGAGAAGTTGACCGGGCTCCCGTGTGTGAGGTGGCCGCCGTGGGCGAGGTCGAGCCCGAGGAGCCGGTCGCCGGGCTCCATGAAGGCGAGGTAGACCGCGCTGTTGGCCGTCGCGCCCGAGTGCGGCTGGACGTTCACCCAGTCGGCATCGAACAGCTCCTTGGCCCGCTCGATGGCGAGCGTCTCGACCTCGTCGACGACTTCGCAGCCGCCGTAGTAGCGCTTGCCGGGGAGGCCCTCGGCGTATTTGTTCGTGAGCGGGCTGCCCATCGCCTGGAGCACGGCGGGGCTCACGAAGTTCTCGGAGGCGATGAGTTCGAGGCCGTCGTTCTGGCGCTCGACCTCACGGCGGACGATGTCGAAGACGGCGGGGTCGGTGTCCTGGAGGGCAGTCATGGAGCGTTCGGCGGGGGCGCCGAAAGCTAGCCCACGGCCCACGCAGGAATGGCCCGATACGGCCCGCCTCGGGAGCCCTGCGGACTCGCCCGCTACCGGTCGTCGCCCGGCTGCTCGATGGGCGTGAACCAGCCGGCGATGCCGAGGTACTCCCACTCGCCCCCCGGGAACCGCCCGTTGAGGTCGACGCGATAAACGCTCGCCACGTGGTAGTCCACCCGCTCGACGTCCTCGACGTCGACCCGGCCCGCGCGGCGGCCGAGGCGGTCGTCGAGGAAGTCCGTTACGCTGTTGCCCGACTCGCCGCTCTCGCGGGCGCGCGCTGCCGCCTCGGCCTGGAGGAACTCCTGGAACGCCTCGGGTCCCGGGTTGAGCAGGTATAGCACGCCCGCGATCAGGATCAGACCGACGAAAAGGACGCGTCCGGGAGTCATGGGGCCGGCAGGTTCGGAGACGGCGGACAGAGGGTATCGGCCGGTTTTGCCGCGTCCAAAGGTAGGCCGTGCCTACTGCACGACGCCCTGCGTCATGGCGTAGACCAGGAGGTTGACGCCCATCCGGAGCGCGGCCTCGCGCGCCGCCGGCGAGTCGGGGTGGACGCCCGCCGGCTCCCACCCGTCGCCGAGGTCGCTCTCGTGGGCGTAGAACACGACGAGCCGTCCCTCATGGAACAGCCCGTACCCGACGGCCGGCTCGCCGTCGTGCTCGTGGATCTTGGGCAGCCCGTCCGGGAAGTCGTAGTGGGCGCGGTACACCGGGTGCGACGCCGGGAGCGGTTGGAGCTCCTGCTCGGGGAACACCTTCCGGAGCTCACGGCGGACGGCCTCGTCCAGCCCATAGTCGTCGTTGACGATGAGGAACCCGCCGCCCTCGAGGTAGCGCCGGAGGCGGCCCGCCTCGGCGTCGGTGAGGACCACGTTGCCGTGCCCGTTGAGGTAGAGGATCGGGACCGTGAACAGCCGGTCGCTCGTCAGCTCGACGGTGATCGGCTCGGGCGCGAGGTCGAGGAGCGAGTGCTCGCGGGCGAACGCGATCAGGGTCGGGAGCGGGTCGCCGGAGTACCAGTCGCCGCCGCCGCCGTACTGGACGCGGGCGATCTGGACCTCGCCCTGGGCCACGGCCGGCACCGCCCCTATACATAAGGTGGCGGCGAGCAGGAGGAATCGGACGGGACGGGTGAGGGGCATGGGCGCTAGACTACGGAACCCTTTCGTGGACCAGACACCGATGCCAACGCCCGCCCCCCGCCTGTTCGTTTCCCTCGTCGCACTGGTCGGGCTCGCTGTCAGCGGCTGCGGGCTCGAGGCCGAGCGAGTCGTGACCGACGACCCGCTCGTGTCGACGTTCTCGATCGTCGCCGTCGACACGACGACGGGCGAGATCGGCGTGGCGGTCCAGTCGAAGTTCCCGAACGTCCGATTCATGGTGCCGACCGTCCAAGCCGGAGTCGGCGCCGTCGCGACGCAGAGCTTCGCCCGCCTCGCGTACGGTCCGGAGGGCATCGCGCTCATGCGCCAGGGCGCGACGGCCGAGGAGGCCCTTCGCATCTCGATGCGCAACGACCCGAACCCGGCCGTCCGGCAGGTCGGGATGGTCGACGCGCACGGCAACGCCGCGACGTTCACCGGCGCCGACGCCTTCGAGTGGCGCGGCGGGCGGGTCGGCGGCTCCGACGCCGTCGCCGAGGCGGGCGTGGTCGCGGTCGGACAGGGCTACGCGGCCCAGGGCAACATCCTCGTCTCGCAGGCCACCGTCGACGCGATCGCGGAGACATTCGAAGCGACGTCGGGCACGCTCGCGCAACGGCTCACGGCGGCCCTCGTCGCGGGCGGCCGCGCGGGCGGCGACAAGCGCGGCGAGCAGTCCGCGGCCCTCGTCGTCCACCGCCAGGGCGCAGGCTACGACGGCTCTGACGTCGTTGTCGACATCTCGGTCTACGACCACCCGACGCCGCTCGCCGAGCTCGAGCGGCTCGTCGCGCTCAACGACCTCTACTTCACCGACTCCGACCCGGCCGACATGGTCGAGGTCACGCCCGCGATCGCCCGTGAGCTCCAGGAGATCTGGATCGAGCGCGACTTCTACGACGGCCCAGCCGATGGCGAGGTCGACGCCGGGTTCCAGAAGATCCTGACCGACTACATGGGCTGGGAGAACTACGACCTCCGCATCGACGAGGTCGCTGACGTCGACCTCGCGGCGGGGGAGACGCTCCGGATCGACCGGGAGGTGCTGGAGGACATCCGGTCGGTCTTCCGCGAGGGCCGCTACCGGTAGCGTGCACCCGGTGCTCCTCCGTCTCGCCGAGGGCGACACGCCCGGCACCCTGGGCCACGCCCGGGCCGTCGCGGAGGAGGTCGTCACTCATCCCGACCTCGTCGAGGTCCTCGTCGACGCGCTGGCTCACGACGAGGAGGGCCTCCGCAACCGCGCGGCGATCGCCCTCGACCGGGCCGCGCGCCACGACCCGCGCCCGCTGGCGCCCTTCGCCGGAGCCCTCCTCGACGCGGCCGAGGCCGACCGACCCGGTGGCGCGCTCCGCCGACTGCTCCCGCTTCTGCTGTCGCGCGTCCCGTTCGACGTCGAGAGCGCCCACCGGCTGGTCGACCACGCCGCCCACTGGTTGCGGACCGAGCCCTCCGCGGTCCGCGCGAACGCACTCGACGCGCTCGTCGCCGTCGTGCATCAGCATCCGAGCCTTCTCGAGCGGGTTCGCCCATCCGTCGAGGCCGCGCTCGACCACCCGGCGCCGTCCGTCCGCGCCCGCGCGCGGCGTCAGTGCGCCCGCCTCGACCGTCTCACCGAGGCGGACTGAATCGGGACGGCGGCCGCTTGATCGGGCTCCGGTCCTGGACCCAACTGCGGCACCACGTCGGGCCGCGGGCGTTCGCACCGCCCCTCTCCACCCGACCCATGCCCCTCCACTTCGACCGCCAGTACGCCGCCGACGCGCTCGCCGAGCTCGACGTCGACCGCGACGCCCTCGACGGTGACGTCCTCGCCGCTCACCAGCGTGTCCTCAACGGTGAGACCGCCAGCCCTGAGATGCTCGGCTGGCGTCAGATGCTCCTCGACCCCGACGACGCCCTCCTCGAAAGCGTCGCCGACACGGCCAACGAGATTCGCGAGCGGGCCGACGCGCTCCTCTGCATCGGGATCGGCGGGTCGTACCTCGGTGCCGAGGCCGTCATGCAGGCGCTCGTCCCGCCGTTCTCGGATGACGGCCCGGAGGTCCTCTTCGCCGGCCACCACCTCGGACCGGACTACCACCGACGCCTCTTCGAGTACCTCGACGGCAAGAGCGTCTACATCAACATCATCTCCAAGTCGGGGACGACGCTGGAGCCGGCGCTGGCCTTCCGCCTCGCGCGCCGGTTCCTGGAGGATCGGTTCGACGACGCCGACCGACGGATCATCGCCACGACGGACGCTCAGCGGGGCACGCTCCACGACTTCGCCGTCGAGCGCGGCTACCGCCGCTACGTGGTGCCGGACGACGTCGGCGGACGGTTCTCGGTCCTCACGCCGGTCGGCCTCCTGCCCATCGCCGCCTCGGGCGTCGACGTGCGGACGCTGTTCTACGGCGCCGTCGCCGAAGCCCGCGAGCTCACCGAGGCGGACGCCTCCCACCCGGCGCTCCAGTACGCCGCCGACCGCCACGCCTTCCACGAGTCCGGCTACAAGACGGAGGTCCTCGCCTCGATGGACCCGCGGCTGACCGGCATCGGTGACTGGTGGCAACAACTCTTCGGCGAGAGCGAAGGGAAAGAGGGGAAGGGTCTGTTCCCGGTCACGCTCCAGTACACCACCGACCTCCACTCGGTCGGGCAGTACGTCCAGCAGGGCCAGCGCGTGCTCGTCGAGACGTTCCTCCGCATCGACGACGCCGACGACGGCCCGGCGGTGAAGGAGGAGGACAGCGACCCGGACGGGCTGAACTACCTCGCCGGCAAGCCCTACGGCTTCGTCAATGAGAAGGCCTACGAGGGGACGGCCGAGGCCCATGCTGAGGGCGGCGTCCCCAACTGGACGCTCACGCTCTCACGCCTCGACGCCGAGACGCTCGGGCGCCTCCTCTACTTCTACGAGCACGCCGTCGCCGTGAGCGGGACGATGCTGGACGTCGACCCCTTCAATCAGCCGGGCGTCGAGACCTATAAGCAGAAGATGTTCTCCCTCCTCGGCCGGCCGTAGCAGACTCCGAACGTCTTATTTCCCGCGGGGCCGTGTCGATGTGTCGGCGCGGCCCCGCCTCTGTTCGGGCTCATTCCGTGTCGCTGTCGGACCGAGGCCATCCACCGACCGGCTCAAACGCCCTGAAAAAGGCTATCCACACTGTGGATGGAGGTGTGGAAAACCCCAGCCGGACTGGGAAGCCCTGTGGACGCTCCCGATGGTGGGGGACCTGGGCCTCTCGTCAACCCCAGACCGCCCACGGGCTGTGCGACCTCTTGTCCACACCCTCTCTGCCCTTCCACCGAACGGGCTAGACGCGCCGCCTTGCTGTGGACGAGTGTGGAGATGTGGACGGCACCCCCCCGATCGCCCCAGACGGCCTCTCCAGCGACTGGATTCGACACGGACGTCGTGGACGCCGCTGTGGATGGGTGGGGGGTGTTGTCCACGGCTCTCCACAGCACACCGGCCTCCAGGGTTGTCCACGGGATCCACAGCCCTACTACTTCTTCAGCATTCTATTCTTTCATACAGAGTAATACAGAGGGGTGTGGACGGAACCGGAGGAGGGCGACCGACGGGATAGACCACTGATCGCCTCTGGTATACCACTCGTAGACCAGTCCGTGACAGGCTGTCAGTCGGAACGCCTTGGGGCTCTCCTCGCGTACCTTCGAGTCCCTTCTCCCCCTGGCCATGACTCAGCGCATCCTCGTCGTTCTCGACCCTGACTCCGACACGCCCATCGCGACGGAGACGGCCATCGACATCGCCAAACGGACCGACGGAGAGCTCACCGGGCTCGCGTTCGTCGACAAGGACTCCATCGGGCAGGAGGCCACGGGCGGGGGCATCGGGTCGATGTACTACGCCGAGAAGCTCCGGGAGAGGCTCACCGAGGAAACCCGCCAGCGAGCGAACGAACTCATCGCCCAGTTCACCGAGCGCGTCGAGGCAGAGGGCGTCCGTCACACGGGCGACCGCGTTGGGGAGGGCGAGCTCGTCAAGAGCCTGCTCGACGAGATGCGGACACACGACCTGCTGGTGACCGGCCGGGAGAGCCACTTCTACTACGCCGAACCCGAGAAGCGGACGCACACGCTGGGCAAGGTGCTCCAGGAGGCCGCCGCGGCGACACTGATCGTCGGCCAGACGCGCCCAGCGGTGTCCCGGGTCGCCGTCGCTTATGACGGCAGCGCGCCGTCCGCGCGGGCGCTCCAGAAGTTTGCCCACCTCGCGCCGTTCGGGACCGACCTCGCCGTCGAGATCGTTCACGTCCGCGGAAGCAGCGAGGCCGACCGGTTGGCCAGCGAGCGGCTCCGCGCCGACGCCGCGGCCTACCTCACGGCCCACGGATTTGAAACCGTCACGACGACTGGCATCGAGAGCACCCACGCGTCGGACCGGATCCTCGAACTGGCGCAGGGCGACCGCGCCGACCTCGTCGTGTCCGGGGCCTACGCCAAGTCGGGCTTCCGCAAGATGATCTTCGGGTCGAGCGCGACGCGGCTGCTCGAGGAGGCGACGGTCCCGCTGTTCCTGTACCACTGACCGCGCCCGCCTCGATGCCGAGGCGGGCACCCCGGCGCCTCAGAGCACCGGCGCCAGGAGCTGCGTGGCGTTGGCCGCGAACCGGAAGGCGAACGACTTGTCGGCGAGGTCCTCGCGCGTGATCCGCGTGGCGCGCTCGATGTCGCGCTCCAGCATCGACGCGACCTCGCCACAAATCTCGGCGTCGCGCGTGACGACGGTCGTCTCGAAGTTGAGCCGGAACGAGCGGTTGTCGAAGTTGGCCGTGCCCACGATGGCGAAGTCGTCGTCGACGAGGGCGACCTTCTGGTGCATGAAGCCCGGCTCGTAGAGGTAGACCTTCACGCCGGCGCGCTCGACCTCGGGGAGGTACGCGTAGGGGACCCACTTGAAGAGCACGCTGTCGCTCGTCCGCGGCATGATCACCCGGACGTCGACGCCGCGGAGGGCCGCCAGCTGGAGGGCGCCGAGCACGCGGCCGTCGGGCACGAAGTACGGCGTCGCGATCCAAACGCGCTTCTCCGCACTCTCGATGGCGTGGGTGTACAGCAGGCCGCACGTCTCGATCTCATCGGCCGGGCCGGATGACATCACGAGCGCCGTGCGGTCGGCCCCGGCCGCCTCGGGGGCCCACACGAGGCCGTCGAGCTCCTCGCGGGTCCCGTAGTACCAGTCGCGGGCGAACGACAACTGGAGGCCCTGCACGATCGGCCCCTCGACGCGGAGGTGCGTGTCGCGCCAGTGCGGAAAGTCTTCCGTATTGCCGAGGTACTCGTCGCCCACGTTGTGGCCGCCCACGAACCCGATCCGGCCGTCCACGACGGTGATCTTGCGGTGGTTGCGGAAGTTGAGCCGGAGCTTCTTGAGCCAGTTCCGCGGGCCGGTGAAGGGGCAGAGGCACACGCCGGCGTCCTCGAGCTCGCGCTTGTAGGCCTTCGGCAGCTTCCAGCACCCGACGGTGTCGTACATGAACCGGACGGTCACGCCGCGGCGGGCGGCGTCGAGGAGGTGCCGCTTGTAGCGCCGCCCGATGTCGTCGTCGTGGACGATGTAGAACTGGGTGAGGATGTAGTCCTCGGCGGCGTCGAGGGCCTCGAAGAGCGCCTCGAACGTCGCGTCGCCGTTGATCAGCAGGCGGACGTCGTTGCCCCGCGTGAACGGAAGCGTCGCCATCTCGTCGAACGCCCGCATTTCGCCGACCTCGCGTCCGTCGCTCTCCCGCTTATCACGTATGAGGAACGGTCGGAGCGGCCCCTCCTTCGCCTTTGCCAGCCCGTCCGCGATCTCGGAGTCGAAGTCGCGGAGCGTGGTGAGGTAGTCCTCGAACTTGAACCGCCCGAAGATCCAGTACAGCGGGAGCGCCGCGAGAGGCAGTGTGGCGAGGGCGAACACCCACGCCGTCGCGCCCTGCGGCGTCCGCGCGTTCATGACCGCATCGACGGCCGTGAGCACGCCCGCGGCGTAGACGACGAAGAGGCCCCAGCCGGCGAGGCCGAGGTCGAAGGTGCCAAGGTCCATGGCCGGCCTATCGCTGCCGCCCCTCCCGCGTTCCCTCTCGGCCCGCTGACACTGCTTGTGTCGCCCGCGCGTGCCGTGTTTAGGCCTCCACCCCTTCGAGTGCGTCGAGCGGCGTCACGGAGGCCTTGGGCGCGTCGATCGGGAGGCAGACCTCGAAGACGGTCCGCCCCGGCTCGCTCTCGACCGTGATCCGGCCCTCGTGCTGCATCACGATCCGCCGGGCGATGTCGAGGCCCAGGCCCGTCCCCTTGCCCGGCTCCTTGGTGGTGAAGAACGGCTCGAAGATCTGCTCCTGCGCGTCGGCCGGGATGCCCGGCCCGTCGTCGGCGATGGTGACGCACACCAGGGCCCCCTCCACGCGCGTGCCGAGGCGGACCTCGCCGCCCTCGCCGATGGCGTCGAACGCGTTGTCGAGGAGGTTCGTCCAGACCTGGTTGATCTCTCCGGGGAAGACACAGACCTCGGGGACGTCGTCGCCGTAGTCGCGGGCGACGTGAATGTTTTTGACCTTGATGGCGTGGCCGAGCATCGTCAGCGTCTGGTCGAGGCCCGCGTGGACGTCGACCCGCTGGCGGTCGGGGGCCTGGTCGCGGTGCGTGTACCCCTTCACCGACGCCACGAGGTCGGAGATGCGGCCGGCGGCCCGCTCGATCTCGGCGAGGAGCCGGTCGGCCGCCAACCCCTTTTCAATCCACAAGATCACGTCGGCGAGCGCGGTCTCGTCGACGTGCTCGGCCATGTGGGTGAGCGCCTTCGTCGTGACGCCCTCGTCGGCCAACACTTCGGCCACGACGTAGGCGTGAGGGACGTCGTGGTCGTCGAGCCAGTCGGCCAGCTCGTCCTCCTTCTCGCCGCGCTGGACAGCCGTGAGCGTGCCGGGCGTGGGCGCGGTGCAGGTCATGAGCGCGCCGCGGGCGGCCTCGACCTGGTCGGGCGTGAGGCCGTGGCCGGTGAGGCGCGTCACCATCTTCGGCATCATCTCGAGGCGGGCCCGGAGGTCGGCCACGGAGCGGCGGATGGCGGCGGCCGGGTTGTTGAGCTCGTGGGCGAGCCCGGCTGAGAGCTTCCCGAGCGACATCATCTTCTCGCGCTGGACCTCCGTCCGCGACGATTCGCGCACGCGGTCGGTCATGCGCGCGACGAGCCGCTTGCCCACCTCGGGCATCCGCGCGAGCATCTCGGTGAAGTGGTCCTGGTGGATCCGCGCGATCCGGCTGTCGGCGATGGCGAGGCCCTCGCCGGCGAACGTCTCCATCCGCGAGTACGGGAGGAGGCCCGAGATCTCGCCGGGGCGGATCGCCCCGAAGAGGGTCCGCTTCTCGCCCTGGATGGTAAAGATCTGTACGCCGCCCTCGACGACGGCGAACAGGTACTCGGCCCGCGCGCCGCGCTGGAACGGCTTCTCGCCCTCCGCGATGGTCTGCTCCTCGGCGACCGACGCCAGCCAGTCGAGCGCGGCCTCGTCCTGGTCCGAAAACACGTCGATCGTGCGGAGGTCGGCGGCGGTGATCATGGCGGTGTGGGCAGGGGGCGGCGTGAACGCGAGGGCGGGGGGGGAGGCTCCCCCGGCACCGGGACGGATTTCAGCCCGGGCCGGGGGGCAACGTGAACGATCCCGACGCGTTGTGGACGCTCCGCCGCCCCGCATCCTTTCCCCGACCGAATGCGCACGCTCCTCGCCGCCACCCTCGCCCTCGTCGCCGCTGGGTGCGGCTCGGCCCCTCCCGACTACTTCGCCGAGGCCGCCACCCCGGAGACCGTCGTCGATGGCGAGGCGGCCGAGTGGCCGGCCGCGCTTCGGCCCGTCCCCCAGGAGGCCGGCCTTAGCCTCGGGCTCCGCCGGGACGGCGACGACCTCATCGTGGTCGTCATCGCCAGCGACGATCGCCAGGCGCGGCGGATCGCCGTCGGCGGCCTTCGCCTGTGGGTCGACCCAACAGGCGGTACGGACCGGGTGCTCGGCGTCCGGTACCCGGCCCCGCCCGCCCCCGACGCCCGCTCGGTGGCGCGGAGCGGACCCCTCCGCGGCGGCGCGATCGACGACGCCGACCCGACGCGGCTCCGGCGACGCTTCGAGTCGGGCCTCGACCAGGTCGAGGTCACGCGGGGCGTACTCACGCAACGGGCGTCGGCGGACGGCGGCTTCGGCGGCCTCGAAGCCGAGTCGACGTGGGGCTCGCGTGGGCTGGTCGTCGAGATGAGGATCCCCCTCGTGGCGGCGCCGGGCCTGCTGGAGACGGCCGCGGGCGACGCCATCGGCCTCGGGATCGAGCTGCTGGATGCCCAGAGCACACGCCGCGAGGCCATGATGCGGTCCCGCCAGCCGCGCCCCACCACCGTGGGCGACGACGACCGCCCGATGCCTCCGCCGGAGGGACCCGCCCTCGAACCCGACGGGCTCGACATCGCAACGATCACGCGCTGGCTCCGTGCCGAAGTCGGCTAGCGTTTACCCGGGCAGAGGCCACAGCCAGGCCGCTCCCCGCACCCCGCTTGAATCGCCGTGGACGTTTCGCCGGACGCGTGTAACGACACGATCCGAGAACGCCCACGGCTTCAACTCGGTCTCGACACGCTCTGCCAGTCGGGGCAGGTTCGACATGCCGCCGCCGAGCACGACCACGTCGGGGTCGAGGATCGTCACGAGCTGGCCCAGCGCACGCCCGAGGCGGGCGACGTAGCGGTCGAGCGTGGCGCGGGCGTCGGCGTCGGCGTCGCCGGCTTCCGCGCGCTCGACAATCTCGCGCGTCGTGAGGGCCTTGCCCGTGTGGGCCTCGTGGTCGCGGGCGAACGACGGGCCGGAGAGGAACGTCTCGATGCAGCCACGCTTGCCGCAGTAGCACATCGGGCCGGGTCGCTCGCGGTCCGCTGGCCACGGCAGCGGGACGTGGCCCCACTCGCCCGCGATCCGGTTGGCACCGTCGAGAACCTCGCCGCGCACCACGATCCCCCCGCCGACGCCCGTTCCGAGGATCACGCCGAACACGACCTCGGCGCCCGCGCCGGCCCCGTCGCTGGCCTCCGACAGAGCGAAGGCGTTCGCGTCGTTCGTCATCCGCACCTCGCGACCGACGCGGCCGCTCAAGTCGTCGCGAAACGGACGGCCGTTGAGCCAGGTCGAGTTGGCGTTCTTGACCGTGCTCGTCTGCGCGTCGATGGCGCCCGGAATGCAGACCCCGACGGTCCCGCTCGCCCCGACCTCGCGTTCGATCTCCTCCACCAGCCCGGAGATGGCCTCGATGGTCGCATCGTAGGCCCGCGGGGTCTCTACGCGCTGGCGAACCGCCTCGGTGCCGTCGTCGAGGAGGGCGAGGCCTTCGATCTTGGTGCCGCCGAGGTCGATTCCGATGCGCATTGCGGGTGGGTGCCGAGTGAGGGGCGAAGGGTACCGCCATGGTCGCGGCGTGTCACCTGGGGACCCGTCTCTCACTCACGGCGCCAGTCGATGCGTTCGACGGCTTCACCGTTGGAGCGGAGCCAGACCGCGCCCTCGGTCGACGTGTGGAGAACGGCGGCGCCGGCCGCGGTCCAACGCGCAATCGGCTCCTCATTGGGCAGGCCGTAGCGATTCCGGCGCGCGACCGAGACCACAGCGAACTCCGGTTGGCGTGCCGCTCGGACCAGGGCGGGCGTGGAGGACGTCCGCGAGCCGTGGTGGCCCACCTTGACGACGTCGACTTCGAGGTGCTCTCCGAACCGACGGACGAGGGCGGCCTCGCCGGCGACCTCGGCGTCGCCGGTCAGCAGCCAGCGGGTCGCTCCGTACTCCGCGAGGAGGACCACGGAGGCGTCGTTCGGCGAGTCCATCGGCCCGCCAGGTCCGAGCACGCGGAGCCTAATCGCCGGGTCGACTGCGAGCGTATCCCCCGCTTTGACAGCCTGGACCGGCACGCCGAGCGAGTCGGCCACATGGAGCACGCTGGTCCAGAGATCGGTCGTGCCGTCCTGGCCGTTGACGATCAGCCGGCCGACCTCGGCGTGTTCGAGGACCGACCGCGCGCCGCCGACGTGGTCCGCGTCGGCGTGGGTGAGCACGAGCGCGTCGAGGCGGGCGATGCCGAACCTCTCGAGATGGGGAAGAATGGTCCGTTTGCCCTCGTCGACATACGGTGACTTGAGGCCGGCATCGATCAGAACGTGGCGGCCGCCGGGCGTCGAGAGGAGCGTCGCGTCGCCCTGGCCGACGTCGAGGAACACGGCGTCGAGAGCGGGGCGTCCGTCGCCGGTTGCGAAGCCCGTCCACGTCCCGATGGCGAGGCAGCCGAGCGCCGCCAGCGCCAGCCGCGTCCGGGCGACCGGCCGACGCCAGAGTGCCATGATGGCAATGCCCAGCAACAGCGCGATCAGCACCGAGGCCGAGTCGAGGAAGCCGTCGTAGGCGATGCCGCCGAGCGTGTCCGCGCCCGCCTCGGTCGTCCCGAGGAGGAGGCCGCCGGTCGCCGTCGCGAGCGCGCCGAACGTCGCCGCCAGCGGAGGTACCCACGCCGTCAAGGCACACCCGAGCCCGGCGCCGAGGGTCGCCGCCGTGAGCGGGATGGCGACGACGTTGAGGACGAGCCCGCCGATCGGCAGGCGCCCGAAGTGGTAGAGGAGTGCTGGCGCCGTCCCGATCGTCGCGGCCACCGACGTCACGATCGACCCGACGACGAACGTCCCGCTTTTCGACTGGCGAACCCGTTCGGGAACGGCCGACGTCAACAGCGGCGTGAGCGTGACGAGGGCGAAGACGGCGCCGAACGACAGCTGGAAGCCGACATCGAACAGCGCGGCCGGACGGTGGACGAGGAGTAAAAAGGCCGCTATCCCGAGCGCGTTGAGTGTGTCGGATCGCCGGTCGAGCGCGCGTCCCGCGATCACGAGGGCGACCATCACGAACGCTCGGACGATCGAGACCGACGCGCCCGCGACGACCACGTACACCGCCAGCACCGCGAGCGTCGCGATCGCGCGCGCCGCTTCGAGTCGCCGTCGCCGGACCCCGAGGCGGCCGAGGAGCGGCTTCAGCAGCACGTAGAGTGTGAGCCCGACGAGGCCGACGTGCAAGCCCGAGACGGCGAGCAGGTGCATCAGGCCGGTCTCTCGGAACGCGTCGAGGGTGCCCGCCTCGATGCCGCTGCGGTCGGCCAAGAGGAGCGCCCGCAAGAGCGCGCGGACCTCGGCATCCTGGACGTGGCGGGCGAGCGCCGTCTCGATGTGGACCCGGACCCCGTTGGCGATGCGGTCCGTCGGCTGGCGGCTCGGGGCGAGGAAGGCCGCGTCGGCTTCACTTTCCACCGTCAGCATCGCGCCGACGCCCTGGCGGCGGAGGTACGCACCGTAGTCGAACTGCGCCGGGTTGCGACGCCTGGGCAAACGTTCGAGGCGTCCAGTGAGGCGCACGCGGTCGCCGGGGCGGAGGACGGGGTAGACGGCGCCCGCGTCGCCGACGAGGAGTGAGACCAGGACCCGGCCTCTCACCACGCCGTGCGTGTCGCCTCGGGCCGCCGAGTCCACAGCGGCGGTGAAGCGGATCGACCACGTCGCTTCCGGCGCGTCGAGGACCGTCGCCCAGACCGTGATCGGCGCCCGGTCGCCCAGGCTGTCGGCCTCCCACGCCGCTTCGGCGATGCGCTCGATGCCGTCGGGGCGTGCCGTTCGCGACGCCGCGTCGCGGGCCGCGCCGAGGGTCAGTGCGGCTCCGCCGACGGCAAGCGCCAGCGCGACCGGTCCGAGCGACACGAGGCGCCGACGCGTGACGACCACGTAGCCCACCGCGAGGCTGACGACGGCGAGCCCGCCGACGGCCCACGTCATCGGGTCGACGCCAGAGACGAGGCGGCCGAGGCCGATGCCCCCCGCGACGAGCGCCGCCAGCGCGAGGGCAGGCCGGGTCGCGAGGCGGAGCGGCGGGGGAGGAGGCGCGAGCGGCATGACGGCCTAGACCCGGCGCCCCGTTCCGTGCAACCCCCGCTTCGCCTCCTCTTGACCGGGTTCGTTCGCCCGGCCCGGGTATCTTGTCTCTTCCCTCGCTCTCTCACGTCCTGTGTCCCAGCCGCCCCGTCTGAGCAAGCGCCGCCAAGTCCGCGAGCGCGTCCTCCAGGCCCTGTACGCCTACGAGGCCAGCGGCGACTCGGTGGACCACGTCCTGGCGACGATCATCCGGCCCGCGTTCGAGGGTGATCGGACGTACCTCCGCTTCGCCGAGCGCCTATTCCTGAAGGCCGCCGACGCCCGGACCGAGGCCGACGTCCTCATCGACCGGCACGTCGAGAACTGGGACCTCAGCCGGATCGCTCGGACCGACCGGTTCGTCCTCTGGATCGCGATCGCGGAGTTCCTCTACTTCGAGGACATCCCGCCCAAGGTGACGCTCAACGAGGCGCTCGAGGTGGCCCGAGCGTTTGGGACCGACAACAGCCCGGCGTTCGTCAACGGCGTGCTCGACGCGGTTCTCCGCGAGCTCCGTGACTCCGACCGGATGAAGAAGTCGGGCCGCGGCCTCGTCGAGTCGAGCAACCGGAGCGACAGCGCCTAGAGCCGTGGCGTGGTACGCGATCGGCGACGTCCACGGGTGCGTGCGCACGCTGGACGCCCTACTGGACCGTCTTGCGGAGGACGCCGGCGGGACGCTTGGCTCGCACGACGTGCTCGTGTTTGTGGGCGACTACGTGGACCGCGGCCCGTCGAGCCCGGAGGTCCTCGACCGGATGATCGAGATGGAGACGGCGTCGGTGCGGGGCACCGGCCCATGCTGCGTCTTCCTCCGCGGGAATCACGACCAGATGATGCTCGACTATGCGGAGGGCGTCGGCGACGCGGACCTCTGGTGGGTCAACGGCGGGCACTCGACGCTGGCGGCCTACGAGGCGCGCGGCGACCGTCGCCTTCCGCCCGAGCACGTCGAGTTCCTCCGCCGCACGGAGCTCGTCGCCGACGGGGAGGGCTTCGCGTTTGTCCACGCCGGACTCGACACGCGCAAGACGGTGGCCCAGAACATCGCCGATCCCGACCCGCACATCGCGCTCTGGACACGCCAACACCTCGACGCGGACCTCTCGAAGTGGGAGAAGCCGGTCGTCTGCGGCCACACGCCGGTCTCGGAGCCCATCGACACGCCGCATCTCATCGACATCGACACGGGGGCCGTGTTCGTCCACCGGCCCGGCCTCGGGCGGCTCACGGCCGTCTCGCTGCCCGACCGCCGGTTCCTGTCCGTCGCGACGGTCGACGACGTCTCCGGCTAGCGTCCGGGGAAGCGGATTGAGGTCGACAGTCCGGCGCGGAGGGCCGGCGCCTGCGTCCCGACCTCGGCGAAGAACACGCGACCCGATTCCCGCCGGAGCGTGACGCGAGCGAACGGGTCGATCATGACGCTGAACGCCCGCGACCGGCTCTCGGCCGACTGCTCGAAAAAGGCCGTGTAGAACGACGGGCCGATCCGTAGCCCGAGGTCGACGTCGAGTGCCCCCGGGTCCTGGTTCCGCGCGATGTCGGCGATCCGGAGCGTGCGGATGGCCCCCCCGAGGCCGACGGCCGTGAGCAGGCGCCCGCTCCCGCCCGTCACGCGCGGCACGTAGTCGGCGTAGACGGCGACCTCGCGGGTGAAGACCGTGAACACCGGATCGGTCCCCATCGCGACGCCGCCGAAGCCAGGCCCGAACCCGCCCCCGACGTAGACGCGCGGCCGGCTCCCGAGCGGGTCGGGCCCGACCTGCGCCGCGACGACGGGCGCCGCCAGCAGAGCGAGGAGGAGAGGGAGGGCACGGCGCATCGGGATGAAGCTACTCGCTTCCACTCTTCGCCCCCGCTCCGCCCGCCTCGGGAACGCGGTCGGTAGACTCGTCGCCGAACCACTCTCGCATCGTCATGGCGCTTCGCGTCGGCATCGTCGGGCTGCCCAACGTGGGCAAGAGCACCCTCTTCAACGCGCTCTCCGAGGCGGGCGCCGAGGCGGCGAACTACCCGTTCTGCACCATCGAGCCGAACGTCGGCGTCGTGCCCGTGCCGGACTCCCGGCTGGATCGGCTCGCGGAGCTCGCGGGCTCGGCCCAGATCCTCCCGGCCGTCATCGAGTTCGTCGACATCGCGGGGCTCGTGGCAGGCGCCTCGAAGGGGGAAGGGCTCGGCAACCAGTTTCTCGCCAACATCCGCGAGACGGACGCGATCGCCCATGTCGTCCGCTGTTTCGAGGATCCGAACGTGGTCCACGTCGAGGGCTCGGTCGACCCGATCCGCGACATCGAGACGATCGAGACGGAGCTTCTGCTGAAGGACCTCGAGACGGTCTCGAAGCGGCGCGAGCGCGTGGCGAAGTCGGTCAAGACGGGCGACAAGGCGGCCAAGATGGAAGCCGACTTCCTCGCTCGCCTCGAGGACCACCTCGGCGACGGCCTGCCGGCGCGGACGCTCGGCGTCTCCGATGCCGAGGCGCCGATCCTCCGCGACCAGTTTCTCCTGACGGCGAAGCCGGTCCTCTACGCCGCCAACGTCGGCGAAGGGGATTTGCCGGACGGGAACGCCTACGTCGAGCAGGTCCGCGAACGCGCCGAGGCGGAGGGCGCGGGCGTCGTGGTCGTCTCGGCCGAGTTCGAGGCGCAGGTCGCCGAGCTCGACGACGAGGAGAAGGCCGAATTCCTGGAGGCCGCGGGCGTCGAGGAGTCCGGCCTCGACCGGCTGGCGCAGGAGGCGTACGCGCTTCTCGGCCTGATCACGTACTTCACGGCCGGCCCGAAGGAGGCCCGCGCCTGGCAGATCACGCGCGGCATGAAGGCACCCCAGGCCGCAGGCGTCATCCACACCGACTTCGAGAAGGGCTTCATCCGCGCTGAGACCATCAAGTTCGCCGACTACGACCGCCTCGGCGGCGAGTCGGCCGCGCGTGACGCCGGCGTCATGCGGAGCGAGGGGAAAGAGTACGTCGTGGCGGACGGTGACGTGATGTTGTTCCGGTTCAACGTGTGATGACGAGGCGCGTGAAACGCTGACGCCTGGAACCGGTAGAAGCCCTTGGCGGACAACGGTAGCGATCCCGTCGGGACCCCGCCCGCCCCCGGTGCTTCTTTCTCTCCATGTCGACGTCCTACGAGCCGAACTCTGTCGCCCAGACGCTCCTGTTCCACCTCGCCCGCACACCGGGCGCCGTCCACCGCGACGACCTCGCGAAGGCGGCGGGGACGTCGAAGGACTACGCGGGCCGCGTGCTGAGCAAGATGGTCAAGCGGGGCCGCATCCAACGCGTCGGCCGCGGGACGTACAACCTGCCCCGGCTGACCGAGACGGAGTAGACACGGATCAGAGCCTGAGCCTCTCGTGAAGAGGCGTTGCCCGGCGGGGCAGCGGCCTGGCTCGGGATAGCTTGTGCCCATGCGCACCGACATCCCTGGCCGCCCGGCCCTCCCTGACTACGACGTCGTCCTGACGGTCCGAAACCCGCAGCGCCCCGGGATGATCGGGCGGTTGCTCGGGCTCGTTGGGGATCTCGGCGCGCTCGTGGGCGACATCGAGACGCGCTACATCGGGCGAGACCACTTCGTTCGCGACGTCACGCTGTCGGTGTTCGACGAGGAGCACCTCGAGGAGGTGCTGGCGGCCATCCGCACGGACACCGACACGGTGATCGTCGACGTCAAGGACCTCGTGTTCGAGCGGCACGCGGGGGGCAAGATCCGGACGGTCCGTACGACGGAGGTCGAACGCCTCGAAGACCTCCGGACGATCTACACGCCCGGCGTCGCCCGCGTCTGCCGTGCCATCCAGAAAGACCCGGCGCTCGCTCGTCAGTACACGGCCGTCGGGCGGACGGTCGGCATCTTTACGAATGGGACGCGCGTGCTCGGGCTGGGCAACATCGGCGCGCTGGCGAGCCTCCCGGTGATGGAAGGCAAGTCGGTGCTGTACGACCGGTTCGTCGGCTTGGGCGCCGTCCCTATTGTCATCGACGAGACCGACCCGGAGGCGTTCGTCGACACCGTTTGCCGGATCGCGCCGAGCTTTGGTGGGATCCACCTCGAGGACATCCGGACGCCTGACTGCTTCTGGATCGAGGACGAGCTGATCCGCCGGCTCCCGCAGCCGGTGATGCATGACGACCAGCACGGGACGGCGACCGTCCTGCTGGCGGCCGTCCTCAGCGCGCTCCGCCACACGGGCCGGGAGGGGCGTCGCGACCTCGTCTGCGCCCAGGTCGGCCTCGGCGCCGCCGGTCTCGCGATCGCGCGGCTGTTGTTGGATGCCGGCTTCGAGGTCGTCGGGGTCGATCCCGGCGAGGACGCGCGCCGACGGCTCGAAGCCCGCGGCGGGCGGACGGCCAGCCTGGAGGGCGCCGCGGCTGAGGCCGACATCCTCATCGCCACGACGGGCGTCATCGGGCTCATCACGCCGGAGCTCGTGCGGCCCGGCCAGATCGTCCTTGCGCTGTCGAACCCGGTGCCCGAAATCACGCCCGAGGCGGCCCTCGCCGCCGGGGCCGCCTTCGCCGCCGACGGGCGGAGCGTCAACAACGCGCTCGCCTTCCCGGGCCTGTTCAAGGCGGCGCTCGACGTGGGCGCACCGGCCATTACGAGCGCGATGAAGGTGGCGGCGGCCGAGGCCATCAGCGCGCTCGCGCCGGACGAGGAGCTGGTGCCGAGCCCGTTCCACCCCGACGTCCACGAGCACGTGATTAAGGCCGTCCGGGCCGCGGCCTCCGTCTAGGCCCGCCTCGGTCGGCCGGTCGCCGCGCCAGGCGGAAGGGTCAGCGAGGGAGTCGGATCTCCGGCTCGTCTGGGTCGGGCCGGTACAGCGTCACGTTCCGGCCCATCACTTGTATCACGACGGCGTCTGCGACCTTCGCCGCCAGCGCGTGTGCCGTCGCCTTCGCGCTCTGCGGCGCGGCCTCCAGCACGCGGACCTTTACGAGCTCGCTGCCAGCCAGCGTCTCGAGGAGGTTGTCAACGGCGGCGTCCGTCACGCCCTCCTTTCCGATGTGGACGGTCGGCTTGAGGGGGTGGGCGAGGCCGCGGAGGTGAGCGCGTTGCTTGGAGGTGAGGTCGGACACGGGCGAGGGAGCGGTGGATCGGCAAGCTACCCGACGTCGTCCGGGCTCTCATGATCCTGCCGTGGATCGCCGATCCTTTCACCGTGCAGCGGGTTGGAGCCCGCCCCACCACTCGACTCCATGACGACGCGCGCGCTTCTCTTCGGCACCGGCGACACCTCCCGCGCCACCGACCTCGGGCTACTGATCCTCCGCCTCGGTTTCGGGCTGTCGCTCGCTTTTGGGCACGGCCTCGGCAAGCTGCCTCCCTCCGAGGGCTTCATCGCTGGGACGGCCGAGATGGGCTTCCCCCTCCCAACCCTGTTCGCCTGGGCCGCGGCGCTCAGTGAGTTCGTCGGGGGACTGTTGATCGCCGCGGGCCTGCTGACGCGTCCCGCAGCCGTCTTCGCCGGCTTCACGATGGCCGTCGCCGCGTTTGTGCGGCACGGAGGGGAGCCGTTCTCCGGGATGGAGAAGCCGTTCCTCTTCTTGGTGGCCTTCGTCGCGCTCCTGATCGCCGGCGCCGGCCGGTACGCCCTCGACCATTACCTCCGCCGCGAGCCCATTCGGCTTTGAACACCGACCCCACCCGCCTTGGTGCCGCGGAGCCCGGGGTGGGCGGCCTCAGACGGCCGTTGCCACGAGGTAGACGCCGATCACGAGGAGGACGGTAGCGAGGAGCGTCGTCAGCCGCTCCGTCGGCGTCTTCTGGGCCAGTCGCCAGCCGATGACGGTGCCAATCACGAGGGGCACGCCGATCAGCAGCGCGAGCGGCCAGTCGACAGTGCCGCGCACCACGTAGCCGAGCGTCGCGAACCCGGCGATCGCGACCGACTGGACCTGCGCCATCGCCACAGCCGTCAGCATCGGGACGCCGCACAGCACGAGGAGCGGCACGGCCAGCACCGGCCCGCCGACCCCCAGCGCCCCGCCGGGCACGCCGACGGCGACGCCGAGGCCGAGCATGAGCCACTGTGCCCGCCTCGACCCCGCGTCGAGCGCCGTCGCCGGTTTGAGCAGTCCCCGCTGGCGGGCAAACACGAGCAGGCCCGTCGCCCCCACGAACACGCCGAGGGCGACGCCGAACGACTGGCGGTCGAGCACAGCATTCAGGGCGCTGCCGCCCAGTGCGCCCAGAACGCTCGCCGCGGTCAGCACGAGCGCGTCGCGGCGGACGCCCGGCGCGGCGAGCTCGCCGGACCGCCAGTAGGCCGCGCTCCCGACGATCCCGGTCCCGACAAACGCCGCGCTCGCCGTGCCCGCGACCGTCGCGGCGGAGTAGCCGAGCGCGTGCAGCGCGACGGTCACGAAGATGCCGCCGGGCCCGAGGAGCGTGATCGCGATGCCGCCGATGAGGGCGACGAGGACCAGCAGGACGGTTTGGCTCACGAGAGGCCGCCGCCGAAGATGGCGTCGAAGATGACCGGGCCCGAGCGGTACGCCGCGTACAACGACAGCACCACGAGGAGGCTGTTCACCACGTTCATCTTCCATCCGTTGCGGTGCGCGCCGATCTCGTCTTTGCTGTTGACGGCCCAGAACAGCAGGATCGCCGCGATGGGCAACCCGACGACGCCGTTGTAGGCCGGGAACAGGATGATCATGTCCACTACGCTCAGCCCGAACACCTCGCTGACGATGGGAGAGAGGCTGCCGAGCAGGATTCCGGCGGCATAGATCCACTTGAAGGTCCGGTTCGAGCCGCCCTCCGGGTCTCTGTCGAGCGACCGCATGACCATGTACGCCGGCGTCCACATGATCGGGATGATGCTGTTGAAGGCCGCGGCGACGGCGCCGACCAGGAACGCGATGCGGGCCCACTGGCCGAGGATCTCCTCGAGCGCGAGGCCCGGCGTCAGGAACGTGTCGAGTTGCGTGTACCCGGCCGGCCGGAGCACGGCCGCCGCCACGACGATGATGGCGATGGTGATGATGCCGCCCACGGCATAGCCGAGCGCAAGGTCGCGCCGGACGTGCGGGATGTCCGATGCCTTCGTCCAGCCCTTCTCCTTCACCAGCGTCGACTCCAAGAAGAAGTTCGGCCACAGCGCCGTCGTCCCGAGGATGGCGACGGCCGATAGGAGCGCGCCCTCACTCGTGATCCGCGGGAGGAAGCCCGCCGCGAGCTCGATCGGCGCCGGTCCGCTCACCACCGCGACGACCACGTAGAGCGCGAGCAGAATGAACATCATGTACGTCATGACCTTCTCGGCCTTGGCGTAGTCCAGCACGCCCGTGACCATGGCGATGCCGCCGGTCGCGTAGGCCAGCGGCTTCCACATGCCCTCCTCCAGCCCGAACAGGAGCTCCAGCCCCTTGCCGACCGCCGCCGTCAGTTCGAGGCACCACAGGACGCAGCCGACGGAGAGGAACAAGGAAAGGGCCAGTGAGAGCCCTCTGCCCAGCTTCTTCCGCATGAACGACGTCAGCGTCGAGCCGAAGATGCCGACGCGGGCGCTCATGTCCTGTCCCATGAACCCGAGCGCGACGGCGCCCACGACGGCCCAGATGAGCGTGTACCCGAACCGGACGCCGGCGTCGGAGGCGATAAAGATCGAGCCAGCCCCGAAGTAGCTGGCCACCATCACGAACGAGAGTCCGTACTTGCTGAAGAAGTCCTTGGTCATCGAAGAGGGGAGAGGGGACGCCGTGAAGTCGCGCGAGCGGCCCGCCGCGACGACGCGGGCTCCCCCTCAACATGGAGGCGTTCGACTCTGCCCGGTCGGAGTCTGGGCGAATCCCCCTCGCAGGCGGCGTCAATCGCTGGACGCCTTCCGCTCGCCCGGGGCTCGGTCTGCCCGCCTCGGTGACCTCTTCCCTGACCCCGTCGAGGCGACGGACCTCGCGCCCTCCGCGCTACGCCGCCTGGAGCGTCTTCAGCTCGCCGATCACGGCCTTGACGGTTTCCTTCGCGTCGCCGAACAGCATCTGCGTGTTGGGCTTGAAGAACAGCGGGTTCTCGATCCCCGCGTAGCCCGTCCGCATCGAGCGCTTGAGGACGATGACCTGCTGCGCTTCGTCGACGTTGATGATGGGCATGCCATAGATCGGGCTCGTCTCGTCCTCGCGCGCGGCCGGGTTCACGACGTCGTTCGCGCCGACGACGAGGACGACGTCTACCTGCCCCATCTCAGGGTTGATCTCGTCCATCTCAATGAGCTGGTCGTACGGCACGTTGGCCTCGGCGAGGAGCACGTTCATGTGGCCCGGCATCCGCCCGGCGACCGGGTGGATCGCGAAGCTCACCTCGACCCCCTCCTTCTGGAGCAGGTCGACCAACTCGCGGACCTCGTGCTGGGCCTGCGCGACGGCGAGCCCGTAGCCCGGGACGATCACGACGCGGCCGGCGTAAGCCATCATCACCGCCGCGTCGTCGGCCGTGGTAGACTGGACGGGCGGCTGATCGGAGTCGCCGCCTCCGCTGCTGGTGGTCGCCGCGGCCCCGAAGCCGCCGAGGAGGACGTTCGCGAGCGACCGGTTCATCGCCTCGCACATGATCCGGGTGAGGATTAGTCCGCTCGCGCCCACGAGCGCGCCGGAGATCACGAGCGCGTAGTTGCCTAGGACGAACCCGGTCGCCGCCGCCGCTAGCCCCGAGTACGCGTTGAGGAGCGCGACCACGACGGGCATGTCGGCCCCACCGATGGGCAGCACGAGGAGCACGCCGAGGACGAGGGACAGCACTCCGAGTGCCGCCAGCCATAGCATCGTCCCGTCGCTGGACGCGCCGGTCGCGGGGAAGACGACGCCGACGTCTCCGCTCGTCACGAACAGCGCCCCGACTGCGAGCACGCCGAGGCCGACGAGGATCGAGACCATCCGGAGCCCGGGGAACCCGCTCAGTCCCCTCTTGCCCTTCAGCTTGCCCCACGCTACGAACGACCCCGAGAGCGTGACGGAGCCGATGAGGACCGACGCGGCCACGACAGCGACCTCCGCCATCCCCAGGCCCGGTGCGTTGACCACCGTCTCGCCGGCCGCCGAGATGTCGCGCAGCGGCGGCTCCATCTCGCGCAGCACCTCCGCCGCGGCCACCAGCGCCGACGCCGCCCCGCCGAACCCGTTGAACGCGGCCACCAACTCCGGCATCTCCGTCAGCGGCGTCCGCCGCGCGAGGAACACGCCGATCACGCTGCCCACGGCGAGGCCGCCCACGAGCTCCACCGGGTTCAGGATCTGCTCCGACAGCAGCGCCGCCACCACCCCGATGAGCATGCCGACGGCGGCCATCCGGTTGCCCGCGCGCGCCGTCCGCGGCGACGACAGGCGTTTCAGCCCGAGGATGAAGAGCGACGCCGCGACGAGGTAGGCGAGCGTGACGAGGCCGTCGATCATGTCAGTAGGGGAGCGGGGCCGCCTCGGTCCCGAGGTGGGAAGGGCTACGCGCGTCCATTGGTCTCTGCGACGGCCTTCTCACGAGGCTTGAACATCTCCAGCATGCGATCCGTGACGAGGAAGCCGCCGACCACGTTGATCGTCGCCAGCACGAGCGCGGCCACGCCGACCCACTTCGCCCACGGCGCCTCGACGCCCCCGGCGACCACGAGCGCGCCGACGATGGTGATGCCGGAGATCGCGTTCGACCCGGACATGAGAGGCGTGTGGAGCGTGGCGGGCACCTTCGAGATGACCTCGACCCCGACGAAGGAGGCGAGGACGAACACGATGAAGAGGGCGAGGCTCATCGGACGATGGGCAAGGGGGCAGGGGAAACGAGCTACTCGCCCGCTGGCGCCGAGGCGGGTGCGTCCGCCTCGGCGAGGCCGCGGGCGGACCGGACGCGCACGTTGACGATGGCGCCGCCGTGCGTGACGACGGCGCTCTGCTGGATCTCGTCGTCGAGGTCGACGCGAAACACGCCGTCGGTGGCGAACTCCTGGATGAGGGCGGCGACGGTGCGGGCGTACATCTCGCTCGCGTGGAGCGGCATCTCGGCCGCGAGGTCGAGCGGCCCGAGGATCGATACGCCGGCATGCTCGGCGGTCTCGCCCGGGAGGGTCGCGGCGCAGTTGCCGCCGTTGGGGGCCGCGAGGTCGACGATCACCGATCCGGGCGCCATGCCCTCGACGCCCTCGGTCGTGATAAGGCTGGGGGCGGGCCGGCCCGGAATCAGCGCCGTCGTGATGACCACGTCGTGCTCCGCGATGTGCGTCGCCAGGGCAGCGACTTGGCGGGCCTGCTGGTCCTCGTCGAGCGCTTTCGCGTAGCCGCGCGCGTCCTCGGCGTCGCCGGCCTCCAGGTCGAGCTCCACGAACCTCGCGCCGACCGACTCGACCTGCTCGCGCGCCGCGGTGCGGACATCGTACGCCGAGGTCACCGCGCCCAGCCGACGGGCGGTCGCGAGGGCCTGGAGACCCGCCACACCGGCGCCGAGGATCAGCACCTTCGCGGGGCGGACAGTCCCGGCCGCGGTCGTCAGGAGCGGGAAGAACTTGGGCAGCCGCTCGGCCGCCAGTAGCACGGCTCGGTAGCCCGCGACCGTGCTCATGGCCGAGAGCGCGTCCATCTTCTGCGCGCGTGTCGTGCGCGGCACGAGCTCCATCGCGATCGTCGTCGCACCGCGCTGCGCGAACACGTCGAACGCCTCGGGCTCGTCGAGCGGCCGGAGCAAGCCGATTACGACGGCCCCCTCCGCCAGCGCGCTGAGGTCGGCCTCGGGGAGGCCGCGGACCGTCGCCACCACCGGCTGGCCGAGTGCGTCGGCGCGGCTGCCGAGGCGGGCGCCTGCGGCCTCGAATGCCGCATCGCCCATGAATGCGGTGTCGCCCGCGCCCCGCTCGACGACGACCTCCACGTCGCTCCGCTTGAGCCGGCGCACCGCGTCCGGCGAGAGCGCAACGCGCGCTTCGCCCGGCGCGGTCTCGCGAGGGACTCCGATCTGAAGGGGCATGGCGCAGCGGGATGGGCGCACGCAAGCTAGTTGCTTCGCCCGTCCTTCACACGTTTGCCCCAGCGAGGGCGCTAGGCGGCCTCCTTCTCCGCCTCGGCCGCCCGGTCGACGGTGTCGCCGAGGCGCGCGAGCACGTCCTGCGCGTCCTTCAGGGTCGCCACGTCCTGCACGATGGCGCGGAGCTTCCCGGTTCGCCGGCTGTCCTTCAGCACGTAGCGCCGGTCGAGTCCGTTCAGCGCTTCCAACAGTGGGTTGAACAGCTTCTGGTGGAAGTACGGGTCGTCGGACGGCTCGGGAATCGAGAGAAAGAGCCGCTCGTTCTTCCACGTCGCGCGCGGGAGTCGGAGGCGCATCGCCAGCGGGCGCATCGCGGCCAGCCGGAGGAGCGTGTCGATCTCGTGTGGAGCGGGCCCGAATCGGTCTTCCAACTCTGCGCGGAACGCGTCGATGTCTTCGGCGCTCTCGAGGTCGGCCAGCCGGCGGTACAGGTTGAGGCGCTCGACGGGGTTCGTGACGTAGTTCTGCGGGATGAACACGTCGTCCTCCACGTCGACGGTCGGCTCGGGCGGGGGAGGGGCGGTGTCCTGATCGGCGAAGACCTCGGCGAACTCCTCGTGGCGGAGCTCCTGGACGGCCTCGTCGAGGATCTGGTGGTACGTCTCGAACCCGACGTCTTCGATGAACCCCGACTGCTCCGCGCCGAGCATGTTGCCGGCCCCGCGGATGTCGAGGTCGCGCATCGAAAGGTTGAACCCGGCGCCGAGGTCGGAGAACTCCTCGACCGCCTGCAATCGCTGCCTCGCTTCCTTCGTCAACGAGTGGACACTCGGGACGAGGAGGTAGCAGAAGGCCTTTTGGTCGTTCCGTCCGACTCGCCCGCGGAGCTGATGGAGGTCCGCCAGCCCGTGGCGCTCGGCGTGGTTGACGATCATCGTGTTGGCGTTCGACACGTCGAGGCCGGACTCGACGATCGTCGTGGACACGAGCACGTCGAACTCACGGTCCATGAAGTCCATCATCGTGTTCTCCAGCGTCTTCGCTGGCATCTGGCCGTGCGCCGTCCGGATCCGCACGTCGGGGACGAGTGCCCGGATCATGGCGGCCATCTCGTCGATCGTCTGGACCCGGTTGTGGATGAAGAAGACCTGCCCGCCTCGGTTGACCTCGTAGAGGATGGCGTCTCGGATCAGGTCGCGGTCGAACGTGTGGATCTCGGTGATGACCGGCTGGCGGTTGGCCGGCGGCGTTTGGATGAGGGAGAGGTCGCGCGCGCCGAGGAGCGAGAACTGGAGCGTCCGCGGGATCGGCGTCGCCGTCAGCGTGAGCGTGTCGACGTTCGGGCGGAGCTTCCGCAGCTTCTCCTTCGCGCCGACACCGAACCGCTGCTCCTCGTCCACGATGAGCAGGCCGAGGTCCTTGAACGCGACGTCCTTGGACAGCACCCGCTGTGTCCCGATCACGACGTCGACCGTCCCATCGCCGAGGCCAGCGATGACCTGTTTCTGATCGGCCGTCGTGACGAACCGCGAGAGCTGGCGGATCTCGATGGGGAAGCGCCCCATCCGCTTCTCGAAGGTCTCGGTATGCTGCCGCGCGAGGACGGTCGTGGGGACGACGATGGCGACCTGCTTCCCGTCCTGGATCGCCTTGAACGCCGCGCGGACGGCCACCTCGGTCTTCCCGAAGCCGACGTCCCCGCAGACGAGGCGGTCCATCGGGACGGGCTGCTGCATGTCCTCCTTGATTGATTCGATGGCGGTCGCTTGGTCTGGCGTCTCCTCGAACTGGAACGAGGCCTCAAGCTCGCGTTGCCAGACGGTGTCCCCCTTGAATGCGAAGCCTTGAGAGGCCCGCCGCGCCGCGTAGATCTTGATGAGGTCGCGGGCGATGTCCTTGACGCGTTTCTTCGTCCGCGCCTTGAGCCGGTCCCACGCGCCGGTCCCCAGCTTGGTCAGCTTCGGCTGGTGGCCCTCCTTACCGGTGTACTTGTGCAGCTTGTGGAGCGCCGCCACGTTGACGAACAACTCGTCGCCGCCAGAGAACAGCAGGCGCACGGCCTCCTGTTTCTGCTCGCGCACCGTGATCGTCTGAAGGCCGGCGAACTGTCCGATCCCGTAGTCCACGTGGACCACGAAGTCGCCGGGGCGGAGGGCCTTGACTTCGCGGAGCGACAGGCCCCCGCGCGCCTTCCGTCTCTTGCGCGCCGTCGGCCGGTGGTAGCGATCGAAGAGCTGGTGGTCGGTGTAGACGGCGAGGTCCGCCTCGGGGACTTCAAACCCCTCGTGGAGGCTTTCGACGACGAGGTCGGCCGGCGGCGGCTTGCCCGTTTCGAGATCGCCGCCCAGCAACTCCCACAGCCGATTTTTCTGAGAGGCGCTGTCGCAGAGGATCACGAACTGGGTCCCGCTCTTCCGCTCGATGTCGGTCCGCAGCCGCTTGAGGTCTCCGTTGTACGACGGCTGAGGCGTCGCCTGAAGCTCGACGGTCAGATCGCCCTCACCCGAGAACGTGCCGAACAGGAGCACCGGCCTGGATTCAACGAGCGTCGACAAGGCGTCGCCCGTCAGATACTGGCTCTCGGGAGCGGCCGGCTCCTCTTCGCCGTCTGCCACCTCGCCGAGGCGGGCGGCGTGGGCGGCCTGGGCCGCCTCGAAGCGTTCTTGTGCCGACTCGACGAGTCGCTGGCTGTCGAAGAGGGCGAGCGGCGTCGAGGTCGGGAGGTAGTCGAGCGCCGTGACGTGGCCACTGGCGGTGTACTTCTCGGCCCCGAGGTTGGGCACGAGCCGGGCCGTCTCCAAGCGGCTGACCGACCGCTGCGTCTGCGGGTCGAACTCTCGGATCTGGTCGACCTCGTCGCCAAAGAACTCGAGGCGGATGGGGTAGCCGCCGGCGAACGGGTACACGTCGAGGATGCCACCTCGAAGCGCGAGCTCGCCGGGCTCGCTGACGAACTCCACTGGCAAGAAGCCCTGTCCCGTCAGCCGCTCCATCAACTCCTCCGGTGGGACCTCCTCGCCGATGCGGATCGTCACGGTCTCATTGCCGACCCTCTCAGGGAGCGGGACCAACTCTGAGATGGCCTCGACGCTCGTGACGAGAATCCCGTCGAATCCCTCTCGGAGCCGGCCGAGGGCGTCGGCGCGCTGGACGAGCGGGAGCGTGTCGGTGAGTTGCTCGGGGTCGTACGGTTCGTGGCCGGTGGGGGGGAGGAAGAGGACGCGGTCGTCCGAGCCGAAGAGCTGCTCGAGGTCGGAGCGGAGGTAGTCGGCGCTCTCGCTCTCGGCGAGGAGCGCGACGATCGGCCCGCCCGCCTGGTCGAGGAGGTCCCCCAGCACGAAGGCCGGGAGCGACCCGACGGTGCCCTTCAGCCGGAGCGCCATGCCGGGCGCCAGCGATTCGGTTTCGTCACGGACCTGGGCGAAGAAGGGGAGCGCCGAGAGTCGGTCGCGGAGGTCAATCAGAGTCACAGAGCGCGCACGCGAGCCGCCCGAATCCGTCAGGACCCGGGCGGAGAGAGGGAAGAGGAGCCGTCGGTCAGCGGCCGTCGGCGAAGAGCGTCGTGCCCTTCACCGGGCCATCCACGCGGAGTCCTCCAGCGGGGCTCATGGGGTACGTCTCGCCGTCGAACTGAAGCCGGCGCGGGCCGGCGTCGCTGTCGACCACGAGGTCCCGCCAGTACCCACGCCCCTCCACGACCGTGACCGGGCCGCTGACGAGACTGATCTCAGCCGCCGCCCGGAAGCGCCCGAACTCGTCCGCGTCGATCCCGTCAAGTTGCTCGAACACGAGGACGGTGCACCCGCTCGACCCGCACCAGTCAGCGCCGGTGAGGTACACGAGGGCGTCGTCCCGTCCGTCCCCGTTCAGGTCTGTCCAGGCGACTCGGGTGGAGGTCGAGTCCCAGGCGAGGCTGAGCGGGTCGGCGTAGCGGGCGACCGCGTCGAGCAAGTCCGCCCGCCGATCGTCGGTGGTGTCGGCGGCGCAGGCGAGAATGAGGGCGAGAGAGAGAATCCACATGGGAGAGAGCGAATCGTCCTGGCAGGCGGCTGTTCCCCGCGAGGGCCGCCTCCTCGACATCTCCGGGTGGGCCCCATCGGGCCTCGCCCTTCTTACGGGAAGGGAGGAGTCTCTCTCTCACGACTGCCACCCGTGTGTCTCTCCTCAGTCCGGCGTGGTGCCCGCGATGGCGTGGCGAACGAACCCTCCGCCTTGTTCGATGCGCTCCCGGGCTGCCTCGGCGTCGACGCCAGCCAGCAGCATCACCAACGCGGTCTTGACGTGTCCGCCCGCCGCGTCGAGAGTCGCGGCCGCCTCGTCGTAGTTGACCCCCGTCGCGGTCATGACGATCCGCTTCGAGCGCTCTACGAGCTTGAGGTTCGTCATCTGGAGGTCGACCATCATGTTCTCGTAGACCTTCCCGAGGCGGATCATCGTCGCGGTCGAGATCATGTTGAGGACGAGCTTGGTGGCCGTCCCACTCTTCATGCGCGTCGAGCCCATGATCGGCTCCGGGCCGACGTCCGGGCAGATTGCGACGTCGACATCGAGCGTGAACTGGCTGCGCGGGTTGCACGTCACGAAGAGCGTCCGCGCCCCGATCTCGCGGGCCCGCTTTACGGCCCCCACGACGTAGGGCGTCCGCCTCGATGCGGCGATGCCGCACACCACGTCTTTGTCGGTTACGCCGGCTTCGTCGAGCGCGGCGGCGCCGTTCGACTCGTGGTCCTCGGCTCCTTCCTGTGCGACGAACATGGCAGCCTTGCCGCCCGCGATCAATCCCTGCACGAGGTCCGGAGGCGTGCCGAAGGTCGGCGGGCATTCGGCAGCGTCGAGCACGCCAAGCCGACCACTCGTCCCAGCGCCGCAGTAGAAGAGACGCCCGCCGGTGCGGAACGCGTCTTCGACGATCTCGACCGCCTGTGCCACATACGGGAGCTCGGGCGTTACGGCGTCGACGGCGATCTGGTCTTCCTCGTGGAGCAGTCGGACGACCTCGGCAAGCGGCGCGACGTCGATCTGCATCGTGCGCGGGTTGCGCGTCTCGGTGGTGAGCGTCTGGAGCTCGTCGAACAGGGCGGGGCGGTCAGGCATGGGCCGGGAGGAAGCGGAGACGCCAAGCTAGCCAGGCTCCAAGAGCGACTGCTGCGGCGCCGAGGCCGAGGCCCCACCACGGTACCCCTGACTCGAACGGGATCGGGGTTGGCGCCCCTGAGAGCACCGGTGCGGCCCAGTAGAACGGGCTGGCCTCGATGCCGTCATGCGTCGCGATGTACGTCCGTTGCGCGTCTTGGAGCGCGCGGTCCTTCCCATGCCCACCCGCAAGCCCGTCGTAGAACGCGCCCATGATCTCGGCCGTGGCGCCATCGGCGACGGGCCACAGCGTCGCGACGGTGGCCTCCGCCCCGGCCGCGCGCATCCCGTACTGCAACCCGATGAGTCCCTCTCCACCCCTCCGCCCGCCCCCCGCAGTTGAGCACCCACTCAGGACGACGAGGTGGGCATCGATTCGGAGGTCGAGCAACTCATAGAGGTGGACGATGCCGTCGTCCTGGTCGTCCTCCCGTAACGCGATTCGCGAATAGAGGGGGAGCGTCGCATTCGCCTCGGCGTGCGACGCCAGGTGCACGACGTCCGCGTCGCCTGCGCGTTGTCGGAAGCGATATTCCGTCGCCTCTGCGTCGACGAACATCTCGGCGTCGCCGTGGGAGACGACGCGTCGCACCTCTCGCTCCACGTTCGGGAGGTCGATCGTCGCGCCGGTGTTCCACGTGGAACGGTCGTCGCCGAACGTGCTGCGCCCGAAGGCGAGCACATCGAGGGGATGCGCCTCGGTCGTCTTGTCGGGAGGCTCGTCGGTGGCGATGAGTGCTGCCGCCAACTCCGTGGTCAGCGTCCACTCATGCAGGAGGTACGGGGCGGTCGCGTAGTCGTCCGCCGGAGCCGTCAGGAGCGCCGCGAAGGGGACCGTCGCGACGTCGATGTCCGGAATGATTGTCACCTTCTGCGTCGGGACCCACGGGCGGACGGGGGCGATGAGGAGATCGTAGAGCTCGTAGAGGGGAGGGAGGGCGTAAGCGGGATCGGGGTGACCCGGCCGCCATGGCCAGCCGATGGCTTCGAGGCGCTCTCGCACCATCGCTCTCGTTACGGGGAGAGGGACGCTCACGAGGGTGTCGCGGCAGAGGACGAACGCGGTGCTCCTCGTGTCGTCCACGAAATAGGTGATGAGCGTCCGTTCTTCCGTGGCGAGTCGTCGCTTCAATGCGCCGAGGTCGAGGTCTGCGATCTGCCGAGCCTCCGGTCCGGATGCTGTGAGTTCCTCGATTTGACGCTGATAAGCTGAGGTCTCCAACCGCCGTGCTGCTCGATCGGATGCCGACGAGGCTTGGAGGTATGCCAACCGCGTTGCGGAGAGCTTTTCGACTACGCTGTCAATCTGATTCCGGGTGTCCGGTCGAAGGGTTTCGCGCACGTCTTGGTAGTGAAGGAGGTCGCGGAGGTAGCGTGCGCGTGTCCGGTCGAGAGTCTGGAAGGCCCCCCGGACGTCCCCCGTCGCGAGTTGCGTCCGGACGAGGCCTCGGTAGGGCCCTTGCATGGTGGCGAATGCGGAGGAGCTCCAGTCGTCGAGGCCGAGGCGGTCGCGCTCGATCTCCCGCCGTTCGACCGCCTGCTCGAAGTAGTCGGCGGCCTCGGCCCATCGTCCTCGACGCTCCGCCAGCTGTCCCAGGTGCTCCAGCGCCAACGCCTCGCTCCTCGGCGACTGATTCCGAAGGGCCTCCTTCCGACCTCGGTTGTACGCCTCGGCCGCGTCCTCTAGATCGCCGGCGATTTCAGCGATGCGTCCTTCGGCTATGAGCGCTTCGAACGGAGCCTCGGGAGCCAAGAGGCCGGCCTCGCGTGCGAGGGGGGGCGCCTGCCGAACGTGAGCCCGCGCCCTGTCGAAATCGCCCTGATGGGCAGCCGCGACGGCGCTCAAGCTTAGGACGACCGATCGGTAGCCCGCCGATTGGCCCGTCTTGGAGAGGACGTCCAACGCGTCGCTGGTCCGTGTAGCGAGAAGGCCGACCAAGGAGTCACGCTCGGCGTCCGTTACCGCACTCCGCAGTTGTAGGTCCGTCAGGATGGAGTAGCTGGTCAAGGCATGGCCCTTCAGGTCAGGAAGCTCGGGCGCGACGCCGAGGCTGTCGTCGATCAGGTCGAGGGCCGCTCGGAAGTAGGACTCGGACTCGCGGAACTCGCCGAGCACGCGAGCGACTCGGCCCGCCTCGATGAGCGCTCGGCCCCCATACATCACCGGGGCTTCGTCGGCCATGCTCGCTGCGGTGTAGAACGACCAGGCGGACTCGAGCGTCCGTCCGAGTTGGTCTAGGGCATAGCCTCTCTGCATCAGTAGCAGAACCCGCGAGCGAACCGAAGTATGCTGCCCTGGACCTTCCAGGTAGCGTCCTGTGATTGACACCAACTCTTCGTAGCGACGGTCCATCACGTACAGGTACGCCTCGTGCTCCCGCGATCGGCCGACGCAGATTGGAGCACTCCCGGGGTAGCGCTCTATCAAGGAGCGGAGGCGGTCGATCAGGTCCTGGCGCACTTCTGTGCCCTCAGACCGTCGTTGACGGACTTCGTCGAACAACTCCGCCCGCTCTCGTTCGCAGGTCGCTTCGGCGTCGGCCTGGCCCCACACCGCGCCCCCCGCTGCGACGAGCAGGAGAACGAGTAAACACGTACGGCTGGAGATGGACACAGACGGGGGGAGGATGCCTGCCGAGATTAGCGAACATCGCGACCGAGGGCCGGTACGAGTCGGCCGCCTCCTGCCGACCGTGCGCCTCCGCCACCTTTCTCTCTCGTCCTTCCGTGCCCACACGCGCACCGAGGTCGAAGCTGCCCCTCGCGTCAACCTCCTCGTAGGCCCCAACGGCGCGGGGAAGACGAATGTCATTGAGGCCATCGGCTACCTCTGTCTCGGGAAGAGCTTCTTGGGCGCCTCGGACGCCACGGTTCTTCAGCGCGGTGGGCCGCATTTCACAGTCGAAGGAACGTTTGAAGGGGAGGACCGGCCCGACGTCCGTCTCCGCCTCGCGTTCGTGCCGAGGGAGGGGAAGCGAGGATTCTCGAACGGCAGTTCGCTCGATCGGCTGGCGGACCTCGTGGGCCGCGTGCCTGTGGTGATCTTGTCACCGAACGATCGGGACCTTACCGCCGGCGGTCCGAGCGAGCGACGGCGTCTACTCGACACCACGCTCAGCCAGGCATTCCCTGTCTACCTCGACGATCTTCTGAAGTACCGGCGGGCGCTGAAGCAGAAGAACGCGTTGCTCCAGCAACTCCGAAAGGGTCGGGCGCTCACCCCCGGGACCATGGAAGCGTGGGACGAAGAGCTCGCCATGCTCGGCGGGCGCGTCGTGGAGCGTCGTCGCATCTTCCTCGACCGGTTCGCGGATCTCTTGCTGGAGGCGTATGACCTGCTCGGCACGCCGGGCGGTACGCCGACGCTCGAATACCAGCCGTCGAGCGGCTCCGATTCCGAGTCGGACGTGGACGGCATGCGGCGGTCGCTAGTTCGGACCCGGAGCCGGAGTGGCGACCTCGGGCGCACACTGGTCGGTCCCCACCTGGACGAGGTTCTTTTCCAGCTCGACGGCTTCGATCTCCGCCCGTACGCATCGCAGGGGCAGCATCGGACGTTCGCATTGGCCGTTCGTGTGGCGCAGGCTCTCTATTTCCGGGAGCGCTCCGACGAGCCGCCGCTCCTCCTCCTAGACGACGTGTTCGGCCCTCTCGACCCCGACCGGACCCGGGTGGTTCTTGGTCTCCTCGCCTCGGGCGAACTCGGGCAGTCGTTCGTGACGGCAGCGCGGGCAGAACCCTTCGAGGGGGTCGTGCCGTTCGAGGACGACGCGCACGCCGTGTTTCACGTGGAACGCGGCGGCGTTACCCGTCTCAATTCCCCCCTCTCCGCTCCCCTCTCCTCATGACGCCCATCCGTGCCGTATCCCGCCCGGCGGTCCTCACGCTTCTCGTTTTCATCCTCGCCGCGTGCGGCACGACGAACGTCAATTACGTCACGGGCGAAGAGCAGCGCGGGGCGTACACGTGGGCTCAGGAGGTCCAACTCGGTACCGAGGCGGACCGGCAGATCCAGGCCCAGTTCGGAGTCTATGGAGAGGACGCGTCCCTCACAGCGTACGTCGAGCGGGTGGCCCGTGACGTGCTCAGCACGAGTGCGTACACGGACCCCAACACGCCCGCCGAGATTCGGAACACGCCGTTCACGTTTCGGATCCTCGACTCGCCCGTCGTCAACGCATTCGCGTTGCCGGGCGGGTACGTCTATGTCACTCGGGGACTGCTGGCCTACCTCGAGAACGAGGCTCAATTGGCCGTCGTGCTCGGGCATGAGATCGGGCACGTGCTCGGGCGTCACTCGTCGGAGCAGGCCGCCCGGGCACAACTCAATCAGTTTGGTCTCCTGGGGGCGGCCGTACTCGGCGGCGTGCTCGGCGGCGGCCAGGTCGCGGAGGGCATTCTGAACTACGGAGGCACAGGCCTCCAACTCCTCCAACTCAAGTATGGCCGCGGCGCGGAGCGAGAAGCAGACCGGGCAGGAGTCGCCTACGCTGAGTTTGCGGACTACGATGCTGCCGAGGCCGCCCGCTTCTTCGTGTCGCTCCGGCGTCTCAGCGAGCAGGCTGGGCAGAGCGTTCCCAACTTCCTGTCGTCGCACCCGGACCCGGACGAACGCGCCCAGACGATCCCGCAGCTCGCCTCGCAGTACGATCCGCGGGGCACTCAAGTGAACGAGGCCGGGTACATGTCTCAGATCGAGGGAATCGTGCTCGGTGAGGACCCGCGCCAGGGGTTCACTGAGAACGGCGTCTTCTATCACCCCGAGCTTCGCTTTCTGCTCGACTATCCGAATGGCTGGCAGACGCAGAACTCGCCGGCGGCTTTCCTAATGGGGGAGCCCAACGGCCAGGCAGTGATGCAGCTCACGCTCGCGCAGGCCCAGTCAGCCCAGGCGGCCGGGCAGGCGCTCCGGTCTCAGCAGGGTGTGCAGGCACAGGCGGCCGGTGCGCTTTCCATCAACGGCAACTCGGCTTACCGGGTAGAGGGGACGGCGCAGCAGCAGAACGGGACCGCGGCGTTCTCGGCCACCTTCATCGAGTACGGTGGCAACGTCTACCAGATTCTCGGACTGACCTCCGTGAATGGCTTCGGCACGTACGGGAACCAGTTCCGCTCGACCGCCGGCAGCTTCGCCCGTCTCACCGAGAGCCGTTACCTCAACCGCCAGCCGTCCCGCCTCGAGGTCATGCGGGCGCCCGCCGGCACCACCTTGCAGGCCTTGCTGCAGGGTCGGACGATGCCGCTCGGGCTCTCCGACTTGGAGATCGCCATCATGAACCAGACAGATCTCACGAGTCGGCTCCCAGCCGGCGAGTCCGTTAAGCTCCCCGAATAACAGACCGAGGCGGAGCGGTTCGCGGGGCCCAGACGCTGGACGTCTGGGCCCCGCTTCATTCAGGCCTCCCCGGCGGGTGGAGGGATCACGACGGCCTCGCCGCCGAGCGCCATCTTCCCCTTGCAGTATGCGTACATCCGGATTTTGACGTGCCCGTGCCGCTCCAGCTTCTCTGCCACTTTCACCTCGATCGTCACCTCCTCACCGACCGGGACCGGGCGGAGGAACTTGGCCGAGAGGGAGACGGCGATGGATCCGGGGCCCGGGAAATCGCGGCCGAGCACTTTCGAAGCGAGCCCAAGGATGTAGACCCCGTGGACGACGGCTTGCCCGAATCGGCTTTGCCGCCCGGCCTCTTCGTCAATGTGGATCGGGTTGTCGTCACCGGTGACCTCTGCGAAGAGGCGAACATCGTCCATTGTGAGGACGCGCGACCACGAGAAGCTGTCGCCGACCGAGAGGGAATCGAAGGTGTGGGCCATCTGTAGAGAGGGGGAGGCGCAGGAGGCTACGACGGGGCCTCACTCGGTGCCAGTTCAGCCGCGTCTAAGAACCTCGCGCGAACATCCGAAGTCGGGATGCGGCATGCCTCCCGCATCCCGAACCAGCGGTATCGATTCCGTGCGACCCAGTCATACACCACATCGCGCACGGGGCGAGGGACAAAGCGGGTGGCGGAGAGCCACCGCCACGGCGCGTTAAGCCGAGTCGCGATCCTCCACGCCGCCTCGGAGCGGATGTGGCACTGGCCATCCTCGACGAGGACCACGGAGTCAATGGCCTCGGCCCTGAACACGCATCGTCTCATCATGGCGGTCCCAACCTCCGACTGCAGTGAGGCGAATTGGAAGACGCCCTCGGTATCGTGGTCGAGGACGAACTGGACGGATCGGTCGCACAGATTGCAGACCCCGTCAAAGAGGAGGATGGGCCGGTCGGACATGGATTCAAGAGGTATGAGCCGTGCGCTCACGCCACTACGCGCTGCCCCCTTCGTCTGATGCGTCGGTCATGCCTCGTGTCGGCCGAGCCGCGGTTGTTGTCTTGTCGGCACGGGTCGTTGCGCGGCCGTTCCGCTCACGGGTTCCCCCAGCGCCGCATCCGATGAGGCCATCTCTCACCGACGCCGCGCGCACGGCATCCGTTAACCTGATGTCCGCTGTGCCGGCGCATCGGGCATCGGCCCTCTGTGCACGAGGGGCACCCCGGGGTCCCCACCCCGGCCGGCCTGTCGTCGGTGGGCGTCGCTCGTGATGCCCGTCTCACGGTTGGGTCCGGCTCGTGGTCTAGGTACTGGCTGGCCCCAGCATTCCCATCTGACGTTTCACGTGGAACGACGGGGCGCCAATCGTTTCGAGCCTACTCTCCGTTGCACCTCGTTTGAACCGTGGTATTCAGCCGCCTCCGCGTCATTCCTCGATGGACCGTCGCCCATCCGCTGGCGGTCGTGCTTCTGGCGTTCACGCTGGCTGGACTGGGCCTGTGGAAAGCCACGGAGCTACGGATCGATACCGACATCGTGACCCTGCTCCCGTCGGAGTACACGAGTGTTCAAGCAATCAAGCGACTCCAGGAGACGGTCGGCGCCGAAACGACGGTCGACATCGCCATTCACAGTCCGTCGTTTGAGAGGAACGTCGCGTTTGGGCAGGCGCTCGTCGACTCGGCCCTCGACATGGAGCGCGCGGACGGGGACGGGCCCTACTTCACCCGGGCGGACTTCCGACGAGACGTCCGATTCGTCTCTGAGAACGCACTCTATTTCGCCACATTCGAAGAGCTCGACCGGCTCGAGACGTTCCTTCGGAGCCAGGCTCAGCAGGTGCGGTCCGCGACGGACCCACTTCAGATGGACCTCTTCAATGCGACGGCTGCCAGCGCGCAGATGGCGCGGCAGGAAGAGGGGGACCGTCTCCGCGCCGACCTCGCTCAACTGGCGCTCACGGAGTACTTCCTGAGCCCTGACTCGACGACACTCGTCGTCAAGCTCTACCCGACCGGGTCGCAAACGAACATCGGCTTTGTCGAACGTCTGTACGCCGACCTCGACGCTCAGATCGCGGCGCTCGAGCCTGAGCGGTACCACCCCGACATGGAAGTCACGGCCGCTGGTCGGCTGCTGCGTCAGACCATTGAGGTCCAGTCGATCACGAGCGACGTCCAGAACTCGTTCGGGGCCGGCGTGCTGTCCGTGGTGCTGGCCGTCGTGCTGTACTTCCTCTACAAGTCCATCCAAGCGCGGACGGGCGGACGGCTCGTGTGGAGCGTCGTCGGGAGTGAACTCCTCCGGACGCCCGTCACGGCGATCCTACTGACGGTCCCGTTGCTCGTGAGCCTGTCGTGGGCGGGCGGCGTCGCGGCAGTCACCTTCGGGACGCTCAACCTCATGACGTCGACGCTCGGGCTCGTCCTGTTCGGTCTCGGCATCGACTATGGGATCCACTTCTACGCCCGTTACGCAGAAGAGCGGGGCACCGGGAAGGGCGTGGCTGACGCTGTCGAAGAGACGTTCGTGAGCACCGGTCAGGGCATCGCGGTGTCCGCGCTCACGACGGCGTTCGCTCTCTTCGTGCTCCAACTCGCTGATTTCCGCGGGTTCAGCGAGTTCGGGCTGATCGGCGGCCTCGGCATCCTGTTCGCCGTGATCTCGATGCTGACCGTCCTCCCGGCGCTTCTCAGCATCGCAGAGCGGACGGGAGCGCTGAACCTTCGGCTACGCGGCGAGGCCTCGCGCGTCGAACTCGACCCCCGATTCCCGTTTTCACGGACGATCGTGGTCGGCTGCATCGCGTTGACCGTGGTTTGCGCCCTCGCCATCCCCAAGGTCTCGTTCGAGTACAACTTCTCGAACCTGGAGCCCGAGTACGACGAATACTACCGACGAGCGCAGGCGCTCGAACCGGTCTTTGGACAGAGTGAGCGGCGGAACCCTGCGTACATCTTGCTCGACTCGCCGGAGAGCGTCCAGGCTGTCACCGAGGCGGTCGAAACGCTCGCCGAGCAGGACTCGCTGATCCTGGCGGTCGAGAGCTTGCAGGAGCGGTTCCCGACCGATAGCGTGGGGGCGTCGATCAAGCTCCAGCGACTGGCGGACATCCGGGAGGTGCTCGACGATCCTTTCCTTCGAGCCGACACGACGGGCCAGATCGAACGGCTTCGGCGGGCCGCCTCGGCGACGGAGCCGATCCCTCTCGACAGCGTCCCGCCTTTCCTAACGCGCCCGTTCACCACGCAGAGCGGAGAGATCGGAGACTTCGTGATCGTCTTCCCCCGTGGCAACATGGCCGATGGGCGTCGCTCGATTCGATTCGCAGAACTCATCGGTCAGGTCACCACTCCGGAGGGGAGCGCCTACTACGCGGCGTCGACCCAACTCGTCGCGGCCGACATGCTCCGGCTGATGCAGGAGGAGAGCCCGCTCATGGTCGGGGTAACGTTCTTGCTCGTGTTCGTCCTCGTCTTCCTCTCATTCCGGTCTGCCAAGTGGACGTTCGTGGCCGTGGTGCCTCTCCTCGTAGGCCTCGTGTGGATGCTCGGCATCATGGTGCTGTTTGGCGTCCAGCTCACATTCTACAACCTCGTCGTCTTGCCGACCGTCCTCGGCATCGGCAATGACGGCGGCGTCCACCTGACGCATCGGTACCGGGAAGAGGGGAGAGGCTCGATTCGCCGCGTGCTCCGATCGACGGGCGAGCACGTGACGATGGGGGCCGTCACGAATCTCGTCGGATTCGGCGGGCTCCTGTTGTCGTCACACCCGGGCCTCCGGTCGATCGGCGTCCTCGCTGTCGTTGGCATCGGGGCCACGTTGGCGGCGACGCTCGTGTTCTACCCCGCGCTTCTTCAGGTGCTCGAGGATAACCGGTGGCTCGACCGGCGCCGACGGCGGCGGCGGCGGTATGACCTTGGAGATCCCGATGCGATCCTTCATCCGACGTTCAAACTCCATCCAGGGGGTGAGCAGTCGATGGGGAGCTAACGGCTCCATACATGGCCAAAACCGTACGGACATGCGGCCTCCCTGTCTTGTGTGAACGAGTGTTTAGTCAATCGATTCTGGCTAAACCGTTGTTGCGATAAGCGATATAGAGATGGGTAAACGTTCGATTAGCCTCCATTTGCGCCGCTTCCGCCCATGAAAGCGGGATCTGCCACGTCTCGGTAGTACGTCTCCATTCGACCCAGCACGTCGGGCCAGTTGTAGCGCCGGGCGGCCTCGCGCGCAGCCGCGCCGAGGCGGTGACGGAGATCCTCATCGTCGACGAGGTGACGGGTCGCATTGAGGAACGCGTCCCGGTCTCGGGGCGGGCAGAGAAGGCCGGTCCGGCCGGGGTCGATGAGGCTGGCGGTGCCGGCGGCGTCGGCCGCGACGACGCCGAGTCCGGAGGCCATGGCCTCCAGCGTCACGTTTCCGAACGTCTCGGTCTCACTCGGAAAAAGGAAGACGTCGGAGGATGCGTAGGCCGTGGAGAGCTCGTCGCCTGAGAGGTGGCCAGTGAACACGGCATCGGGCAGTTCGGCCTCGAGTGATGCCCGCTCTGGCCCCTCACCGACGACGAGTGCTCGGACGGGGCGTCCTTCCCGCTGCAGGGCACGGACGGTCTCCTCAAACACGTCCAGGCCTTTCTCCTTGACCAGCCGACTGACGAATGAGACCACGACCTCATCGGGTGCGAACCCATGCGACTGACGCCATTCGGTCGAGCGTGCGTCAGGAAAGAATCGGTCGAGCTCAATACCGCGTGGCCACAGGCGGATCGTAGACGCAATGCCATGCTCGACCAGAGCGTCACGCATTGTAGGCGTCGGTACGTAGACTTCGTCGCAGCGGTCGTAAAACCGACGGAGCGCCCCCCAGAGAGCCTTCTCGGCTAGCCCGAGGTGATAGTAATCGAGGTAGGAGGCGAAGTGGGTGTGGTAGGTCGAGACGACGGGGATGCCGAGGGCGCGTGCCCAGCGCAAGGCCTTGTGTCCCAACACGTCCGGCGTCGCGATGTGGACGACGTGAGGGGCGAACCGGGTCGCCTCACGCCGCGCCTCGGCAGGAAACCGAGTGCTCACGCGGTACTCGGGGCGGCCCGGCGCCGCGACCGACGGAACCGCGACGAACCGGCCGGGCTGATCGAGCGCGTCGTCGATGGTCGGGCCGAACACCAGCACGTCGTGGCCCTGATCCAGAAGGTGGCCGACGAGGCGGCCGAGCGTTCGGGAGACGCCGTCTTCGACGTGGTTGTAGTTGCCCGTGAACAGGGCGATGCGGAGGGGCGGCACGGGGCACACGGAGGAGGAGCTAGGAGATACCCATGCCGACCGCCCGGCGCTCCGCGGCTACGCAGGGATCTCGCGGAGGAAACGCCCTGTGTGACTGCCCTCGACCTCAGCGACCTGCTCCGGTGTCCCCTCCGCCACGACGAACCCACCGCGCCGGCCGCCCTCCGGTCCGATGTCGATCACCCAGTCGGCCGCCTTGATCACGTCGAGGTTGTGCTCGATCAGAATGACCGAGTGGCCCGCCTCGACGAGCGCGTTGAACGCGTCGAGCAGCTTCCGGATGTCGTCGAAATGAAGACCCGTCGTCGGCTCGTCGAACAGGTAGAGCGTGTGGCCTTGGTGGGTTTTGCTGAGGTGCGCGGCCAGCTTCACGCGCTGGGCTTCGCCACCGGAGAGCGTGTTCGACGGCTGTCCGAGCGTGAGGTACCCAAGGCCGACGTCCTGGAGCGTCTGGAGCTTGGTCTCGATGCGGCCCTGGCCCTCGAAGAAAGCGACAGCCTCATCGACGGTGAGGTCGAGAATGTCGGCCACGTTCTTGCCCTTGAACCGGACATCGAGCACGTCCTGCTTGAACCGCTTGCCGCCGCACGCCTCGCACTCGAGGTAGAGGTCGGCGAGGAACTGCATCTCGACCTGGACGACGCCCTCCCCCTGGCACGTCTCGCACCGCCCACCGGGCACGTTGAACGAGAACGTCCCGGGTCGGTAGCCGCGAATCTTGGCCTGGTGCGTGCTCGCGAGCAGCTCGCGGATCGCGTCGAACGCCTTGATATAGGTCACCGGGTTCGAGCGCGGGCTCTTGCCGATCGGCGACTGGTCGACCATCTCGACGGTCTCGATCAGCTCGGCGCCCTCGACCGAATCGTGCGAGCCGACCTTGCCCTCGAAGTCGCGGCCCTTCGCACGCTCCAGCGCCGCGAACAGCGTCGAATGCACGAGCGTCGACTTGCCAGATCCCGAGACGCCGGTGACGACCGTGATCACGTCGAGCGGGAACGACACGTCGAGCCGCTTGAGGTTGTGCTGGCGCGCGCCCTTGACCGTGATGGCGCGCTCCGGGTCGATCTCACGGCGCTCATCCGGTACCGGGATCGTCTTGCGGCCCGACAGATAGGCGCCGGTCAGCGAGTTCTCGTCGTCGAGGGCCTCGTCGAACGTGCCCTGGAACATGACCTCGCCGCCGAGCGCGCCCGAGCCCGGACCGATGTCGATGAGCTGGTCGGCCCGGCGCATCATCTGCTCGTCGTGCTCGACCACGAGAACCGTGTTGCCGATGTCGCGGAGCCCTTCGAGGATCGAGATCAGCCGGTCGTTGTCGCGAGGGTGGAGGCCGATCGTTGGCTCGTCGAGGACGTAGAGGCTCCCGACGAGCGACGAGCCGAGCGACGTTGCGAGGTTGATCCGTTGCGTTTCGCCGCCCGAGAGCGTCATCGCCAGCCGGTCGAGCGTGAGGTAGTCGAGGCCGACCTCAACGAGGTAGCCGAGCCGCTTGCGGACTTCTTCGAGCACGCGCCCGGCCACCTCCTGATCGTGCTCGCTCAACTCGACGGATTCGAAGAACGCCTTCGCGTCGGCCGTCGTGAGCTCCGAGAGCTCACCGATATGGTACCACTCGGCCTGGCCCTCCAACCCGCCGATCGCCGGACCTCGGAGCTTGACGTAGAGCGCCTGCGGGCGGAGCCGGTATCCGTCACACGCCGGGCACCGCGTGTAGCCGCGGAAGCGTGCGTTGTAGATGCGGTAGTGCATCTTGTAGGCCTTCTTCTGGAGGAAAGCGAAGAAGCCCTCGACCCCGACGTAGTCGCCCGAGCCCTTCCATACGACCTCCTTGTGCTCTTTGGGGAGGAGCGTGTACGGCGTATCCAGATCCAGCCCTACACGCCCTGCTTCCCGAATCAACGACCGTTGATGCTTCGACCACTGGTCGGACCGGAATGGGGCGAGTGCGCCTTGGCGAATCGATAGCTCGGGGTTCGGGATGACGAGGTCCTCGTCGATGCCGGGCACGCGGCCGAAGCCCTGACACGCCGGGCACGCGCCGAGCGGGCTGTTGAATGAGAACAGTTGCGGCGTCGGCTCCTCGAACTCCATCCCGTCGCGCTCGAAGCGGGCCGAGAACTCCAGCATCTCGAACGGCTCGCCGTCACGCGGCGCCGTGATGACGACCGCCCGCTCGTCCCCCTCGCGGAAGGCTTGCTCGACCGAGTCCGCGATCCGGTTCGTGGTCGAGTCGCTGGTGGGGTTCGTCGCCAGTCTGTCGACCAGGACGTACAGCCGCTTCGTCGGCGTGGTGACCGAGGCGGGCTCCGTCGCGTTGAGGTCGACGACCTCGGGCACGGCGCCCTTCTTGGCCTGTGTCTCGGTCGGCAGCGCGACCAGCCGATAAAAGCCGCGGGCACGGAGGGCCTTGAGCTCCTCGACCTTCTTGGCGCCCTTGTGAGAGGGGAAGGGGAAGGCGAGGTAGAACCGCGTCTTCTCTGGCAGCGCCGCTTGGATCGCCTCGGCCGACGAGCGGGGCGAGTCGCGGACCACGACTTCGCCCGACACCGGCGACACCGTCGTGCCCACACGGGCGAAGAGGAGGCGGAGGTAGTCGTAGACCTCGGTCTGGGTCGCGACCGTCGAGCGCGGGTTCTTGGTGCCCGTCTGCTGCTCAATGGCGATCGCCGGCGCGAGGCCTGTGATGAGGTCCACGTCCGGCTTGTCCATCCGGTCGAGGAACTGGCGGGCGTAGGCGCTGAGGCTCTCGACGTAGCGCCGCTGGCCCTCGGCGTAGATCGTGTCGAACACGAGCGACGACTTGCCCGATCCCGACGGGCCCGTCACGACGACGAGCTGCTTCTTCGGGATCGTCACGTCGACGTTCTTGAGGTTGTGCTGCCGCGCGCCCTTGACCACAAGGTCCTTCCCGACGAATCGGTTCTTGGACTCGCTGTTGGTTACGGTCGTCTCAGTTCGCTTCGGGGCCGTCGTCGTCTTCGCCATCGCGTGGTGTGGGGCCGAGACGCCGGCGGGGCACTCCGCCAGCGGGACGGAGAGCAACGCGGCGCAGGCAGGGAAGATGCCCCCGGGCGTGTGAAACCGTGGTGTCAGCAGGCCTTGTGTGGAGAGCGCGTGACTGGAAGCGGTGTCACGCCGAGGTGAGGCAACTCGCGGAGGGGCGGTGTGCGTTGACGTCCCATGATCGAACTTTTCCAGATCGCCCCGCTCGCCGCGCTCGAGCCCTGGCCCGCCTTCGCGGTGGGGCTCGGGCTCGCGCTGGGCGGAGCGCTCCTGCTCCACGCGGTCGTCTACGGCTCGCTCCACCGGATCCGGCGGACGGCACCGGAGCGGCTCCCGCTCCGGGGTCACCTCGTGCTCCAGACCGAGGGGCCCGCACGGTGGACGCTCGCGCTGCTCGCGCTCCGGCTCGTTCTGCCCCAACTCCCGCCCGAGGCGGCGGAGGCGACCGCGCCCCACCTCGCGACCGCCCTCTACATCAGCATCGTGCTGGCGTCGGCGTGGCTCATCATGCGGAGCGTCAAGGCCGTCCGGATGTCGCTGGGCGACCGGCTCGACCTCCAGAAGGCCGACAACCTCTCCGAACGGCGGATCCTCACGCAGGTCGGGCTGCTGCAGCGGCTCATCAACGTGGTCGTGATCGTCGTTGCGTTGGCGGCGATCCTGCTCCACTTCGAGTCGGTCCGGCGGATCGGCGCGGGGCTGCTGGCCTCGGCGGGCGTGGCCGGCATCGTGCTCGGCTTCGCGGCGCAGCGCGTGCTCGGCAACCTGTTCGCCGGCATCCAGATCGCCATCACCCAGCCCATCCGCGTCGACGACGTGGTCGTGGTCGAGGGCGAGTGGGCGCGCGTCGAGGAGATCACGCTGACCTACGTCGTCGTGCGGATCTGGGACCTCCGGCGGCTCGTCCTCCCGATCTCGTATTTTATCGAGACGCCGTTCCAGAACTGGACGCGGTCGTCGTCGCAGGTGATCGGCACGGTCTACCTCCGGACCGATTACACCGTCCCGGTCGAGGACGTGCGCGAGGCGGTGGGGCGGATCGTCGGGGGTTCGGAGCACTTCGACGGCGAGACGTGGCGGCTCCACGTGACCGACCTCGGCGAGCGGGGCGTCGAGATGCGCGCCCTCATGACGGCCTCGAACGCCGACCACGCGTGGGAGCTGCGGTGCGAGGTGCGGGAAAAGCTGCTGGCGTGGCTCCGCGAGACGCACCCGGAGGCGCTCCCGCGGACGCGCGTCGTCTTCCCCGACGCCGACGCCCACCTGCCCCACCTCGGGGGCGACGGCGTCGAGGCGGGGCGGGCGGTCTTCGAGAGGGGGCGGTAGCGGAGAACCTCCTGGCCCGCGCGCGACCGGCGGGCGTGGCTACGTTCGCCGGCCATGGGCTTTCTGAATCCGTTCCTCCTGGTCGGCCTCGCGGCGGCGGCGATCCCGATCGTCGTCCACCTCTTCAACTTCCGCCGGCCGCAGCGCGTCGACTTCTCGACGCTCCGGTTCGTGCGCGAGATCGAGGCGACCTCGATGCGCCGCGTCCGCATCCGCCAGTGGCTGCTGCTGGCGCTCCGGACGCTCGCCGTGCTGTTCCTCGTGCTCGCCTTCGCACGCCCGACGCGGACGGCCGATGCCGGAGTGTTCGAGGAGGGTGCGGCCCGGAGCCTCGTCCTCGTCCTCGACAACAGCCGGTCGATGACGCTGCGCGACGCGCAGGGCGCCCTCATCGACCAGGCGCGCACGCTCGGCGGGACGGTCGTCGAGGCGACGGGCCGCGGCGACGAGCGGACGCTCCTCCCAGTCGCCCGCCCACCCGAGTTCCGGGCGGTGCCGTACGCAACGGCCGGACCGGTCCTCGACGCCATCGCCGCGACGCCGTCCCTCGCAGGCGCCGAGCCCCTGACGGCCGCCGTTGCTCGGGCCGGAAGCCTGTTGGAGGGCGCGGCGCATCCGCGCCGTGAGATCGTCGTCGTGAGCGACTTCCAGGCCGCGACGTTTACCGACTCCGCCAGCGCCGCACTCCCCGACGACGTCGACGTGACGCTCCTTCCGCTCGGCGCACGTCGGCAGGTCAACACGGCCGTGACGGACGTGGAGGTCGTGAGCCGAATCGTGGAGCCCGGCCGGCCGGTACAGATCGAGGCGACAGTGACTCGCTACGGAGGACGCCCCGGGACGGTTGGCGCCGCGCTCCTGCTCGATGGTGAGCGCGTCGCCGAAACGGCCGTTGACGTGGTTCCAAACACGCCTGTGCGTGTCCCGTTCACGGTCACGCCTCCCGCCCGCGGGTGGCTCGGCGGCGAGGTCCGCATCGAGGCCGACGGTGCCGAGTGGGACGACGCGCGCTACTTCGCCCTCCGCGTGCCGCCGCCGCCGCGCGTGCTCGTGGTCCGCGGCGACGGCCAGCGGGCCGACCTCGTAACGCTCGCGCTGGGCGTCGCTGCCGAGTCGGGCGGCGTCGCGCTCAATGAGGTCGCCGAGGGCGCGCTGGCCGGCGCGGATCTGAGCGACTACGACGCCGTCGTGCTCGTCGGCCCTGCCTCGGTGGCCGACCCGGGGCGGCTGGCCGCGTTCGTGGCCGAGGGCGGCGGCGTCCTCGCGTTCCCCGGGACGGATCCGGAGTCGCTCAACCCGCTTCTCTCTGCGCTCGGCGCGGGCCGGATCGACGGCGCACTCGGGGAGTCCGACGGCGAGGCCATTGGTCGCACGACCGATCTCGACCTGGACCACCCGCTCTTCGCGGGGGTCTTCGACGCGGCCCGCCCGACGCCCGAGGCGGCCGATGTACGCCGCATCGCCCGCTACCGTCCGGGCGGCGCCGACGAGTCGACGCTCATTAAGACACAGACGGGCGCGCCGATGCTCCAGGAGATCCGGCGCGGCGAGGGCAGCGTGCTCCTGTTCGGCGTCGCGCCGGACCTCAGGTGGAGCGACCTCCCGCAGCGCGGCCTGTTCGTTCCCCTCCTGTACCGCGCTGCCGCGTACCTCGCCGCCGGGTCGTCGGTCGCCGACTCGGGCGAGCTGGTCGCAAGGGAAGGGGGAACCGTCCGCGTCGAGGGCGTCGAGGCGGGCGCGGCACTCCGCCTTGTGGGGCCGGACGGAACGGCGTTGACGCCACTCCAGCGGACGGTCCCGGGCGCCGTCGTCCTCGACGTGGGCGATGCCGTCGCGCGGGCGGGTCTGTACCGCGTCGTGCAAGGCGGGCGGACGCTCCGCGTGGTCGCCGTCAATGAGGACGCGCGCGAGTCGGACCCGGCACAACTGGATCCGGCGGAGGCTGCGCGTCGGCTGGAGGCCGCGACGGACCGGCCGGTCCGTGTGGTCGAGGGGGCCGCGGATTTGTCCGCCTCGGGCGAGCCGAGCGGGATGCCGCTGTGGACCCTCTTCCTGGCGCTCGCCCTCACGTGCCTCGTCGCCGAGACGCTCGTGACGACACGCTGGCGGGCAGCCCCTGGGGCGTGACCCGACAATGGGACGGAGGACCCCGAAAGTTCCTCCGCCCACGCCCCTGCCGCTCCACCACAAAACGACAGAAGTCCGATCCGGGACGATCAGCCCCTCTGTCCCGTGAGGCGGGACAGAGGGGCCGGCGTGCCGTCCCAGCACACGGAACCCATCGGCGGACCCTCGGGGAAAGGAGGGAGCGAGTCGCAGCCGACAGGTCCAGAATCGCGCCGAGATCGGGGGCGGCGCGTCCTGTGATTCCACGATTCGTAGCGGCGACACGCCGGGCGAGCGGGATGTCTGTCCAAACCAGCCCCTTCCGTCTCGATGTCTAGGCGGAGGCGCGCGAGAGACGAATTCAAGGGCCTCCCCACGAATCCGCCGCCGTTCCACTCTAGCTTTCACACAGCAGAGGCACCGTTCCCCCGGCCCGCCGCGTTCAGACCTCCGACGCCTACAGATCGCCTTTTGACGCAACCGACCTCCCGCCGACGTGAGACCGCCGTCCTCGTCGGTGTCCAGACGCCTGACACGACGCCCGCCGAACTCCGCGACGGCCTCGACGAACTCGAACTCCTCACCGATACGGCCGGCGCCGACACGGCCGCCCGCATCACCCAAAATCTCCCGCGCGTCCACGGCGCGACGTTCATCGGGAAAGGGAAGGTCGAGGAGCTCCGCAAGACCGTCGAGAAGCACAAGGCCGACCTCGTGGTGTTCGACGACGACCTCTCGCCGGTCCAGGTCCGCAACTTGGAGAAGGCGCTGAAGTCGGAGGACAACGCGGTCAAGCTGGTCGACCGGTCCGGCCTCATCCTGGACATCTTCGCCGACCGCGCGCGGACGGCGCAGGCCAAGGCACAGGTCGAACTCGCGCAGCTCCAGTACCTCCGGAGCCGCCTCACGCGGGCCTGGACCCACCTCGAGCGCCAGAAGGGCGGCATCGGGATGCGCGGGCCGGGTGAGACGCAGATCGAGACCGACCGCCGCCTCATCGGCAAGCGGATCGCCGTGCTCAAGGATCACCTCGACCGGATCGACCGCCAGCGGACCACGCAGCGGAAGGGCCGCGTCGACCAGACCCGCGTCGCGCTCGTCGGGTACACCAACGCTGGCAAGAGCACGCTCATGAACGCGCTCGCCGACGAGACGGTCTTCGCCGAAGACCGCCTCTTCGCCACGCTCGACGCCACGACCCGCCAGGTCGACCTCGACACGAACAAAGCCGTTCTCCTGGCCGACACCGTCGGGTTCATCCGGAAGCTGCCGCACGCGCTCGTCGAGAGCTTCAAGAGCACGCTCGACGAGGTCCGCGAGGCTGACCTCCTGCTCCACGTCGTCGACGTGACGCACCCAAATGCCGAGGACCACGTCCGCGTGGTCAACGAAACGCTCTCCGAGTTGGGGGCTCAGGACAAGCCGACGCTCATGGTGTTCAACAAGGTGGACGCCCTGGACGACCCCGGCCTTCTGGACCAACTCGAGCAGGCTTACGACGACGCCGTGTTCATCTCGGCCGCGCGCGGCATCGGGCTCGACGAACTCCGCACCCGTACGCTCGCCCTCGTCGAGGCGGACTACGTCGACCGCGTAGCGCTCTTGCCCGTCGCGAAGCCGAAAGCCCGGGCCCACATCCACAGCGTGGCCGAGGTGATCGAGGAGGAAGTCGGTTTCGCCGGAGACGCCTACGACGCCAGCGCGCCACCCGTCGCTGTGGTCCGCCTCCACTTCCGGGCCTCGACGAAGAACGCGCCCGACCTCGATCGGATGCTCGAGCGCTACGGCAACCTCCGCTGGCAAACGGCCGCCGACGTGCCGTCAGGCGACGGCGCCGCGCAGTCCGCCACGCTGGCGGACGACGACGGCGCGTAGCGTTTCGGCCTCGGATTCGCCGAGGCCGAGGTCGGGAGATTCCCCGAACGGGCCCGAGCGCCAGGTGAACGGTCGGTGCGGACCGGCCGCTCGCTGCATCTGGTACGCCTCTTGCCCGTCTGTAGAGGTGCCGGGTGATAGCTTGCCTCTATCCGGTCGTCCCCCCCCTACTATGACCGTTGCCACAATCCTCAGCGCCCTCGGCCCGCTCTCGACGACGGACACCGTCGGCGAGGCGCTCGTCGAGCTGGCCGACGCCCACGTCGCGCACCTCCCGGTGCTCGATCCGACCGGCCGCCTCGACTCGGTCGTGACCGAGGCCGCGCTCCGGGCGCACCCCGAGCCCAGCGCCCCGCTCGGTGCGCTCATGGCCGGCGAGCCGGTCTCCATCGGACTCGACACGCACGTGTTCGACGCGGCACACCTCATGCGCCAGCACGGCCTGAGCGTGCTCCCGGTCGTGTCCGGGGACGGCGGCTACGCCGGCCTCGTCGTTCGCCAGGACGTGTTTGGGCAGCTCGCGCACATGCTGGCGACCGAGGAGCCGGGCGCCATCGTCGTCCTCGACGTCTCCCGCACCGACTTCTCGCTTGGGCAGGTGGCCCAGATCGTCGAGCAGAACGGCGTCCGCATCCTGTCCGTGTCGACGGAGGATGACCCGGGCGCGGGGCGTGTCCGCGTGACGCTCAAGCTGAACGTGACCGACACGGCGCGCGTGCGCCACGTCATGGCGCACTACGACTACCGCGTCGTCGCCGTCTTTGACGAGGCCGAGGACGACCTCGAAGAGCGCGCCGCTGCCTTCCTGCGCTACCTCAACGTGTAACGGCGGGCAGAGGACGTGGGGCTCCCACGCCCTACGCCCCTCTTTCGACCGACTGTGCCGAACGACTCCGCCGCCTTCCACGCCGTGGCCCTCGTGGCCGCCGCCCGCGCCGCGCTTCAGACGGCACGCCGGATCGGAGACCGCCGGGCCGGGCGCGACGCGTCGGAGCAGGAGTCTGAGCGGACCGTCCGGGACGACCTCGGCGGTCTCCACGTCGAGGTGGGCGCCACGCTCGTCCGCCTCCGGCTCCGTGTCGTGACCGGCGTGCCCGAGAATGAGGCCGCCGCACTGGCGCAGGCGTTCGAGGACCGACTTCTCCTCGACGACCTGAGCGACGCGCTCGGAACGGCCCATCAGAAGCTTTTGAGCCTGTACCCGGCCGTTGACGAGTCGCTTGTCGAAGAGGCGCGCGTGCTCGCGGGTGAGTCCCGGCGCCGGTCTGTGGCCGACGAGTACGGCCGCGCTCTGGCGGCCTTCACGGCCCGCGTCGGCGACCTTCGAGACGCGCTCGGGGACGTTCTCATAGACGGCGGCGGAGGGGTGTGAACAGGGCGCGAGGGCGCCAATAGGGCCGGGGGCGAATCGTTCAGGAACGACGGCAAAACCTGCCGCGCGGCCGTAAATTTGGCCGGTTTGGCGCGGTCCCGTCGAGGGGCCTCTGCGCATCTCCCACCGATCCCCGACCGATGCCCGACACGAACGGTACCGACCGCCCCTACGAGCAGGCCACGACACCCGAGGGCGACACGCCCACGCCGCCGGCCAACGCCCTCCCGACTCCGCCGGCCTCGGGCGACGGCTCGCCTCTGCCACCTGCGGTTGCCAAGGAGTACGGCGCCGGCAACATCCAGGTGCTCGAAGGGCTGGAGGCCGTCCGCAAGCGGCCTGCCATGTACATCGGCGACGTCGGTGTGCGCGGGCTCCACCACCTCGTCTACGAGGTCGTCGACAACTCGATCGACGAGGCGCTCGCGGGCTACTGCGACCACATCGAGGTCACGATCCACGAGGACAACTCGATCTCGGTCGTCGACGACGGCCGCGGCATCCCGGTCGAGATGCACCCGCGCGAGGGCAAGCCGGCCGTCGAGGTCGTGATGACCGTTCTCCACGCGGGGGGCAAGTTCGACAAGGACACGTACAAGGTGTCCGGCGGCCTCCACGGCGTGGGCGTGAGCTGCGTGAACGCCCTCTCGGACCGGCTCGACGTCGAGGTCCGCCGCGACGGCGGCGTGTTCAAGATGGCGTTCGAGAAGGGCGACACGGTCGAGGAGCTGACCCGCGTCCGCGACCTCGGCCCGGACGAGGAGACCGGCACGACCGTCCGCTTCAAGCCGGACACCGGCATCTTCCTCGACACCGTCTACCGCTTCGACACGCTCGCGTCGCGGATGCGCGAGCTCGCCTACCTCAACAAGGGCGTGACGATCACGCTCTCCGACGAACGCGAGGAGGACGACGAGCTCCGTGCCGAGACGTACCACTCGGAGGGCGGCCTCGCCGAGTTCGTGGCCTACCTCGACGAGGCCCGCGAGTCCCTCTTCGAGGACGCGATCCACATCGAGGACGAGGACGCCGAGGTTCCTGTGTCGCTGGCCATGCGCTACAACACGGGCTACCAGGAGAACGTCCTCTCGTTCGTCAACAACATCAACACGCACGAGGGGGGGACGCACGTCTCCGGCTTCCGCCGCGCCCTCACGCGGACGCTCAAGAACTACGCGGACAACAACGACCTGCTCAAGAAGGCGAAGGTCAACCTCTCCGGCGACGACTTCCGTGAGGGCCTGACGGCCGTGCTGAGCGTGAAGGTGCAGGAGCCGCAGTTCGAGGGTCAGACCAAGACCAAGCTGGGCAACGGCGAGGTCCAGGGCGCCGTCGAGAGCCTCGTGGGGCAGAAGCTGGCCGAGTGGCTGGAGGACCACCCGCGCGAGGCCAAGACGATCGTCCAGAAGGTGATCCTGAGCGCGCAGGCGCGGACGGCGGCGCGGCGCGCCCGCGAGCTCGTCCAGCGCAAGAGCGCGTTCGGCGGCGGCGGCCTACCGGGCAAGCTGGCCGACTGCGCGTCGAAGGACCCGTCCGAGTCGGAGCTGTACCTCGTCGAGGGCGACTCGGCCGGCGGCTCGGCCAAGCAGGCCCGCGACCGGCACTTCCAAGCGATCTTGCCGCTGAGGGGCAAGATCCTGAACGTCGAGAAGGCCCGGCTCGACAAGATCCTCGACAACGAGGAGATCAAGAACATGGTGACCGCGCTCGGCGTCCAGATCGCGGCCGGCTCGGACGAGTTCTCCGACGAGAAGCTCCGCTACCACAAGGTGGTCCTGATGACCGACGCCGACGTCGACGGCGCGCACATCCGGACGCTCCTGCTCACGTTTATCTACCGGTATCTCCGTCCGCTCCTCGAAGCCGGCTACATCTACATCGCGCTTCCGCCGCTGTATCGCGCCAAGAAGGGCAAGCGCGAGCTCTACGCCTGGAACGACAAGCAGCTCAGGGACGCCATCGATGAACTCGGCGGCGCGTCCGGCGTCGGCGTCCAGCGCTACAAGGGGCTCGGCGAGATGAACCCCGAGCAGCTCTGGAGCACGACCATGGACCCGGACCACCGGATGCTCCAGATCGTGACGATCGAGGATGCCGCGGCCGCCGACAAGACGTTCTCGACGCTCATGGGCGACGCCGTCGAGCCCCGGCGCAAGTTCATCGAGCGGAACGCGAAGTACGCCACGATCGACACCTAGCCCCGCCCGCCTCGCGCCCGAGGCGGGGGGACCCGCGCGTACGTTCCCGCCCATGCGCCCCGACCTCTCCGTCGTCGTCCCCTCGTACAACGAGGCCGAGAGCCTGCCCAAGCTGGCGGACCAGATCCGCGACGCATTGGACGGCGCCGGCCTGAGCTTCGAGGTCTGGCTCGTCGACGACGGCTCGGACGACGCCTCGTGGGAGGTTATTGAGGGGCTCAATCGAGACGACGACCGGTTCGCGGGCGTCCGCTTCCGGCGGAACTACGGCAAGAGCGCCGCCCTCGCCGCCGGCTTCGGGAGGGCTCGCGGGCGCTATGTCGCCACGCTCGACGCCGATCTCCAGGACGATCCGGCCGAACTGCCTGAGATGGTCCGCCGCCTCCAGGCCGGCGCCGACCTCGTCTCCGGGTGGAAGCGGAAGCGGCACGACCCGTGGGAAAAACGCCTCCCGTCGAAGTTCTTCAACCACATCACGCGCTGGATGTCGGGGATCCCACTCCACGACTTCAACTCGGGCATCAAGGCCTACCGGCGTGAGGTGGTCGAGAGTGTCCGCGTGTACGGCGAACTCCACCGCTACATCCCGCTCCTGGCGAAGTGGGAGGGGTTCACGAACATCGAGGAGCAGGTCGTCAACCACCGCGAGCGGCTCCACGGGACGACGAAGTTCGGACTGGAGCGCTACCTCCGAGGCTTCCTCGACCTCATCACAGTCGTCTTCCTGACCCGGTTCGCGCGCCGGCCGATGGTGTTCTTCGGCGGGGCCGGAACGCTCGCGTTCGTCCTCGGCTTCCTGACGCTGGTCTACCTCACCGTCGAGAAGCTCGTATTCGGCGCGTCGATCGGCGGCCGCCCTCTGCTCCTGTTCGGCGTCATGCTCATCCTGCTCGGCGCGCAGTCGTTCCTGGCCGGGCTGCTGGGCGAGATGATCGTCCGCCCCGAGATGGAGCGGCCGGACCAGTACGACGTCCGGAGCGAGGTCACGCCGTCGGTCGACGTGCGTCGAGAGGAGCCGGTCCGGGTCTAGCCCGCCTCGGCATCGAGGTGGGCGGGGCCAGGGACAGACCCGCTGGGCCTCGGTGCGAGCCGCTGGACGAGAGCGGAGGGATCTTACGCTATGCGCATTACGCTCCTCGGCCCCGCGTGGCCCTACCGCGGCGGCATCGCCCACTTTCAGTCCGCCCTCGCTCGCGGGCTGGTGGCGCGCGGCCACAACGTGGATCAGGTCACGTTCCGACGTCAGTATCCCGAGGCGCTCTTCCCTGGCAAGACGCAGCTCGACGATGGCCCCCCGCCCGTCGATCTCCCGATCGCGGCCCAACGCATCGACTCGCTCCACCCGTTCTCGTGGGTGCGGACGGCCCGGCACGTCGCCGAGCGCGGTGCGGAGGTGGCCGTGTTCATGCACTGGATGCCATTTTTTGGCCCCGCGTTCGGAGTCATCGCGCGCCGACTTCGGAAGCGAGGCGTGAGGGTTCTGGCCGTCGTCCACAACGCGATTCCGCACGAGCGGCGGCCGGGCGACATCACGCTGACGAGGTACGGGCTCGGCGCGTGCGACGGGCTCGTGGTCATGAGCGACCAGGTCCGCGCCGACGTCGAGGCGCTCGGCCTCGGGGCCCCGGTGGAGCAGGTGGCGCACCCGGTGTACGACGGCTTCGGCGTCCCGACGCCCGCGGCGGAGGCACGCGAGGCGCTGGGACTCCCGACCGGCGTCCCGCTCTTTCTTTTCTTCGGCTTCATCCGTCGCTACAAGGGTCTCCACGTCCTGCTGGAGGCGTGGCCGCGTGTCCGCGAGCGCGTTCCGGGCGCGCAACTCGTCGTGGCCGGCGAGTTTTACGCCGACGAGGCCGAGCTCCGCGCGCAGGCCGCCGCGCTCGATGGCGTCCGCCTCGACGCCGACTACATCCCGGACGACCGCGTCGGCCTCTACTTCAGCGCCGCCGACGCCGTCGTTCAGCCGTACGTCTCGGCGACGCAGAGCGGCGTCGCCCAGATCGCGTTCCATTTCGGGACGCCCGTGATCACGACCGACGTGGGCGGGCTGGCGGAGATCGTGCCGGATGGCGAGGCCGGCCTCGTCGTCCCCCCTGAGGACCCGGGCGCGCTTGCCGACACGCTCGTGCGGTTCGTGGAGGACGACCTCGGGGAGCGACTCGCGGCCGGCGTCCGCCGCGAGCGCGAGCGGTACTCGTGGGACCGGCTCTGCGAAGCCGTCGAGCGCCTCACGGATCGCTAGCCGGCCAGGGCGATCCAGATCCCGAGGCCGACGGTCACGGCGCCGAGGCCGCGCGCGATCCAGATCGAGCGGCGGATGCCGAGCGAGCGGACCGTCGTCGGGGTGGCGAACGGGAACGCGATCATCAGCCAGCCGATGCCCGAGACGCCCAACCCGACGATGGCGCTGGCCGTCGCATCGGGCCACCCGAAAAGGGGGGCGCCGACGGCTACGCCGAGGAGCGCCGCGCTCAGACCGAGCATGGCGCGCAGGAAGGTCTTGCCGAAGCGTGCGACGCGCTCGTTGTAGGCCCGGAGGGCGGCCTCGTGCTCGGGGAGGACGTAGAGCGTCTGTTCGGTCCGCTCGCCGCCGGTGTTCGACGGCACGTCGAGCGTCAGCGGGACGACGCGGTCGGACGTCTCGTGGGACCAGATGCAGGTGGGCATGGCAGTGAACCTCCGGCGACGATGGGGGAGGGGAACGATACCGCGCGTCGGCGGGCCGTAACCTCCGATCCCACCCCCTGCGCTCGTGGACTACGACCCCGTCAAAGACCGCCTCGGCCGCTTCTTCTGGACGACGCCCGCCCGGACGAAGGCGTTCTACCGGCTGCTCGACACCGTCTTCCTCCGCTCGTGGTACGTCCGCCGCGCGCTCCGCCGGCGGATCGAGGCGTTCGGCGACCGACCCGTCAGCGTGCTCGACGCCGGGACCGGGTTCGGCCAGTACGCCTACTGGCTCGTCGACACGTTCCCCAACGTCGACGTCACGGCGGTCGACGTGAAGGACGACTACCTCGCGCGGGCGCAGACCTTCATGGCGCAGACGCCGTACGCCGGCCGCGTCGTGTTCGAGAACGCCGACCTCACGCTCCCCCTCGAGTACGAGGACGCCTTCGACCTTGCCCTCTCGGTCGACGTGATGGAGCACATCGAGGACGACCGGGCCGTCTTCCGGCACGTCCTGGCGGCGCTCAAGCCCGGCGGCGTGTTCATCGTCAACACGCCGAGCGACCAGGGCGGGTCGGGTGTGACCGAGGAGGGGGAGGAGAGCTTTATCGGCGAGCACGTCCGCGACGGGTACCCGCTGGCGGAGCTCACGGAGAAGCTGGAGACGGCCGGGCTGGAGGTCATCGAGACCGACTACGCCTACGGCCCCGCCGGCTCGGCCGCGTGGCGACTCCTCGTGAAGTGGCCGATCCAAGCGCTCAACGCGTCGTGGCTGACGGCCCCGCTCGTCGGCGCGTGGTACGCCGCGGCCGGCCCCGTCGGGCTGGCGCTGAACGCGGTCGACCTCCGCGCCGACAACGCGACGGGCACCGGCCTCCTCGTGACTTCGCGGAAACCGGCCTAGCGCGCGGCCTCCCTCCGCCTCGGCGCCGAGGCGGGGTCAGTCGCGGCGTGTGTAGCGGATGACCCAGCGGTCGGCCCAGGTCTCTCCGTCGTCGAGGGAGGCCTGCCAGCGCCACACGAGCGAGTCGGCGGTGACGTCCTCCCAGACCATCCGGTTCGTCTGCCTCTGGCCCTGCGGGTTCTCGAACGGCGCCTGCCGCATTTCGGTCACGCGGCCGTCGGCGTCGGTGGCGCCGTCGAAGAGGAGGTAGCCGCCGCCGTTGTCGACCCACGTCTGCCGCCAACCGGCCGGCGTGAGGACCGACCAACTCCCGCCCTCGAACCCGGTCTCGGCCGCGAACCGCTCTTGTATCACGCACCCGTTGTGCTCGCGCGTGATGACGTTGGTGCCGGAGGCCGTCCCGTTGGCCGTGTCCCATTCGAGGTCCCACGTACCGACCCAGAAGTCGAGCCCGTCCGCCTCGGGCGACTGGCAGGGAGGGCCCGCCTGTGCCGAGGCGGGGAGGGTGAGAGCGACGGCGGCGAGGAGGGTGACGGAGAGCCGCATCGGGCAACGGGTTGGGACGACAAGAGATAGGCCGCGGGCGCCGAGTGCGGCAAGGCACAAATGGCGAACGCGACGGCGTTCCGCCCCTCGAAGCCGCCGCCCTCAAGAGAGGCGGACCCTATGTTTAGGCGCCGTCGGTCCCCTGCAAATCGGCAGGCGGATTCCGCTCCACTCCCCCGACCCGATGCTCCACTCGTCGCGCCTCTTCGCCCGCCTCGGGCTGCTCGCGTTCGTCCTCGCCGCCCCCGCGCTCGCTCAGCCCGCGCTCGACGCGCCGCTCCCGTTCGACCCCGCCGTGCGGCAGGGGACGCTCGACAACGGGCTCCGGTACTATGTCCGCCACAACACCGAGCCCGAGGGCCGCGCCGAGCTCCGGCTGGCGGTCGACGCCGGGAGCGTGCTCGAAGACGAGGACCAGCGTGGGCTGGCCCACTTTGTCGAGCACATGGCGTTCAACGGGACCGAGCGGTTCGACGAGCCCGAGCTCGTCCGCTACCTCGAGTCCGTCGGGACGCGGTTCGGGCCGGACCTCAACGCCTACACGTCGTTCGACGAGACGGTCTACATGCTCCAGGTCCCGACCGACTCGGCCGACGTGTTCGAGACCGGGGTCGACGTGCTCCGCGAGTGGGCCGGGCGGATCACACTCGCCGACTCGGCCATCGAGCGCGAGCGCGGCGTGGTGCTGGAGGAGTGGCGAATCGGGCAGGGCGCCTCCGAGCGGATGAACCGGACGGTGTACCCGGTCTTGTTCGGCGGCTCGCGCTACGCCGACCGCCTGCCCATCGGCACGCCCGAGGTCATCGAGACGGCGCCGCCGGAGCGGCTCCGCGACTTCTACCGCGACTGGTACCGCCCGGACCTCATGGCCGTCGTGGTCGTGGGCGACGTGGACGTCGACGCCGTCGAGGCCATGATCCGAGAGCGGTTCGCGAGCCTCGAGCCCCCCACCGACGCGCCCGAGCGGACCGTCTACGACATGGCCGAGGCCTCGGGCGGCGCGGTCGCCATCGCGACGGACCCCGAGGCCCCGTACGCGCTCGTCCGCCTGATGTACCGCGGCGAGCCCCGGCGGATCACGACCTACGGCGACGCCCGACAATCGCTCGTCGAGGGGCTCTTTTTCGGAGCGCTCCGCGAGCGGCTCGCTGAGATCCAGCGCCAGCCCGACGCGCCCTACGCCTTCGCGGCCGCCGCCACCGGCAACCTCGTCCGGACCGTCGGCGCGTCGCAGCTGATCGCGGTGGCCAAGCCGGGCCAGATCGAGGAGGCCATGCGCGTGCTCGGCACCGAGGCCGTTCGGGCGAGCCGGTTTGGGATCACCCCGGGCGAGGTCGAGCGCGCCAAGGCCGACCTGCTCCGGTCGGCGCAGTCGGCGGTGGCCGAGGCGGAGAACCAGGAGAGCCGGGCGCTCGCCATGGCCTACGTCAACGCGTTCCTGGAGGGCGAGCCGTCGGTCTCGCCCGAGGCGCGGCTCGCGTTCGTCGAGGTTTACCTCCCCACGATCACGCTCGACGAGGTCAACGCCGTCGCTGAGGAGCTCGCCGCCGGCGACGACCGCGTGATCACGGTGACGGCGCCCACCGACGGCAGCGTGCCCGCCGAGGCCGACCTGCTCGCCGTGCTGGACGAGGTCGCCGACGCGGAGATCACGCCCTACGAGGACGCCATCGTCGAGGGCCCGCTCGTGCCTGCTCCGCCCGCCGCCGGCTCCGTCTTCGAGGAGGACGCGGACGCCGACCTCGGCACGATCACGTGGACGCTCTCCAACGGCGCCACGGTCATCCTCAAGCCGACCGACTTCAAGGCCGACGAGGTGCTCCTGAGCGCGACCAGCCCCGGCGGCACGTCGCTCCTCGACGACGAGGCCGTGATCGCGGCCGGCGGCGCGGCCGGCTACGTCGGCCAGTCGGGCGTGGGCGCGTTCGACCAGACGGCGCTCGGGAAGGCCCTCTCGGGCCAGATCGTCAGTGTCCGGCCGACGATCTCGGGCCAGACCGAAGGGTTCACGGGCAGCGCAGCCCCCGGCGACCTCGAAACCCTGTTTCAGCTCGTCCACCTCTACGTGACCGCCCCGCGGCTCGACCGCGACGCGTTCGAGGCCGCGCTGGCCCAGACGCGCGGCATCCTCGGCAGCCAAGTCAACGTGCCACGCGTCGCGTTCGGCGACACGCTCTCGGCCACGCTCGCCAACGGGGACCCCCGCAGCCGGACGCTCCGCGAGTACCTCGGCGACCTCGACCGGGCCGACCTCGACCGCTCGCTCGCGTTCTACCGGGACCGGTTCGCCGACGTCTCCGACTTCACGTTCGTGCTCGTGGGCGCCGTCGAGCCCGAGGCCGTCCGGCCGCTCGTCGAGACGTACCTCGCCAGCCTCCCCGGCGCCGGCCGCGACGAGGCGCCCGTCGACCGCTCGGTGGCTCCGCCGGAGGGCGTCATCGAGAAGACGGTCCGCGCCGGCGTCGAGCCGCAGGCTCAGGTGGCTCTCGTGTTCCACGGCGAGATCGACGCCGACGACAACGAGGACCGCGCGATCCTCGACGCCACCGCCGACGTGCTGTCGAAGATGCTCCGCGAGGAGCTCCGCGAGGACCGCGGCGGCGTCTACGGCGTCGGCGTCCGGCCGAGCGTCGACCGGGACGAGGACCGGTACCAGATTCGCATCCAGTTCGGCGCCGACCCCGACCGCGTGGATGAGCTGGTGGACGCGGTGTTCGCCGAGATCGCGACGCTGAAGGCCGGCGAGGCCGAGTCCCACCACCTCGCGGCGTTCCAGGAGCAGCAGCGCCGGGCGCGCGAGACGAACCTCGAAGAGAACAGCTACTGGCTGTCGGTCCTCACGACGGCCGCCCGCTACGACGCGGACCCGCAGGACAGCCTCGACCAGCCCGACATCGTCGCGCGCCTGACGATGGACGACGTCCGCGACATGGCCGTCGACACGCTCGACGAGGACCAGTACGTCCGCGTGGTGCTCCTCCCGGTCGAGGGCGCCACCAGCACCGAGTGACCCGACCCCGCCTGCCTCGGCGATGGCGTCGAGGCGGGCGGGGAGAGGGGATGGGGGGGCGCATGAAAGTCCGCCCGGAAGCAGGCGCGCGGGCGCCGGTCCCGTAGCTTGCGGGGCGAGCGTCCACACCCCCGCCGATGCCCGCCGACTCCGCCCCGACCAAGTTCCTCTTTGTGACCGGCGGCGTGACGTCGTCGCTGGGCAAGGGGATCGTCTCCGCCAGCCTCGGCCGGCTCCTCGAAGCGCGTGGGCTTCGAGTCACCATCCAGAAGTTCGACCCGTACATCAACGTCGACGCGGGGACGATGAACCCGTACGAGCACGGCGAGGTGTACGTCACCGACGACGGGGCCGAGACGGACCTCGACCTGGGCCACTACGAGCGCTACCTCGGCGTGCCCATGTCGCAGGCCAACAACGTGACGACGGGCCGCGTCTACTCGGGCGTCATCGCGAAGGAGCGCGCCGGCGCCTACCTCGGCAAGACGGTCCAGGTGGTGCCCCACGTGATCGACGAGATCAAGGGGTGGATGCGGCGGCTCGCCGAGACCGGCGACTATGACGTGATCATCACCGAGGTGGGCGGGACCGCGGGCGACATCGAGTCGCTCCCGTACCTCGAGGCCATCCGCCAGCTCTCGCTCGAGGAGGGCCGCGAGAACACGGCGCTCATCCACCTCACGCTGGTGCCGTACCTCGCCGCCGCCGGCGAGCTCAAGACGAAGCCGACGCAGCACTCCGTCAAGACGCTCCAGAGCTACGGCCTCCAGCCCGACGTGCTCGTGGCGCGCACCGAGCACCCGCTGCCCGAGGACGTCCGCCGGAAGATCGGCCTGTTCTGCAACGTGTCGTCGGAGGCCGTCATCGAAGCGCTCGACGCCGAGTCGATCTACGAGGTCCCGCTCCTGCTCCGCGAGCAGAAGTTCGAGGAGGTGGTCCTGAAGCGGCTCCAACTCACGGCCCCGCTCGACGTCGACCCGACGCCCGATCTCGAAGACTGGGTCGACTTTCTCCGCCGGCTCAAGAACCCCGAGGGGAAGGTGACGGTCGCGCTCGTCGGGAAGTACGTCGAGCACCAGGACGCCTACAAGTCGATCTCGGAGAGCTTCCTGCTGGCGGGCGCCAAGAACGGCGTCCAGGTCGAGGTCCGGAGCGTCCTCTCCGACGACGTGATCGAGGCGAACGTGGCCGAGACGCTCGACGGCGTCTCGGGCGTCCTGGTGGCGCCGGGCTTCGGCGACCGCGGGATCGACGGGAAGATCGAGGCGGTCCGCTGGGCCCGCGAGCGGGGCGTCCCGTTCTTCGGCATCTGCCTCGGGATGCAGGTGGCGACCATCGAGTTCGCCCGGAACGTGGCCGGCCTGGAAGACGCCCACTCGACGGAGTTCGAGCCCGACTCGCCGGCGCCGGTCATCTCGATGATGGCCGAGCAGAAGACCGTCACGGACAAAGGCGGGACGATGCGGCTCGGGGCCTACACCTGCGCGCTCGGCGAGGACACGCTCGCTCGTGAGGTGTACGGCGGCGCCGAGGCCGTCGAGGAGCGGCACCGCCACCGGTACGAGGTCAACAACGACCTCCGCTACAAGCTGCGCGAGGCCGGCCTCGTGTTCTCGGGCATGAACCCAAGTCGCGACCTCGTCGAGATCATCGAACTCCCCCGACCGGACGCGGGCGGCGACGGCGCACCGGCGTCGGAGTTGGCCCACCCGTGGTTCGTCGGCGTCCAGTTCCACCCGGAGTACCGGAGCCGTGTCCGCGAGCCGCACCCGCTGTTCGTCCACTTCGTGGCGGCGGCCGTGGCCCACGCTCAGGCCGGCGGCACGCTCGACGAGCCGAAGGCGCCGAGCCGCACCCGGAAGGTCCGCCGCGCGACGGCCCGCGTGCTGGCGGAGGAGTAGGGCTCGCTGCGCTCGGAGGTCCAGCGGCCCGGCTCTTTTCGACCGAGCCCTCTCCGCACTGGCGGGGATCTATGTGTCGCCTCGATCCGTCCGCCTCGGCCCGACAGCGCCCCGAGGCGGGCGCCCTCGATCCTCTACTCTCAACCCCGGTGCGCATCCCCGACGTCTACACCAACCGCGTTCGCGTGCGCGTCGGCGCCCTCGTCTTCGATGATCCGGACGACCCGTCGGCGGTGCTGCTGGCGGAGCACGAGGGGCTGTGGGAGGACCGGCCGTTCTGGACGCCTCCGGGCGGCGGCGTCGAGTTCGGGGAGGGGCTGGAGGAGGCGCTACGGCGCGAGGTGACGGAGGAGGCGGGCGTCGACGTCGAGGTCGGCCCGCTCCGGTACGCGATCGACTTCATCCGGCCGCCGCTGCACGCCGTCTCGTTCTACTTCGCCTGCCGGGCGCGTGACGTCGAGGCCGCCCGCCTCGGGACCGACCCGGAGCTGGGCGACCGCCAGTTGCTCCGCGGCCTCCGCCTCGTGCCCTTGAGCGAGCTCGGCCAGATCACGATCTACCCCGAGCCGTTCGCCTCCCGGCTGGCCGAAGACGCGCGAGCCGGCTTCCCGGACGGCACGGTGTACCTCGGCACGTTGCGGTGAGCGCGCTCCTCCCCGGATCGATGAGTCCTGTGGGGCGGTGGGCGCGCCTCGTGGGGTGGGGCGCCGCCGCTGTCGTCCTCGGCGCGCTGGCGGCGACGGCAGGGGAGGGGCTGGACCCCGCGGGGCGGGCGCGGCTGGTCCGGTACCTCACGATCCTGATCTCGGCCGGCCTGGCCGTCGGCGTGCAGCACGCACTGTACCCGTCGGCCGCGGTGCGGCGGCTGCAGCTCATCAACCCCGAGCCCGGGCGGCTCCTCCAGCACGCGCTCGGACGGTGGCTGCCGGTCCCGCTCGTGTTGTCGGTGCCAGCCGTTGTGATCGCCTTCGACGGGCGTGCGCCGCTGCTGGCCGCCGAGGGCTCGCTGTCGGTGCTGGCGGCCGGGCTCTACGCGTTCGCGCGGTTCGCGTCGCTCGGGCCCGTCGTCCGTGCGTGGGAGCGGGAGGAGGCGGGCGGTTGGTACCGGCGGCTCTACACCTGGGCGCCGTCGGTCCGCTACGGCGTGCCCGACGCGCTCGTCCCCGGCCTCAACCGGACCGGCGCCGTGTTCCTCGTCGGCGCGCTCTCGCCCCTCGTCGCCCAGACCCTGTCGAACGCGGGGGCCATCGTCGGGAGCGCGCCGTCCGCGCTCGTGGCTCCGCTCGTGGTGTTGGCCGTCACGGCGGTTCTCATCGCCCGGCTCCGAGCGACGTTCGACCGGGCGTTCTGGATCTCCCACGGCGTCTGGGCCGACGCCTTCCGCCAGGTCGAGCGGGCCGAGAGCCGCGAGCCGATCCGCGTCGAGGCCGTGTACTGGGCACCGCGCGGGCTCCGGCCAGCGGTGTGGGCCGGGCTCGTGTCGCTCGACCGTCGGTTCCCGCTGGGGCGCGTCGCCGCGCTCGGGCTGGCGCTCGTGGCCGCCGTTCACCTCGCCCGCCTCGGCGACGGCGTCGAGGCGGCCAGTCTCGCGCTCTACGTCGTGGTGATAAACGGCGCCGTCGCGCTCTCCGCCTCGGACAAGGTGCTACCGGCGGCGCGGACGGGGCGGCTCGGCGGGGTCGCTCGGTGGAGCGCCGCGCGGTTTCTGATGAACGTCCGTTGGCTGCCGCCGCTGGCCGGCGTGTTGCTCCTCCTGATCTGGCTGGCCGAGGACGTCAGCTGGAACGACCTCGCCGTGTGGACGCTCGTTGACCTGGGGGCGGCGTCGCTCATCGCCGGTCTCGTCACGCTCGCTGCTCATGTCCGCTTCCACCGTGCCGTCGCCTAGCCTCGTTCCCCTCCTCACGGTCCCCATCGACCGCCAGCACCCGCTCGTCGTCGATGGCGTGACGAAGCGGTACGTGTTCGGCCCGTTCGTGCTGCGCGGGCTGAGCCACACGTTCGCGCCCGGCACGGCAACGGCGCTCGTCGGCCCGAATGGCTCAGGGAAGTCGACGCTGCTCCGCGTGCTGTCGGCGCTCAGCGCTCCGACCGAGGGGCACGTCCGCTACGGCGAGCTCGACGTGCACGAGAGCCCGCATGCGTTTCTGGCGTCGGTCGGCGTCGTGCACGACCAGCCGGACGTGCCGGGCTACCTCACAGCCGTCGAGACGCTGGAGTGGATCGCCCGCGAGCGCGGTGCGTGGGACGAGGCGGCGCCCGAGCGGCACAGCGCGCTCCTCGACGCCGTCCGCCTCGACGAGCGGCGCGAGGCGCTCACCCGGACGTACTCGTCGGGCATGACGCGCAAGACGCAGGTGGCCGCCGCCCTGGCCGGGGCGCCTGCCGTTCTGTTGATGGACGAGCCGTTCCGTGCGCTCGACACCGAGGCGACCGAGGCGGCGCTCGACCTCATCGCCGCGTTCCGCGACGGCGGCGGCCTCGTCGTCCTGTCCAGCCACCGCGCCGACCTGCTGGACCGTCTCTGCGACGACCGGCTCGTTCTGGGCTGAGTGGTGCGATCGTACCAGACCGTCCGCCGAGTCGCCCCGTAGGGTCCCCGCATGGTCCGCCTCGTCTCGCTCCTGATCGCCGTCGCCACCCTCAGTGCGTGCGGGACCACGCGCCCGACGGAGGACCCGCGCGACCTCGTGGTCCTCGTCCATGGGATGGGGCGGACGCCGCTGTCGATGGTGCCGATGGGCATCGGCCTGCGGCGGGCCGGGTACCGCGTGCTCAACGTCGGCTACGACAGCGGGGCACCGAGCGTGGCGGAGATCGCGGCCGGCGTCGGGGCGGAGGTCAAGGCGGCGCTCGTCGAGCAGCCCGCGCCGCGTGTCCACTTTGTCGGGCACAGCCTGGGGACCGTCGTGATCCGCTGGCTCCTCGTCCACGACCCGCCCGAGGCGGCCGGCCGGGCCGTCCTGCTGGCACCGCCCAACCAGGGCTCCCACGAGGCGGATCGGTGGGCAGGGCTCGTCCGCTGGACCTTCCCGCCCATCACCGAGCTGCGGACAACGGGCGGCACCGCCGTCGACCTCGGGGCGCCTCCGGGCGTGGAGGTGGCCGTCATCGCCGCCAGCCGGGACGGGAAGGTGGCTGTCGAAGAGACGTGTTTGGAGGGCGCGGCCCACGCCGTCGTCTCGTCGGGCCACACGTTCGTGATGATGCGGCCCCGCGTGATCGGGATGGTGCGGACGTTCCTCGCCGGCGAGCCGCTGCCCGGCGACTCCGACACGGCCTGCGCCGACGTTCTCGGCTGATCCCTCAGCCGCCCGTCTCGATGTCCCAGAGCGCGTCGACGACGTGGTCGACGCCGCGCCCGAGGTGGCGGCGGTAGGTGCTGAACGGGACGCCGAGCCGTTCGGCCGCGAGGGCCTGTGTCGGGGCCGGCCGGAAGTAGGTCGTGTCGAGCGCTCGGAAGTAGGGCCGGTCCCGGATCCCCTGGTTGAGCTCGTCGGCCGCCTCCGAGAGGAGCGTGCGGAGCGCCTCGACGGGGTCCCCGTCCTGCTCGCGGACGAGGCGGGCCTCGAGGAGGGGGCTGTCGGAGAGCAGGTGCGGCCGGGCGTAGCCTCTCAGCGCGTCCCGGACGGCCTCCGTGAACGCCTCGCGGCCCAGCACCACGACCGAGTCGTCCGGGCGCGGGGGGGACACGCCGGAGGGTGACCACGCCGCGATCGAGTCGAGCCAGGCGTCGGGCGGCGTGGCCCGCCAGTCCTTGCTGAACGCCGCCAGGGGGCCGCCGTCGACCTCGGCGGCCGGCAGCCGCTTCAGGCCGACGATCTCGAACACGGGGGTCCAGAGCGCGGGCGCGGCCGTAAGGAGGACCGAGGTGGCCAGGCTCGGCGTGGAGAGGTAGCGCTCGACGGTCCGGACGAAGACGAGGCTCTGGACGGCCGAGATGCCCTGCCCGGCTTCGGCGTCGAGCCACGACCGGAAGAGGAGGCCCCGTTCGCCCTCTCGGAGGCGGGTGCCGACGGCGTCCCACACGGCCGCGACGACGGAGTCGGCGGCCCGCTCGTCGTCGGCGAGCGCGTCGAGCGAGAGCGTGAGGAGGAAGCCGGCCACGCCGCCGCCCTCAGCGTAAAACACCTCGGCCGCCTCGGGGCGCCTCTCGAGCCAGCCGGCGACGGCCTCCGCCTCGTCCTCGCCGTGGTGGTCCGTGACGAGCGCGCGGATGGCCGCGGCGTCGCCGTCGCGGAGCGGACCGGACCCCGCGAGGTGGGCGTCGGCCCATGCGGTCTGGAGGCTGGCGAGGAGGGGCTCGACCACCGCGTTGTGGCGGTAGAGGTGGAGGTAGTCTGCGAAGGCCTGGTGGCGGTCGGCTTCGGTCGGAGCGGAGCGGAGCCGGTCGACGAAGTGGCGGCGCGCACGGGCGTGGACGGTGGCGTACCGGTCCTGGTCGCGCCAGCGGAGGTCCGCCTCGATCGTCTCCCGGACGACATCGTGGAGGCGGGCGCCGCGCGCGTCGGTTTCCACGAACGCGAGGCCACGGAGCCACGCGAAGAGCGCGTCGGCCTCGGCGTCATTGGGGAGGAGGGCCCCCAGGAGCGGGACCGTGACGGAGCGGACGACCGACGCCCCTTCAAGTGCCGCGCGGTGGGCCGGCGACGGGACCGACGACACGAACCGCTCGAGCAGGTCGCTGAGAAGGCCCGGCTCCGTGCCGGGATCGAACGGGCCGCCGCCCGACTGACGGAGGCGCTCCGTCACGAGGGCGAGAGCCAGAGGGTGGCCGTGCGTGAAGGCCTGCACGCGGGCGTGGGCCTCCTCTGGGATGCCCCGGTCCGAGAGGTACGTCGCGGCCTCATCGGGGGCGAGGGCGCGGAGCTCGATCTCCACGGCCTCGCCGGGCCACGCCGTCCGCCAGTCGGCCGACGGCCGGTTGCGGCCCGCCAGCACGACGAGGTCCGAAGCCCGGAGGCCCGGCACGAACGTTCGCCGGAGCCACCCGTCGAGCGGCTCGATTTGCTCGTATGTGTCGACGAGGAGGATGCGCCGATCGGCGTCGGCCGAGAGCGCGGCGTCGGCGGCTTCCGCGAAGGCGACCGGCGTCGGGTCGAGGTCGCGCCCGTCGAGCCGGGCGACGGCCACGCCCGCCTCGATGCCGAGGCGGGCGACTTCGTCGAGGAGCGCCGTCTTGCCGATGCCGCCCGGCCCGTGAACGAGCGCGAGGTGGAAGGGGAGCGCCTCCGCGTCGAGGGCGTCCGCGAACCGCGACAGCTCCCGCTCACGCCCGACGAACCGGCGGTGGCGGGCCGCCTGGAGGCGGTCGCCGAGGGTGGCCGTGGAGGGGGGGGAGGAGGCGCGCAACGGGGGCGGGAGGGGGCGAATTGGCTTTCCTGACGCGGAAGTGGGGGTCTCTCCTACGAAGGTGAGCAGTGAATGAGCATACGCCGGACTCGTGAGTGAGCACCATCCAGAGCTTCCTTATTGACTCCTTTCCCTCCCCTCCCTCTCATGACCCCATTGCGAACCCTCTTGATGGGCGCGGCCGCGGCCGGTCTCATCCTGACCGCCGGCCTCCTGGCCCCGCCCCCTTCCGACGCGTCGAGCCACCGCGAGGCCCCGCTCATCGCCGACGACCCGCTCGCCGACAACACGGACGTCTACGCCTTCCGTGACCCCAACGACGACGGCAACGTCATCATCGTCGCCGACTACATCCCGCTCTCGCACCCCGAGGGCGGCCCGAACTACAACCACTTCGGCGAGAACGTCCGCTACGAGATCCACGTCAAGAACCAGACGTCGGCCGGCATGCTCGGCTCGGCCACGGACGACGTGACCTACCGGTTCACGTTCGACCGGGCCAACGAGGACCCCTCGACGTTCTTCAACATCCGCCTCGGCGCGGAGAACCTGAACACGAGCTACACGCTCGAGAAGAGCACCGACGGCGGCGCCTCGTTCCAGACGATCGTGACCGACGGCTACACGCCGCCGGCCAACATCGGCCCGCGCTCGATCGAGTCCGGCGCCGGGCTCAACACGACGTACGAGGACCTCACGCAGCAGGCCGTCGTGACGGCTACGACCGGTGAGACCGTGTTCGCCGGCCCGCGCGACGACCCGTTCTTCGTCGACCTCGGCGGCGTGTTCGACCTCGGCGGCATCCGCCAGCAGTTCGGCACCGACGGGACGCCCGGCGAGATGACGAACCCGGCCCTCGCCCGGGACGCCGTCGCCGGCTACAACACCCACGCCCTCGTGCTCTCGATCCCGATCGAGATGCTCCAGAAGGACGGGATGTCGGCCGACGACGCGGACTCGATCCTCGACCCGAACTTCGTGATCGGCGTGTGGGCCTCGGCCTCGCGGCCGCAGTTCACGAGCCTCTCGAGCGACCCGCAGAACCCGGAGCCGCAGGTCTCGGGCCGGTACGTCCAGGTCTCCCGCCTCGGCATGCCGCTGACGAACGAGGCCATCATCCCGATCGGGATGAAGGACTACTGGAACTACACCTCGCCCTATGACGAGGACGAGCAGGAGTTCATCCAGTACTTCGCCAACCCGGAGCTCGGCCTCTACATGGGCAACGGCGCCTTCGGCGGCGCGGTCCCCGGCCTCTCCGACGACCTGTCGATCCAGATGAACGCGCTCGCGGGCGTGTTCGGTGACCTCGACGGCGATGGGAACGAAGGGTTCAACTTCAACACCAACTTCGGCGAGATGAACGACTCCGACGGCGTCTACGACATCGTCGAGGCCATCGTGGCCGGCGACGTGCCGTTGGAGTTCGTGGCCGGGTCGGCGTTCGACGACAGCGTCGCCCCGCTCCGCCCGCTCGGGGCGAACAGCGTGACCGCGCTCGCCGGCGACAACCAGCCGCGGCTCGTGGACATCTTCCCGATCTTCTACTTCGGCGTCCCGAACCTGGCGCCGTACCAGCTCCTGACCGGGAAGACGGGCGGCAACCCCCTCACCGAGGGCAAGCCGTTCATCCACAACTTCCTCCCGATCACGCAGACGCCCGACGGCGGGCTCTGGGGCGGCGACATGCTCCGCCTCAACATGGCGACCCCGACGACGGACCGCTCCTCGAGCGAGTTCACCGACTGGGCCCGCCTCGGGCTCATCCGCGCGGCGGCCATCGGCCTGACCGTGCCGGACTTCGCCAACACGGACCTGGAGTTCATCCCGCACATGGACGGCTTCCCGAACGGGCGCCGCCTCGAGGATGACGTGACCGGCATCGCGCTGCAGGCCGTCGGCGGCCTCGTGCTCACGGCCGTGGGCGTCCTCGAGGACGACTACACCGGGAGCGATTACATGGGCGCGCTCGTCACGCCGCAGACGCTCTCCGAGCTCGACTTCGTGGCCGGCCCGACCCGCAACGACGTTGCCCTCCGGAGCGACTTCCCGTACCTCGCCAACCCGCACCGCGGGTACGACTACGTGCGGGACCAGACGACGGGCGCCCCGCGCGCTCGGTTCGCCACGTCGGGCGGCATGGGCGTCGGCGCGCCGTCGGGGATGATCCTCGACCAGAGCTTCCCGAACCCGACCGCCGGCAACTCGACGGTCCGGTTCCAGCTCCCGCGCACGGCGACGGTTCGCGTGGACGTCTATGACGTCCAGGGCCGCCGCGTCCAGACGCTCACCGACCGGCGCTACCAGCCGGGCGCGCACGACGTCGACTGGGACGCCTCCGGCCTCGCCACGGGCACCTACCTCTACCGCCTGATGGTGGACGGGGAGCTCGTCGCGACGAAGCGGGCGACGGTCGTCCGCTAACGGGCGCACGCCTCGACCGACCCGCCTGGCGGGTCCGGGGGGGCGGGGCCGAACACGCTCCGCCTCCTCTTTTCCTTTCTCTCGGATTCCCTTCTTCCCATGACTCCTCGCACCGCCCGTCTCCTGGCCGTCGGACTCGTGCTGGCCGCCATCGGCGTCGTCGGCTACCTGTGGCTCGACCGCGAGCCCGCGCCGCTCCCCCAGGACCACGCCCAGGTCGCCCCCGGCGACCGGTTCGCCAACGCCGAAGAGGCCGTCGACTACTACCGCGCGCTCCTCCGCCGCGAGCCCGACGCCGTCGAGCCGCGCGTCCGCCTCGCCCACGCGCTCCTCCAGCTTGGCGAAGAGCGCGGGACGCAGGCCGAGACCATCCCCGAGGCGGAGGAGCTCCTCGCCGAGGCCATCGAGATGGCGCCCGACCACTACTACGCGCGGACGCTCCAGGCGTCGCTGTTCAACACGCTCCACATGTTCGAGGAGGCGCGCGACCTCTCGCGCGAGCTCCTCGAGGAGTACCCGCACCACGCCTACGTCCACGGCACGCTCGTCGACGCGCTCGTGGAGCTGGGTGAGTACGACGAGGCCGTCCGCGTCTCGGACCGGCTCCAAGCGCTGAAGCCGGGTCTCCCGGCGTATTCACGCGCGAGCTACCTCCGCGAGCTCCACGGGGACACCGAGGGCGCGATCCAGGCCATGCGCTACGCCGCCGACGCGGCGCCATCGGGCCGCCCCGAGCGGGCCTGGGCGCTGTACCACCTCGCGGGCCTCTACCTCGGCGACGCCAAGGCCGACACGGCGGCGTTCCTCTACAGCGGCATCCTCGAAGAGAAGCCGGACTTCGTGCCCGCGCTGGCGGGCCTTGGCCACGTCGCCCTCGTGAAGGGCGACGCCGACGAGGCCGTCCGCCAGCTCGAGGAGGCCCGGGCGCTCGAGCCGCTCGGGGTCATCGACGAGCTCCTCGTCGAGGCCTACCTCGCCGTAGGCGACGAGGCGAAGGCGGAGGCCGCGGCCGAGCGCGTCCACGAGGCGCTGCTCGAGGCGCGCGGCTTCGGCGAGATCGTCGACATGGAGGAGGCCGACTTCCTGATCGACCGTGGGGAGGATTTGGAGCGCTCGCTCCAGATGGCGAAGGAACAGCAGGCCCGCCGGCCGGGCCACCTCCACGCGAACGAGACCTACGCCTGGGCGCTTCACCACGTCGGCCGCTCGGCGGAGGCCATCCCCTACATCGAGCGCGCGATGCGGCTCGACACGGGCGACGCGATGGTCCACTACCGCGCCGCGCGGATCTACGAGGGCGCCGGCCAGGCCGCCGAGGCGGCCCGCCACCTCCAGCTCGCGCTCGACGGCAACCTCTACGTCGAGAGCCCGAGCGCGGCGACCGAGGCGCAGACGCTCATGGCGTCGCTCGGCACGGGCACCCCGATCCGCGCCACGAGCGCCACCCGCTAGATGCGCCGCCGCGCCTCGGCGAGTCGGACCGAGCGCGCCCTCCGGGGCGCGCTGGTCGCGCTCGTCGTGGCGGGCTACGTCCTCGCACTCGGGACGACGGCGTCGGGCGAAGGGCTCAAGCTGCTCCCGCACCTCGCCCTCGAACACGCGCCGACGGCGCCCGCCGCGCCCCACCTCGTGGGCGACCAGGAAGGCGACCGCGATGTGCTCCGGACGCTCCGCCCGAAGGCGCACGCGCACGACGACCACAAGCATCGGCACGCGTCCGATCCGGTGCGGGAGACGATCCACGTGCTCGCGACGCCGCCCGAGGCGCGGGGCCTCCACGAGCACGAGGGCGCGGTCCACCGCCACGACACGGCGCCGACGGAGCAGCACGTCGTGGTGACGGTCTCGCTCGACAAGCACCGGCTGCCGGCGACGCCCGGCGTCCCGGCGCCCGCAGTCGCCGCGGTCCCCCTCGGTGGGGAGCGGATGGCTCCACCCGCCTCGGTCGATCCTTCGGTAGAGACGCCGCCGCCGATCCGGCGCGGCTGAGCGCGTCCGCCAGCTCTGGCGGCACGTCTGGACCTCCGGGCCGCCCCTGGCCCGAGCCGCCGCGCGTGGGCGCGGCGGCCCCCGCCGTGCGCACGACGCACGGTGCCTGTCTCTCTACTGACCCCTCTCGACCGATGCCTTCGCTTCTCCGCCGCCTCGCGCGGCTCACCGCCCTGCTCGCACTCCTCGCGGGTGCCGCCTCCGCCCAGTCCACCGGCCGCCTCGTTGGCACCGTCACCGAGGCCGGCACCGCCCGGCCGCTCGCCGACGTCAACGTCGCCCTCGTCGGCTCCGACCGCGGCGCCGTCACCGACGCCGACGGCCGCTTCGACCTCGACGTGCCAGTGGGCACCGTCACCCTCCGCGCCTCGTCCGTCGGCTACAGCGACGCCGACGAGACCCTAACCGTCCGCGCGGGCGAGACGACGAGGGTCGTGCTCGTGCTCGTGTCGACGGATGCCGACCTGGGCGAGGTCGTCGTGGAGGGCCGGTTGACGAATCTCGTCGGCGTGGCGAATGCCGCGTCGTCCGGGCTCGTGGGGCAGGCGCAGATCGCCGTCCGTCCGCTGCTCCGCGTGGGTGAGGTCTTGGAGACGGTGCCCGGCGCCATCGTCACGCAGCACAGCGGGTCGGGGAAGGCCAACCAGTTCTTCCTCCGCGGCTTCAACCTGGACCACGGGACCGACTTCGCGGCCTCCGTCGACGGCGTCCCGATGAACCTGCCGACGCACGCGCACGGCCAGGGCTACCTCGACCTCAACTTCCTGATTCCCGAGCTGGTGGAGACGGTCGCTTTCGAGAAGGGCCCGCAGAACGCGGCGGCCGGCGACTTCGCCACGGCTGGCCGTGCCGAGATCCGCCTCGTCCGTCGCCTCGACGCCGGCCTCGCCGAGGCCGAGGCGGGGTCGGACGACTTCGTGGCGGCGCTCGTGGCCGACTCATGGCGCCTCGGCAGAGGCGACCTGCTGGTCGCGCTCCGTGGTCAGTACACCGACGGCCCGTGGGTCCAGCCCGAGAATGGGACGCTGGCGAGCGGCGTGCTGAAGTACTCGACCGGGAGCACGCGCAATGGCCTCGAGGTCACCGCGATGGGCTACCACAACGACTGGACGGCGACCGACCAGATCGCCCGCCGCGCCGTGCCCGGCCTCGTCACGCGGTTCGGCACGCTCGACGCGACGAATGGCGGGACGACGGGCCGCTACACGCTCGCCGGCACGTGGCGCCGGTCGACCGACGCCGGCCAGCGGACGCGGGCGACAGCCTACGCCGCGGCCTACCACCTCAACCTGTTCTCCAACTTCACCTACTTCCTCGACGACCCCGACCAAGGCGACCAGTTCGAGCAGGCCGACCGCCGTGCGTATGCGGGTGCTGACGTCGCGCATTCGTGGCGCATGGGCGGAATCGGCCGGGCGAGCGAGACGACGGTTGGGGCCGACCTTCGGCACGACCAGATCTTCGGCGTCGGCCTCTTCCGGACGTCAGCGCGGGAGCGGGTCGGGACCGTCCGCGACGACGAGGTCGCGCAGACGCGCGGCGGCGCCTACGTCTCGAACGAGACGCGCTGGACGGAGTGGCTCCGGACGACGCTTGGCCTCCGCGGCGACGTCTACGCGTTCGACGTGACGAGCGACCGCGAGGTCAACTCGGGCGGGGAGACAGCCTTTATCGCCAGTCCGAAGGTGGGCTTGGCGCTGGGCCCATGGGCCGAGACGGAGGTGTACCTCAACGCCGGCCTCGGCTTCCACAGCAACGACGCGCGCGGGACGGTCATCGCGGTCGACCCCGCGACGGGCGAGGCCGTCGACCCCGTGGACCCGCTCGTGCGGACGCGCGGCGCCGAGGTCGGGGCGCGGACGGCGGCCGTCGACGGGCTCCAGTCGACCGTCGCGCTGTGGGCGCTCGAACTCGAGTCGGAGCTCGTGTTCGTTGGCGACGCGGGCGGGACGGAGCCGAGCGACGCCAGCCGTCACGTCGGCGTCGAGTGGACCAACTTCTACCGCGCCACCGACTGGCTCCAACTGGCCCTCGACGTGGCGCTGACGCGCTCGCGCTACACCGCGGGCGAGTCCGACGGCGATCGGATCGAGAACTCGATCGGACGCGTGGTCACGGGGGGCGTCTACGCCGGCCGGCCCGACGGGTGGATCGCCAGCCTCCAGGTCCGCCACCTCGGCCCGCGCCCGCTCACGGCCGACGGCGCCTTCCAGGCCGAGGCGTCCACGCTCGTCAACGCCCGCGTGGGCACGACGCTCGGGCCGGTCGCCGTCGCGCTCGACGTGCTCAACCTGCTCGACTCGGACGCGGCCGACGTGAGCTACCTCTACACGTCGCGCCTGCCGGGCGAGCCGGCGGCGGGCGTCGAGGACGTCCACTTCCACCCGGTCCTCCCGCGGAGCGCGCGGCTCTCGGCGGCGCTGCGCTTTTAGGCCCCGACTCCGCCCGCCTCGGTCACGGCGCCGAGGCGGGCGGGGCGGCTAATCGGCCGTCTCCTGGGGCTCGTCTGGGCGCTCGCGGAGGCGCGAGAAGATGAGGTGCCGCTGGGGGTGCTGCCACGCCCACGCGCGGAAGCCGTCGACCCGGTCGAGGTCCTCGCCGAGACGGTCGCGGAGCCGGTCCTCGTAGCCGTCGTGCGCGACCTCGCGATCGGCCTGGCGCTGCCACGCGTCCGTGAGGAGGGCCGGGAGCCGGTTGAGGAGGCCGGCCTCGACGGTCGCGTCCCACTCCTCGCCGTCGAACCAGACGCCCCCGCACGTGGCGCAGCGGTCGAGCCAGAACCCGCCCTCGGGACGGACGCGGTAGCGGCTCATGATGTGCTGGTCTTGCGGGCACAGCTTCGCCCGCTTCACGTCGCCGACTTCGTCGGACGAGGGGACGGCCTCGGCTGGCGGGTCGGCGGGCTCGTAGTGCTCACGCCACGCGAAGTAGAGGTCGGCCGGGAGGAACGTGCCGTGGTCGCGGGGGCAGCGGAAGCCGCGGAGGGACCGGCCGCCGGCCTCGGCCTCGAGGAGGGTCGACCGGTCGAGCTCGGCGTCGCAGAGGGGGCAGGTCACGGGAATCGGGTGGGTGAGGCCGGAAGCTACCCGCGGGGCTTCGTGGCACCGCCGGACGCTCCCCGAGTCCGTCCGCCTCGGCGCCGAGGCGGAGGCGGCCGACCTACCGGAACACGACCTCGTCGACGACCTCGCGGCCGAGGTGCTGGTTCATCCGCTCGCGCCACTGCTGGCGCTGGAACTGGAGTTGGTGCCGCCACGCCGACGACCGGACCTTGACGTGGAGCGTCCCGTGCCGCATCCAGACCTGCTCCGTCACGTTCGCGATGGCCTCGCCCACGACCTCCGGCCACGCCTCCACGGCCCGCGCCGCGTCGAACCGCTCGCGGTAGCCGTAGCGGTCGACGAGCTCGGAGAGGACGGACCCGAGGGATTGAGGCTGGTTCGAGGAGGGCACTGGGGCGGCGGAGCGACGTTGACAAGCTAGGTCCCCCTCCCACCCCGATGCGACTCCTCCTGCTCTCTGTCCTCCTCGCGGCGTGCTCTTCGTCTGGCCCATCGGTGCCGTCTGCGCCTCCGGCCGCCTCGGGCACCGCCGCGGCCGACACGACGCTGCCCGGCGCCGTCCGCACGGCGCCCCTCACCCCGACGCCCATCGAGATCGAGGCCGGCGACCTTCCCGAGCCGTACGCGACCGAGTCGGTACGCAACGGGGCCGACGTGATCGACGTGCCGGACGACGCGGTCCTGAACGTGCCAGCTGGCTTCGCCGTCCAGGTCTGGGCGGAGGATCTCGACAGCCCGCGCTGGCTCGCGCTCGACCCAGAAAACAACGTGCTCCTCGTCGAGAGCCGCGAGAACCGGATCAAGCGCCTCCGCGACGCGGACGGCGACGGGGTCGCTGAGTCGGTCGAGACGATCGCCACCGACGCCAACGGCCTCGACCTCCCGATGGGTCTCGCGTTCGTCGACGGCGATCTCTACGTCGGCAACACGTCGGACGTGCGGCGCTACGCCTATTCGAGTGGGGGGAGGGTCGAGGGCGAGGGGGCCGTCGTCACGGACCTGCCCGGCCGTGGGTACAACCAGCACTGGACGCGGAACGTCGTCGCCAGCCCGGACGGCGACAGCCTCTACGTGACGGTCGGCTCCGAGTCGAACGTGGACGTCGAGGAGCTGCCGCGCGCGTCGGTGTTCCGGATGGCGCCCGACGGCTCAGGCCGAGAGACGGTCTCGTTCGGCCTCCGCAACCCCGTCGGCCTCGACTTCCACCCCATGACGGGCGTCCCGTACACGACCGTCAACGAGCGCGACGGGCTGGGCGACGACCTCGTCCCGGACTACCTCACGGCCATCGGCTCCGATGCCTCGGGCGAGCCGCGCTTCTACGGCTGGCCCTACACGTACTTCGAGCCGGACAACCTCGACCCGCGGCGAATGGAGGGCGACCGGAGCGAGGCGCCCGACCTCGCGGCGCGGACCGCGATGCCGGACGTCCTGTTCCAGGCCCACTCGGCCGCGCTCGGCCTCCAGTTCTACGACGGCCAGACCTTCCCCCAGCGCTACCGGGGTGGGGCGTTCGTCGCCATGCGCGGCTCGTGGAATCGGGACCCGGGGACCGGCTACAAGGTCGTCTTCGTGCCGTTCGAGGACGGTCGGCCCGTCGGCCACTACGAGGACTTCCTGACCGGCTTCCTCATCGATCCCTCGGGCCCGACCACGTTCGGGCGCCCCGTAGGCCTGCTGGTGCTCCCCGACGGGTCGCTCCTCGTGACGGAGGAGATCAACGGGCGGATCTACCGCGTGAGCTACACCGGGTAGCTCACCACTCCGTCCGCCTCGGCGCCGAGGCGGGCGGGGTCAGGCGCGCGTCGCGAGGTGCCAGAGGAAGCCGATCTCGTCGCGGGAGGTGATCCCGAGCGCGACGAGGCCGGCGACCGCTAGCAGGAACGGGAGGCCGAATCCAAGGAGGATGGCCCGCGCGGGCGGCGCGTGCGTCACGGCCTGGAGGTCCCACATCATCTTGTAGCCGGCCACGACCTCGATCAGCAGCCCGACGCCGAGGACCGTCGGGGCGAGGACCGTCGCGAGTTGCGGGTCGATGCTGCCGAGGAGGAGCGAGAGGATCATCAGCGGGAACCAGCCCCAGCGGCACCAGACCGCGAGCGAGAGCGCCTGCGCGGGCCGCAACCGACGTCGCCCGGTGATGACGTTGAGCCAGATGAGGTTGAGCAGGAGCCACGCGGCGTACGCCAGCGCCAGCACGCCGACGAGCAGGAGCGGCTGGCCGAGGAGGCTCGTGAGCCGGGCCTGACCATCGAGCGTCCATGACGAGGTGGCCGCCACGAGCGCGTCGGTCCGCGCCAGCGCCCGCAGCACCGACGTCCCGACGACGCCGGCCGCCAGCGTGAGGGCGAGCGCGAGGCCCGACGTCTCGAACGCCGACAGGTCGAACCCGCGCTGGACGGCCTCGCGGTACAGGTCGCGCCGGCCGAAGTAGCGCGGCGCGAGCGACCCGAGCCGCGGCGCCCCGGCATAAAACACGCCGAGGCCGAGCACGAGCCCCCAGCCGATAAGCAGGAGCGGCGACGCGCGTCGCTCTTGCCGGGCCTCGGAACCCGCGTCGAAGGCGAACACGCGCTGGCGGCCGGTCCAGAACCCGCTCGCGACATCGAGCGCCGGCCGTGGCTCGTCGCCGGGCCCGAGCAGACCGAAGCGGGTGCCCGTGACCTCGGCGCGCTGATCGCGCTCCACGCGGTCGGCGTCCGTGTCGCGCCAGCGGTAGACGAAGGCGGCGGCCGGGGGCTCGCTCAGTCCGAGGAGGTCGGTGAAGGCGTTCTCGAGGGTCCGCGCCTGGGCGGCCTCTGTCCCGAGCGTCCGCCAGCCGCCGGGCTGGCCGGGCCGGACGCCCGTGCCCATCGACGCCAGGCCCACCGGCGTGTCGTGCTCGGTACGCCAGCGACGAAGGAGCGCCACCGGGTCGCCGTCGCGGGCATCGAGGAGCACGAGGTCGACCGTCCGCGCCGACCGGTCGTCGACGGGGAAGCGGCTGACGTAGTAGGTCTGGGTGCCCTCGGCGCCGCGGTCGTGGGCGAGTTCGGTCAGCGCCTCGAAATACGGCCGCGCGCGTGGGTCGCTCGTGTCGCTCGACTGGGCGAGGCCGAAGTGGCGGGCGGCCGAGTACGGCCGGGAGCGGTCGAGCGCCTCGGCGAGGAGTTGGGCCGCCTCGTCGGTCCGCGCGCGGAGGAACAGGGCCGGGAGGCCCTCGATCGGGAGGTCCTGCCAAAGCGCGATGCCGAGCCGGCTGGCGGCGTCGAGCACGGCCGTCTCCTCGATCAACTCGGTACGGACCGCTCGGACGCCCGCGCGACGCATCGCCACGAGGTCGGCCACGGCCGCCTCGGCGTCGGCGGGGGCGTTCCAGACGACGCCCGCGAGGCTCGGGTCGAGGGGCGGAAACGGCCCCCGCGGCGCGAGCGCGGCCGAGTCGAGCCGGGCCCGCGGGCTCGCCGAGGCGGGCGCGGACGGCGCCGTCGAGTCGACCGCCGCCGAGTCCGCCGACGGGGCGGGGCGGGCGGGCGGCGTCTGAGCGGAGAGAGAGGCCGCCAGCAGGAGGGCGGCGAGGGCGGTTAGACGGGACACGGGCAGGGTGAGGCCGGCCGAGAGTACGCACGCCGCGCCGCCGCGTTCGCCCGTCCCTCAAGGATGGCGCCCGGACAGAAGAGGCCCCGCCGGGCGGAGATCCGGCGGGGCCTCAGGACAACCCTGGCGAAGTTGTCCGGGGGGATCGTTGCGTCCCAGCCCGAGGGTAGGGACGGCGAGTGCCACAGGTCCGTCACACCCGAGATGTGGGAAAAACGTCGGCGGACGGGCCCTGGTATCCGCTAGTCCATCATGCGGCGGAGGAAGGCCGGCACGTCCGTGTCGTCCTTGTTGATCCGCTCGCGGCGTGGCGGGGTGGCGTTCGGGAGCGGGCGGACGTTCGACGGGCGGCGCCCCTCGGCCTTCTCGCGGTCCGCGACCTCCTCGTCCTCGCGGACGCGCTCGGGGTGGAGCGGTGCGCGGCGCTCGTAGGCCGGCACGTCGAGCGTCTTGAGGTTGTCCTCGCCCTTGTAAGGCGGGGCCCCGCCGTTCGACCCGAGCACGACGCGCGGCCGCTGAGCCGGCGCCTCCGCCTCGTCCTGGCGGCCGGTTTGATCGAACCCGGTGGCGATGACCGTCACCCGGAGCGAGTCGCCGAGCGTCTCGTCGATGACCGTGCCGAAGATGACCTCGGCCTCCTCGCCCGCCTCGGTCTGGATGACCGAGGTGGCCATGGTCGCCTCGCGGATGCCGAGGTCGACGCCGGCCGTGATGTTGACGAGCACGTTCCGCGCGCCCGCGATCGAGATGCCGTCGAGGAGCGGGCTCGAGATGGCCTCCTTGGCCGCGCGCTCGGCCCGGCGCTCGCCCGAGGCGATGGCGCTCGACATGAGCGCCGTCCCGCCGTCGAGCATCGTCGTCCGGACGTCGGCGAAGTCGAGGTTGATGAGGCCGTGGACCGTGATGAGCTCCGAGATCCCGCGCGTGGCGTTGTAGAGCACGTCGTCGGCCATCTCGAAGGCCTCCACGACCGTCGTGTTGTCGTCGGCGACGTCGAGGAGCCGCTCGTTCGGGATGATGATGAGCGTGTCGACGACCTCGCGGAGCTGCTCGATGCCCTGCTCGGCCATCTTGCCGCGCTTGCGGCCCTCGGCGTTGAACGGCTTCGTCACGACGGCCACCGTGAGGATGCCCATCTTCTTGGCGAGCGCGGCCACGACGGGCGCCGCGCCCGTGCCGGTCCCGCCGCCCATGCCAGCCGCCACGAAGACCATGTCGGCCCCGTCGAGGGCCGCCTCGATCTCGCGCTGGCTCTCCTGCGCGGCGCTGGCGCCGACGGTGGGCCGGGCGCCGGCGCCAAGCCCCTTGGTGAGCTCGCGGCCCACCTGGATCTTGCTCGGCGCCTGGTTGGCCTGGAGCGCCTGGGCGTCGGTGTTGATGGCGACGAACTCGACGCCATGGATGCCCTTCGCGAGCATGTTGTTGACGGCGTTGCCGCCTCCGCCGCCCACGCCCACGACACGGATCAGGGCCGTGTCCTGTGCGTCGTCGTCGAATGCAAATCGGGTGCTGAAATCGTCCATTGGGGTCCCTCCGAAAGGGTGTGTCTTGCCAGGGTTGTGAGGCGTCGGCAGGACAACCGGTAAGGTACCGGCTCCGCAGCCCTGCCGCGGGGGTGTTGATAAGTGGGGGGAGGCCTAGAGCTCGTCGAACCAGCTCCGCATGCGACTCGCGATTTTGTTCACGAGCCCGTCCGGGTCCGAGTCGTAGCCGTCGCCGAGGGCCTCGACGGGCTCGCGGGCCGGCTCCGGCGCGGTCGCGTCGTCCGTCTGGGGCGCGGGCGCGAGGAGCGAGGCCCCCCGGCCGGCGCCCGTCCGCAGCCCGTGGAGCACGAGGCCCACGCCGGTCGCGTACTTCGGGTCGTCGACCTCCTCGACGAGGCCGCCGGCGAGCCCGAGCGGGCGCCCGACGCGGGCCTCCAGCCCGAGGATCTCGGCCGCGAGCGCGGCCGTGCCCGGGATCAGCGCGCCGCCGCCCGTGAGGACGACGCCCGCCGAGAGGTGCCGACCGTAGCCCGACCGCTTGATCTCGATGGCCACGAACTCGAGGATCTCCTCGAGCCGCGGCTGGATGATCTGGGCCAGCGTCGACTGCCCGATCGACTTGTCCGGGCGCCCGCCGATGCCGGGGATCTGGATCTCCTGGTCGGCCTCGACCATGTCGACCAGGGCCACGCCGAACTCGCGCTTGAGCCGCTCGGCCTGGTCGTGGAGGATGCCGAGCCCCTTGCGGAGGTCGTCGGTCACCTTGTTGCCGGCGACGGCGACGACGGCCGTGTGGCGGATCGTCTTGTCCTCGAAGATGGCGATGTCGGTCGTCCCGCCACCGATGTCGACGAGGACCACACCGACCTCCTTCTCGTCGTCGTGGAGCACGGCGTGACTGCTCGCGAGCGGCTCCAGGACGATGTCATCGACCGCATACCCGGCCTTCTCGATGCATCGGTAGACGTTCTTCGCCGCCGACACCAGCCCGGTGATGATGTGGACGTTGGCCTCGAGCCGGACGCCGCTCATCCCGATCGGGTCGGCCACGCCGTCCTGCCCGTCGACGATGAACTCCTGCGGGAGCACGTGGAGGATCTCGCGGTCGGCCGGCATGGCGACGTGCTTCGTGTCCTCCAGGAGGCGGAGGACGTCGCCCTTGTCGATCTCGCCGCCCGCGACCGTGATCACGCCGCGACTCTGGAACGACTGGATGTGGTCGCCGGCGATGCCGACGACGACCGACTGGGTCTCGATGCCGGCGGAGTGCTCGGCCTCCGAGATCGCCCGCTTCACGGCGTCGACCGTCTTGTCGATGTTGACGACGACGCCGCGGTTGAGGCCCTCGGACTCGGCCACGCCGACGCCGCGGACGTGGATCCGGCCGAAGTCGTCGGCGCTCGCGACGACGGCGCAGATCTTGGTGGTTCCGATGTCGACGCCGACGACGACGCGGTCGCCGGCCAGTTCGGGGTGAGGCATGGTGTGTGGGGGAGGGTGGAGTTAGGCGGGAGGCGTCGAGGCCGCTGGAGCGGCGGCCTCGGTCGAGTCGGGGGCGGGGCCGCGCTCGCGCGTCACGACCTGGCCGTCGAAGCGGAGGTCGACGAGGTCGAACCGAACCTCGGGCTGGGGCAGGACGGCCTGGTCCCAGAAGGCGCGGAGCCGGCGGAGTTGGTCGGCGTGCTCGCCCGGCGTGGTCCCGAGGCGGACCGGGAGGCTGCCGTGGGCGGCGACGGGCGTGGTCCAGAGCGTCGGGCGGCGGCCCCACGCGACTTCGGACACGAGCGCCTGCGTCGCCTCGTCGGCCGTCGCGAGGGCGGCCAGGAACGAGCGGAGGCCGCCCGCGACCGGCTGGGTCGGGTGGTAGGGCGGGGCGCCGGTCAGCACGGGCACGTCGTAGACGGCCGGCGACGCGGCGGCGATGGGCATCGCGTAGCCCTCGGCGTCGAGGAAGTGGCTCTGGCGGCCCTCGGCGTCGAGCACGAGGGCGACCGGTACGCGCTCCTCGACGGCGATCCGGAGCGTCCCCGTCGGGAGGCGCCGCACGGACGCCGAAGCGACCCACGGGTGGGCCTGGACGCGGTCCTCCATGAGGGCCGGCGAGAGCGAGAACAGGGCGACCGAGTCGGGCTCGGCCCGCGTGAGGGCGGCCACCTCCGCCTCGGGCGCGTGCTCGGCCCCGACGACGGCGATGGCCTCGAGCGGGAGCGTCCGCTGCCAGACCCAGGCGGCGACGAGCCCGAGGGCGAGCACGACGAGCCCGAGGCCCCGGAGGACGCGGCGACGGCGATCGGCCGTTTTCTTGGTGCGTCGCGTGGTCATCGGTCGCCGACCGGCGTGGTGTCGCCGGTCTGGAGCTGGGTGAGGAACGATTCGCCAAAGCGCCACACGTCGCCGGCCCCCATCGTCACGACGAGGTCGCCGGGGTGGACGAGGCTGTGGAGGTGGGCCGGGAGCGCCCCCTTCTGCGAGACGTAGTGGACGTCGCGGTGGCCGTACTGGCGGGCGAGGTCGGCGATGGTCTTGCCACTCACGCCCTCGATGGGCTCCTCGCGCGCCGGGAACACGTCGGTGATGACGAGGACGTCGGCGTCGTAGAACGCGAGGGCGAACTCCTCGGCGAGGTCGCGGGTGCGGCTGTAGAGGTGCGGCTGGAAGACGGCCACGACGCGCCGGTCGCTCCACCCCCGCGCGGCGGCGGCCAGCGTGGCCTCGACCTCGGTCGGGTGGTGGGCGTAGTCGTCGACGACGAGGACGGTCCCGGTCTCGCCGTCCATCGTGACCTCGGCCTCGCCCTTGACCTGGAAGCGCCGGTCGACGCCCTGGTACGTGGCGAGCGCCTCGACGATGGTCTCGAACGGGACGCCAAGCTCGAGCCCGACCGCCACGGCCGCGAGGGCGTTGCGGACGTTGTGGAGGCCCGGCGCCTGCAGGACGACGGTGCCGAGACGCTCGACGCCTTCGTAGACGTCGAAGCGCGTCTCGGCACCGACCTGGTCCACGGTCTCGGCTCGGAGCGAGGCCTGGCGGCTCGTCCCGTAGGTGCGAACCGGGCGATGGATCCGCCCGAGCACGCTCCGCACGTTCTCGTCGTCGAGACAGAGAATCGCGGCGCCGAAGAAGGGGACCGAGTTCGCGAACTGGACGAACGCGTCCTTGATGTCGTCCAGGTCCTTGTAGATGTCGAGGTGGTCGGCCTCGATGTTGGTCACGACGGCGACGATGGGCGCCAGCCGGAGGAACGTCCGGTCGTACTCGTCGGCCTCGACGACGATGATCTCGCCACCGCCCGCGACCGCGTTCGACCCGAACACGGCCACCTTCCCGCCGACGATGATCGTCGGGTCGAGGTCGGCGTGCTGAGCCACGAGGCCCACCATCGTCGTCGTCGTCGTCTTCCCGTGCGTGCCCGCGATGCCGACGCCGCGCTTGGCGCGCATCAGCTCCCCGAGCATCTCGGACCGCTTGATGATGGGGATCAGCCGGCGCTGGGCCTCGGCCGTCTCGGGGTTCTCGTCCGGGTTCTTCACCGCCGACGAGTACACGACGACGTCGGCGTCCTGGACGTGCTCGGCCGCGTGGCCCTCGTAGATCGCGGCGCCGAGCTCTTCGAGCCGGGCCGTCACGTCGCTCTTCTTGAGGTCGGAGCCGGTGACCTCGAACCCGCGGTTCAGGAGCACCTCGGCGATCGACGACATCCCGATCCCGCCGATCCCCACCATGTGGATCCGGCGGACGGTGCCCATCTCTCCATGTTTGCGCGTCTCGCTCATCGGTCGCCTCGGGGCTCGGCCAGGGCCACGACGGCCTCGGCGATGGTGGCGGCGGCCTCGGGCCGCGCGATGGCGAGGGCCGCCTCGGTCATCCGCTGGCGCTCCTCGGCGTCGTGGAGGAGCGGCGGGACGACGTCGTCGAAGCGACGGGCGAGGTCGGTCTCGGGCAGGAGCACGGCCGCGCCGGCGTCGACGAGCGCGCGGGCGTTCTTCGTCTGGTGGTCGGCGGTGACGTTGGGGCTGGGGACGAGGACGGAGGGCGTACCGGTGACGGCCAATTCAGAGCAGGTGATGGCACCGGATCGGCACAGCGCGAGGTCGGCCGCGGCGTAGGCCAAGTCCATCCGGTCGAGGTAGGGGACGAGGCGGAGGCGCGGATGGTCCGGGACGGCCTCGCGGAGCGTGTCGTAGTAGCGCTTGCCGGCGGCCCAGAGCACGAACGTCTGCTCGTTCGCCAGGAGGCCCTCGATGGCCAGCTTGAGCGCGCCGTTGATGGGCCCGGCGCCGAGCGAGCCGCCCATGGCGAGGAGCACGTCGGTGCCCTCGGGCACGCCCCAGTGGGCACGCGCCTCGGCGCGGTCGACGCCCACGAGATCCTGGCGCACCGGGTTGCCCGAGACCGCCGTCTCGGCGCCCTCGAAGTAGGGCGCGGCGGCCTCGAAGGCGAGGAACACCTCGGAGGCGCGCTTCGCCAGCAGCTTGTTGGTGGCCCCGGCGTAGGCGTTCTGCTCTTGGAGCACGAGCGGGACCCCGCGCATCGACGCCACCAGCCCGACCGGGCCGCTCGCGTAGCCGCCCGTGCCCACGACCACGTCGGGCTCGAACGTGCCGACGAGCCGCCAGCTGTCCCAGAGGCCCTTGGCCAGCTTGAACGGGAACGCGAGGTTCCGCGCGATCGCCGAGGCGGACAGGCTCCGCTGGAAGCCGCTCACCGTCACGGCGCGGATCGGGTAGCCGGCCTTCGGGACGGCCTCCCACTCCATCCGGTCGCGCGTGCCGGCGAAGGCGACCGCGGCGTCCGGCCGAATCTGGCGGACGGCGTCGGCGATGGCGATGGCCGGGTAGACGTGCCCGCCCGTGCCGCCACAGGCGAACAGCACGCGCGGCGTCCCCGCCGGGAGGGCGGCGCGCGTGTCGGTCGTCGGGGGGGCGGTGGCGGTCACAAGGGGCGGGAGTCGGTCGGCCTCGGGGCCGAGGCGGAGGGAGCTAGGAGGTGGCGTGGCGCGAGACGTTGAGGAGGATCCCGACCATGGCACCGGTGGCGAGCATCGACGTGCCGCCGTAGCTGACGAACGGCATCGCCAGCCCGGTCACGGGCAGCAGTCCGCATGTGACCATGGCGTTGACGAACCCGCCGAGCACGACGGCCGTGGTCAGGCCGGTCGCCAAGAACAAGCCGAGCGGGTCCGGCGCGCCGCGTGCGACCCGGAGGAACCCCCGCCCGAGGATCCAGACGAACACGAACAGGACGAGCAGCGCGCCCACCAAACCGTACTCCTCGGCGATGATGGCGAGGATGAAGTCGTTGTACGGAGCCGGCAGAAAATCGCGCTGGACGCTCTTGCCCGGCCCCACGCCCGTCAGCCCGCCCATGGCGATGGCGATCCGGGCCTGGTCGGCCTGGTAGTTCTCGTCGGCGCCGGAGATCTCGACGGCCTCGTTGTTCGAGGCGAACAGCTCGATCCCGGTCCACGCCTCCATCCGCGCCGCCCGCTGCGGCGACGAGGCGAGGAACCCGACGGCGAGGATCAGCCCGGCCAGCCCGACGGCCGCCATGTGGAGCACCTTCACGCGGCCCACGAACAGCATCGCGCCCATCGTCATGGAGAGGACGGCCGCCGTCGACAAATCCTCCATCCCGATGAGCAGCACCGTCGGCGCGATCCACACCAGGAGCGGGACGAACCCGCGCGTCACGTCGCCGATGTAGTCCTGCTTCCTCGCGAGCAGGACGGCCACGTGGAGCACGAGCGCCACCTTCGCGAGGTCCGACGGCTGGAACGAGATGGGCCCGAGCTCCAGCCACCGCTGCGCCCCGTTCGTCACGGCGCCGAGCGCCTGGACGGCCACGAGCAGCCCGAGCGACCCGATGAGGGCCACCTTCGACAGCCGCGCGAGCCAGCGGTAGTTGACGAGCGACATCACGCCGACGACGCCGAGCGCCAGCCCCACCCGGAGGAGGTGCCGGAACAGGAACCGCTCGGTGTCGCCGCCCGACTTCGTCTCGGCCAGGAACGAGATGGCCGAGTACACCGCGATCACGCCCATCGCGCTCAGCGCGAGGACGGCCCAGATCACGGCCCGGTCGGCGGGTCGGCGTGGGAGCTGTGCAGTAGCGGCGGTGGCCATCGGAGTCGAGTCGGTCGGCCTCGGCGTCGAGGCGGGCGGGGCTAGAGGGCGTGGACGAGGCGCTTGAAGGTGTCGCCGCGGTCCTCGTAGTTCTCGTACATGTCGAACGAGGCGCACGCGGGGCTGAGGAGGACCGTGTCGCCGGGCTCGGCCATGAGCTGGGCGTACTGGATGGCCTCCTCCATCGAGTCGGCGCGGGCGACGCGGCCGGTGTGCGGGCCGAGCTCCTGCTCGATGGCGTCGGCGCCCTCGCCGATCGCCACGATCCCCCTGACGCGCTCCTCGACGAGGCGCTTGAGCGGCTCGTAGTCGTTGCCCTTGTCGCGCCCGCCCGCGATCAGCACCACCTTCGGCCCGTCGGGCGCGGGGAAGCTCTCGAGCGCGTACCAGACGGCGTTGACGTTCGTCGCCTTCGAGTCGTTGACGAACCGGACGCCGCCGACCGTCCGGACGGTCTCGAGGCGGTGCGGCACGCCTTCGAAGGACGTGAGGCTCTCGCGGACCACGTCGCTCCGGATCTCGACGGCCCGGGCCACGATGGCCGAGGCGAGCGAGTTGTAGAGGTTGTGGCGCCCGCGGAGCGCGAGGTCGGACGTGGGCATGAGGTCCTCGGATCTGAGCATGGTGGGGGACGCACCGAGCCCGTCGGGGCTGGTGCCGAGTGCGGGGAGGTCCAGGACGATGTGCCCGTCGCGCACGAAGGCGCCGGGCGAGGGCTCGCCGTCGGCCGAGAAGGCGACGGGGGCGAGCCCGCGCTCGGCGGACCACTGCAGGACGTGCTCGCGGACGCGGGCGTCGTCGTGGTTGTAGACCAGCCAGTCGGACGACTGGAGGTTGGCGAACAGGCGGAACTTGGCCGCCGCGTACCGCTCGAGCTGGTGCCCGTAGCGGTCGAGGTGGTCGGGCGTCACGTTCAACAACACCGCGACGTGCGGCCGGAACGTGACGACGTGGTCGAGCTGGAACGACGACACCTCGAGGACCACCACCGTGTCCTCGTCGACGTCGTCGACGTAGTCCGAGAGCGGGTAGCCGATGTTGCCGGCGACGACGTGCTTGCGGCCGTCGACGGCGCAGAGGTGCGCGATGAGCGAGGTCGTCGTCGTCTTCCCGTTCGAGCCGGTCACGGCCACGATCGGCCCGCGGCAGAACCAGCTCGCGACCTCGAGCTCGGCGTAGACCGATTTCTTCTGCCGCAGCGCCGACTGGACGAGGTTCGTCGTCGTCGGCACCCCCGGGCTCAGGACGAGCCAGTCGGCGTCGAGCGCGCGGGGCGTGTGGCCGCCGAACTCGCTCGTGACCCCGTCCTTCTTCAGGCTCTCGGCCACGCCCGCCTCGGCGGGGTGGTGGTCGGTGAGGAACACGGTGGCGCCGCGGCGCGCGAGGAGGCGGGCGACGGCGAGGCCCGACCGGGCGCCGCCGACGACCGTCACGCGGGCGCCCTTCACCGAGTCGCGGAGCGCCTCGGCCGTGGGCACGGTGCCCCCGAACCCGGGCAGCGCCTCGGGCCGGATCGGCGGGAGCAGGGGCGTGGCCGCGCTCATCGGATCCGGAAGAGGAACATGGCCAGGATCGAGAGCAGCGCCGTCACGATCCAGAACCGGATCACGATCTTCGACTCGTGCACCCCGAGGGCCTCGTAGTGGTGGTGCAGCGGCGCCATCCGGAAGACCCGGCGCCCCTCGCCGTACCGCTTCCGCGTGTACTTGAACCACACGGTCTGGATGATGACGCTCAGCGTCTCGGCGAAGAAGATGGCGCCGACCACCGGGAGGTACAGCTCCTTCTTGATCAGGATCGCGAGCGTGCCGATCGCCGCGCCGAGCGCGAGGCTCCCGGTGTCGCCCATGAAGACCTGCGCCGGGTGCCCGTTGTACCACAGGAACCCGAAGCACGCCGCCGACAGCGCCGCGCCGAAGATCACGAGCTCGCCCGTGCCCGGGAGGTAGATGTCGTTGACGAACGCCGAGAGGTTCGCGTTGCCCGTGATGTACGTCATCCCGATGAGGGCGAGCGTCGCGAACGCCGCGGTCCCGGCCGTCAGCCCGTCGAGGCCGTCGGTGAGGTTCACCGCGTTCGACACGCCCGTGAGGATGAACGTGATGACGGGGATGTAGATGATCCAGCCCACCTCGGTCCCGACGAGGGGCGAGAGGAAGTCGTAGTCGATGCCGCCGTCGGGGACGAACGGGAGCGACGTGAACGTGTCGGAGTGCCCGTCGTCGGGGAGCACGAACACGATGAGGAGCGCGACCAAGACGCCGAGCGAGAGCTGGCCGGCCAGCTTCACCTTCGGCGCGATGCCCTCCTTGTTCTTCTTGACCACCTTGATGTAGTCGTCGGCGAAGCCGAAGGCGCCCATCCAGAGCGTCGCGCCGAGCGCGACCCAGACGTAGGCGTTCGTGAGGTCGCCCCAGAGGAGCACGCCGACGGCGAGCGCCAGCAGGAGGATGACGCCGCCCATCGTGGGCGTCCCGGCCTTGTGCGCATGGCTCACGGCGCCGGCGTCCTCGCCCTCGCGGATCGTCTCGCCGATCTGCCGGGTCCGGAGCGCGCGGATCATCTTCTTGCCGGCGAACAGGGCCACGAGCAGGGCCGTCCCGGCCGCCAGCCCGGCGCGGACCGTCGAGAACTGGAAGACCTGGAAGCCCGGCGGCGCGAAGGTCCGCTCGATCCACTCGAAGAGGAGGTACAGCACTAGAGGGCCTCGGCTCGGGTGGTGAGGGCGTCGCGGAGCGCCTCGCGGTCGTCGAAGTGACGGCGCTCGGTCCCGACGATCTGGTACGTCTCGTGCCCCTTGCCCGCGACGACGACCACGTCGCCCGGCTCGGCCCGCTCGGCCGCCGCGGCGATGGCCGCCGCGCGGTCGGTGATGCGGAGGGCGGCGTCGGGACGCTCCAGCCCGGCCTCGACATCGTCGAGGATGGCGTCGGGGGCTTCCGTCCGCGGGTTGTCGGAGGTGATCACGACGCGGTCGGCGATCCGTTCGGCGACCCGGGCCATGAGCGGGCGCTTCCCGGCGTCGCGGTCGCCGCCGCAGCCGAACACGGCCCAGAGCCGGCGGCCCTCGGGCACGATCTCGCGAGCGGTCTGGAGGACGTTGTCGAGCGCGTCCGGCGTGTGCGCGTAGTCGACCACGCCGAGGACGCCGCCGGCGCGGACCGTCTCGAACCGGCCGGGCACGCCGGGCGCCTCGGCGAGCGCGTCGAGGCAGGCGGACTCGGCAAAACCGAGCGCGACGCCGGTCGCGTACGCTGCGGCGAGGTTCAGGGCGTTGAACCGGCCCGCCATCCGGAACCGCCGCTCGACGCCGCCGAGGCGGAGCGTGAGGCCGTCGACGGCGTTCTCGATCACCTCGACGCGGACGTCGACGCCCGCCGACGTGCCGTAGGTCACGACGCGTGCGGCGGTGCCGGCCGTCATCCGCGTGTGCGCCGGGTCGTCGCCGTTGACGACGGCGACGGCGTCGGCGCCGAGGCCGTCGAATAGGCGCTTCTTGGCCGCCTCGTACTCGGCGAACGTCCGGTGGTAGTCGAGGTGGTCCTGCGTAAGGTTCGTAAAGACGGCGACGCGGAAGGGCAGCGTGCGGACGCGGTCGAGGGCGAGCCCGTGGCTCGAAACCTCCATCGCGGCATGGGAGCAGCCGGCCTCGACCATCGCCCGCAACAGGCGCTGGAGGGCCGGCGCCTCGGGCGTCGTGAACTGCGTTGCGTAGCGCTCGGCGCCGATCCGGTTCTCGACGGTCCCGACGAGGCCGGCGGTCTGACCGAGCGAGGTCAACAGATGGTGAAGCAGGAAGACCGTCGTGGTCTTGCCGTTCGTGCCGGTCACGCCGAGGAGGGCGAGCGCGTCGCCGGGCCGCCCGTAGACGTCCGCCGCGATCTCCGCCAGCGCGGCTCTCGAATCCGTTGCCGGAACGAGAGCCGCGCCGGGGAGACGCTCACCCTTCCCCAAGGGTACCGGGGCCGACGCCGCCTCGGGGCGTCCCTGCAGCCACTCGTCGGAGACGAGGACCGCCGAGGCGCCGCGCGCGAGCGCGTCGTCGACGAAGTCGTGGCCGTCACGGCCCGTGTGGGTATCGGCGGAGATGGCCGCGAACACAACCCCGGGGGCCGCGCGGCGGCTGTCAATCGTGACGTCCTGGATGAGCGCGTCCGTCGGGCCGGCGACGTCGCCGGCGAGGAGGCCGCGCTCGCGCAGCCGCGTCGCCAACTCGGCGAGCGCGACGGGCGCGTTGTGGACCGCGGGGGCCTGGTCGTGGAGCGCGCTCATCGTCTCGAGGCGGTGAGCGCGACCGTCGCGGGCAGCGGGCGCGCCGGGGCGACGGACTGGCGGCGGACGACGCCGTGCCCGCGGACGCGGGCGTCGACGCCGAGCGAGCGGAGCCACGCGACGGCCTCGCGGACGCTCCGACCGCGGAGGTCGGGCATCCGGCCCTCGGCCACCTCGTCGGAGGCGTCGAGGCGGAGTGGGTCGCGGAGGTCGAGCGAGTCGGTCTCGACGCGCGCGGAGACGGTCCGCCACGGGAGGTCCTCGTCGTAGCGCACGCGGAGGCCCTCGGCGCGGGCGCGCTGGGCGGCGAGCGTGGCCGGGAGCCCGTCGATGTCGGGGACGAGCGCGCCGGTCCGCGCGGCGATCATCCCGGACGGCGCCACGCGCTCGGCGATCGTCGGAAACGTGCCGATCCAGCGGCGTGCCGTAGCGCCGAAGATGGGCGCGGCGACGGTCCCACCCCCGTAGCCGTTCGTCGGTCGGTCGAGGACGATGGCGAGCACGACCTCGGGGTCCTCGACCGGGAACATCCCGACGAACGAGGCCCGGTACGTCCGCGAGTAGCCGCCGCCGACGGCGCGCTGTGCCGTGCCCGTCTTGCCGGCGATCCGGAGGCCCTCGACGGCCGCCCGCTCCGCCGTGCCGTCCTCGCTGACGACGGCCTCGAAGTGGGGCATCAGCCGCTCGGCCGTCTCGGCGCGGAACGCGCGGCGGACCGAGTCCTGCGGCGCCTGCCACACGACGCGCCCGGTCGCCGGGTCGCGCCGCTCGGCCACGATAAAGGGGCGAACGAGGAGGCCGCCGTTGGCGAACGCGCTGTAGGCGACGGCCAGCTGGAGCGGCGTCACCTCGACGCCGTAGCCGCGGCTCATCGACGTCAGCGTGGCCCCGCTCCAGTCCTCCGGCTTGCGGAGGGAGCCGGCCACCTCGCCGGGGAGGTCGACGAACGTGGGCTGGCCGAAGCCGAGGTCGCGGGCGGCCTCGTACAGCGGGCCCGGCCCGATCCGCTGGGCCGCCAGCGCCATCGCGATGTTCGACGACTTGGCGATGGCCTGGGCGAACGTGATCCGGCCGTAGGCGTGGGCGTCCTGGACCGTCCGCCCGTGGAAGACGTGCCAGCCGGCGCCGGTGTCGAACACGTCCTCCGGCGCGACGGCCCCGCTCTCGACGGCGGCGATGGCCGTGACCAGCTTGAACGTCGAGCCCGGCTCGATCCGGTCGACGACGGCGTGGTTGCGGCGGGCGGCGTCGGAGTAGGCCCCGGCGCGGTTCGGGTCGTACGTCGGGACGTTCGCCATCGCGAGGATCGCGCCCGTCTTGGGGTCGAGGGCGACGGCCGTGCCCCAGGCGGCCCCGGCCGCCTCGACGCCGCGGGCGAGCTCCTCCTCGAGGATCGCCTGCCGCACGAGGTCGATGGTCAGGACCACGTTGTCGCCCTGGCGCGGCTCCACGCGCGTCCCGCCGACGACGGCGCGAACGTGGCCGCGGCGGTCGCGCTGGACGGCCTGCCGGCCGGGCGCGCCCTGGAGCGCCTCGTCGAGCGTCATCTCGAGGCCGGCCACCCCGCGGAGGTCGCGCGTGACGTGGCCGAGCACGTGGGCCGCTCGCGCGCCGTAGTTGTAGCGCCGCTGGTACGAGCCCTGGACGATGAGCCCGCGGAAGCCGCCCGCGTCGAGGGCCTCCTTCGACGCCTCGTCGAGGTCACGCACGAGGACGACGTACTGGCGGCTGGACCGGTTGGCGACGCGCTGGCGGAAGTGGCTCGTGCCCCGGCCCGTGAGCTCGCCGAGGAGGGCGTAGAGCTCGTCGGCCCGCTCCTCGAAGCCGGCGACCGTCGGGTCGGCCGCCACTTCGAACCGCGCCGTGTTGACGACGAGCGCCCGGCCGCGGCGGTCGAGGATCGCGCCCCGCTGCGCCGCGAGCTCGATCACGCTCTCCGACTGCCGCTCGCCCTGCGCGCGCAGCTCGTCGCCGTCCGCGAGGTGGATCCGGACGAGCTGCGCGGCCACGAGGACCGGCAGCGCCAGGAGCACCACGAAGACGCCGTAGAGGCGGGTGAGGATGGAGTCGCGAGCGGCGATGGGAGGCAGGGGCTACGTGAGGAGGCGCCTTACGGGGCGCCGAGTCGGCTAGTCGTCGAGGCGGATCGTGGGGCCGTAGGCGATGCCTTCTTCGAGGCCGAGGGCGGCCGCCTCGGACATGACGGCGCGGGGGCCCATCATCCGGTCGACGTCGCCTTGGAGGCGCTGGTGCGTCAGGCGGAGCCGCTCGTTGTCGCGGCGGGCCTCCTGGAGCGCGTCGAGCGTGGCGCGCGTGGCGTAGGCGTGGCCGAGGAAAAGGGTGAGCACGAGGCAGACCGCCAGCGTCGTCAGCCCGAAGCGGAGGCTGGGGACGGCGTCGAGCGGCCGTGCCCGGCGGATCTTCTTCTCCGCCTCCTTCTTGGCCTTCTTGGCGCCGGCCTTCGCCCGCTTCGCCCCGCCGACGAGCTTCGAAGGCGGCGACGCCGGGAGGTCGGTCCAGCCCGGGAGCGGCGCACGCGAGGTGGCCGTTCGTTTGGACGCGCGCTTCGGCTTGGAGGCTGTCGTGGGCATGGCGTGGTGGGGAGCAGTGGAGGGCGAGGCCCGGAGGCGGGGGCGGATGGGCCGGCTGATGCCGCGCGGTCCGCTCACGCTCCCGGGCGTCGCTCGGAGGGTCCGGGGGGAGTCTGCTTTTCGGCGACGCGGAGGCGGGCGCTCCGCGCGCGGGGGTTGCGGGCGATCTCGGCGTCGCTCGCGGTGACGGGCTTCCGGGTGACCGGGGCCCACGGGGTGATCGGGTTGCCGTAGAAGTCTTTCTCGACCTGCGCCGTGAACCGGCCGGTCTTGAGGAACTGCTTGGCCCGGCGGTCTTCGAGGCTGTGGTAGGACATGACCGCGAGGCGGCCCCCGTCTGCCAGCACGTCGAGCGCGGCCGGGAGCGCCCGCTCCAGAACGTCCATCTCGCCGTTGACGGCGATCCGGAGCGCCTGGAAGACGCGGGCCAACGACTTCACCTCCTCGCGCGTCGGCACCGAGGCGCGGACGGCGTCGGCCAGCTCGGCGGTCGTCGTGGGGGCGGCCTTCTTGATCGCGCGCGCGATCGCACGCGAGCGGCGCTCCTCGCCGTACTGATAGATGACGTCGGCCAGCGCGTCGGCGTCGAGACGAGCGATGAGGTCGGCGGCGGTCTCACCCGCCTCGGTGCCGCCGGCGGCCATCCGCATGTCGAGCGGACCCTCGGCGGAAAACGCGAAGCCGCGCGTGGCCTCGTCGATCTGGTGGCTGCTCACGCCGAGGTCGAGGAGTACGCCGGTCGCGGGGCGGTCGTGGGCTGGCCCCAGCCCGGCCCGGCCGAGCAGCGCGCCGAGGTCGCCGAAGTTGCCTTCGAGCGCGACGAAGCGGCCGGCGGCTTCGGCGTCGGCCAGTCGAGCGCGCGCCGTCGCCAGCGCCTCCGGGTCCTGGTCGATGCCGACGACGAGGGCGCCCTCGCCGAGCGCGTCGAGGAGCGCGGCCGAGTGGCCGCCGCCGCCGAGCGTTCCGTCGACGTAGAGGCCGGCCGGGTCGGTGATGAGGAGGTCGAGCGTCTCGGCCGCCAGCACCGGGGCGTGGTAGGCCGTGGCGTAGCGGAGCGCATCCACACCGCCGCCCCCCTGCGCGCCGTCGGCGCCCACGTCGGAGCCGGGCCCGACGCGAGGGACGTCGGAGCGGTCGGCGCGGCGCGGGCGGCGAGGGCGGGTCATGGAGGGGACGGCGGTCATGGATACATAGGTGGGATCTCCGGGGGGTTAGATCCCGCCCATCACTCGCTCCGCGAGCGACTCGTAGGACTCGTCTTGGTCGTTGAGGTGGGCCTGGAACACGTCGGGGTCCCAGACCTCGATGCGGTCGAAGGCCCCGATGACGAGGGCCTTGCTCCCGGTCTGCAGCCCGGCGAAGTCGATGAGGTTCTTCGGGAGCCCGACGCGTCCCTGCCCATCGAGCGTGAGTTCGTCCGCCCACATGGCGATGGTCCGGACGAAGTCGCGGTTGGCCGCGACGAACTGGTTCTTTTCCCGGACGGCCTCTTCGATCTCCTCCCACACGTTGAGGGGGTAGAGGAAGACGCAGCGCTCGATCCCGCGGGTGGCCACGAAGGTCTCCTTGGCGTCCGGGCTGAGCGCCCGTCGCATCTTCGCCGGGACGGGCATTCGGCCCTTCCCGTCGATGGAGTTCTCCGCTTGTCCTTTAAAACCGGCCACGGCCGGGAGGGTGTGTGCGCAGAAGGGGCCGCCAGGCTGTGGGGCGGATTCCCCACTTTTCCCCACTGCTCCCCCAAAGTACCCCACCCCCTCAAAAATGGCCCAAACGGCCCGTTTTTGTGGATAAGTCCCGTCGTTCCTCACCTGCCTTCACCTCCAAACGCCCTCTGAATGGCCAAAAGTGAAAATGATTTCACCCTGTTTGGGAGGCGGGTGAAAATGATTTCACCGTGCTAGCTTGCCGTCAGGAGATCCCCTAGCCCCTCCGTCACGATGCCCGCCTCCTCCGCCCGCCCCGCCCTGACCGAGCGGCAGAACCAGGTCTACGAATTCCTGCGCACGTACGTCCGCCGCAACGGGAAGCCGCCGACGATCAAGGAGATCGGTCAGAGCCTCGGCATCAAGTCGACGAACGGCGTCTACAAGATGCTCGTGGTCTTGGAGGAGAAGGGCTACATCACGCGGACGAAGCACGAGGCGCGCGGCATCGAGCTCGTCGATGAGGAGCGGGGCTACGACGCCGACGAACCCCCCGGCGTCCTCATGCTCAAGCTGAAGGAGGGCGTCGGGCGGCGGGCGCGGATGATGACGTCGGAGACGGCCGACCACCCGCTCCCGCGCTCGCGCCGTCCGCTCCTCGTCGACCCCGCGCTGCTCCCCGACGACGTCGACCTCGACGACTGCCTCGGCGTCCGCGTCGGCGACGACGGGATGAACGGGGCCGGCGTTCGGAAGGGCGACCTCGTGGTGGTCGAGGAGCGGGACTGGCGAGACGTCCCGAACGGGGCGATGGCCGCGGTCCTGTTCTACGACCACGTGGTGGTCCGCCAGTTCGAGGTCGTCAACGACCGGCTCCACTTCCGCGCCGCCGACCGGACCTACGCCGACGAGACGGTCCGCCCCGACGACCCGGAGTACTTCGTCCTCGGCCGGGCGCTCGCGGTGATGCGGGCGCTGGGGTAAGTGCAGACGGGGAAGTTCAGCGTTCGGCGCGTGTCGCTGCTACCGACGAACTCTGAACCCTGAACTCACCCGCCCAGCTGACCGAGCATCCAGGCGCAGCCGAGGGCGGCGTAGATGCCCAGGACGTAGCCGGCCACGGCCATCAGCAGGCCGACGGGCGCCATCGCGGGGAGGTACACCCCGGCCACGATCGGCGCCGAGGCGGCCCCCCCCACGTTCGCCATCGAGCCCGTCGCCACGAAGAAGAGTGGGGCCTTGAGCAGCTTCGCCGCGAGGAACAGGAGGCTGATGTGGACGGCCAGCCAGACGACGCCCATCAGGAGGTAGGACGGCGCCTGGAGGACGGCGGCGAGGTCGGCCGTCGCGCCGATCGACGTGAGGAGCAGGTAGAGCGCGGCGAACCCGATCCGGCTGGCGCCGTCGGGCTCGAGCTGGCGCATCGGCGTGAACGAGAGGGCGAGCCCGGCCGTGACGGCGAGGAGGACGGCCCACGTCCCGCCCGAGATGATCGTGGGGTCGCCGAGCGTGGGGAGCAGCCCGCCGAGCACGCGCGAGAGGACGGCCGCGCCGAAGCCGAGGCCGACGATCATGGCCACGGTCGCCGTCGTCGACGGTCGCCGCGAGGTGTCCATGGCCTGGAGCGTGGCGTTGACGCGGTCGATGGCCGCCGTGTCGGCGCCGACCCAGCGGTCGAACCGGGCCTGGTAGCCCGAGAGGAACAGGAGGACCGCCATCCACCCGTAGCCCACGACCGTGTCGACGACGATGATCGGTGCGAGCCCGGCGTCGCTCAGCCCGACCGACTCCTTGAGCGCCAGCATGTTGGCCGTGCCGCCGATCCACGAGCCGGAGAGCGCGGCCATCCCCTTCCACGTCTCCGGGTCACCGATGAACTGCCCGACGGCGAGGTAGGCGATGGGCCCGCCGATCACGATGCCGAGCGTGCCGACGAGCATCATCGCCAGCGCGAGGGGCCCGAGGCTGAAGATCGCGCGGAGGTCGATCGTGATCATCAGCAGGAACAGCGCGAACGGGAGCAGCACGTAGCTGAACCAGTCGTAGGCCGGGTTCGAGGCCGGCGTCACGCCTGCCGTCGTGAGGAGCATGGGCACGAAGTACGCCCAGATCACCGGCGGGACGACGTCGAACAGCTTCTCCAGTGCGGCCACGCGCGAGAGCGCGAACACGCCAGCGAGCACGGCCGCTAGGAGGGCGGCGACCTGGGTGGGCTCGGTGATGAGGGCGGCCTCGGCGGGGTCCATGCGCGGTCGGGAAGGGGAGCCGCGAAGATAGGCGGACCCTCTCGCCGAGGGCGGTCCGCCTCGGGACCTCCGTGGCGGGACTGAAACAGCACGGGGCGGCAGGCCATCGCCCACCGCCCCCGCGGAACTCGAACGGAGCGGGCCTACTCGTCCTCGACCTTCTCGAACACGACGCACGTGTTGTGCCCGCCGAACCCGAACGCGTTCGAGAGCGCCACCTTCACGTCGCGGTCCTGGGGCTCGTTGAACGTGTAGTTGAGGTCGCAGGCCGGGTCCGGCGTCTCGAAGTTGATGGTCGGCGGGATCCGGCCGTTCGTGATGGCGAGGATCGAGGCGATGGCCTCCACGGCGCCGGCGGCGCCGAGGAGGTGGCCCGTCATCGACTTCGTCGACGACAGGTTCATGTCGTAGGCGTGCTCGCCGAAGACGGCCTTGATCGCCTTCGTCTCGGCCACGTCGCCGAGCGGGGTGCTCGTCCCGTGCATGTTGAGGTAGTCGACGGCCTCGGGCGCGACGCCGGCCGTCTGGAGCGCCTGCTCCATGGCCAGCTTGGCGCCCAGCCCCTCGGGGTGGGGGGCCGAGATGTGGTGGGCGTCGGCCGACATGCCGAGGCCGGTGACCTCGGCGTAGATCTTGGCGCCTCGGGCCTTGGCGTGCTCGTAGTCCTCGAGGACGAGCGAGCCGGCGCCCTCGCCCATCACGAACCCGTCCCGGCCCGCGTCGAACGGACGGGAGGCGTGGAGCGGGTCGTCGTTCTGGGTCGAGAGCGCCTTCATGTTGCCGAACCCGCCCAGGCCGACCTCGGTGATGCTCGCGTCGGTCCCGCCGGCCACCATGACGTCGGCGAGGCCGGCCTTGATGACCATCCAGGCGTCGCCGATCGCGTTGTTCGAGGTCGCGCAGGCCGAGACCGTCGCGTAGTTCGGCCCGTGGAGGCCGTGGCGCATCGAGATCAGGCCGGGCGCCATGTCGATAATCATCATCGGCACGAAGAACGGGCTGAGCCGGCGCGGCCCGTGCTCGGCGTACTCCACGACCTGGTCCTGGAACAGCTTCATCCCGCCGATCCCGGAGCCCATCACCACGCCCATCCGCGTCTTCTCCTCGGCGTCGAGCGCCTCGGTGTCGATGCCGGCGTCGCGGAGCGACTCGTCGGCGGCGACGATGGCGTACTGGGCAAACGGGTCGAGCCGGCGGGCCTCCTTCCGGTCGAGGTAGTCGCCGGGGTCGAAGTCGGAGACCTCGCAGGCGAACCGCGTCGGGTACTCGCTGGCGTCGAAGTGGGTGATGGGGCCGGCGCCGCTCTGGCCCTCCATCATGGCGTCCCAGAAGGCGGGGACCGAGTGGCCGAGCGGCGTGATCGCGCCGAGGCCGGTGACAACGACGCGGCGGTCGGAGAACGACATGGGGGAGGGGCGAGCGGGCGCCGCGGACGCGGCGCGATACAAAACCGGCGGTGCGCTGTGGGGCGCCCCGCCGGCAAGAGACTCAGAGCGAAGGGCCGACGAGAACGCTAGCCTTCCTTGTTGGCCTCGACGTAGTCGATGGCGTCGCCGACGGTGGCGATGTTCTCGGCGTCTTCGTCGGGGATGGTCATGTCGAACTCTTTCTCGAACTCCATGATGAGCTCGACGGTGTCGAGGGAGTCCGCGCCAAGGTCGTTGGTGAACGAGGCCTCGCGCGTGATGTCGGCTTGGTCGACGCCGAGCTTCTCGACGATGATCTCCTTGATGCGCTGTTCGGTGGACTCGGCGGCCATGGGGGGTGGGTCGGGTAGAGGGGGCGGGCGCGAAACGGCGCCATGAGGGCGGGAAAGCTACGCCAGCCGGCCGGGGCGGGCAATCGGCCCGGCGGTCCGAGGGGCCGGACGGGGCGGTGGCGGCCCTCCTTACGCACGCCCCCCGCCGCAGATTCCCGGAAGACGCGGTTGAGGCCATCGGCAGGGGGGCGAATCCGACGCCGAGGCGGACGGGGTGCCGCTACCTTCGTCGCCCACGTCCTCCCGTTGCGTTTCCCATGGCGATCCTCTTCACCTCCGAGTCGGTCTCGGAAGGCCACCCCGACAAGGTCGCGGACCAGATCTCCGACGCCCTCCTCGACGCGTTCCTCGCCGGCGACCCGCGCAGCCGCTGCGCCATCGAGACCCTCTGCACGACCGGCCTCGTCGTCGTCTCGGGCGAGGTCACGAGCGACACCTACGTCGACGTCCAGGAGGTCGTCCGCCGGACGATCGAGGAGATCGGCTACACCGACCCGCTCCTCCAGTTCGACGCCCGGAGCTGCGGCGTCCTGGTCTCGATCCACGAGCAGTCGGCCGACATCGCGCAGGGCGTCGACGACGACCGCGGGCTCCACGCCGAGCAGGGCGCCGGCGATCAGGGCATGATGTTCGGCTACGCCACGCGCGAGGACGAGGAGACGCTCATGCCGCTGGCGCTCATGCTGAGCCACCGGCTGGTCAAGCGGCTCGCCGACATCCGGAAGGCCGGGGAGGTGATGACCTACCTCCGGCCCGACGCCAAGAGCCAGGTGACCATCGAATATGAGGCCGACGGCCGGACGCCCAAGCGGGTCCACACCGTCGTCCTCTCGACCCAGCACGACGAGATCGACCCGGACGATGATGGCGCGTCGCTGGCCCAGATCAAGGCCGACGTCCGCGAGCACGTCCTCCCACACGTCCTCCCGGCGGAGCTCGTCGACGACGGCCTCGTGCTCCACGTCAACCCGACCGGGACGTTCGTCATCGGCGGGCCGCACGGCGACACCGGCCTCACGGGCCGGAAGATCATCGTCGACACGTACGGCGGGAAGGGGGCACACGGCGGCGGCGCGTTCTCGGGCAAGGACCCCTCGAAGGTGGACCGCTCTGCGGCCTACGCCACGCGCCACGTCGCCAAGAACCTCGTGGCGGCCGGGCTCGCCGACGAGGCGCTCGTCCAGGTGGCCTACGCGATCGGCGTGGCCGACCCCGTCTCGATCCGCGTCGACACGAACGGGACGGCGCAGCACGGGCTCACCGACGCCCAACTGGCCGCGCTCGTGACCGAGCACGTCGACCTCCGGCCAGCGGCCATCATCGAGCGGTTCGGGCTCATCGACTCCGACGGCGACGTCCGCCCGCGCTACCGCCGGACGGCGGCCTACGGCCACTTCGGCCGCGACGCGTTCCCGTGGGAGCGGCTCGACCTCGTCGAGACCCTCACCGAGGCGGCCCAGGCGACGGCCTGACCGAGCCCTCCTGAACACGTGAGGCCGCCGGCCCCGTACAGCTGGGGTCGGCGGCCTCGACGCCGGAGGACCGGCCCGTTCCCACCACAGAAAAGGCCGGCCCCGGAGGGGAAGGGAGGGTCCCCAGTGAGCCGCTAACAGAATCGGCCGCCGCACAGGCTGCCCACATCATGGGATCACACGATTTGTTCGGCGCTGTCGGGCCGTCGGGGCAGCTAGGCGAGCGAGGTGCATGCCATCGAGTCGGCGCCCTCGCCAGCGAAGCCCAGTTCCTCAACCTCCTACGCGATCTTCTGCTGGCCCAGCCGCCGCCGTCCGACGTGGGGCGGCGGCGGTCGGAGCCCGAGGTCAGAACGGTCCGGCCACTTTCAGCCCGGGCTGTGCGGGGCGAGAGCGGACCCTAAGTGCCCTGGCAGACTGGCGGGCGATCCCGTCGGGCGAGAACGCCGTGACGAATACCCTCTCGCCATTAGCGACCGAGCCGGAGAAGGTCCGGGTGTGCCCAAACGCCTGCACGAGCACGGTGAACGACGCTGGGCTCGGCCCCGAATAGTGATCAACGGAGACCGCGTAAGTCCCTCTCGGTGCCTGCCCTGTGGGCCAGAAAACGTTCTTGGGCCCCTCGCCGTCAGTGTCGTCAACGTCGAGCTGGCCTCCGGAGCTTGAGGTCGGTTGCCCGTAGTAGATCGTCTCCCCGGTCGGATCCGAAACGTAGAGGTCGAGGTCGGCCGTGTTCGTCCACTTTAGCGTGACCTGTACGTCACCCGACCCCGTGTCGAGCGCCGCCAGCATAGTGAGCACCAGATCGCGCAGCCTCTCCGACGTGGCCGAATCGTACGCGAGCAAGGCGGTATCGACGAGGGCGACTCCGCACGCGACGGCGTTCATCCCCAAGCATTGGGCCCAGTCCGTGGTCGCGTTATAGATGCGGATGGCCGTCCCTGCGAGGCCCGCATCCCATGTCAGGGACGCGAATCCCACGGCGGCTCCATTGACCGCTGCGACGGCGGCCGTCGCCAGGGCAACGGCCGCGGAGGTCGCTCTGGCGAACGTCACGACGGCCGCGGTGACGTCAACGTCGGCGCTGACGCGGAGGCCGTTCGCTAAGCCGTCGGTGAGATCGCTGAGGTTGATCTCCGCGATGTCGACATCGCGCTGAAACGACATCTCCCCATTCGGGAGAAGCAAGGCCACGTCGACGAGGCCGGGCCGGTAGTTCGCGAACGCGAGGACTGCCCCCTGCGCGTGAAGTGTCTGGGGGAGCCCATCTTCGCCGAAGAGGACTGTGGTGGTGGTGCTGTCCGGTGCGACAAACGTGCCGCCCGTGAGCACCCCCGAATCGGGGTCGAAGATGGGAGCCGCATAGGAGCCGTCCGGATGAACGACGACAAGTGGTGACTCCGGAGCGTTTTCTACGACCGCCAGCCCGATCTCTTGGCTGTCGGAGGGCTCGGCGTCCGGGGAGGTACCGCTTGGTTCGATGAGGTCACAGCCGGGCACCGAGACCAGCAGAACGTGGAGGGCATGGAACGTGGCATGGAAGAGGTTTGAACTCTGGACGGCTAGACCGGCAGGCTAGAACAGGACCCCGACCCGGACGAGGTGGAGCCGATCGAGCTGCGTGTAGTCGCTGGCCTCGGTGACCACGCCGACGAGGTCGCCCACGGATTCGAGCGGGGTCGAGTCGGTACGCGTGGTCCGAAGCGTGTAGCCGAGGATGGCGCCGAGGTCCGTGCCGAGGACGCCGTCGAGCTTGGCCTGCAAGGTGAGCGTGCTCGTGCGGAGGCCGTACGCATCGACCCCATCGCCCTCGGCGCCGCCGAGCTGGTTGCTGGCCTCGAGCGGGTCGAAGTCGGCCCGGGCGCCGGCGCCGAGTGTCAGGGACGCCGAGCCGGTGAGGGCACTGGCGAGGGGGAGCCCTTCGAGCGGGACTTCGGCCTCGGCGCCGCCGCCAACGCGGAGCGCGGCCAGCCCGAGGTGGAGCGTCTCGATATCGTCCTCGTCGGGCTCGACGCCGTCCGCCAGTGAGGGCTCCACGCGGAAGTACCGGTAGCCGAGCTCGACCCCGAGAGGCACGAACAGGTTCACCGTGACGTCCTCGCCCAGTGTCGCGATCGGGAGGCGGCCCGCCGAGGCGAGGTCGGCGCCGAGCGCGCTCGCCTTGGTCGAGTCGCCCTCCGCCGCCGAGGGTTGGACGTCGGTCCCATAGAACACATGGAACAAGCCGGTGGCGCTGTAGAACCCGGCGGCGTACACGTCGCTGTCGAACGTGTAGGCGGGCGCGTTGTCGCCGAGGGCGTACTCGACGGCGTAGCCGCCGGCGCCGACGTTGACCTGGGCGGCCGGGGCGGTCGCGAGGACGAGGGCGAGGAGGAGCAGGCAGGGGCGCATGCCAGAGAACCGGGGGAAGGTCATGGAGCGGGGGGGTGAAGACGGTGGAGTCAGTCGGTGGCGCCGCCGCCTCAATGGGCGGCGGCGCCCGAGCCGGCCCCTTCCCACCACGAAGGGGGCCGACGGGAAACAGAAAGGGGAAGGGTGAGACCGTGAGGAGGGCTCGCGCACGGCCGCCAGTCGCAGCCCGGCGCGAGTCCTCCTCGGGCCTTCGGACCGCGGTTAGCGGACCACCGTGACGCGGCGCGCGATGCGCTCCCGCTCGGTGGCGAGGCGGAGCACGTACACGCCGGGCGCGAGGGCCGAGGCGTCGAAGGCGACCTCGTGGGCGCCGGGCACGAGCGGCCCGTCGACGAGCCGCGCGACCTCGCGGCCGAGCACGTCGTACACGCCGAGGCGGACGGACTCGGCCGGTCCGACCTCGACGGTCACCGTGCCGCGGCCTGCGACGGGGTTGGGCGCGACGTGAAGGGCGAAGCGGGCCTCGGGGCCGTCGGCCGCGTCGACGTCGCCGGCCGTCGTAAACACGGCGGGCGCCGTCCAAGCCCCGGTCGTCCCGCCGTCGACGCCGGCGACACGCCAGGCGTAGGTCGTGCCCGGAACGAGCGTCCCGTCGGGGACCGTGGCCTCGGTGCCCTCGACGACCTGGTCGAAGACGACCTCAGCCGTGTCGCTCGCCCGGCGCGAGGCGTCGAACCCGTCGCGGGCCACCTGGACGCGGTACGAGCCGGTCCCGGCGAAGTCGGTCCAGTCGAGCGTCGGCGTCAGCGACACGTCCTCGGCGCCGTCGGCCGGGCCGTCGCCCTCCACGACGTCGCCCGACGGCCGCCCGAAGGACACGTTGTCGAGAATTTCGACCGGGTTCGCGGCGGTCTGCCCGTCACAGCAGTCGTAGGCGACGGCGCCGTCAATGACGAGCCGGCCCACCGGGACGTCCGACACGACGCCGACGAACGTCGGGTCGCCGGGGGGCACCTCGAACGCGCCCAGCGCCTCCCCGCCGGCGCCGTATACCCTCACGGAGACCGGGTCGTCTTCGCCGTCCGCGCCGCGGTTGTTGTACGTGTACACGTCGAGCCCGGCCGCGGTGACGCCGCCGCTGGGGAAATCGACTCGCGTCTCCTCGACGATGACGTTCGTCATCAAGGCCTTCGTCGGCGAGAACGAGTCGATGAGCAAGAGCTCCGCCTGGCCACGACCCGTCGTGAACTGGACGCCGGGGAGGATGTCGCCGGGCTCGAAGCAGTCCGAATCGCTCGTCGCGTCTACGAGGGGGCGGCAGATCGCCGAGTTCTCGCCTTCCGGGATCCGCCCCTCTTCAAACGTTTCGGTGGGGAGGCCGGGAGCCGCCGCCTCGAACTCAGCGCGCGACGTGAACACCTCCGGGCTGGACGCCTCGCAGACCTGGTCGGCCCCCTGGACGTTCTCGATCCCCGACAGCCACGACTGGAAGGCTTCCGTATCCGGCACGCACAGGTCCGTCTCCTCGAAGTGAAACCAGTCTAGAGACAGACCGGTCAGGTCGGTCGGGAGCGGCCCGGCGAGCGAGTTGTAGGAGACCAGTAGAAACTCGAGGTTGCCCAGTTGCCCGAGCTCGGCCGGGACCGGCCCGGTTAACTCGTTGTAGTGAAGAGAGAGGTCTCTCAGGCTGCTGATCTGCCCGAGCTCGGGGGGGATGGGGCCGGTCAGCTGGTTGATGTACAGCCACATCGTCTCGAGGGCCTGAAGCTGTCCGAGCTCGGCCGGGATCTCTCCGGTCAGTTGGTTCACGTCGAGGTAGAGGCGCTCCAGGCGGCTCAACTGCCCGAGCTCCGACGGAATTTCTCCGGTCAGTTGATTCTTGCTCAGCTCCAGCCGGGTCAACTGGCTCAGCTGTCCGAGCTCGGCCGGGATCTCACCACTCAGCTGGTTTTCGTCGAGCTCCAGGCGCACCAGGGTGACGAGTTGTCCGAGCTGCGACGGGATCGCCCCGGAGAGCTCGTTCTGGTCGAGCCAGAGCTCTAGCAGGTCGGAGAGCTGCCCGAGCTCCTCCGGGATCTCCCCACTCAATTGGTTCTGATCCAGAAACAGGTAAGTCAGGGCATCGAGTCGGCCGAGCTCGTTGGGGAGGGCCCCAGTGAGCTGGTTGTCGTACAGGGCCAGATGAGTGAGCGAAGAGAGACCCCCAATCTCTGTGGGGATCGGCCCGCTCAGCTCGTTTCCAAAGGCGTACAGGCGCTCCAGGCGGCTCATCTGGCCGATCTCGGCCGGGAGCGACCCGCTGAGCTGGTTCTCGTTGAGGCTGATGCGGGTGACGCGCCCGCCCTCGACCGTCACGCCGTGCCACGACGCGACCGGGCCCGTGAGCCAGTTCTCGTCGGTCGTCCAGTTTGGACCGCCGGTGGCCTCGTAGAGCGCGACGAGGGCGAGTGAGTCCTGGGCGAGGCCGTCGCCTCCTGCTCCACAGGTCAGCCCCGACCGCTCCAGGTTCTCGATCGTCGCCAGCCAGGCCTCGAACGCGGCGTCGTCCGGCGTGCAGAGGGCCGTGCCGTCGTAGGTAAACGTGACGAGCGGGAGGCCGATCAGCGACAGCGGCAGCGGCCCGCCGACAGTGGGGTTCTGGTCGAGGTAGAGGTAGGCCAGCCCGTCGCGCTGGCCGAGCGACGCCGGGACGGGCCCGGACAGCTCGTTCCCCCAGAGGTACAGCTCCTTGAGCGCGGGTAGGTCGCCGACCCACGACGGGATCGGCCCCGTGAGGTCGTTGCCGCCGAGCGCGAAGAGCCAGACGGAGTCGAGGGCGCTGAGCGCGTCGGGGATCGGCCCCGTGAGCGCGTTGACCGTGAGGGCGAGCCGCTCGAGCTGGCCCAGCTGCCCGAGCTCCTCCGGGATCGTCCCCGAGAGCTCGTTGAGCGCGAGGTAGAGCCAGACGAGCCGGTCGAGGTGGCCGAGGCTAGCCGGGATCTCCCCGGTCAGCGAGTTGGAGTTGAGAGCTAGGAACTCGAGGTTGCCCAGCTGGCCGAGCTCGGCCGGGATCGAGCCGGTGAGCGCGTTCTCGTAGAGGTACAGCATCACGAGGTCGCTCAGCTGACCCAGTTCGGTCGGGATCGACCCCGACAGCTGGTTCCCGTTCAGCAAGAGGTAACGGAGGGACGCCAGCTGGCCCAGTTCGGCCGGGATCGAGCCGGTAAGGTCGTTGCGCTCCAGGTTGAGCTCGATGAGGGCCGTCAGCTGCCCGAGCGCCGTCGGGATCCCCCCGGACAGGGCGTTGTCGCCCAGGGCGAGGATCCGGAGCCCGGCAAGCGAGCCGAGCTCCGCGGGGATCGGGCCCTCGAGCTGGTTGTCCCAGAGGTAGAGCTCGGCCAGGGCGAGGAGCTGCCCGAGGTCGGCCGGGATCGTGCCGCTCAACCCGTTCTGTGCCAGGCCGAGGGCCACGACGCGGTCGCCCGACACGGTCACGCCGTGCCACGACGCGACCGGGCCCGTGAGCCAGTTGTCGTCGTTCGTCCAGCCCGGACCGTTGGTGGCCTCATAGAACGCGACGAGGGCGAGCGAGTCCTGCTCGACAACGGCCGCGCTGGCGGCCGTCGACCGGCGAGCAGGTGGGGCCAGCGGGCTCTCGAGGGTCGGCGGCGACGGGCCCGGCGTGAGCTCGGCCGGGGTCACCCGCCCCGCCTCGGCCCGGTGGCCCACCGAGGCGGGCGGGGCCTGAGCGAGGGCAGGGAGTGTCAGGAGGAGAGAGAGGGCGGAGAGGACGTGTACCCGTCGGGTCATATGTGAGCGCGTGCAGGTGAGCGGCTGGGGCGCAGGGCCCCCGAGCCCTGACGTGGGAGCTTGTGGCTTCGCCTCCGTGCCGTCAGAACGGGGGAGATCAAGCCTATCGAGCTTCCAGGCGTCGAGCATAGGCAGCTTCTGCCCATATCCGGTCGTGCGATCGCACGACTCTCACGTAGAGAGGCCGCCCTGCCCCCTTGGGTTGAGGCTCCAAGAGCGTCGTCATTCGAACACATAAGCGGGAGCGGTTTAGGCAGATAAGCGACTGATAGTCAGGGGGTTAGCCGGCTCCGTGTCAGGTCGTTATTATTGAGGTCGGGACCGCTTTGCATGGAATGGCTGTCACGCTCACCTCGTCCGACCTCGCTCACCTCGGCGACGCCGTCCGCCTGCTCGTCTCGCCGTTCGACCACGACGGGGTCGACGGCTGGCGGTCGGCGGTCCTGGCCCACCTGCGACCTCTGCTCGGCGCCGACTCGGCAGGGTTCCTCCTGCCAGTGCCGGGTCAGCTCCCGTTCTACAGCAACGAGCAGGACCTCGGCGAGCTCAACACCTACCCGGACGTTCCCCCGCCGCCCGACGTGAACGGGGTGCCCGGCCTGGTCAAGAGCGCCGAGCTCGGCGTCGCCACGCTGGCGATGGCCTACGAGGGTGACCCCTCGGAGTACTTCGCCAGCGCGCACTACAACGAGCATGCGGCGCCGCACCACTCACACGACACGCTGATGATGACGGCCGTCGGCCCGGAGGTCGCGGGGCTGTCGAGCCTCCACTTCTGGCACGATCGCCCGACCGGCCCCACGTTCGGCGACCGAGAAGTGGCTCTCCTTCGGGTTCTGCGGCCGGCGTTCATGGCCGGCATTCGGAGCACGGTCGCGTGGACCCGCCACCGGAAGAGCCTCCTCGACGCGTTCGACCGTCTCGGCCAGGCCGCGGCCGTGGCTGACATGGACGGCCGGCTCCTCCACGTCACGCCGGCCCTCGAACAGATGCTCGACGACGACCCGGACCCCGTCCCGCTCCGGGCCGCCCTCCGCGACCTGTTGGGCGGCGCCGTCAGGGCCGAGCGTGGGGATGGCGCCGGCGCCGCGTTCGAGCGGTCGGTGCGGACCCGGTCGGCGGCGTACGCGCTCCGGGGGTGCCTCTACGGGGGGCACGTCGGGACGCCACTCGCCATCGTCAACGTCGAGCGCGCGCACGCGGCGCCGTCGGTCGACGCGCTCGTGGCCCGGTTCGGGCTCACGGAGCGGCAGGCCGAGGTGGCGCTGCTCCTGGGGGCGCGGAAGAGCAACCGCGAGATCGCCGAGGCACTCTTCATCAGCCCTCACACGGCCCGGAACCACACCGAGGCCGTCCTCCGCAAGCTCCACCTGCGCGACCGCCGGGACGTGCAGGCCAAGCTCGCCGAGCCCGACTGCTAGGTCGCGTCAGAACAGGTCCATCTGGCCGCCCGACAGCCGGCGGAAGTGGTGCGTCGCGAGCGGCGCCCGGTCCCGGTTCAGCCCGAGGCGGCGGACCTCGGCCCGGAACACCTGCCGGATCGCGTCGGCGTACGGCCCGTCCGAGCGGAAGCGGTGGCCGAAGCGCGGGTCGTTGAGCCGGCCGCCCTTGCCCTCGAGGATCCGGTTGAGCACGCGGTCGGCCCGGTCGGGGAGCGTCCGCCGGAGCCACTCCTCGAACACATCTTGGACGGCGCCCGGAAGCCGCACGAGCATGTAACCGGCCGAGGTCGCGCCCGCGTCGGCCGCCGCGCGGAGGATGGCCGGGAGTTCCTCGTCGGTGAGCCCCGGAATGAGCGGCGCCGCGTTGACGCCGACGGGCACGCCGGCCTCAGCGAGCGCCTCGACGGCCCGGAGCCGCGCACCGGGCCGGCTCGCACGGGGCTCCATCGGCCTGGCGAGGTCGTCGCGGAGCGTCGTGGCGGAGAGCGTCACGCGGACGAGGTCGAGCGCGGCGAGCTCGCGGAGCACGTCGAGGTCTCGCGTGACGAGCGCGTTCTTCGTGATGAGCCCGACCGGGTTCCGGTGGCGGAGCAGGACCTCTAGGCAGCCGCGTGTGATCTCGAGCCGGCGCTCGATCGGCTGGTACGGGTCCGTGTTGCCCGACAGCGCGATCGTCTGGGGCCGCCAACTCGGCTTCTGGAGCGCCTCGGACAGGAGCCGCGGCAGGTCCGGCTTGGCGACGATCTTGGTCTCGAAGTCGAGCCCGGCGGAAAACCCGAGGTACTCGTGGCTCGGCCGGGCGAAGCAGTACGGGCACCCGTGCTCGCAGCCCCGGTACGGGTTGAGCGAGTGCGAGAACGGGAGGTCCGGGCTGTCGTTCGTCGCCAGCGCCGTCCGCGTCGTGTCGCGGAAGACCTGTGTGGGCACGGCCCGGCGCTCGTCGTCGTCGAGCGCGGCCGGGTCGAGCGTGACGTCGAGGCGGGCAAACCGGCCGACCGGGTTGACGGCGGCGGCGCGGCCCCGGCGGGGGAGCGGGTCGGACACGGCGGGGTGGAGAGGGGCGCTCCCAGAGTCGGGACCGCCCGTGACGCCTCCCCGTCACCCCGCCCGCCTCGGCGTCGAGACGAGACGCGTCGCTACCCGGCCAACAGGCGTTCCCGGATCGCCTTCGCCACGGCGGCGCTCCCCGAGTGGACGTGGAGCTTCTCGTACAGCCGCTGGACGTGCGTGTTGACGGTGCTCCGGCTGACGAACAGCCGGTCGGCGATGTCCTGCTGCGTCCCGCCGGCCGCCATCTCCGCGAGCACCTCGCGCTCGCGGTCGGTCAGGCCGTAGTCGGTCGACGGCGGCCGGCGCTCGAACGACGCCTGGATCACGCGGGCGACGGCCGGGCCCATGAGCATCCCGCCTGCGTGGGCCTCGGCGACGGCGGCGAGCACGCGCTCCGCGGGCGCCCCCTTCGTGACGTAGCCCGAGGCCCCCGCCCCCAGCGCCTCGGCCACCGTCTCGGGGTCGTCGCGGATCGTGAGCATGACCACGCGGGCGCCGGGCGCGCGCGCCTTCAGCGCGCCGATCCCCTCGATCCCGCTTTGTCCGGGGAGGTTCACGTCGAGCAGGACCACGTCCGGCGTCTCGGCCCCGCGGAGCACGTCGAGCCGGGCCTCGGCCGCCTCGACACTCCCGAACACGCCCGCCAGCCCGACGTGTGGCCCGACGACCTCCTCGAAGGCCTCGCGGAAGGCCACGTCGTCTTCGACGATCCAGACGCGGACGTGGGTGAGGTCGGAGAACGGAGGCATCGGGGCGGAGGGCAGGGGCTGGTACGATCCTGAGCGCGTGGGGCGGCGGCGTCAGCCATTCGCACGATATCGCGAGGATCGGGAGCGGAGAGGGAGCCGGAGGTGCACGACCGTGCCCTCGCCCGCCGCCGATTCGATGCCGAGCGTGGCGCCGAGGGCGTCGGCACGTCGGCGCATGGTGCTCATGCCGCGGCCCGCGCTCGCCTCGGATGGATCGAAGCCACACCCGTCGTCGCGGACCTCGACCCGGAAGGCGCCGTCATCACACCCGATCCGGACCGCGACGTGGCCGGCCTCGGCGTGGCGGACGGCGTTGTGGAGGGCCTCGGTAAAGAGGAGGTAGAGGTCGCGCCGGGCCTCCATGCCGAGTGGGGCCTTGGGAACCGGCCCGCGCTCGACGGCGCCGCGCCCGCCCTCAAGCGTGTGCCGGGCGAACTGCTCCATCCGGTCGGCCACGGAGCTCAGGTCGTCGTGTCCGGCGTCGACGAGCCAGACGGTGTCGCGGAGGTCGCCGACGACGGCGCGCGTCGTGTCGCCGAGGCGGGCGAGGCGGTCGCGCTCGTCGGGCGGGAGGGCCGGCGAGCGCTGGGCCGCCTCGAGCCGGAGGGCCACGCTCGAAATCTTGCTCCCGATGTCGTCGTGGAGGTCGTCGGCGATCCGGCGCCGCGTCCGCTCGACGCGGAGGAGCTGGGCCACGCGGTACCGGTGGGCCGCCAGCCCGACGGCGCCGACGAGGCCCGCCACGAGCAGCCAGAACCACGGCCGCAGCCAGACGGGCGGGAGGATCCGGACGCCGAGCTCGGTCGGCTCGCTCCAGTAGCCGTCGCGGTTGGTGGCCGCGATTCGGAGCGTGTACCGGCCCGGCGGCAGCGACGCGTAGCGGACGTCGGCGCGGTCCGTCGTCGCCGCGTCCTCGTCGAGGCCGACGAGTTGGACGCGGTAGCGGGTCTTCTCGGGCTGGCGGAGGTCGAGCGCGGCGTACTCGACGGCGAGGTCGTTCCGGTTGTGGCGGAGGCGGAGCCCACCGCGCGCCTCCGCCAGCGGCACCGGCTCGCCATCCACGAGCACGCGCGTGAGTCGGACGGGCGCCCCCGCCGAGTCGATGGCGACGGCCAGGGGGTCGAACGCCGCGAACCCGGCGGCGCCCCCGACGAGAACCTCACCGGCCGGCGTCTGATCGTGGGCGTGGAAGTAGAGCGCGCCCTCGGGAAGTCCATCGGCCGCCGAGAACCGGGTGAACACCTCGGCCTTCGGGTCGAAGACGGCCAGCCCGGCCATCGTGCTCGTCCACACCCGTCCGCGCGCATCCAGGAGGATCCCGCCGACGCTCCCATTGGGAACCCCATCGGCCGGACCCCAGGCGCGGCAGGTCTCGGTCTGCCTGTCGATGCGGGCGAGCCGGTTCTCGTCACTTCCCACCCAGAGCGCGCCGTCGGGCCCGACGGCGAGCCCGATCAGCTTGTCGTCGAGCACGCAGCCTTGGGGCTGAACACGCTCGGTCCGGCCAGCCTCTACATCGACTCGGACGAGACCGGCTCCGTAGGTCGTCGCGTAGAGCACGCCGGGCTCGTCGGTCGGCTCCACGACTTGGTAGACCGCCACTGGCCCCGCCTCGGGCATGATATCGGGCAGCGAGGTCACCCTCCGCGCCGCCGGCTCGACGCGGAAGACGCCGGATGCCGAGGTCGTCACCCAGAGCCCGCCGCCCCGGGCCGGGACGATGCTGGTGATGTAGCTCCTGGGGTCGGCTGCCAACGGGATCGAATCGAGCGGGACGCCGGGCTCGAACCGGTACAGCGTCGTGCGGAGTCCGCCGAGCCAGAGCGCACCGTCTGAGGCCTCGCGGATCGCGAACGGGACCGAGAGCGAGTGAGTTGGGTCGCCAAACCACGCCTCGGCCTGGCCGGTCTCCCGGTCGTAGCGGTGAAGCCCGCCCCGGACCGTCCCGACCCAGACCGTGCCGGGGTCTCGGCGAGAGGCGTAGACCGACATGACTTCCGGCGTGCGGAGACCGTCCGGCCGAGTGGGGTCGGCCGCGATGGTTTCGAACCGGGGCGGCGTCACGTCTGCGTGGAGGACGCCGTCCGTCGTGCCGATCCAGAGCGAGCCTCGGCTTTCGAGAACGGAGAGGATCTCAGGCCGAGCGATGGGGTCGCCGTCGCGGACGCGCGTGAGCGTCACCGCGTGGGCGCTCGCGCCTCGGGCGTCGAGGAGAAACAGCCCGCCACCCCGCGTCCCGACCCACGCCCACCCGGGATACACCGCCGACGGCTCTAGCACCGAGACCCCAGCGCCGACGTCGAGGACGGGGCCATCCGGCACGAGCGCGGTCGGATCGAACGGCACCAGCGTGCCGTCGGCGCGACCTGCCCAGAGGGCGTCGCCGGAGGCGGCGAGGGTGGTCACGTCGCGGAGGGCGCGCGCGTGGCGAGGTCGCTGGCCTGGGGCCACCCGGCTCAGCCCGCCCGTCGTCGCCGCCACCACGGCCCCACCGGGGACGGCCGCGAGGGCGCGGACGGTGTCGGACGCGAGGTGGCCCGTCACTCGGCGGTGCCGTCGCCCGCCCCTGCTGCCGAGGCGGACGAGCCCGGCGCCTTGGGTCCCCGCCCAGATCCCGGCGCCGTCGGGCAGGAGGGCGCTGACGGCCGCGCCGAGGTCACGGATGGAGAGCGGCGGGTCGCCGGCGTCCCAGCGCGCGAGGCCGCTGTCGGTGCCCAGCCAGAGCGCCCCCTCGGGCCCGGTCGCGAGGGCCCGGAGCGGCCCCGGGAGCGAGACCCCGATCGGGCGGACGCGGGCCCCGTCGTAGAGGTCGGGCCCGGACGGCAGCCCGACCCACACGAACCCGCCCGCCTCGGGCGCCAACGCGGCGACGGTCACACCCGACAACCCGTCGGCCGGGGTAAGGTGGCGGACGGTGAGCGCGGTGGGTTGACCCGCGGCAGCGGAGGCGAACAGGAGCGCCGCGACCGGCCACAGCCGGAACGTCGCCATGTGAGGGCAGGAAGTGAGCGGGGGTCCGAAGCTATCGGTCCGCCCCGCCTGGCGCCCGTCACACCCGCGGCGTCTCGTCGAGGCCGGTGATCGGTTTCTTTTGCTCGTCGCAGTCGACGGGTACGAAGGGGCTGCAGTCGGTGAAGCCCCCGCACGGCCAGGGGTTGTAGCTCGTCCCGGCAGCCTCGACGAGGCCCTCGCTTTCGTTCTTCTTCGTCCCGAACTGGAGAATGAGCGTTCCGTCGTCGGAGGACCCCTCTCCCATGAGGAAGGTGTGCCGCCGCTCGAGCGTCGGCCGCGGAGGAAGCGTCACGAACCGGCCGGCATTGAAAAACTCCGGCTTGGATCGGCGGTCAGTGAGCTCCCCTCGCAGTCCGTTGAGGTCCGGGGTCCCGACCCGGTCGTGCTCCCGGAGCCGGTCCGTGGCGACGCGGAGGAAGGCGTCGGCTTGAGCCCCGTCGGATTCGAGGTCGGCTGCGTAGCACCTCGTGAGGACGTCGCCGACGGCCATCGTCGTCATCATCCACATGTGCTGTCCTGTAGTGGCCTCGGGCGGAAGGTTTTGGATCTCGATGGAAAACTGGCTGAGGCGGTCGGCGAGCTCGGGCGTGACCAGCCCGTCGCCCGACAGATACAGGCTGTCTGGGGTGAGGAGCGCCTCGCTCTCCCACCTCGCGGGCATCTGGACGATCTGGACGCGGAAGCCGGAGAAGTCGGATGACGTCCATTTCGCGTGGGACCGGCGCTTCCCATGGTAGGCCGGAAGCACGTGGGTCCGGAAGATCTCGGCTAGCGCCGGAACGCCGGTCCGGGTCGCCGGAGTGAACACGTTCTGTAAGGTGACCTTGTCGGCCTGGGTCAGGGACGCGCGGAGCACCCCCTGCGAGCTGTGGGGCGTGGAGGACGCAGCGATGAGGTCACCGAAGTGGTACCAGAGGAGCTTCCAGGGTTGAGTCATGGCCGGTGGGTGTGAGCGCCCTAATGGTATACCACCGATTCCGAGAGGGAGTCGTGCGTCTGCCCGAACCGCGCCGACGGGCGCTCGCTGCTAGCGCCGAGATCATTCTTTGGTCTTGCCGCCGCTCTCCGCCTCGGGCGCCTCGCCGGACAGCTCGGCCTCGACACGACCGAGGCGGGCGTTGAGCACGCGGAGGTCCGGGACCTCCGGGTTGACGGGCCGGCGGTCCTCGGAGCCCTCCGCCGGGCTCTTCTCGTGCGGCTTCACCACCGACCGGACCACCATCATCTTGTTGAGGAGGTCGAACCAGAACGGCGCGCCCAGCGACACGGCGATCCCCGTGCCCAGCAGCCCCATGACCTTCGCCAGCCACCACCAGGCGACGGACCGCCACGACGGGGGCGGCGTCGTGGCGTCGCGGCCAGGCCACCGGGCTGACGGGTTCGAGAACTCCCACCCGAGCGGGACCCCGAGCGCGCGGAGGTCGTGGATGGCCGCCTCGTAGCGGGCTTGGGCGTCGCCGAGGTCGTCGGTCGAGCCCGCGGTCGAGTCGGTCCCCGCCGGGCCGGCTGCGAGGGGTGTCGCCCTCGCGGAGGAGTCCGACCGGGCCATCTCCTCGACGTAGGCCCCTGCCGCGGCAACGTAGACCGCGCGGAGGTCGTCGTCGTGCGTCAGCGCGTTGACGACGGCGATGGCGTCGGCGTTGAGGCCGACGGCGATGGCGAGGCCGAGCACGAACGCCACCTTCTGCGCGTGCCTCTTGTACCAGCCCGCGACCTGGTCCATCTGGCTGTTGTACCACCGCTCGACGTGAAGCGCGGCCTCGTCGAGCGTGTCGGCCGTGGCGACGAGCGGGCGGAGCGCCTCGCGGAGCGCAGCCAGGCTGCCGGCGTCGAACGCCGGCGTCGGGCCGGCCCATCCTGGCGTGTCGCGGAGCCGCTTGCCGAGCGAGCCCGAGGCGTGCTCGGTCAGCCCGAGGAGGTCGAAGAGGGCCAAGGCGAAGTCGCGCGGGGGCACGTAGGCCGGGCCGAGGTCGTCGCCGAGGCGGAAGCGCCGCCGGAGCCACCGCACCCAGGCTGCGGTCTCGGCACCGCCGGACCCGAACGGCCGGATGAGCGGGTGCCCGTAGAACGCGTCCGTGAGGCTCTCGGTCGCGTGGCCCTCTCCCGTCTGCTGGCCCGTCGCCAACCGGGCCTTCGTCGCCTCCTGGAGGAGCGCCTGGATGCCGAGCCGGAGCAGCGAGGTCCTCTTTTTCCAGACGATCTCCAGGACCTCGGCCGCCGCCATCACTACGACGCTGATGAGGAGAAAATAGAACGTGACGCCGATGGCGACGTCGAGAGACGTGAGCATGACGGCGGACAACGGGTGGCGGAGGAGGGTACGCGTCAGCGCTCGATCAGCCGTCCTGTGCCCGCACGATTTCGCAGGGCTCGACGCCGCACGGGTCCCGCAACGCCACGCGGTCGGCCCCAGGAAGCCCGCCGCGACGATGACGGAGCCCGGGCGTGCCGTCCGGTGGGACCGCACCCCGGGGACTCGTGTCAGCGCACGACCGTCACGCGCTGGGCGTGGGCCTCACCGTCGGCCACCACGCGGACGACGTAGACGCCGGCTGGTCGCCCCGCGGCGTCCCACGTCCACGAGGCTCTGCCCGCGGGCGCCGCGCCCTCGAACACGACGCCGGCGCTCCGGCCGAGCGCGTCGAACACCTCGACCCGGACGTCGGCGGCCTCGGCCAGCGTGGCGCCGAGGCGGACGGGGCCGGCCGCCGGGTTCGGTGCGGCGGGGAGGAGCGCGAGCCGGGCGCCGGGCGCGGCCTCAGACGCGATCGGCGGGGAGGCCTCGAACGCGACCGTGTACAGGAGGTCGCCTTCCGACCCGTCGGACGTCGTCTGGACCATGTAGGCCACGCCCGGCAGGGCTTCGAACGAGACGCGCGATGAGCCGTCGTCGGCCGCGTTCGCCGGGTCGTCGTCGTTGCAGGCGGCGGGCGTTGTAGGGTCCACCTCCCCGGCCTCGTCGGTCGCGTAGACGCTGACGACGGTGTCGAAGCCAGAGCCCTCGGTGTCGATCGTGAGGGTGCCGGCCTCGGGCACGACGACGACGCGCCAGACGTCGGGGACCGGGCCGGTCGCGGTGCCGCAGGTCGGGGGCGGGAAGCCGCTCGCCGTCGCGCCGCGGTTCGTGTCGAGGTGCGTAGAGCCGATGGCGATCTCCTGCACGCCGCTCCGGAACGGGTCGTCGTTGGGCGGGCCCGTGATCACGCCGGGAGCCGCTACGGTGAGCACGACGTCGCCCACGGAGCCTCCGTACCCCGACACCCGGACGAAGTAGAGCCCGGGCGTCACGTCGGCCGACAGCGCCGACGTGAAGTCCCCGCTCGGGTTCGAGGCGTCGTCGTCGTTGCACGAGACCTCCGTGAGCGCCCCGTCGTCCCCGGACAGGTAGAGGGAGAGGATCGTGTCGAAGGAGGAGCCGGCGAGGTCGAGCGACACGGTCCCGCTGGCCGTGGCCTCGAACGCCCACCAGATCGCGTTTCCATCGTCGTTGTCGGCCCCCCCAACCGTGCAGGACGCCGCCGTCTCGACATTTAAGGCGGAAGCTTCGGCCTCTCGGGTGTCTCCCGTGTAGGTCGCCTGTCCGGCGTAGACCGGTTCGGCCGTGGTCAGGTTGTCGTTGAGGGAGGTTGTGGGGTCGCCCCCCCCGCCGCCCGTCGAGATCAGCGAGACGTCGTCGAGGACGAAGGTGACGAACGCGTCCGGAGCCGTCCCGGCCCGTTCGACGCCGCGGAAGGTGAGCGTGTGGGGGAGACCGTCGGCGAAGGCCCCGATGTCGATGTTGACCTGGGCATAGTCGGCGTACGCGGCCGTGTCGGCCTCCGTGAAGGTGTCGATCTCGACCCCGTCGATGGCGTACGAGAACGTGCCCGTCGCGTCGCCGGCCGCCCGGATCTGGAGCCAGAACGAGAGGAGCACGCCGGTCGCGTCGGCTGGAATCGTGACGCTCTGGGCGAGCGAGTACTCGGAGTCGACGCCTTCGCCATTGAAGAAGGCGTACCAGGACCCGGTCCGGGGACCGGGGGCCGGGCACTCCGAGGCCGGGCAGATCGGGGTGGAGAAGGAGGGGCCCCCTGCTTCGTCCCAGGCGGGGTTCGGAGCGCCGTCCTCGAACGAGCCGTCGACGATGAGTTCGGGCAGGACCGCCCCGGCCGGCGTCTCGAGGCGGACCGGCTTCGCCCGGTGCGAGCCCGCCTCGACGGGCAGTCGGACGATGGAGAGAGCGCCCGAGGACGGGCCGAGGCGGACGGTCTGCGCCGACGGTGCGTTGGCGAGAGCGACGAGCGCCGCGAGCGCGGCGGCGCGGGAGAGAAGCGAAGGGGACATGGGGAGAGCTGGAAGCCGGTGAGGAAGCGAGCGGCCCGTGTCCGCTCACCAGTCTATAACCGAACGCCCTCCAAATCCCACCACGGTCGCAAGGCGTTGTTGTCAGGTGCTCTAGGGTGGCAATGCGCGTCCCTCCGATCCGTGTCTAATTCGCCGTCCCCGACCGACGAGGTGTTCCCGCTCGTTTACGGCGAGCTCCAGCGGCTGGCGCGGTCTGTCCGGGGCGCAGGCGAGACGCTCAACACGACGGCCCTCGTCCACGAGGCGGACCTCAAGCTCGTCTGGTCGGACGGGACGGAGTAGGCGAGGCGGCCGCACGATCCCGGCCGCCTCGGTCGCTCCGCCGAGGCGGGCGACGTGCGCCGCCAAGCGGCTGCCGGGGCGCTGGGGCGCCGCCGGGGACGTCCTGACTTTGCAGAGTCCTAGCCCGATTCCGACGCCCCACAGCGTAGGTTTCGGTCCTCTACTTCGCCTGACACCCGCGCCGGCCCGCCCGGCCCCCAAACATGGACCACAAGGAAGGACAGTACAAGGTCGCCGACCTCTCCCTCGCCGAGGAGGGCCGCAAGCGGATCGAGTGGGCCGAGAGCCGGATGCCGGTCCTCATGAAGCTCCGCGAGGAGTACAGCCAGTCGCAGCCGTTCGCCGGCTACAAGATCACCGGCTGCCTCCACGTCACGAAGGAGACGGCGGTCCTCATCGAGACGCTCAAGGCGTGCGGGGCCGAGGTCGCGTGGAGCGGCTGCAACCCGCTCTCAACCAACGACAGCGTCGCCGCGGCGCTCGCGCTCGGGCCCAACGGCGACGGCGACGGCGTCGAGATCTACGCGTGGTACGGCCAGGACACCGAGGCCTTCTACTGGTGCATCGACCGGACCATCGACACCACGCCGAGCACGACGCTCGACGACGGCGCCGACCTCATCTTCCGCGTCCACAGCCAGTTCCCCGAGAAGGCCCAGGACATCATCGGCGGCTCCGAGGAGACGACGACCGGCGTCCACCGCCTCCGCGCCATGGCCGAGGACGGCAAGCTCCTGTACCCCGTCTACGCCGTCAACGACGCCGAGACGAAGTGGGACTTCGACAACGTCTACGGGACGGGCCAGTCGACGCTCGACGGCATCCTTCGCGCGTCGTCGGTGCTCCTCGCCGGCAAGAACTTCGTCGTCGCCGGCTACGGCCACTGCGGCCGCGGCGTCGCGATGCGGGCCAAGGGCATGGGCGCCAACGTGATCGTCACCGAGATCAAGGCGACGGCCGCGCTCAAGGCCACGCTCGACGGCATGCGCGTGATGCCGATGGAGGAGGCCGCCAAGGTCGGCGACATCTTCGTCACCGCGACGGGCATGAAGGACGTCGTCCGCGGCGAGCACTTCGTCTCGATGAAGGAGGGCGCCATCGTCTGCAACACGGGCCACTACGACGTCGAGCTCGACCTCGTCGCCCTCAACGACATCGCCGTCTCGAAGCGGACGATCCGCGAGGACAACGTCGAATACACGATGGACAACGGCCGGAAGGTCTACGTCCTCGCCGACGGCCGGCTCGTGAACCTCGCCGCCGCCGAGGGCCACCCGTCGGAGGTCATGGACATGAGCTTCGCCAACCAGCTCCAGGCCCACCTTGCGCTGATCCGCCGCCACGAGGCCGGCGAGGACCTTCCGAACACGGTCCTCGACCTCCCGGAGGAGCTCGACCAGGAGATCGCCGGGATCAAGCTCGAGACGATGGGCCTCGCCATCGACACGCTGTCCGACGAGCAGGTCGCCTACGCGACCGACTACTCGGCCGGCACCTGACATCCCCCGCCTCGGTGGCTCTGCGGAGTCGCCGAGGCGGACCGAGCCGGGGCGGCTACCGCCATAGCCTCCCGGAAAAGAGCGCCCGCCCCCCCTTCTCAGGGGGGCGGGCGTTCGCTGTTCAAGGGCCTCCGCAACCCCACAGGCCCCGGCCCCCGTACGTTGCCCTCCCTGCCCCGCGCCGTTCGACATGCCGATTGCGTCGACTCCCCGGTTCCGGCTCGCGTCGCTCGCCCTTGTCTCCGTGGTCACCCTCGGAGCCAGCTTCGCCACCCGGATGGCCGGCACGCCCGTCCTCCCCGAGACGCCCTACGACTACGCCAGCGCCGAGCTGCCGCTCCACCTCCAGCACAGCTCGGTCCTCCGCTGGGACAACACCCCCGACGACAACCCGATCACCGACGCGGGTGCGACGCTCGGGCGCGTCCTCTTCTACGACGTACGGCTGTCCCAGAACGAGACCGTCTCGTGCGCCTCGTGCCACCGGCAGGAGCACGGCTTCTCCGACCCCCGGCCCCTCAGCATCGGCTTTGAAGGCGAGCCGACGGACCGGAACTCGATGGCGCTGTCGTTCGCCCGCTACGACCGCACCCGCCGGTTCTTCTGGGACGGCCGCGCCCGGACGCTGGAGGCCCTGACGCTGGAGCCGATCCAGGACCCCGTCGAGATGGGCATGACCCTCGACGCGCTCGAAGCCCGACTGGAGGCCACCGCCTTCTACCCTGGCCTCTTCGCCGACGCCTTCGGCACGCCGGAGGTCACCTCAGACCGCGTCGCGAAGGCGCTGTCCCAGTTCATCCGCTCCATCGTCGCCTCCAACTCCCGCTACGACGCCGCGCGCGAGGCCGAAGAAGAGCTGTTCGGCCGGCCCCTCGCCGGGCTGACGGAGCAGGAGAACCGCGGGATCGAATTGTTCTTCGGGGAGGGCCGCTGCGAGCAGTGCCACTCCGGCGACATGTTTGTGGGGAATGGACTCCTCAACAACGGACTGGACTCGACCTTTACGGACCTCGGAGGCGGTGGGAGGCGAGATCCGTTGGGCCTGAAGACCGTGACGGGTCGGGGCCGGGGGGCGTTCAAGACGGTGTCGCTCCGCAACGTCGAGCTCACGGCGCCCTACATGCACGACGGCCGGTTCGCGACGCTCGAGGAGGTCGTCGATCACTACAGCACCGGCGTCCGGATCAGCCCCACCCTCGACCCCCGCCTCCGCAGGGGCGGCCGGCCGATCCGCCCGTCCTTTACGGACGACGAGCGGGCCGCCCTCGTGGCCTTCCTCCGCACCCTCACCGACACCACCCTCACCACCGACCCGCGGTGGTCCGACCCGTTCGTCTCCCGGGCGCCGGCCGGTCAATGAGACGCCTCCAGCGCCGCCGGGCCCCCTGCCTCCGCACCGCAGGCGCCGTCGCCGTCCGGCACCGGTCCTCCGCCTCGGTCGCGTCGCCGAGGCGGGCGGAGTCGACGGTTGCCGGCACCGAGCCCGCCCCGCTTCTCCCGGGGTGGGCGCGCACCTATCGGCCGGGACGAGCGGTGCGTCCGGTGTCGGGTTCGTGGGGTCGGGGACGGGAAACCGCCGCGGGTCGGATCGGCGCGTAACCTCACCGTCGCTCTCTGCCGGCCAGCGCGCCGCCTATCGAATCAGACTCCCGTCCCCCGTGCGCTTCCCCTCCGTCCGCGTGTTGCTCGTCGCCGCCTGCCTCGTCGGCGTGGCCGCCGCCCAAGACGCCCCGCCGACGCGGCCCGCGCACGTCGTCCTCGTCACGATCGACGGCCTGCGGCCCGAGTTCTACCTCGACGCCGGGTGGCCGGCCCCCGTGCTCCAGCAGCTGGCGGGCGCCGGGGCCGTGGCGCACGCGGTCCGGCCGGCGTTCCCCTCGGTCACCTACCCGAACCACACGACCATCATCACGGGCGCGCTGCCGGCCCGGCACGGCGTCTTCTACAACACGGTGTTCGAGCCCGACGGGCAGACGGGCCGGTGGTACTGGGAGGCCGACGCGATCCGGGTGCCGACGCTGTGGGACGCGGTCCGGGCGGCGGGCGGCACGACGGCCAGCGTCATGTGGCCCGTCTCCGTGGGGGCCCCCATCGACTACAACTTTCCCGAGGTGTGGTCTCTCGAGGAGGGCGCCGACTTTCTGGTGTCGGTCCGCGCTGCCGCGACGCCGGCCGGGCTCGTGGAGGAGATCGAAGAGCGGGCGACGGGCACGCTGTCCGTGGCCGGGCCCCTGTCGGGCGACTACCCCGGCCGCGACGACGTGATCGGGACGATCGGGGCGTACCTCCTCGAGACGTACCGGCCGACGCTCACCACCATCCACCTCGGCGCCGTCGACCACTTCGAGCACGTGGAGGGCCGCGACGGCCCCACCGTCCGGCGGGCCGTCGCGGCGGCGGACCGCGCCATCGGGCGCCTGACGGAGGCGGCCGACCGGGCCGGCATCGCTGCGGAGACGACCTTCATCGTCACGGGCGACCACGGGTTCTCCGACATCCACACGACGCTGGCCCCGAACGTGTGGCTCCTGGAGGCGGGGCTCACCGGGGACACCCGCGACCGGGGGCCCGACTGGCGGGCGTCGTTCATGGTCACGGGCGCGTCGGCGTTCCTCCACCTGCGCGATCCGTCCGACGCGGCCGCGGCCGACTCCGCCCTCCGGGTTCTCGACGCGCTGCCCCCGGGCGTCCGCGGCCTGTTCACCGTTCTGGACCGGGACGAGCTCGACCGACTGGGGACCGCGCCGGAGGCCGCCTTCGCCCTCACGCCGGTCCCAGGCGTCTCGTTCTCGGGGTCCGCGCGCGGTGAGGCCATCCGGCCGGCGAGCGGCGGGACGCACGGCTACGCCCCGACGTTCGACGAGATCTACACCGGCCTCGTCGCGGTCGGGCCCGGGATTCGGAGTGGGGTCGTGATCCCGGTCTCGCGCCAGGAGGACACGGCCGCCATCGTCGCGGCGCTGCTCGGGCTGGACTTCGACCCGCCGGACGGCGCCCTGTATCCGGGGTTGGTCTCCCTCCCCTGAGCGCCCGCGGTCGGTCGTCGGCGCGGTCCGTCCAGGCGGGTCACCCCAGGTCGCCCGGCGCGTTGACGTTGTGGAGCGCGCCTCCCTCGACGGCGACCTCCCGCACTGCCAGCCGCGCCAGCACGTCCCGCAGCGCGAGCCGGCGCTCCGTGAGGCAGGCCCGCGCGACCGGCGCCGCCGTCGCCACGCGCCAGAGCGCCAGGGTCGGCTGGCGGCGGCCGCGAGCGTCGACGGCGACGAGCGCGTCGGCCCGGCCCGCCTCGGCGGTGACGAGCGGGCGGAGCGCGGCCGGCGTGAGGTAGGGCAGATCGACGGCGGCCGACAGGACCCACGGCGTCTCCGCGGCCTCCAGCCCGGCCACGAGGCCCGCGAGCGGACCGGCGTCGGGCGCGGCGTCGAGCACGACCTCTGCCGGCACGGGGTAGTCGCGAGGCGCGGACCCCGTCGCGAGGAGCATCGTCCCGACGTGCGGCGCGAGCGCGGCGTGGACGATGGCGACGAACGGGAGGCCGCCCAACTCCACGAGCGCCTTGTCGCGCCCAAACCGCCGGGACGCGCCGCCCGCCAGGATTAGCCCGGTGACCTCAGAGGGCTCAGGCATTGGGGTGCGGGAAGAGGTCCGTCTCGTCGGGCCGTTTGTGGAGGCAGTCGAAGTCCTTCTCCACGAGGAGCGCCACCTGTCGGCCCTCGCCTGCGTCCTGCGTGCCCTCGAAGCCCACGCGCTCGTCGTCGGGCCAGCCCACGATCCAACGCTCCGGTACGAAGACGGTCAACGTGGTCCCGTCCAACTCGGCACCGAGGTCGGCGCGGTCGGCCGTTTGGACGCGGTAGACGAGCGACGACCCGGGCGCGACGCGCGTCTCGGCCTCGACTCTGCCCGCCTCGGCGAGCCGCTGGAGGTCGCCGTGCGACAGGCGAAGGCGGATCGAATCGTCTTGGATGCGAAGCTTCATGAAGTCGGAGGTCGGAGGTCACGGCGCCGCGTGGTTTGTCCTAACGCGTGGCAGACCGTCGCCTCTGCCCTTTCCCCAGTCCCACGAGCGCAACGAGCCTACTGGGCCCAGACCGGAACCTGGCCGTAGACGACGCCGAAGACGAGCGGGAGCAGGAGGTAGGCCGCCGCCGTCACGAGGACGACGAACGCGAGGTTCAGCCAGACGCCGGCCCGCGCCATCTCGGGGAGCGACACGAGGTTGCTCCCGAACACGATGGCGTTGGGCGGTGTGCCGACCGGGAGCGCGAACGCGCACGACGCCGCGAGCGCCGCCGGCACGGCCAGCAGAAGCGGGCTCTCGCCGAGCGCGAGCGCGAGCGCCGCGACGACCGGCAAGAAGGCCGCCGCCGTCGCCGTGTTGCTGGTCATCTCCGTCAGCAGGAGGATCACGAGCGCGATGACGGCCACGACCGCCAGCGTCGGCAGGCCGCCGAGGCCGACGAGGAGGGAGCCGATGTAGTCCGCGAGGCCCGTCGCCTGGATCGCCGCGGCCAGGGAGAGCCCGCCGCCGAACAGGATGAGCACGCCCCACGGGAGGGCCTCCGCGCTCCGCCAGTCGAGCACGAACTCCATCCGCCGCCAGTCGGCCGGGATCAGAAAGAGGAGGAGCGCGCCGCCCATCGCGATCGCCGTGTCGCTCAGGCTGGGGAGCACGCCGCGCACGAGCGGGCCGGCGATCCACAGCGCCGCGACGAGCCCGAACACGAACGCGACCGTCTTCTCCGGCCTCGACATCGGCCCCATGTCGCGGAGGGCGTTGCGGACGTACGCCGCGCCCGTCGCCATCGGCTCGCGGCCGACCGGGTAGAGCCGGACCAGGACGGCGAACACGAGCGGCAGGCCGAGCGCGACGATCGGCCCGCCGATCAGCATCCAGCGGCCGAACCCGAGGTCGACGCCGTAGGTCTCGCTCAGGAAGCCGGCGAGGAGCGCGTTCGGCGGCGTCCCGATGATCGTCCCGACGCCGCCGACCGTCGCGCCGTAGGCGATGGAGAGCGCGATGACGATCCCGAAGTTCCGACGCGTGGGGCCCTCGGCCCCCTCGCCGACCAGCCCGGCCACGCTCACGCCGATGGGCAGCATCATGAGCGCCGTCGCCGTGTTGCTCACCCACATCGACACGAACGCCGTGGCGAGGAGGAAGCCGAACGCGATCCGCCGCGGGCTGTCGCCGACGAGCTGGACGATGGAGAGCGCGATCCGCCGGTGGAGGCCCCACCGCTGCATCCCGAGGGCGAGGAGGAAGCCGCCGAGGTAGAGGTAGATGAGCGGGTTCGCGAACGGCGCCGCGGCCTCGTCGACGGGCAGGACGCCGAGGGCGGGGAACAGGACGAGCGGGAGGAGCGCCGTCGCCGGGATCGGGATGGCCTCCGTGATCCACCACGTGGCCATGAGGAGCCCGATCGCCGCGCACCGCCAGCCCTCGACCGACAGGCCCTCGGGGGCGGGCATCACCAGGAGGACGGCGAACAGGAGGGCCCCGCCGATCAGACCCGCGCGCTGGACCCGCTGGGGCGGTGGCGCTGGGTCGTCGGCGTCCCGTTCCAGCATGAGGTCGGCGTCCGCAAGGTCGCGGTCGAGGTCGGAGGGGGCGTCGCTCACGGGTGGGAGAGAGGGGCCGCGCAGTCTACGCCGGCCTCCTCCGCCTCGGCGCCGAGGCGGGCCGGGTCAGGCCTCGGGCTCCGCGATTCGCGCGGCGCCGGTGTAGACGTTGAACCGGCCGTCGCGGACGAACCCGAGCAGCGTCACCCCGTGCTCGTCGGCGAGGTCGACCGCCAGCGACGACGGCGCGCCGACCGCGGCCAGGACCGGAACGCCCGCCATCAGCGCCTTCTGGACCAGCTCGAACGACGCCCGCCCGCTGACCAGCACGCCGTGCTCGGCCGGCACGGACTCGCCGGCCGTGAGGAACGACCCGACGAGCTTGTCGACCGCGTTGTGCCGCCCGACGTCCTCGCGGAGGCGGACGAGGCGGCCGGTCTCGGTAAACAGGGCGGCGGCGTGGAGCCCACCCGTCTGCTCGAACACGGCTTGGTGCTGGCGGAGCGCGTCGGGCAGGCCGTGGATGGTCGCCGGGAGGAGCGACGGTCCGGCCGGCAGCGCCGGCGCGCCGACCGTGGCGACGGCCTCCAGCGACGCCTTCCCGCAGACGCCGCACGACGAGGTGGTGTACACGTGCCGCTCCAGCCTGCTGAGGTTCACGCGTACGCCGTCGGCCAGCGTGACGACGACGATGTTCGGGTCGCGCCGGCCGCCCTGGACCGGCGTGTGCGCCACGTCGATCACGTCGTCAGGAGAGCGGATCACGCCCTCGCCGTGCAAGAAGCCGAGAGCGAGCGCCAGGTCGTCGCCGGGCGTCCGCATGGTCACCGCCAGCCGCTGGACGCGCGCGTCGCGCCCGGCGCCGAAGCGGAGGCGGATCTCGAGCGGCTCCTCGGTCGCCAGTTGGTCGTGGCTGTCTTCGGCATCGTCGCCCCGCACGCGGACGACGGGCACCTCGCGGACGCTGGGGGAGAGGAGGGGCATGCGCGCTCTACCCCGGCCGGCCGGCCGGGTTCGCGCGGAGCGGGAAGACCGGGCGGGCGTTCACTCCGCTCGCCCCCAACACCCCCATGGACCCAACCACGCCACTCGACTGGCACCGGATGTTCTTCGGCGTCGAGCCGCCCCTGTTCCTGGTCGAGATCGTGATCCGGATCGTCGCGATCTACCTGTTCGCGGCGGTCTTCATGCGTCTCATGGGGAAGCGCGGCCAGCGGTCCCTCTCGCCGTTCGAGACCCTCGTCATCATCGCCCTCGGGTCGGCCGTCGGCGACGGGATGTTCTACCCGGAGGTCCCGATCGTTTACGCGTGGCTCGTGATCGTCTGCGTCGTCCTCCTGGACTGGCTCATCGACGCGCTCCAGCTTCGGTCCCGGTGGACGTTTCTCGCGATGTCGGGCGAGCCGATCCTGCTCGTCCGGGACGGCGAGGTCGTGTCGGGCGGCCTCCGCGCGGCGCGACTCCGGCGGAACGAGCTCATGGGGCTCCTCCGAGAGCAGGAGGTCGCGAACACCGGCGAGGTCCGCTACGCTTTCCTCGAGGAGTCGGGCTACCTCGGCCTCATCCGGTTCCCGGACGGCGAGGCCCGGGAGGGCGAGGCGACGGTGCCGCCCGAGATCTAGCGTCCCTGTTGGGGCGCTCAGGGCCGCGCGCCGTCGCGCCCGTCGTGGGCCGAGTGGACGGGCGGCTGCGGGTCGTGGAGCTGTTTCCCGAGCGTGCCGACGAGCGTGAGCGTCGCGTCGAGCCCGCGCCGCACGTCGGGGTCCCTCAGCTTCGCGAGGACCGACAGCGAGCCCGGCGCGTCGTCCTTCTCGTCGATCCGCCCGCCAGCGGCCTCGAGCGCACGGTCGAGGGCGGCCACGAACCGGTCGAGGCCGTCGGCGTCGATCCGGCCGAGGAGCTTCGCCAGCGTGAGGAGGTTGGCCAGCCCGGCGCGCCCCTCGTCGGTGTTGAGGCCCTTCAACACGACGGCCATCACGTCTTGGAACTGGGCCAGCAGCCCGTTCAGCACGCGGAGCGTGCCCGACTCGTGGAGCGTGTCGAGCAGCCGGCGGAGGTCGTCCTCGGCGGTGAAGGCGTCCTGGCCGGGCGGGGCCGGCGGCGGCGCGTAGGCGAGGGGCTGGGCCATGAACTCGTGTGCGTGGGGCGTCGCGTGTGGGCGGAGAGGCGGAGGCAGGCGGCCCTGCGCTCCACGTCCTACGCCCGCGAAGGGTACCCCACCGGCGGGGCGGGGAGGACGGGCAGCTCGTAGTCCGGCCGGGCCCACTTCCGCTCGACCTCGACGCCGCGTTGGGGCGTGGGATTCCCGTATCGGTGGAAGCCCGGCTTGACCGGCCGGCGGCGGCGCTCGGGCACGGCGCCATCGAGGACCTCCATCTTGACCGCCAGCTCCTTGTAGGCCGGCGTGTGGCTGTCGGGGTCGACGACGTTCGACGTGAGGTAGTTCACGGCGTGCTGCGACGACGACAACGGCATGAACAGCTCGCCGTCGCGGACCTGGTCGCTCACGAGAACCTGCACGCGGACCGCCCCCCGCCGCGACACGAGGCGGACCCAGTCGCCGGTCGCCACCCCGCGCGCCTCGGCGAGTTCGTGGGAGACCTCGACGTAGGTGTCCGGGATGATCGAGTTGAGCCCCGCCGACTTGTGCGTCTGGTTGCCCGTGTGGAAGTGCTCGAGGTTGCGGCCCGAGTTGAGATGGAGGTCGTACTCGTCGTCGGGCTGGTCGCTCGGCTCGGTCCACGCGAGCGGGTACAGGCGGGCCTTGCCCTCCGGCAGGTGGAACTCGTCGGTGTAGAGGAGCGGCGTGTCGGTGCCGTCCTCGGCGACGGGCCAGCAGAGCGACTGGTAGCCGGCGAGCCGGGCGTAGGTCACGCCGGCGAACAGCGGGGTCGTGGCCGCGATCTCGTCCATGATCTCCGACGGGTGCGTGTAGCCCCAGTCGTGGCCGAGCTTGCGGGCGAGGTCGGTCAGGATCTCCCAGTCGGGGCGGGAGTCGCCGAGCGGGTCCATGACCTTGTAGAGCCGCTGGATCCGCCGCTCCGTGTTCGTGAACGTCCCGTCCTTCTCGAGGCTCGGGCTCGCCGCCAGCACCACGTCCGCGAACTCGGCCGACTTCGAGAAAAAGATCTCCTGGACACAGAAGAAGTCGAGCTTCGAGAGCGCGTCCTGCACGTAGTGCGCGTTGGCGTCGACGAGCGCGATCTCCTCGCCCACGAGGAAGAGCGCCTTCAGCGACCCGTCGTGGATCGCGTCGATCATCTCGCGGTTGTCGAGGCCCTTTTCGGTCGAGAGCTCGACGCCCCAGGCGTCCTCGTAGCGCTGGCGGGCCGCGTCGTCCTCGACCTTCTGGTAGCCGGGGAAGAAGGTGTTGATCGAGCCGAAGTCCGAGCAGCCCTGGACGTTGTTGTGGCCGCGGAGCGGGTAGCCGCCCGTGCCCGGCTTCCCGAAGTTGCCGGTCACCAAGAGGAGGTTCGAGATGGCCGTGCTCGTGTCGGAGCCCATCGTGTGTTGCGTCACGCCCATCGCCCAGAGCCCACAGACCGTCCCCGCCTCGGCGACGAGGCGGGCACACTCGACGAGCTGGGCCCGCGGGATGCCGGTCGTCGCTTCCGCGAACTGCAGCGTGAACGGCTCCAGGCTCTCCCGGTAGATCTGCTCGTGGTTGACCCAGCGGTCGAGGAACGCGCGGTCCTCCCAGCCCTGGTCGAAGATGTGCTTGGTGACCGCGCTCAGCCAGATGAGGTCGGTCCCGGGGGTCGGGCGGAGGAAGAGGTCGGCGCGCTGGGCGGTCGTGTGGGCGCGGAGGTCGGCGACGATGTGGGTCTGCCCGCGCTTCTTCTGCGCTGCGCGGAGGTGGGCCGCCAGGACCGGGTGGCTCTGGTCCGTGTTCGAGCCGACGATCAGGACGAGGTCGGCCGCGCGGATGTCGTCCATCGTGCCCGCGTCGCCGCCGTAGCCGACGGTCCGCCAGAGCCCCTGCGTCGCGGGCGCCTGGCAGTAGCGGCTGCAGTTGTCGACGCTGTTCGTGCCGAACACGGCGCGCGCCAGCTTCTGGACGAGGTAGCTCTCCTCGTTCGTCGCCTTGCTCGACGCGATGAAGGCCACCGACTGCGGCCCGTGCTCGTCGGCGATGGCGCGCATTCGGGTCGCGACGGTCTCGAGGGCCTCGTCCCATGACGCCGGCTCGAACGTCTCGGTGCCGTCCGCGGCGGCGCGGCGCACGAGCGGCCCGCGCAGCCGCTCCGGGGCGTTGACGAAGTCCCACCCGAACTTGCCCTTCACGCACGTCGAGATGCCGTTGGCCGGCCCCTCGCCCGTCGGCTCGATCTTGAGGATCCGCCGTTCGCGCGTCCACACGTCGAACGAGCAGCCGACGCCGCAGTAGGTGCAGACGGTCTTCGTCTGCTTCACCGACGCCTCGCGCATCGTGGCCTCGGCGTCCGAGAGCGCGAAGATGGGGCTGTTGCCGACGAACGGCTCGACGGCCTTCACGACGTCGACGGCCGGGTAGAAGACGTCGCTCTGGAGGTTCGTGAAGTGGCCGGCCTGCCCGATCATGGACTTCTCCATGAGCGCGTTGCAGGGGCAGACGGTGACGCAGTGCCCGCAGCTCACGCACGAGCTCTCGCCGGCGAGCGCGCTGGTGCCATCAGGGCGGGCGTCCCACTTTACGCGCGGCACGTCGGCCTCCCAGTCGATCGACAGCGTCTCCGTGACCTGGACCTCCTGGCACGCCTCGACGCACTTGCCGCAGAGGATGCACTGGTCCGGGTCGTACTGGTAGAACGGGTGGCTCGCGTCGACGTCGTACGGCTTCCGCTCGAACGGGTACCGCTGGTGCTCGATGGCGACGTGCTTCGTGGCGTTGTGGACCGGGCAGTCGCCGTTGTTCCGGTCGCAGACCGTGCAGTAGAGGTTGTGGTGGCCGAGGACCCGGTGCATCGCCTCCTCGCGCGCCGACGCGGCCGCCTCGGTCCGCGTCTCGACCACCAGCCCGGCGCGGACGGGCGTCGCGCAGGCCCGGACGCGCCGACCGTCGACCTCGACGACGCACGTGTCGCAGGTCTGGATCGGGCCAAGCTCCGGCTGGAAGCAGACGTGGGGAACGGAGTGGCCGCCGGGCCCGCCCTCGGTGGCCGTCGCCTGCCCGTCGGCCGCGTCGAGGCGATCCAGGAGCGTCGCCAGCCACTCGCCGTCGCGGCCGGTGACGGCTCGGCCGTCGACCGTCAGGGCCACGGGCACGCGGGTGGCGCCGGGGGCGGCGGCGTTGTGGGACTGCGGGCCGAGGCGCGGGAGCTCCATCGAAGGGCGTGTGAAGGGACTGACAGGGTACACGCGCCGGCGGCCCCGCGCTCCGCCCGAGCGCTCGGGACTCGCCTGACATCCTCCGCCTCGAGGACGGTGCCGCCGAGGCCGGGGTGTCAGGAGCCGGCGTCGAGGTCGACGCGGTCCCGGAGGTGGCGGCCGGACCCCCAGCGCTCAGGCGGGCGGCGAAGAACGTGGCCAGAGGCTCTGCCGAGTCTGTGGGGTAAGTCGTTGTGATCCGATGCCGTACGTTCGGGCATGCAGACGTTCGGTACCCTGCGGGCCCGTGGTGCCTTCGACGGACGGCCAGGGAGAGACGTGCGGCTACGGCGACTGAGGGTCGGCAGACGGCCCGCTCACGGACAGGGCGCCGGGGCCGTCGAGACGGATCGGGCCGCCCCTCTGCGTGAGCGGGGAGGCGGCCACGCGTTTCGTTCGGCGGCGGTCGCCCACCTGTTGTTGGCGGTGGCGCTGGCAGCGGGGTGCCAGGCGCCGCGCAGTGACGCTCCACGTCTCCCACGCGCGGCCGAGCCCGAGGCCGAGGCGTCGGTCGATCCGGCGGCGCCCCCCGACGTCGGGCGCACCGACCCCTCCGTCCGGTTCCGCCACCTGACCATCGACGACGGGCTCGCGCAGGGGACCGTCCGCACGGTCATGCAGGACCGTGAGGGCTTCCTCTGGCTCTCGACTCAGGGCGGGCTCCACCGCTACGACGGCCACGCCGTCGTCGTCTACAAGACGACCCCGTTCGACACGACCTCGATCTCTGACAGCTGGGTCAACGCAACCGTCGAGGCGGCCGACGGCGACCTCTGGGTCACGACCCAGCGCGGAGGGCTGAACCGGATGGACCGGACGGCAGGCACCTTCGTCCACTACCGCCACGACCCCGACGACCCCGCCAGCCTCTCGAGCGACAAGACCGTCGACGCGCTCGTGGACCGGCGGGGGGACCTCTGGGTGAGTACGCTCGACGGGGGGCTCAACCGGATGCGGGCGGGCGAGGACGGCCGGTTCACCCGCTTCCGCCACGACCCCGACGACCCGCAGAGCCTCCCGTCCGACGAACTGTACCGCCTGAGCGAGGCGCCCGACGGGCGGATTTGGGCGGGGTCCGCGAACGGCGTCCTCCGCCTCGACCCGGCCACGGGCGCGGTCACGCGGTTCCTGTTCGTCCCGGAGAGCGCGGGGGGGCTGGCGACCCCGTTCTACGTCTACGCGATGTACCACCCGCCCGGCACCTCGGGGATCGTCTGGCTGGCGACCGGCAACGGCCTCGTCCGGCTCGACAGCGAGACCGGAGCGTTCCAGCGGTACGTGCTCGTCCCGAACGAGGGGGCGCCGAACTCGCGCAACACCCTGCGCTCGGTCATCCCGGACCCCGAGGCCCCCGGCGTGCTATGGGTGTCGGGGATGGGCACCGGCATCGCCCGGTTCGACGTGCGCGCCGAGGCGTTCACGCGCTACCGCCACGACCCGGTCGACGCGTACAGCCTGGCCGAGAACTCCGTCTTTACCGTCGCCTCCGATCGCTCCGGGACGATGTGGGTGGGGTACGCGTCGCAGGGCGTCAGCGCGTTCAACACAGGATCGGCCTACCTCTCTCACCTCCGGCACGACCCCCGCGACGACCAGAGCCTCGCGCCCGGCATCGTGTGGGGGATCTACGAGGACCGCGAGGGCACGCTCTGGGTGAACACCGACGTGGGCGAGCTCGAGTTCTACCTCACGCGGGTCGACGCGGGGGGGCGGGTGGTCCGGTACCGGCACGACCCCACCGACCCCACCGCGCTGTACCCGGGCGTGAACCGGTCCTTCGCCGAGGACCCGGACGGGCGGCTGTGGATCGCGGAGGAGCGGGGGGTCAGCCGGTTCGACCGGGCCACCGGGCGTGTGACCCGCTTTCTCCAGCCGGAGCGCTCGCCCGCCGACCGACGCCGCAACGACGTCTACGCGCTGCTGCCGACGGCGGCCGACGGGCACGTGTTCTGGGTCGGGTCGGTCGGGGGGCTCGACCGCTTCGACACACGGACGGGCCAGTTCTCACGGGTCCCACTCCGGCTCGGCGCTGCGGGCGAGGCCCCGAACGTGGAGGTCCTGCATGAGAGCCCCGACGGGACGCTTTGGGCCGGGACGACGGACGGCCTCGTCCGCCTGGCACCGTCGAGCGTCGCCGAGATCGCGTCGGCCTACGACTCGAGCGACCCGACGACGATCAGCAGCAACCTCATCTTGGACATCGCCGAACGGCCCGAGGAGCCGGGCGTCCTCTGGCTGGCCACGCGCGGCGGGGGGCTCAACCGCTACGACGCCCGCGCCGGCACGGCCCGCCTGTTCACGACCGACGACGGCCTGCCGAGCGACGTGGTCTACGGCCTCCTGCAGGACGAGCGGGGCGTGCTCTGGATGAGCACGGACCATGGGATCGCGGCGTTCGACCCCACCACAGAGACGTTCCGGCGCTACGGGCTCGGCGACGGGCTCATCGCGCTCGAGTACAACACGCACGGGTTCACCATGGGGCGCGACGGCGTGCTCCACTTCGGGAGCGGCATGGGCGTGACGTCCTTCCGGCCCGAGCGGCTCCAGATCAACCGGATCCCGCCGCAGGTCGCGCTGACGGGCCTCCGGGTGTTCAACGAGCCCGTCGGGGGGCCGAGCTCGCCACTGCGGCGGTCGCTTTCCGAGACGGAAACGATCCGGCTGGCGCACGATCAGAACCAGGTGACGTTCGAGTTCGCCGCGCTCCACTTCAAGGAGCCCGACGCGAACCGCTACGCCTACCGCCTCGAGGGCCTCGACGAACGCTGGATCGACGGCGGGGCGCAGCCGTCGGCGACGTACACGAACGTCCCGCCGGGCCGGTACACCTTCCGGGTAAGGGCGGCCAACAGCGACGGCGTCTGGAACGAGGAGGGGGCCTCGGTGGGGCTGGTCGTCGCCCCGCCGTGGTGGCGGACGTGGTGGGCGTACGCCGGGTACCTGGCCCTCGGTCTGGGCGGCGCGATGCTCGCCGTCCGGGACCGCCGCCGGCGGGTGGCGCTCCGGCACCGGCTGGAGCTCGAGCACGTCGAGGCCCAGACGCTCCGCGAGCTGGACCGGGCCAAAAGCCGGTTCTTCGCGAACGTCAGCCACGAGTTCCGGACGCCGCTCACGCTCACGCTCGGCCCGCTCGACGACGTGCTCGCCGGCGAGTACGGGCCGGTCCCAGACGAGGTGGCCGACCCGCTCGGGTTGGCGCGGCGCTCGGCCCATCGGGTCCTCGACCTCATCAACCAGATCCTCGATGTGGCGCGGCTGGAGGCCGGGAGCGCGCCGCTCCGGGCGCGCCGCCTCGACCTCCGGGCCTTCGTCGAGGCCCAGGTCGAGGCGTTCACGCCGCTCGCCACCCACCGACGGGTCGCCGTCGACGTGGCCACGCCCGAGGCGCCGGTCCCGGTCTGGGCCGACCCCGCCCACCTCGGGACGGTCCTCGCCAACCTCCTCTCGAACGCCTTCAAGTTCACGCCCGCCGGCGGCACCGTCCGCGTCGTGCTCGAGGTCGATGGCGGAGCGGCCCGCGTGACGGTCCGCGACACCGGCCCGGGGATCGCCGAGGCCGACCTCCCCCACGTGTTCGACCGGTTCTACCAGGCCGATGGGGGGGGCGGCCAGCCGCTCGGGTCGGGCATCGGGCTGGCGCTCGCGCACGAGCTGGCGGCGCTCCACGGCGGGACGCTCACGGTCGAGAGCGCGGTCGGCGAGGGGAGCGCGTTCACGCTGTCGCTCCTGCTCGGCCGGGACCACCTCACGCCGGAGCAGGTCGACGACCAGCCGTGGGAGGGCGGGGCCGTCGTGCCGGTCCCCGAGCCCGACGTCGAGCCGGATCCGGCGCCGCTCGCGCACTCGGACGACGAGGACGTGACGACGGTCCTCGTGGCCGACGACCAGCCCGAGATCCGGGCCTTCGTCCGCCGCCACCTCGAAGGGGCCGGCTACCGCGTCGTCGAGGCCGCCGACGGCGAGGAGGCCCTCGACCGCGCCCGCCAGCGGCTCCCCGACCTCGTGGTGAGCGACGTGATGATGCCGCGGCTCGACGGGCTCGGCCTCTGCCGCGCGCTCCGGTCGGACCCCGAGACCGACTTCGTCCCGATCCTCCTCCTCACGGCCCGGGCCGCGCCCCAGGACCGCCTCGACGGGCTGGCGGAGCTCTGCGACGACTACCTCACCAAGCCGTTCGACGTCCGCGAGCTGGTCGCGCGTGCCGACAACCTCATCGCGCTGCGACGGCGCCTGCGCGATCGGTTCGAGGGGGCCTCGGGCGACGGGGTCGCCGGCGACGGGGCCGCCGGCGGCCCCCCGCCCATCGAGTCGGCCGAGGACGCGTTCGTGGCGTCGGTCCGCGAGGCCATCGAGGCCCGCCTCAGCGACGAGACGTTCAGCGTCAGCGCCCTCGCCGAGGCCGTCGGGCTCAGCCGGAGCCACCTCCTCCGCCGGACGACGGAGCTGATGGGCACGACGCCGAGCGACCTCCTCCGGACAGCCCGGCTCGACCGGGCGGCCGACCTTCTGGCGGCCCGCGCCGGGACCGTCAGCGAGGTGGCCTACGGCGTCGGGTTCAAGAGCGTGGCCCACTTCTCGAACGCGTTCCTCGACCACACCGGCTCACGGCCGTCGGCCTACGCCGAGGCCACCCGGTAGCCGGGGCGCGCCCGAGGGGGCGCCGTTGCGTCGACGTTGCGCGCTGTTGCGTCAGCGTCGCATGCGCCCCAGGCGCAACAAGTGGGGCCCTGACCGCAACGGCGGGGGAGGGCGGCCGGCCCAGGTTCCCGTCGGTCGCCACCCGGCCCGTCGCACGCTGCGGCGGACGCCGGGACGGGCGGGGGCGCTGTGGTGGGCGCCCCCCGCCCAGGCGCCACAGCCCCGCCACCCATGGCCGACGCTCTCATGCCCCACGTACTCATCGCCGACGACGACCGGGAGATGCGGGCCTACATCCGCCACGGCCTCCGCGGCTCCGCCCGCGTCGTGGAGGTCGCCGACGGGGCCGAGGCGCTGGCCGTCGCGCTCGCCACCACGCCGGACCTCGTGATCGCCGACGTCCGGATGCCGGGCCTCGACGGCTACGCGCTCTGCGCCGCCCTCCACGCCGACGCCGCGACGCACGGGGTGCCCGTCCTCCTCGTCAGCGGGGAGCCGCGCCGGGCCGCGGCCTGCGCCGACGGCTTCCTCGCCAAGCCCTTTAACGCCGCCCGGCTCCGGGAGGCCGTCGCGCTCTTGCTCGATCGCCCCTAACCCGCTGCCGCGGCCGCCCCCCGACCCTTGTGACCATGACTCGCCTTCTCGCCCTCCTGCTGCTCCTCGCGCTGGCCCCGGCGGCCTCGGCCCAGCGCTCGACCGCCCCGGCGGCCCCCGACGCCGTGGCCCAGATCTACGCCGACCTCGCCCGGGGCGACGTCGAGGCTGTCGTGGCCGTGCTGGACCCGCACGTGGTGTGGGTGGAGGGGCCCCACAGCCTCCAGGTCGGGCGGCACGTGGGCTCCGGCACCGTGGCGGCGCGCGTGCTCCGCCCGCAGGTCGGCGCTCCCGCCTTCGTCCCTGACATGATCACGGTCGAGGGCGACCGCGTCGTCGCCGTGGGCACGCGCCGCCGGACCCACCCGGCGACGGGCCAGCTCATCACCACCCGGTTCCGGCACGAATGGCGGCTCGCGGACGGCCGGGTGACCGGCGTCGACCGCGCCGACGACGGGCCCGACCTCTCGGCCGCCGCCCTCTGCGGCGCTGAGCCCTGCTGACGTCTCCCCCTTTCCCCAACCTCCCTACGGCCATGACACGGTTCCTGCCCCTCCTCGCCCTGCTCCTCACGGCCTCGCTGGCCCATGCGCAGCACGTCCCCGTGACGACGGCCTCCGACGCCGCCCGCGACCACTACGCGCTCGCCCTGACACAAGTCTCGTACGTCGACTTCGACGCAGCCCGCGCGCACCTCGATGCCGCGATCGAGGCCGATCCCCAGTTCGCGCTCGCCCACATCTACCGCGCGTGGCTCTCCCCGGCGGCCGAGGGCGCCGAGCACCTCCGCCACGCTCAGGCGGCGCGCGTCTCCGACGCCGAGCGCCAGATGGTGGAGGCCTACGCGGCCCACCACGACGGCGACCACGACCGCGAGATCGAGATCATGAGGGCCCTCCACGAGGAGCACCCCGACGACGGCGACGTGGCGACGTGGCTCGGCAACGAGTTCTACTTCAACGACCGCTACGACGAGGCCGCCGCCGTCCTCCGACGCGCCCTCGAGGCCGACCCGTCCAACGCCGGCGCGCTCAACATGCTCGGTTATACGCTCAAGGAGGCCGGCGACGCCGACGGGGCCGAGCGGGTCTTCCTCGAGCACATCCGCGTAGCGCCCGACGAAGGCAACCCGTACGACTCCTACGGCGAGTTCCTCCTCGATGAGGGGCGGCTCGATGAGGCCGAGGTCCAGTTCACCAAGGCCCTCGCCCGCGACCCGGACCTGACCGCGAGCGCGGACCATCTCGTCCGGATCGCGATGGAGCGGAGCGACCTGCGCTTCGAGCAGGCCGTCGCCGGCGGCGACGCCGACGCCATCGCGGCGCTCTATACCGAGAACGCCATGGTCATGCCCCCGGGCGCGCCGCCCGTCCAGGGCCGCGACGCCATCCGCGACCACTTCGCCGGGGTCCTGGCCGCGGGCATCGATGGCCTGGACGTCCAGACGGCCGAGGTCGCCCGCTTCGGGAACACGGCCATCCGGCGTTCCGACATCGTCCTCAGCGCCGGCGGCCAGGTCGTGGACCGCGCCAAGGCGCTCGAGGTGTGGCGCCTCGTGGGCGGGGAGTGGCTCTACGCCCGCGACATGTACAGCTCGAACGGCGAGGCCGCGACCGCCGACGCCAACTGATCGGCCCCCCGCTGGCGGGGCGACTCGCCAGCGGGCCCTGCCGGGCACCGTCCTCCGCTGCCCCCAACTCCGAGGCTCCTCCATGGCTCCCTGCTCCGTACTCCTCGCCCTCGCCGTCTTCGCGCTCGCCCCCGTCGCCAGCGCCCAGAACCAAGACGCCCGGGCCCTGCCCTACCAGACCGGCGACCCGGCCGATTGGCCCCCCGACCTCGACGCCGTGCTCGCGGCCCCCCTGAACCACACGGTGCTCATGGAGACCGACCGCGTCCGCGTGCTGGAGGTCACGCTCGCACCTGGCGAGGTGGAGCCCCTGCACCACCACCGCTGGCCGAGCGTGCTCTACATCACGGAGATGGGCCACTTCATCGACCGCGACATGGACGGCCAGGTCATCGCCGACACCCGCCAGATAGAGGGGCCCCTGCCGTTGCCGCTCACGATGTGGAAGGACGCGGAGGCCCCCCACTCCGTCGAGAACCTCAGCGACACCGTGACGATCCGGCTCCTCAGGGTCGAGATCAAGCCGTAGCGGCGCCGGCTTCGCCTGTCTCCACCGCTCTCCTTTGGATCATGACCGCCGCTCGCCCCGCCCGACGCCTTCCCCCGGCGACGGGCCTCCCCGAGCCGGCCGGCCCCGCGACCCCATGGGGCTCCGACGGGGCGGAGGCGGCCGCCCGGCGCCCGGCTCCGCTCGACGGCGGGGCGCTCCCGACGGGGGCCTACCTCGTCCGGCTGACGACGGGCGCGCAGACGGCCGCGGAGCGGCTCACGCTGCTCGGCTAGCGGTCGGGCCTGGGGTCCCCTCTGTTGAGGCGGGGCCCCGACGGTCGGCCGGGATCCGGCCTGCCACTTTCCATCCACCTACTCCCCTACGAGGACCATCATGGCAACACTCATCGCATTTCACGAGGTCGAGGACGGCGACCACTGGGCCGAGGCATGGCACGGCGGGGCCGGCAGCCGGCAGGAGATGTTCGGCCAGATCGGCGCGACGGCCCGCATCTTCCGAGACCCCGAGCGCCCCAACCTGACGGGGGTCCTCCTGGAGGTGCCGGACGTGGACCGGTTCCAGGCCTTCATGGCCACGGACGAGGTCGCGCAGGCCATGAAAGAGGACCGGCTGAAGGTCGAGACCGTGCGGGTCCTGAGCGAGGTCGCGCCGTAGCGCGCCGGAACCCGGCGTGCGCGCCGCCCGGCGCCGCCCGGGCCGCTGGCGGACGCCGCCGGCGATGCCAGCGGGTCCCGCTCCCGGCTCCTTCCCCCTAACCCACTACCGAGGCACCCTTATGGGCACTCCCGACTACTTCCACCTCCGACCGGAGATCGAGCAGGCGTACGGCTACACGCACGCCATCAAGGTCGGCGACGACATCAAAATCTCCGGCGCGGTCAGCATGGACGACGAGGGGAATCCGACGGCCGTCGGGGACCTCGCGCAGCAGATGAGGAACGTCTACGACGACCTCCGCCGGGTCTTGGAGCACTACGGCTGCACGTTCGACGACGTGATCGTCGAGAACGTGTTCACGACGGACATGGCCGGGTTCCTCGAGGCGGCCGAGTACCGAGGCACGATCTACACGACGCGGTTCCCGACCGGGAGCTGGCTGGAGGTGAAGGGGCTGGCCCTGCCCGAGCTCCTGATCGAGATCGAGCTCGAGGCCCACAAGCCCTGACCGCACGGATCGGTCTACCGCCGCCCGCTGGCGCGGGCCGCCCGCGGGGCGGTCCCCACCCTCACCGACACGCCCAGACCCATGACCCAGACCCTCGTTGTCACCGGCTGCAGCTCCGGCTTCGGCTACGACCTCGCGCAGGCCCTCGCTCGCGACGGGCACCGCGTGTACGCCACCATGCGGGCGCCCGACGGCAAGAACGCGGAGCCCGCGCGCGCGCTCCGCGACCTCGCCGAGGCGGACGCCCTCGACCTCCGCGTGCTCGACCTCGACGTGACCTCGTCCGCCTCGGTGAGCGCCGCCGCCCAGGCCGTGGCCGACGAATCTGGCGCGCCCGACGTCGTCGTCAACAACGCCGGGCAGATGTTCGGCGGGATCACCGAGGCGTTCACGGCCGACGAGTTCGCTCGCCAGCTCGACGTCAACGTCGTCGGCGTCCACCGCGTCCTCCGGGCGTTCTTGCCCGCGATGCGGGAGGCCGGCCGCGGCCTCGTGGTGAACGTGAGTTCGACCGCCGGGCGCTGCACGCTCCCCTTCTTCGGCGTCTACCACGCCAGCAAGTGGGCGCTCGAGGGCTACACCGGGGCGCTCCGGGTCGAGCTCGCCCAGACGGGCGTGGACGCGGTGATCGTCGAGCCGGGGCCGTTCACGACGAGCCTGTTCCCGTCGATGACGGCGCCGGCAGACGCGGACGGACGCGCGGCGACGTACCCGGACACGGTGGCCGGCGCCTTCGGCGCGATGGGCGCCGAGTTCCAGGCGATGCTCGCCCGTCCCGACACCCCGACCGACCCCGCCCTCGTGGTGGAGGCCGTGACCGAGCTCCTCGCGATGGCCCCGGGTACGCGCCCGTTCCGGACCGTCGTCGGGCTCGACTTCGGCGTCCGCGCCCGGAATGAGAGCGACGCGCCGCACGACGCGGCGTTGGCGGAGGCGTTCGGGATGACCGAGCTCGCCACGCTGGCGACGCACGTGAGCGATCTCCAGGAGGCCCGATGAAGGCGCCGGCACCAGACGCCACCCTCACGCGCGGGCTGACGCTCGTCCCCACGGCGGCCATCGTCATCGCCGTCGTCATCGGGACGGGCGTCTTCGTCAAGGCCCGCGTGATGACGTGCAACGTCGGCTCGCCGGGCGCGGTGCTGGCCGTCTATGGCCTCGCGGGCGCGCTCACGTTGTTCGGCGCGCTCGCCTACGCCGAGCTGGCGACGATGATGCCCCGCGCGGGCGGGGCCTACAACTACCTCGGCGCCGCCTTCGGGCGGCGATGGGCGTTCCTCTACGGTTGGATGGAGACGTTCGTCGGGAACGGCGCGGGCCTCGCGGCCCTCGCGATCCTGTTCGTCGTCTTCCTGAACGACCTCGTCGGCGGAGCGCTCGCGCCCTGGGCGGTCCGGCTGCTCCCGCTGGCGGTGCTCGGGGTCGTCGTCGCGCTCAACCTCACCTCGGTCCGTGCGTCGGGGCGCATGGCCACGGTCTTGACGGCGGCGAAGGTGGCCCTCGTGCTCGGCATCGGCATGGGGGCGTTCTGGCTGGGCGACGGGTCGTGGGCCCACTTCGGGCAGACGGGCGCAGCGGCAGCGTGCGCCGACGTGCCGTCGCGTGCGCGGTTCGGCGTGGCCGGGTTCGGCGCCGCCATGATCGGGGCGTTGTGGAGCTACAACGGCTGGCAGTACATGGTCGGCGTGGCCGGTGAGGTCCGGCGACCGTCGTGGACGCTCCCACGCGCCCTCGTCGGCGCGACCGTGCTCATCGTGGCGCTCTACGTGCTCATCAACGCGGCCTACTTCTACGTGCTGCCACCCGAGGCCGTCGCCGCCGTGTCGCCGGCGTCGTCGGTGGCCCGCGAGGTGGCCGTGCGGTTCCTCGGGGCCGGGGCGGCCTCGGCGATGGCCGCCGGGCTGGTCATGTCGTCGTTCGGGACGCTCTACACATCGGTCCTCACGACCTCCCGCATCCCCTTCGCGATGGCCGCCGACGGGCTCCTGCCCGCCCCCCTCGCGCGGATCTCGCCGCGCACGCGCGTTCCGCGCAACGCGGTTCTGCTGGCCGGGGCGCTGGGGGTCGTGTTCGCGGCCTCGGGCACGTTCGAGATCCTGAGCGACCTGTTCGTCTTCGCCACGCTCCTGTTCCAGGGGCTGACCGTCGGGGCCCTGTTCGTGCTCCGCCGCCAGCGGCCCGAGGCGGAGCGGCCCGTCCGCACGTGGGGCTACCCGGTTGTGCCCGCGCTGTACCTCCTGGCGGTCGGGTTCCTGCTCGTCAACACGCTCGTCGCGACGCCGGGGCGGGCGCTCGCGGGGCTGGGGCTGATCGCCCTCGGCCTGCCGGTCTACGCCCACTACGCCCATCGTCTCCCGCCCGATGACCCGGCCGACTGGCTGGGCGACGAACCGGCCGCCGACGAGCCCCAGGCGGTGGCCCCCCACCCGCGCGCCGTCCCCGATCCAGAACCCGTGCTCTGACCCTATGCCGACGCTCCCCTCCCTCTCCGCCAGCCGTCCGCTCCGCCTGACGACCGTCACCGCGATGTACGTCGCGCAGGGCATCCAGATCGGGCTGATCATCACGGCGTTCCCGGCCTACCTGGCCGCCCAGGGCGTCGCGCCCGCCGTCATCGGCGGGTGGGTGAGCGTCTCGGTCTTGCCGTGGACGCTCAAGCTGGTCTACGCGCCGGTCATGGAGCGGTACACGGTCCTCGCGATGGGGCGGCGGCGGCCCTGGATGCTCGCGGGGACCACGGGCGGCGCGCTCGGCTACGCCGCGATGGCCCTCGTGCCCGACCCGCTCGCCCACCTCGGCCTGCTCACGGCGATGATGGTCGCCGGGAGCCTCTTCCTCGCCCTCCAGGACATCGCGACCGACGCGCTGGTGGTCGACGTGGTGCCGCTCGACGAGCAGGGCCGGGCGAATGGGCTGATGTGGGGCGGGAAAGTCCTCGGGACGGCGGCGACGGCGACCGTCGCGTCCTGGCTGTTCGGGCGGGTCGGGGTCTCGGCCACGTTCGCGCTGGCGGGGGGCGCGACACTCGCGTTCGTGCTGTTGCCACTACTGCTCCGCGAGCGGCCCGGCGAGCGGCTGCTGCCGTGGACGGCGGGCAAGGCGTCGGCGGTCGCGGAGGCCCTCCAGCCCGACGGGTGGGGTGAGATCGGGCGGGGCCTCCGCCGGGTCGTCGTCTTCCCGGCCGTCCTGCTCGCCGCGGCGCTGGGGTTCGTCCTCCAGCTCAGCGAGGGCCTCTTCGACGCCTACGGCCCCGTGTTCACCGTACAGCACCTCGGCTGGGCCGACGCGGCGTTCTCGAACGCGATGGCCGTCGCCAAGCTTGTGGGGGGCGTCGTCGGGATGGTCGGCGGCGGACTGCTCGTGCGGCGGCTCGGGTGGACGGGCGCGGTCGGGGGCGCGTTGCTCACCCTCGCCGCCGTCGGCGTCGGGATGGGGCTCGCGCCGGCGCTCTGGGGGACGGCGCTCGTGGTGCAGGGGTACCTGTTGCTCGCGGTCACGGCCCAGACGCTCGCCACCATCGCGTTTTTCGCGACGTGCATGGCGCTGTGCTGGCGGCCTGTCGCGGCGGTCCAGTTCGCCCTCTTCATGGCCGTCGCGAACGTCGGGTACATCTCGGGATCGGGGGCGATGGGACTGCTCGTGGCGACGCTCTCTCCCGCGCAGGTGTTCTTCGCGCTGGCGGCCGTCCCGATCGCAGGCGCCACCCTGCTCCTGCGCCTGGACGTGGCGGCCCACGTGGCGCGCCTGGCCGCGCTCGACCGCGCGTACGTGCCGGACGTGCTCGACGCCATGCCCGAGCCGTCGCGGCCGCCGGCCCCCCTCGAACCCGCCGAGGTGCTCTGATGACCCCACGCGCCCTCACCCACGCCCTCGCCGCACTGGCGCTCGCCCTCGGCGGGTGCGCGTCCGGCCCCGCCTCGTCTGCCATGCCCGACGACCTCCAGGACTTCGCGGCCCGCTACAGCGCCGCGTGGTCCAGTCAGGACCCCGCCCGCGTCGCCTCGTTCTACGCGGAGGGGGGCCGGCTCGTCATCAACGACGGCGAGCCGTCGGTCGGCCGGGAGGCCATCACCGAGGCCGCGCGCGGCTTCATGGTCGCCTTCCCCGACATGGTGGTCGCGCTCGACTCGCTCCACCAGGGGGCCGCGGGCGTCGAGTACCACTGGACGCTCACCGGCACGAATACGGGCCCCGGCGGCACCGGGCGGGCGGTCCGGATCAGCGGGTTCGAGACGTGGACGCGCTGGGACGGCGGCCGCATCGCCGAGTCGGTGGGCCGCTTCGACGCCGACGACTACCGCCGCCAGCTCGACGGCGACGCGCGATGAGCGGCCCCCGGTCCCTCCCCACACCCGACAGACTCATGATCTCCCGCTCCGCCTCCATCGTCCTGCTGGCGCTTGCTCTGGCCCTCACCCTCGGCGCCTGCCAGCCCGACCCGCAGACGAATGCGGAGGCCGTCGCCGTGGACCTCGCGGCCGAGCGGGAGGCGGTGATGGCCCCGGAGCGGGAGTCGTCGGCGATGTACGGTCGGGGCGACGTGGACGGCATCGCCGCCCTCCTGGCCGACGAGTCGGTCCTCCCGGCCCCGGTCCGCCCCCCGACCGTCGGGCGCGATAGCGTGGTCGCCGCGACCCGCGCGCTCCTCGCCGCCGAGGCGGCCGACGGCGTGTCGGTCTCGTGGGAGCCCGTGGACGCCGTCGTGTCTCCGTCCGGGGACATGGCCTTCGACTGGGGCCGGGCGGCGACGACGCTGGCCGACGGCTCCGTCGTCGAGGGGTCCTACCTCGTCGTGTGGACGAGGGAGGACGGCGAGTGGAAAGTGGCGGCCGACCTGTTCAACTGACCCTCCCTCCAACCCCCCCTGCTATGACCTGTCGCCTCCTCATTCTCGCCCTGCTGGCGGTGTCCGCGAGCGCCCAGCCGATGGCCGACGCCCAGCCGATGGCCGACGCGCCCCCCGTCACCCTCCTCGGGACGCACCAGCACGACCTCATCTCGGCCGTCAACGGACACCCGTATCGGCTAACCATTGCCCCGCCCCATGGCTACGCGGCCGACGACACGACGCGTTACCCGGTCCTCTACATCCTCGACGGCCGCCTCACCTTCCCCGCGGCGGTCATGGCTCGGGAGTTCATGGACATCTACGGCGCGCTGGACGAGGTCGTCCTCGTCGGGGTCCATAGCGGAGAGGAGACCTTCGACGGGCGGCTCACGAACCGCTGGCGGGACTACACCCCGTCGGTGAGCCTGGCGACCGACTCGACGGTCGCGGCCCAGTTCGGGCAGGACCCGGAGGCCGTCGTCTCCGGGGGAGGCCCGGACTTTCTCCGCGTCCTCCGCGAGGAGGTGATCCCGTTCGTCGACGGGGCCTACCGGACCTCCGGCGACCGGGGCCTCATGGGGCAGTCGCTGGGTGGCCTGTTCGCGACCTATGCGCTCTTCGAGGCGCCCGGCCTGTTCCAGCGCGTCGGCATCAACAGCCCCTCGCTGTGGTGGAACGGCGGCGAGGTGTTCGCGACGGCGGCGGCGTTCGCTGAGGCCAACGCGGCGCCGGCCCACGTCTTCCTCTCGGTGGGAGGGGAGGAGGGGCGCTTGATGGTGCCCTCAGTGGAACAGCTCGCCATGGCGCTCCGGACCCGGGGCTACGACGGGGTGACCGTCGACGCCGTCGTGTTCGCCGACGAGACGCACACCTCCGTCGTCCCGGCCCAGGTGTCCCGGACGCTCCGCACGCTCTACGGCCGCAGCGACTGACGCTCCCGCCCCCGACAACCCGCCAGCGCCTTCCGCCAGCGGGACCGACGCTCTCCCCCGATCCCATGACCCGCCTCCTCCTGCTCGCCGCCCTCGCGCCGGCCTTCGCCTTCGCCCAGGCGACGCCCGACGTCGCGCCCGCATCGATCGACGAGCCGTTCGTCGTGCCCCGGCTGGCGGGCCCCGTCACCCTCGACGGCCGCGTCGACGAGGCCGCGTGGGACGCCGTCGCCCCGCTCCCGCTCGTGACGCACTGGCCCTCGTTCGGGGAGGCGCCGTCGGAGCCGACCGAGATCCGCCTGGCCTACGACGACGCCTACGTCTACCTCTCGTGCCGGTGCTACGCCCCGCCCGAGGCCGTCTTCGCGGCGTCGTTCGAGCGCGACCTCGCCACGCTCGGGACGGACTACCTCACCCTCGGCCTCGACACCTTCAGCGACGACGAGTCCGGCGTGTCCTTTATGACCTCCCCCACGGGCTCGCGCACCGACACCGCGACGTCGGGTGACACCGGCGCCAACGACGAGGCGTGGAACACGTTCTGGGACGCCGAGGTGACGGTTACCGACGAGGGCTGGTTCGCCGAGATGCGCGTCCCGTTCTCCAGCCTCCGCTTCCGGTCCGACGGCGGGCGCGTGACGATGGGGCTGAGCGCGTGGCGGTACCTCGGCAAGAAGAACGAGCTCGACATCTTCCCGGCCATCCGGCCCGACTGGGGGTTCTGGAGCTTCAACAAGCCGTCGCAGTTCCAGACCGTCGTGTTCGAGGGCGTCGAGCCGCGGCGCCAGGTCTACGTGACGCCGTACGCGCTCGGCGGGATGGGCCAGTCGTTCGACCTGGACGCGGCCGAGTCGGCCTACGTCCGCGCCGACGACGCCGTGACCGAGATCGGGGCCGACGTCAAGGTGGGGCTGAGCGACGACCTCACGCTCGATCTCACGCTCAACACCGACTTCGCCCAGGTCGAGGCCGACGCGCCGCAGGTCAACCTCACGCGGTTCTCGCTGTTCTTCCCCGAGCAGCGCCAGTTCTTCCTCGAGCGCGCGAGCCTGTTCGACGTCGGGCTCGGCGGGTCGGACCGGCTGTTCTACACGCGGCGGATCGGGCTCGTCGACGGCGAGGCGGTGCCGCTGCTGGGCGGCGGGCGCCTCGTGGGGCGCGTCGGGGCGTGGGAGGTCGGCGCGATCAACCTCCAGACGGGGCGGCGGACGATCGGGCTCGAGCCCGACGACCGGCTGCCGTCCGAGAACGTCGGCGTGCTGCGCGTGCGGCGGCCCGTGTTCAACGCGCGCTCGACGGCCGGGGCCATGCTCACGAGCCGGGTCGGCGAGGACGGCGCCACGAACGTCGCGCTCGGCCTCGACGCCGACGTCCGCGTCTTCGAGGAGTCGTTCCTGTCGCTCAACGCGGTCCAGACCGTCGACAGCGGGGTCGAGGGCGCGTCGCCGTGGGACACGGCGCGCTTGAGGGCGCGGCTGGAGCGGCGGGCCTACACCGGGACCAGCTACTCGGCGACCGTCACCTACTCGGGCGAGGCCTACCGGCCCGGACTGGGATTCGAGCAGAGGCGGGACTACACGGCGCTCCGGGGGGAGCTGTCGCAGGGGTGGGGCGCCGGCGGCCCGTTCTCGCGCCACCGCGTCGAGGCCTCGTCGCTCGCGTTCCTCCGCAACGCCGACGGCTCGACCGAGACGGTGGACACGGACTTGAACTGGGACGGTCAGTTCCGGTCGGGCGCCTCGCTGTCGGTCGGCGCGAACGTCGTCCGCGAGGACCTGCGCAACGGGTTCGCGCTCTCCGACGACGCCGACGTGCCGGCCGGCACCTACACGTTCGCCTCCGCGCGGGCCAGCGCCGGCACGCCGGGCGGCCAGCCGCGACGGGCGTCCGTGTTCGCCGGCGGCGGGGCCTTCTACGACGGCTGGCGGATCACGGCTGGCGTCTCGCCGACGTGGGTGGTCTCGAAGCACCTCGCCTTGTACGGGACCTACGAGCTCAACCGGATCGGCTTCCCGGACCGCGACCAGTCGTTCACGGCCCACGTGGGGCGGCTCCGGGTGCGGGCCGCGCTCAACACGCGGTGGTCGCTGTCGTCGGTGGCCCAGGTCAACAGCGCCGCCCGCGGCGGGCTGCTCAACCTCCGCCTCCGGTACAACCCCCGCGAGGGGCGCGACATCTACCTCGTCGTCAACGAGGGCTTCAACACGGACCGGCTGCGGGCGTCGCCGGCGCGGCCGTTCACCAGCCAGCGCGCGGTCCTGGCCAAGGTGACGACCACGTTCGCGCTGTAGATGACGGTCCCATCACGTTAAAATTCTAAAATTTAGGCCGCTCGTCTACCTTCGCCACCGGGGCGGCGCCCCGCGCAGGCGCCGCGCTGGCGGCCAGCGCGCGCGGCGGCCGTCATCCCCACCCCGCTGCCTCCCGACCCATGACCGTCGCCACCGGCCACAGCCACGACCTCGACTCCGCCGACGCCATCGAAGAGGTGCTCGACCAGTGTGCCGACGCGCTCGGTGGGCGGGCGGCGCACGCCGGCCTCCTCTACGCGGGCGTCGACCACGACCACCAGACCCTCCTCGACGGCATCGAGGCGCGCTACCCCGGCCTCCAACTGATCGGGTGCACGACGCACGGCGAGATCTCCTCCAGCGGCTTCGCCGAGGACTCGGTCGCCCTCATGCTCCTCCACTCCGACCGCGTGCAGTTCCGGGCCGGCGTTGGCGAGAACACCCGGACCAACCCCGAGGCGGCGCGGCAGGCCGTCGCGCAGGCGCTCGACGGGCTGGCAGAGCCCGTCAAGCTCTGCATCGCGCTCCCCGAAGGGATCGGCGGCGTCGATGCCGACGCGCCCTGCACGATCCCGCTCGGCATGGTCGACGCGCTGGGCGCGGCGCTGGGGCCGGGCGTGCCCGTGTGCGGCGGGCTGGCGGCGGACCAGATGCGGTTCGAGGAGACGGTCCAGTTTTGCAACGGCCGCGTCTACACCGACGCCCTCCCGGTCCTGCTCGCGGCCGGGCCGCTCCACGTCGCGACCGGCCTCGCCAGCGGGTGGGAGCCGCTCGGCGAGGCGCACCGGCTGACGGACGTGGACGGGCTGACCGTCCGCGCGATCGACGGGGAGTCCCCCCGGGACGTCTGGCGGCGCTACTTCGGGGTCGACGCCCACACCGGCGCGCCCAACTTTTTCGCCGTCTACCCGGGCGAGGAGGGGGCGGCGGGGGGCGAGGCGTTCTACCTCAGCTCCCCCTCGCGCTTCCAAGACGACGGGAGCATGGTCACGATGACGCCGGTCACGCCGGGCGCCCGCCTCCGGTTCACGTCGGCGACGCGGGACCAGCTGCTCGACGGAGCGGCGGCCTCGGCCGAACGGGCGCGCGCGGCCTACCCGGGCGCCGCGCCCGAGGCCGCCCTCGTGTTCTCGTGCGCCAGCCGCCCGGCTCTCCTCGGCACGCGCGTGCGGAACGAGGCCGAGCGGCTCCAGGAGGAAGTCGGCGGGGCCCTGCCGGCCGTCGGGTTCTACACCTACGGCGAGATCTGCCCCCTCCCGAGCACGCCGGCGCCCGTCCACCACGTCAGCACCTTCGTCACCGTCCTCATCGGGGAGGACGAGTAGCCCGGCCCGTGCACACCGCCCGTCCGTAGACCCATGACCGTCGCCACCGGCCACAGCCACGACCTCGACTCCGCCGACGCCATCGCCGAGGCCCTCGACGCCTGCGCCGACGCGCTCGGCGGGGCGACCCCGGGGGCGGGGCTGCTCTTCGCCGGGATCGACCACGACCACCAGGCCCTCCTCGACGGCGTCGAGGCGCGGTACCCCGGCCTCCCGCTCGTCGGCGGGACGGGCCACGGCGAGCTGTCGTCGGAGGGGTTCGCGGAGGACTCCGTGGCCCTCATGCTCCTCCACTCCGACCACGTCGAGTTCGGGGCCGGGGTGGGGGAGGGCGTCCGGGCCGACCCGGCGGGCGCCGCGCGGGCCGCCGTGGCAAGCGCCCGGAGCGGGCTGACGCAGCCGGTCCGGCTCGGGCTCACCGTCCCCGAGGGGATCGGCATCGACGTGATGGCGGTCACGGACACGCTCCACGCCGAGCTCGGACCGGAGACGCCCGTGTGCGGGGGGACGGCGGGCGACCAGCTGCGCTTCGAGCGGGCCTACCAGTTCTGCAACGGGAACGTCTACTCGGACGCGGTGCCCGTGCTTCTGCTGGCGGGCCCGCTCCGCGTCGCGACCGGCGTCGCCAGCGGCTGGGTGCCGATGGGCGGCGAGCACCGGCTCACGAAGACGGAGGGCCAGACGGTCCTCGAGATCGACGGGAGGCCGGTGCGGGACGTCTGGATGCAGTACTTCGGCTCTCTGGACCTCCACGGCGCGCGCAATCAGTTCGCCCTCTACCCCGAAGGGGTCGAGGAGCGGGAGTTCTACCTCTGCGCCCCCTCCCACTTCGACGACGACGGGCGCATGGTCATGCACAACCCGGTGATCGAGGGCGCCCGCATGCGCTTCGGCGATGCCGCGCGCGAGCAGGTGCTGGATGCGGCTGGGACGTCGGCCGCCGCCGCCCGCGCCGGCTTCGAGGGCACGCCCGACGCCGCGCTCGTGTTCTCGTGCGCCGGTCGCCACGCCTGGCTCGGCACCCAGATCGGCCGCGAGCACGGGCTCCTCCGGGAGCACGTCGGCGCCGAGGTCCCCGCGGCCGGGTTCTACACCTTCGGCGAGATCTGCCCGCTCCCGGGCTCGCCGACGCCCTACACCCACAGGTCCACCTTCGTCACCGTCCTGATCGGCGAGGAGGCATGAGCGACGGCACGCCCCCCATCGCGACCCTCGAGAAGACGCTCCGCCAGCTCCAGCGGAAGCTCGAGCGCTCCGAGTGGCACCGCGTCGACCTGGAGAACCAGCACGACCGCGACCAGCACCTCTACCGGCGCCTCCAGGCCGACCTCGAGGCGGCCCAGCGCGAGGCCCAGATCCAGCTCGCCCTCGAGCGGATCCGGACGCAGACCTCGCTCATGGAGCACTCGAGCGAGCTCGTCGCCACGTCGGCCGTGTTCCACGAGCAGCTCCTGGCCCTGGGCGTCCCGACGGAGTTCTCGTACGTCTGGCTCCCCGACGAGGCGGCCGGTCAGCACCAGTTCTGGGCGACGTGGACGGCCGACGAGGACGGCGAGACGGTGCACCGGAGCAAGGCGATCACCTACGGACTCGACAAGGAAGAACCGTACACGGCCGCGTGCTTCGCCGCGTGGGAGAGCGACGAGCGCTTCCTCGTCGACTTTGTCCCGCCCGCCGACATCGCGCACGTTTTCGAGATCTGGGACGAGCTCATCGGCAACGCCGAGCACCTGAGCCCGGAGCGCTTCTCCGACGGGATCTTCTACGCCGAGGGGTACATGGCGTACGGGTGCTTCGGGGTCAACATCCGGCGAGAGCCGGCCGCGGAGGAGCAGGCCATCCTCCGCCGCTTCGCTCTCGAGTTCGAGCGGGCCTACACCCGCTTCCTCGACCTCCAGAAGGCGGAGGCGCAGGCGCGCGAGTCCCAGATCGAGGCGGCCCTCGAACGGATCCGGAGCCGGACGATGGGGATGCGCTCCAGCGACGAGCTCTCCGACGTGATCGGCCGGATGTTCAGCGTGCTGACGCACCTCGACCTCGACCTCACCGGGTGCGTCATCTGGGTCATCGACCCGGAGACGCGGAGCGCGCGCTTCTGGATGGCGAACGCGGAGCGCCCCGACGAGCCGGACAGCTACCACATCCCCTACCACGACCACCCGTCGTACCGCGCCTTCCTCGACGCATGGGACCGTCGGGAGGCGCTGTGGACCTACGACCTCCACGGCGAACTCAAGGCGACCTGGGACGCGGTGCTCTTCTCCGAGACCGAGCTCCGCCGGCTCCCCGACGAGGTAAAAGCGGGGATGGCGGCCCCCGACCGGGTCCTGCTCACGGCCTCGTTCACACCCTTCGGCGCGCTCCACGTCGCCAGCCTCGAGCCGCTGGCGGACGAGAGCGCGGCGATCCTCCGCCGCGTGGCGACGGTGTTCGACCAGGCGTACACGCGCTACCTCGACCTGGAGCAGGCCGAGGCCCGCGCCCGCGAGGCCCAGATCGAGGTGGCGATGGAGCGCGTCCGCTCGCGGGCCCTCGCCATGATCACGTCCGACGAGCTGCTCGACGTGGCGTTCACGATCCGGCGCGAGTTCGCCGGGCTGGGGCTGGAGTGTGGGGCGTTCTGGCACACCCGCTACACGCCCGAGGTCTACCAGAAGGCGCTCACCAGCCTCGACGGAAAGAAGCTGGCCGCCGTGATGGAGCTCCCGCGCGACTTCGCCAGCAACCCGGCCCTCGCGGCCTGGGAGCACGGCGACGAGAAGGTCGGCGTCTTCCCGTTCGACGCCGAGGCGGGCGCGGAGTACATGCACCACATGGCGACGAAGGGGAAGTTCTCCGAGATCGACCCCGAGGCCATCACCGTGGAGATGGTGCGCGAGCACGGTGGAATCACGTTCGTCCAGGCGCGGACGTCGCACGGCGAGATCGGCTACTCGCTCTGGGGCGAGGCCGAGCCGACCGAGGAGGCGAAGGACGTGCTTGTCCGCTTTACGACGGCTTTCGACCTAGCCTACCGCCGCTTCGAGGACCTCCAGCAGGCCGAGGCCGATCACCAGGCGCTGTTGGAGGAGAAGGCCCTCACCGAGCGGGCGCTCGACGAGCTCCGCGCCACGCAAGCCCAGCTCGTCCAGGCCGAGAAGATGGCCTCCCTGGGGGCACTGACCGCGGGGATCGCCCACGAGATCAAGAACCCGCTCAACTTCGTCAACAACTTCGCCGCGCTCTCGCAGGAGCTCGTCGAGGAACTGACCAACGAGACGGACCCCGAGGAGCGGGCGACTCTCCTCGCCGACCTCCAGGCGAACGCGGCCAAGATCGAGGAGCACGGCCGCCGCGCCGACGCCATCGTGCGGTCGATGATGGAGCACGCACGGAGCGGATCGGGGGAGCGGCACGTCGTGGACCTCAACGCGCTCGTCGCAGAGTACGCGAGGCACGCCGAGCACGCGGTGCGGGTCCGGCACCCCGGGTTCGAAGCGAGGCTCTCGCTCCACCTCGGGGATGGCGTGGGCGAGGTCGAGCTCGCGCCGCAAGAGATCGGACGGGTCCTCATCAACCTCATCGACAACGCGCTCGACGCCACCCGCCAGCGCGCCGAGGCGGAGGGGGACGGGTACGCCCCGACGGTCACCGTCGCGACGTGCCGGACGGTCGGCAGCGTGGAGGTCCGCGTGGGGGACAACGGGCCGGGGATGGCGGAGGCCGTGCGGGCCCGCGTGTTCGAGCCGTTCTTCACCACGAAGCCGACCGGCGAGGGGACGGGCCTCGGGCTCTCGCTCAGTCACGACATCGTGGCGCAGGGCCACGGCGGCACGCTCGCCGTCGAGAGCGCTGAGGGCATGGGCGCCACGTTCGTGCTCACGCTCCCGACCGGCGACCGGCCATGATCCTCCGCCGCGTCGCCCAGCACGTCCAAGACCAGAACTGGACGGCTGTCGCCATCGACTTCGTGATCGTAGTGGTCGGCGTGTTCCTCGGCATCCAGCTCGGCAACTGGAACACCGCGCGGGCGGAGGACGCACGCGAGCGCCTGCTGCTGGGCGAGCTCCGCGCCGAACTCGTCGAGGCCGCTCGCCAGCTAACCATCAAGCGGAACGCGTACGCCCAGGTCGGTCAGTCCGGCGAGGCCGCCCTCGCCTTCCTGGATGCGGGCGAGCCGTGCACGGACGACTGCTGGGGCCCCCTCGTCGACTTTTTCCATGCCTCGCAGTGGCAGCAGGTCACGGTCGGTCGCTCGACCTACGACGAGATGCGGCGCAACGGGTGGCCCCGCGACCGCGACCTCGTCGACGCCATGGAGGACTACCTCCGTCAGGCCGATCAGTTCGAGGCCCCACTGGAGCAGCCGCCCGCGTACCGGTCCCTCGCCCGCGGCCTGATCCCCCTCGCGGCCCACATGCCGTACTGGACGAACTGCTTCAAGCTGACCGACGGCGAGGAGCTCTACCGCGGCGACTGCCCGGCGGGCGTCGCGCCGGAGGTGGCCGCGGCCGGGGTGCAGGCCCTCGCAGCCCACCTCGACGTCCACGCCGCGCTGACGGAGTGGGCCGGCTTCGCGGCCGCGCTCAGCGTCAGCTTCGACCCGCTCATCGCCGCGGCCGAGCGGGCGGTCGCGCTTATCGACGCTACCCTCGACGCATGAGCGACGCCCCGCCCCCGCCCGCCTCGGCGCCTCCGCCGACGAGTGCACCCGCGCCGAGCCCGAGGCGGACCTTCTTCGCCCGGCTGGCGGCGGCCGTCCGGCGGCAGGACTGGTTCGTCGTCTGTCTCGAGGTCGGCATCGTCGTGCTCGGCGTCGTCATCGGCTTCCAGGTGACGAGCTGGGGGCAGGCCCAGTCGGACCGCGCCAAGGAACAGACGTACCTCCGCCAGCTCTCGCGCGACCTCGCCGAGACCGAGCGGCTGGCGGACGACCTCGCTCGAACGATGGCCCCGCTCGAACGGGCCCCGCGACGGCTGGCTCAGGCCCACTATCTCCCCGAGCCGCCGCCTCGCGATTCCGTCATCCACTGGGCCGCCGTCGCGCCCGCGTACTGGGAGATCAGCCCCGTCCTGGGCACCGCCGAGGCCCTCGTCTCGACGGGCGACATCGGGCTCATCCGCGACGACTCCCTCCGCATCGCGATCACCGCCTACCTCGAGAAAGCGCGGGAGAACATCCGGGGGTGGGGGGCCTGGAAGGACGTGCTCCTCCGACAGACCGACGAGTACGGCGCGACGACGCCCGTCGCGTTGCTCTTCGCGGAGTGGGTCGGCCCCGCCGCGCTGGACTCGCTCGACCGCGCCGACGACTGGATGGCGCTCGCGCCTCCCGGCGTGGCCCTTCCTGCCCTGGACACCGATGCGCTCGTTCGCGACGAGCAGGTCCACCGCTTGATGGTCCGGATCACGATTGCGAAAGACAACATGGCGATCAACCGGCGAGAGATCGCCCAGTACGCGGCGGCCCTCCGCGAGCAGGTCGAGGCCGAACTGGACCGATGAGCGACGCCCCGACCCCGCCCCCCCTGGCGACTCCGCCGCCCGCGCCGCGCCCGAGGCGGTGGGACTGGCGGCCCAAGGTTCGGTGGTTCGCCGCCGAGTACCTCATCGTCGTGCTCGGCGTGCTCACGGCCGTCGGCATCAACGCGTGGTGGGGCGACCGCCAGCAGGCCCAGGAGGAGCGGCGCCTCCTGACGGCGCTCCTCGCCGAGGCCGACGCCAACGAGGCCCGCCTCGCACGGATCGTCGCGTTCCACGGCGCCGTCAAGGAGACCGCGACGACGCTCCTGGCCGTCTCCGCCGACCCCACCTCCGAGGTCTCCGCCGACTCGGCCGACCAGCTCCTCACCGACGTCTCGTGGTGGAGCAGCTACACGACGCTGGAGTCGGCCGTGCTCGACGCGGCCGTCCAGGACGGGCAACTCGACGTCGTCCAGACCGACTCGCTGCGGCGCCTCCTCGGGACGTGGCACACCGAGCTCGCCGCCGTCCGGGTGCAGGGCGAGCAGGAGCGCGCCCACTACGAGACCGTCTGGGTCCCTCTCCTCCGCGCCGAGACGGAGCTGGCCCAGGTCTCCAACCGGGCCGAGACCGTCCCCGGCAGCAGCGACCCGTACCAGGGGGCGGCGCTCCCCACGCCGCCGACGCCCACCGACCACCGGCCGCTTCTCCAGAGCCGGGCGCTCCGCAACGCGCTCGTGCAGAAGGTCTGGATCGAGGACGACGTGCTGTTCAAGTACGGTCAGCTCGACGGGCTCCTCCGACGCCTCCGCGCGGCGCTGGCGACCGACCTCGACGGCCCGCCCGACGCCCAGCCATGACCGACGCTCCCACCCCATCCACCTCGGCACCTCCGCCGCCCGACCCGCCCCCGCCCACGCCATCCCCGAGGCGGTGGGACTGGCGGCCCAAGGCGCGCTGGTTCGCCGCCGAGATCGTCGTGGTGGTGGCGGGCATCCTCATCGCCCTCGCCCTCAACGTGTGGTGGGGCGACCGCCAGGGCGCGGCCCAGGAGCGCGTCTACCTCCAGCAGCTCGCCGCCGACCTGGCGACGACCGCCGGCCGCCTTGAGGGCTCGACGGCCGCCATGCGGAACTCGATGGAGGCCTCGGCCAAGCTCCTCGTCGCGTTCAACGCGCCCGACCGCGCCGACCCCGACTCGGTCGCGGCGTGGGCCGGGGCCGTCGTCTGGAACGACCGGCCCGGGCTGGCGCTCGGCGTCGCCCGCGCCCTCGTCAGCACCGACCTCTCGCTCGTCCGCGACGACCATGCTCAGCCGCGTCCGTGATCTCCAGGGTGTCCTCGCGCGGCGCGGGGTCGAGGTCCGATAGTCCGGCGGGGAGACCCTGGTTCGTAACTTGATCAAAATCATATTGCTACCGCGAGTGGGACCCCCTCTCCGGTCGCCCACAGCGAGCCCCAGCGCCCGCCCGCCTGACCGACTGCCGGCGCCCCGCCGATACCCCGACATCCCCCAATGGCCGATTCCCAGACCGTCGCCGCCTACGCTGTCCACGAAAGCGGAGGCCCGCTGGAGCCGTTCACCTACGAGGCCGGGCCCCTCGGCGCCGACGAGGTCGAGATCGACGTCCTCTACTGCGGCATCTGCCACAGCGACCTGAGCATGATCGAGAACGAGTGGGGGATGACCCAGTACCCGCTCGTCGCCGGCCACGAGGTGATCGGCCGCGTCGCCGCGGTCGGCAGCGACGTCGAGAGCCTGGCCGAGGGGGCGGTCGTCGGGCTGGGCTGGCACGCCGGTTACTGCGGCCACTGCGGCTCGTGCAAGACGGGCGACCAGAACCTCTGCGCGACGGCGCAGCCCACGATCGTCGGCCACCACGGCGGGTTCGCAGACACGGTCCGGGCCCAGGCGTCGAGCGTCGTCGCGATCCCCGACGGGATGGACCTCGAGGCCGCCGGGCCGCTGCTCTGCGGCGGCATCACCGTCTTCAACCCGCTCGTCCAGTTCGACGTCCGCCCGACGGACGCGGTGGCCGTGATCGGGATCGGCGGGCTCGGGCACCTCGCGCTCCAGTTCCTCAACGCGTGGGGCTGCGAGGTGACGGCCTTCACGTCGAGCCCGTCGAAGCAGGAGGAGGCCCTCGACCTCGGCGCCCACAAGGTGCTCAGCTCGCGCGACCCCGATGCCATCGCGTCGGCCGCGGGCACGTTCGACTTCATCGTCTCGACGGTCAACGTGAAGCTGGACTGGAACGTCTACGTGAGCACGCTCAAGCCGAAGGGGCGGCTCCACTTCGTCGGCGCCACGCTGGAGCCGCTGGACCTCGGCGTGTTCCCGCTGATGCTGGGCCAGCGGTCGATCTCTGGCTCGCCGGTTGGTGCCCCGGCGACGATCGAGCAGATGCTCGACTTCGCGCACCTCCACGACATCAAGCCGCAGGTCGAGGTGTTTCCGATGAGCGAGGTCAACGCCGCGCTCGGCCGCCTGAAGTCGGGCGAGGCGCGGTACCGGATCGTGCTGTCGAACGTGTAGCGCCGACGCGCAGAACGGGGGGGGCGGTCCCGGGCGGCTACCTTCGCGCATGGAGCCCCTGCCTACCTCCACCCCGCTCGCCTCGGTGTCCGCCACGGCCGAGCCGACGCCGCCCACGAGGCGGGCCATGACGTTCCTCGGGCGGCTCTCGAAAGCCGTCCGCGAGCAGAACTGGTTCGCCGTCGGGCTTGAGGTCGCCATCGTCGTGCTCGGCGTCGTGATCGGCTTCCAGGTCACGGCCTGGGGCAACGAGCGGGCGGCACGAGCGCAGGAGCGCGAGCTGTTGCGCGGCCTCCGGTCCGAGCTCGCGGCCAACGTCGACCATCTCGACCGGGTGGCCGAAGAGCACCGCCGGACCATCCGCCAGGCCCGCCGCCTGCTCGCGTGGACGGGGCCGGACCCGGCCGACGTGCCGCCGGCCACGATGGACACGCTGCTGACCGCGCTCATCAACGAGATCCCGGCGTACCACCCCGCCATGGGCGAGGTCGAGGCCATGCTGGGCGCCGGGCACCTCGGGCTCGTCCGCGACGACAGCCTCCGGGCCATGCTGGCCTCGTGGCCGGACGTGCTCGAACAGCTGCGGGCGGCCGAGGACGAGATGCGGGCGGACGTGCTCGACCGGTTCTTCCCCTACCTCGTCGAGCGGACGCCGCTCGTGACGGCCGACCTCCAAGTCGGCTACATCGCGACCGACCGGCCGAGCCAGTTCCCCCAGCGCTACGACGCGCTCCTCTCGGACGTGGCCTTCGAGAACCACACGGAGAACCGGTGGGTGATGGCGAACGCGATCCTGGAGGAGGGCGAGCCCGTCCGCGCGCTGCTGGGCCGGATGGTGGGGCGGATCGACCGAGAGTTGGCGTCGGCGGCGCCTTGAGCGCGAGCGCCTCGGGATCGGCCGGCCAGCCCCGGCGCCCTGCGACCCGAGCCGCTCCGTGACCGTCCGTTCTCCGCCCCGCATGGCTCGACGAGGGGCCGATGCAGACGGGCGCCCGACCGGGGCCGACGCCGCGGCGTCGGCCGAGATCGAGAGCCGCCGTCGGCTCCTGGCGTGGGCGTGGACGAGCGAGGGGGTCCCCTTCCGCACGGACGTCCAACGCTTCGTAGCCGACCCGATGAGAGAGGCGGCCTCGCACCTCCCGCCAGCGCCGGTCAGTAGCCGGCCTCGAGATCTACGCGGTTGCGGAGGTCGTCGCCAGCCCGCCAGCGCTCGAGGTTGTCGGCAAACAGGTGGAGGGCGCGCTCCGCGTAGTGCGGCGTGTCGCCGGCCACGTGCGGCGTGAGGATCACGTTGTCCATGTCCCACAGCGGCGACGACGCGGGGAGCGGCTCGTCCTCGACCACGTCGAGCCCGGCCGCGCCGACATGGCCGGACCGGAGCGCCTCGACGAGGTCGTGCTGGTCGACCGTCTCGCCGCGGCCGACGTTGACGAACACGGTCCCGCGCTTCATCGCGCCGAACACGCCGGCGTCGAGCATCCGGTAGGTCGCGTCGGTGGCGGGGAGCGCGGCCACGACCGCGTCGGCCTCGGCGAGCTCGTCGGCCATGGCGTCGGGCGTGACGGTCCGGAGCGCGCCCGGCGTCTCGCGCCCGCTGTGGCGGACGGCGACGGACGTCATGCCGAACGCGTCGGCCAGCCGGATCACGCGCTCGCCGATGGCGCCGGCGCCGATCACCACGAGCCGCTTGTTCAAAAGCTCGAACACGCCGCCGTAGTCGTCGCTGCCGCCCCACCGGTGCGCGCGCTGGTCGCGGAGCGCCGTCGGGAGCTGCCGCGCGAAGGCGAGCAGGAACGAGAAGACGTGCTCTCCGATGGGCACGGCGTGGACGCCCGACGCGCTCGTCACCGCGAGGTCGGGGTGCGCCGACGCGTCGAACGCCTCGTGCTCGACGAGCCAGTCGAGCCCGGCGCTCCACGACTGGATCCACCCCAGACTCGGCGCCTCCGCGACGAGGGCAGGGGGGAAGTAGCCGAGGGCGACCGCGACGTCCCCGAGGTGGGGGCGGACGTCGTCTTTCGTGCGGGTGCGGACGACGTCGAACTCGGGCGCGATCTCGCGGACCCGGTCGAGATCGGCGAGTTGGACGTCGGAAAGGCAGACGAGGAGGGTGGGCATGGCGCGGCGGCAGGGGAGGAGGGCACGGCGCGCGGCGGGGGAAGGATCCTCGGGGATGGCCCGAGGCGGGGCATCGCGACGAACACGGCGGGGGCGGGGCGGTTGGAGCGGTCCCCTCGCCTCTGCCCCTCCCATGCCGTTCTCGACTCCCTTCGCCCGTCCGCAGCCCTCCATCTGGAAGGGCGCCGTCGCCGGGCTGGCGGGCGGCCTCGTCGGCACGTTCGTCAAGAGCCAGGCCGAGCCGCTGCTCCAGGACCTCGGCGAGCGGCTTTTCCCGCCGACCCACCGCGAGAAGGAGCAGCCCGGCGCCGACGTGCAGGGCCACCCGGACCGGATGCCGCCGTCGAAGCTGGCGCAGGAGGTGACCGACGAGGTCGGCGTGACGCTGAGCCGCGACGAGAAGCTGGAGGCGCAGGAGGCCATCCACTGGGCGTTCGGGACGAGCGCGGGCGTGGCCTACGGCGTCGCCGCCGAGTTCACCGACGCCGAGATCGGGTTCGGCATCCCGGCCTCGGTCGCCCTCTTCGCCGGCACGCACGGGACCACGCTCCCCGCCCTCGGCCTCCAGGCCGACGTCGGCGAACTGCCGAAGGCGTGGTGGGTGTGGGAGCTCGGCTCGCACCTCGTCTACGGCCTGACCGTCGACCTCGTCCGCCGCGGCGTCCGCGAGCTGCTGGACTGATCCAGGGCGGTCGCTCGGCAGGAGGGGGCTCCGTCCGACGCGGGAGCGCCACGTCGCACCCGGTCGGCCTCGGCGGCTCTCCTGAGGGACGCCGAAGGGGCGAGGCGGGCGAGGCCATGCGGCCGGATCGCGACGGCCGCTCCATCTTCCGATCCCCAACCCCCGACACCTCGACCCGTATGGACCGCCCGTGGTGGCAGACGGCCGTCGTCTACCAGATCTACCCCCGCTCCTTCCGCGACGGCGACGGCGACGGCGTCGGCGACCTCGCGGGGATCACGGAGAAGCTGGGCTACCTCGCCGACCTCGGCGTGGGCGCGGTCTGGCTCAGCCCGTTCTACCCCTCGCCCCAGGCCGATTTTGGGTATGACGTGAGCGACTACCGCGGCGTCGACCCGCAGTACGGGACGCTGGACGACTTCGACCGGCTGGCGGCGCGCGCGCACGACCTCGGGCTGAAGCTCATCGTCGACTTCGTGCCGAACCACTCGTCCGATCAGCACCCGTGGTTCGTGGAGAGTCGCCAGTCACGCGACAACCCGAAACGCGACTGGTACGTCTGGCGCGACCCGAAGCCCGACGGCTCGCCGCCGAACAACTGGCTGAGCCACTTCGGCGGCCCGGCCTGGACGCTCGACGAGGCGACGGGCCAGTCCTACCTCCACTCGTTCCTGAAGGAGCAGCCCGACCTCAACTGGCGCAATCCGGCCGTCGTCGACGAGATGATGGACACGCTCCGGTTCTGGATGGCGCGTGGGGTCGACGGCTTCCGGATCGACGTGGCGCACGCCATCCTGAAGGACCCGGAGCTCCGGGACAACCCGCTCGCCGAGGACGCGGGCGGGTTCCACAAGCCGATGGGGGCGTACGACACGCTCGTCCACGTCCACGACAAGGCGCACCCGGACGTCCACGAGGCGTTCGCGCGGTTCCGCCAGACGGTCGACGGGTTCGACGCGCAGGAGCGGGTCACGATCGGCGAGATCCACGAGTACGACGACCTCGGGCGCTGGGCCAGCTACTACGGTACGCCGACCGAGGCGGGCGGGCTCAGCGGGCTCCACATGCCGTTCAACTTCGGTTTGTTGAACACGCCGTGGACGGCCGCCGGCGTCCGCGCCCACGTCGACGCGATCGAGGCGGTGCTGCCCGACGGCGCGTGGCCGAACTACGTCCTCGGCAACCACGACGAGCGGCGCCTCGCGACGCGCCTCGGGCCGGAGTCGGTCTGCCTCGCGGGGATGCTCCTCCTCACGCTCCGCGGCGCCCCGACCCTCTACTACGGCGACGAGCTCGGCATGGAGGAGGTCGACGTGCCGCTTGACCGGCGCGTCGACCCGTGGGGTTTTCGGAGCGGGGTGCCGGAGCTGGGCCGCGACGGCTGCCGCACGCCAATGGCCTGGGACGCCTCGCCCGGCGCCGGCTTTTCGGAGGGCGCGGGCCCGTCGGACTACTGGCTCCCGCTCCACCCGGACCATGAGTCGGTCAACGTCGCTGCCGAGGCGGCCGACCCCGACTCGGTCTTGAGCTTCTACCGGCGTGCGCTCGCCGTGCGCAACGCGTCGCCCGCGCTCCAGGCCGGGAGCTACCGCCCACTGGACGACGTGCCCGAGGGCGTGTTCGGGTTCGAACGCGCTGAAGGCGACGACCGCCGGCTCGTCCTGCTCCACTTTGGCGACGACGACGTCGAGGTGGCCGTCCCCGAGGCGTACCGCGGCGCGCCGGTCGCGCTGGCGACGCACGACCGGGAGGTGGAGCCCGTGGGCGAGGTCTTCTGCCTCGGGCCGTGGGCGGGCGCGGTCGTCGGGCCGGGGCTTACAGCCGGACGGTGAGGCCGGCGCTCAGCGACCGGACCTCGTACTGGCCGGTAAAGGCGACGAACGGGTTCTCGCTTGTAAAGAGGGTCCGCTGCGTCCGCACGGCGAGTTCCACGGGCACCGCCGCCGGCCGGAGGCCGAACTCCACATACTGCCCGACGCTGGCCTCGAAGTCCCGCCGGTCGACGAACCGGACGACATCCTCGCGGGCGTCGACGTCGACGTCGGACGCGACCACGCGGTCGAGCGTGTACCCGCTGAGGAGGCCGGCTCCGAGTCGGACGCGCCCGCCGGCGACCTCGGGTGCGAACCGGACGCCGAGCCGCACGTGGAGCAGGTCGTAGGCCGTCACGTCGCGGCCTCGCGCGCCCGTCACCAACCGGACGACGTCCCGCTCGTACTCGAGGCCGAGGACCGGCCGGATCTCGCCGGCGAAGAACGGCGGCGCCACCTCGAGCGCAGCCCGCGCTCGGAGAGCGCCGAGGGCGGGCTCGTCGGGCGTGCCGGGCGGTTCGGACACGCGCTCGAGAGAGCCGGTGGCGGCGTCGAGCCCACCCTCGAACCGGACGCGGATGGGGGTTCGCACGGCCCGAGAGGCCGAAGCGGTGTACCCCGGGTCCGCGCACTCGTTGTACGTGTCGATCGCGTCGGTCAGCGCGGGCTCGGTGTACGCGAGGGTGGGGATGTCGAGCGCGGCCGCACAAGGACCCTCCAGGACGACGGCAAGGGTCTGGCGAAACAGCGCGCGCTCGCGCTGCCGGACGCCCGACTCGGTCGCGACCTCGTCACGGACGAGGTACAGCCCGATGGGCGCGGCGTCGGTCTGAACGAAGAAGGTCGGTCGGCCCTCGACCGTCTCGGCGGCGAGCAGGTCCACTGGGCCATCACGTACGACACGAGCGAACAGCCGGCGGCCCGTCGGCGCGTCGGGGCTCGGGTCGGTCTGGTAGCGAGCGCGGCGGTACGCTCGGCCGCCGTCGGCGCCGAACGCGGAGGCCTCCTCGACGCCGTGCATGACGGGAGTCGCGGTCGGGGTGGACCGAAACCGAACGCCGAGCGCGTTCTGGGTCTCGCTCTCGAGCGCGACGGCCCCCCGCAACGTGTCCCCCTCGACGACGACGTACCCGGGCTCGAAGGGTTGGGCGGGGGCGCCGGCCGCGAGGAGGAACGATGCGGCGATTAGGAGTCGGGACATGGGCCCACGGGCGAATAGGTGGCCCACGCTACTCTCTCCCTCGACTGCAGAAAAGGTCTCGCTTTTTTGCCCTTTTTCAGAGCACGGTCGGTTCCCCGCGCACGCTCCGGCCCTACCGGTCTCGCTCGAAGTAGAGGTAGACGTAGACCGCCAATCCGAACGACGTCGCGTCGGTCGAGACCAGCCGCCAGCCGTCGGCCGCGTAGCCGTCGATGATCTCCTGGACCTCCTCCTGCGAGGACTCCGCGATGTGGTTCGCGTTGGTCGTCATTTTCGTGTAGTACGTCCGGGCTTCGACCTTGTATTCCATCATGTCAAAGGGGTGGGGCACGCGAGAATAGCGCCGGCGGACCGGCGACGCGGCGGCGGCGTAGGCTCTGCCCCTCGCCTCTTCGCCCATGCCGCAGTACGTCCTCGCCCTCGACCAAGGCACCACGTCCTCCCGCGCCATCCTCTTCGACCAGGCCGGCTCGATCCAGGCCGTCGCCCAGAAGGAGTTCGAGCAGCACTTCCCGAAGCCCGGCTGGGTGGAGCACGACCCCGAGGAGATCTGGTCGTCGCAGGTCGGGGTGGCGACGGAGGCGCTGACGCGGGCCGGGCTCCGCCCCCGCGACGTGGCCGCCATCGGGATCACGAACCAGCGCGAGACGGCCGTCGTGTGGGACCGCCGGACGGGCAAGCCGGTGTTCAACGCCATCGTGTGGCAGGACCGCCGGACGGCCCCGTTCTGCACCCAGCTCAAGGAGCAGGGGCACGAGGCGACGGTCCGGGCCAAAACCGGCCTTGTGATCGACAGCTACTTCTCCGGCACCAAGGTCCGCTGGATCCTCGACCACGTCGACGGCGCCCGTGAGGCCGCCGAGGCCGGCCACCTCGCCTTCGGGACCGTCGACAGCTGGCTCGTCTGGAACCTCACCGACGGCGCCCTCCACATGACCGACGTCACGAACGCCTCGCGGACGTTGATGTACAACATCCACACGGGCGACTGGGACGACGAGCTGCTCGACTTGCTCGGCGTGCCGCGCTCGATGCTGCCGGAGGTCCGGTCGTCCTCGGAGGTCTACGCGAACACGAGCGGCGAGATCTTCTCGTCGCAGACGCCGATCGCGGGGATCGCGGGCGACCAGCAGGCGGCCACGTTCGGGCAGCGCTGCGTGGAGCCGGGCATGGCCAAGAACACCTACGGCACGGGCTCCTTCATGCTGCTCAACACGGGCACGGAGGCCGTCGAGTCCACCAACCAGCTCCTCACGACGGTGGCCTGGAAGCTGGGCGACGCGCCGGTGGAGTACGCGCTGGAGGGGAGCGTCTTCGTGACGGGCTCGGCCGTCCAGTGGCTCCGCGACGGGCTCCAGATCATCCGCTCGGCGCCCGAGGTCGAGGCGCTGGCGGGCTCGGTCGAGGACACCGACGGCGTCTACCTCGTCCCGGCCTACACCGGGCTGGGCGCGCCGCACTGGGACCCGTACGCCCGCGGCACGATCGTCGGCATCACGCGCGGGACGACGGCGGCCCACATCGCGCGCGCCACGCTCGAGGGCATCGCCTTCCAGGTGGCCGACGTGCTGACGGCCATGAAGAAGGACGCCGGCATCGAGCTCCAGGAGCTCCGCGTCGACGGCGGCGCGGCCGCGAACGACCTCCTGATGCAGATCCAGGCCGACCTCCTGCAGGCCCCGATCGTCCGCCCGGCGGTGACCGAGACGACGGCACTCGGGGCGGCGTACCTCGCCGGCCTCGCCGTCGGCTACTGGGGCTCGGCCGAGGAGATCTCGGCCCAGTGGCAGCTCGACAAGCGGTTCGAGCCGCAGATGTCCGCGGACGAGGCCGAGGCCCGCCACGCCCACTGGCGCCGCGCCCTCGACCGCGCCCGCGGCTGGGCCGAGGACGACGCCTGACTCTGCCCGCCTCGGGCAACCGGGGGGCCGCCCGCCGGTCCACCGGGCCCCTCCTCATCTCCACCGAGGCCGACCGACCCATGAACCGAGACACCATGCGCCGCGCGATCGACGCGGCCGACCACCCCTGGGACTTCGTCATCGTCGGCGGCGGCGCGACGGGGCTCGGGTGCGCCATCGAGGCCGCCTCGCGCGGCTACCGACCGCTGCTCCTGGAGCAGTCCGATTTCGCCAAGGGCACGTCGTCGCGGTCGACGAAGCTCGTCCATGGCGGCGTGCGGTACCTCCAGCAGGGCAACGTGTCGCTCGTGCTGGAGGCGCTGAAGGAGCGCGGCATCCTGCTCAAGAACGCGCCCCACCTCGTCCACGACCTCGCGTTCGTCGTCCCGAACTACACGTGGTGGGAGGGGCCGTTCTACGGCGTGGGGATGAAGGTGTACGACCTGCTCGCCGGGCGGTCCGGCTTCGGCAAGAGCAAGCACCTCTCGAAGGAGAAGACGATGGAGCGCCTGCCGACCATCGAGCCGGAGGGCCTCGACGGCGGCGTGATCTACTACGACGGCCAGTTCGACGACGCCCGCCTCGCGCTCAACATGGCGCAGACGGCGGCCGAGCAGGGCGCGACGCTCCTCACGTACAGTGAGGTCACGGGCCTCCTCAAGGCCGACGACGGCGAGATCACGGGCGTCGTCGCGACCGATCTCGAAGCGGGCGACTCGTTCGAGGTCCCGGCCCGGGTCGTCATCAACGCGACGGGCGTGTGGACTGACTCGGTCCGTCGGATGGACGACCCGGACGTCCGGCCGATGATCCAGCCCAGCCAGGGCGTGCACATCGTGCTCGACCGGCGCTTCCTGCCCGGCGACAGCGCCATCATGGTGCCGAAGACCGACGACGGCCGCGTCCTCTTCGCGATCCCGTGGCACGACTCGGTCGTGGTCGGCACGACCGACACGCCGATCGACGGGACGCCCCTGGAGCCGAAGCCGTTCGAGGAGGAGGTCGCGTTCCTCCTCCGCCACGCGGCCCGCTATCTCACCGACGACCCGGCCCGCGAGGACGTCCGGAGCGTGTTCGTCGGCATCCGCCCGCTCGTGGCCGACCCCGACGCCGGGGGCACCTCGGCGATCTCGCGCGACCACACGCTCCACATCGCCGAGTCGGGCCTCGTGACCATCACGGGCGGGAAGTGGACGACGTACCGGAAGATGGCCGAGGACACGATCGACCAGGCCGCCACGCTCGCCGGCCTCGACGACCGCGACTCGGTCACGGCCCGGCTCCAGCTCCACGGCGCCCACGACAACGCCGAGGCGTTCGGCGACCTCCGCGCCTACGGCTCCGACGCGCCCGCCCTCCAGGCCCTCATGCGCGAGGACGAGGCGCTGGCGGAGCGGCTCCACGAGCGGCGGCCCGTCCTCGCCGTGCAGGTCGTGTGGGCCGCGCGCCACGAGATGGCGCGGACCGTCGAGGACGTCCTCGCCCGCCGCACGCGCGAGCTGTTCTTGGACGCCCGCGCCGCGATCGACATGGCGCCGCGCGTGGCCGGGCTGCTCGCCGCCGAACTCGGCCGCGACGCCGAGTGGGAACGCACCCAGGTCGAGGCGTTCACGGCCCTCGCCCAACAGTACCTCTTGACAGACGAGACGCTGCCCTCGGCGCCGACGGCGTGATCTGGACGCGCCCGCTCCTCCTCCGCCAGACCGGCGAGTACGACGTGGCCTTCGAGGTCGACGTCGACCCGAACGGCGCGTTCTCGGTCGAGCGCGGCGGGTACGCGACCGGTGGGCGCCGCGAGGGCTGGCTGTCGGAGCGCGAGGCCGCCCGCCTCGGTCGGCTCGCCGAGGCGGTGGACGTCGGGGCCGAGCACCCGACCGACGGCGCCGTCGTCACCCGCCTGCGGCTCGGCGCCGACGAGGTGGCGTGGGCCGGCCCGCCGCCGACGGCGGCGCTGCGGGCGCTCACGAGCGCGCTGTTCGCCCTCGGGACCTGAATCGGCGCACCGGTGGAGGCGCCGGGGCGGAAGAACGCACTAGCTTGGAGGAAGCGCTTCCACTCTGCCATGCGGCTCTTCACGTGTCTCGTCCTGTTGGCGGTGTCCGCCAGCGCCCAGGTCCCCGACGGGCTCGTCCCGCGTTTCGCGTTCCCGGAGAGCGGGCCGCTGCTGGAGCGGACGACCACGACCGGCGCGTTCTTCGACGTCGTCGGCGGGCGGTCGGCCGTGTTCGGGTACGAGAACCGGCCGTTCGAGGCGTGGGTCTACCCGCTGAAGATCTTCGAGGACGCCCGCCTCACGTTCAACCTGGAGGCCTACCCGGTGCCGTCGGACGGGCTCCAGATCATGCGGCGGATCGAGGTCCGCCCGGAGGCCACGACGCTCGTCTACACGCACCCCGCGTTCACCGTCCGCCAGACGATCCTCGCGCCCATCGACGAGGCGGGGATCGTGATGCTCCTCGACGTCGACGCGATCCGGCCGCTGACGATCGGGATGGAGCTGCGGCCGGACCTCGGGCTCATGTGGCCGGCCGGCCTGATGACCGGGTTCGTCGGGTTCGACGCCGAGCGCGGGCGGTACTTCACGGGGGAAGAGACCCAGCGGTTCTACGGCGTCTTCGGCTCGCCGCTGGCGGTCGACGTGAGCGTCCAGCCGTACCAGGAGGAGCCGCAGGACGTCCCGACGCGGTTCGAGATGCGCGTCGCGCCCGAGGTCGCGCGGGACTACCTCGTCCCGGTCGTGATCACCGGGAGCACCACGGGCCGCGCCGACGCCGAGGCGGCCTACGACCGGATCCTCGGCTCCATCCCGGCGCTGTTCGAGGAGACCGCCGCGCACTACCGCGGCCTCGACGAGACCATGCGGGTCGACACGCCCGACGACCGGCTCGACGAGGCGTTCGCGTGGGCGAAGGTCGGGATGGACAAGGGCGTCGCCACGAGCCCCGACCTCGGGACCGGCCTCGTCGCCGGCTACCGGACGTCCGGCAACTCGGAGCGGCCCGGCTTCGCGTGGTTCTTCGGCCGCGACGCCCTCTGGACGGCCCTCGCCACGACGGCCGTCGGCGACCTCCAGACGACCCGCGACGCGCTCGCCTTCCTCGCCCAGTTCCAGCGCGACGACGGCAAGATCCCCCACGAGATCAGCCAGTCTGCCGCTTACCTCGACTGGTTCGAGGACTACCCCTACGCCTGGGCCTCGGCCGACGCGACGCCGCTCTTCGTGATCGCCCTGGCGGACTACTGGCGCCAGTCGGGGGACGACGCGTTCACCCGGGAGCTCTTCCCGGTGGCCCGGCGCGCCTACGCCTTCACGGCCGCCACCGACACCGACGGCAACGGGCTCGTCGAGAACACGGGCGTCGGGCACGGGTGGGTCGAGGGCGGCGAGCTGTACCCGCCGCACGAGGAGCTGTACCAGCAGGCCGTGTTCGTCCAGGCCGCCCGGAGCCTCGCCGAGCTGGCCGACGCGCTCGGCGAGGCCGGCGCGGCCGAGGCCCGCGCCGCCGCCGACCGTACGCTCGCCGCCGCCGAAGCGACGTACTGGCACGACGCCGACGGCTTCTACGCTGTCGCCACGGCGTTCCCCGGCGCCCCGACGCTCAGCGAGCGGAGCGGCCCGCTGACTGACGCCGACATGCGCGAGAACACGGGCTTCCTGAGCGCCGCCAACCGCGACCTGGGCGACCTCGAGGTCGTCCGCGAGAACACCGCGCTCCAGGCCGTCCCGCTCTGGTGGGGCCTCTTCGCCGACGCCCGCGCCCAGCAGGCCGTCACGGCGGTCGGCGGCGGCGGCATCGCGACCGACTGGGGGGCGCGGATCCTCGACAAGGACAGCGACCGCTACGACCCGCTGAGCTACCACAACGGCTCGGTCTGGGCCCTCTTCACGGGCTGGACGAGCATGGGCGCCTACCGCTACGGCCGGCCGCACGTCGGCGCGCAGGCGCTCTACGCGAACGCGCTCCTGACACGGCAGGACGCGCTCGGCTACGTCACGGAGCTCCTCTCCGGCGACTACAACACGGCGTTCGGGCGGAGCAGCCACCACCAGATCTGGTCCGAGGCCATGGTCGCCACGCCGCTCGTCCGCGGGCTGTTGGGGATCGAGGTCTCCGAAGGCGGTCGGCGCGTCCGCGTCGCGCCGCAGCTCCCGATCGACTGGGACGCGGTGACCGTGGCGAACGCGCCGGCCGGGGACGGCACCTACCGGTTCCGCCTCGGGCGCACCGCGGAGGAGGTCCTCGTGTCCCTGTCGGGCCTCGACGCCGAGGTCGAGGTCGCCCCGGCCCTGCCGCTCGACGCCGTCGTGGCCCGGGCGACCGTCAACGGCGAGGAGGTTCCCTTCGAGACGGTCCGCCAGGGCGACGTGCAGCGGCCGACGGTCCGCGTCGCGGCCTCGGAGAGCACCGACGTCCGGTTCGAACTGGACCGGTTTGGGACCGACGTCGCCGTCCGCTACGAGCCGGCCGATCCGGGCGACGTGAGCCGGCAGGTCCGCGTCCTCCGGTCCGTTGCCTCCGACGACGCGCTCCGCCTCGTGCTAGAGGGCCGCGCGGGGGAGACGTACACGCTCGGCCTCGTGACGGACCGCGAGGTGGGCGAGATCGAAGCGGAGGGCGCGCGGGCCACGTTGTTGCGGGCGGCCGTCCAGACGCAGCCCCCCACCTACGCCCTCACCGTCACGTTCGACGGCACGCCTGGACGCTCGGGCTACGTTCGGCGGGAGATCGCCGTCCCTCTCCGGTAGCCCGCCTCGGTCCCGAGGCGGCCCGCCTCGCACGCATGACCTCTGCTCGGCTCGCGCTCCTCATCCTGCTCGCCGCCGCGGCCGCCGGGTGCGACCCGGCGCCGGAGCGGGCAGAGGGGACGCAGCGGATGGCCGACACCCTCGCGGCGCGCGCCGCCGCCGCCGAGGCCGCGCCGATGCCATACTTCGTGCTCAACACGGACAGGGCCGACCGGCTGGAGGCGGCACTCGGCCGGTACCGCGGCGACGACCTCCTCCGCGCCCGGTTCGACCTGGCCCGCGAGCGGCTCCAGGCCGGCGACACCGACGCCGCGATCGCCCAACTGGTCGACCTCGGCGAGCGGGCCGGCGGCGTCGGCGCCCTCGACGGGCCGGCGCGGCCGGTCTACGACCTCCTCGCGACGGCCTACCTCCGGCGCGGCGAGCAGGCCAACTGCCTCGCCAACCACCACGCCGGCGAGGTCTGCGTGCTCCCGTTCCGCGGCGCCGCCGTCCACGACGACCCCGACGGCGCCCGCCGCGCGGCCGACGTGCTGGCGGATCTCCTCGAGGCCGCGCCGACCGACCTCGGCAGCCGGTGGCTCCTCAACGTGGCCCACCACGCGCTCGGCAGCTACCCCGAGGGCGTCCCCGAGGCGTGGCGGATCGACGGGCTCGACGCGCCCGGCGACGCCCGCTGGACCAACGTCGCGCCCCACCGCGGCGCGGCCGTTGACGGCATCTCCGGCGGCGTCTCGGCCGAGGACTTCGACGGCGACGGCGACCCCGACCTCCTCGTCACGAGCTACGGCCTCCGCGACCCGATCCGCTACTTCGAAAACGACGGCGGCCGGTTCGCCGAGCAGACCGAGGCGGCCGGCCTCGGCGGATTGACCGGCGGGCTCAACACGGTCCACGGCGACGTCGACAACGACGGCGACGCCGACGTGCTCGTCCTCCGCGGCGGCTGGTTCGGCGTCGTCGGCGATTGGCCCAACTCGCTGCTCCTCAACGACGGCACGGGCCGGTTCGAGGACGTGACGTACGCGGCCGGCCTCGGCTCCGAGCACCCGACCCAGACGGCCGCCTTCGCCGACGTCGATGGCGACGGCGACCTTGACCTGTTCGTCGGCAACGAGAGCGGCGGGGCCTACCCAGACGCCCTCGGCCAGACCGGCGAGTCGACGGCGCACGCCTCGGAGCTCTTTCTGAACGAAGGGACGGATGAGCGCGGCGTGCCCCAGTTCCGCGAGGCGGCGGCCGAGGCCGGCATCGAGCTGGCGGCGTTTGTCAAGGGCGTGGCCTTCGGCGACGTCGAGGGCGACGGCCGGCCGGACCTCTACGTCAGCGTCCTCGGCGGGCCGAACAAGCTGTACCTCAACCGGACGGAAGGCGGGCGCCCGCGCTTCGAGGAAGCCGCCGAGGCGGCCGGAGTCGCTGGCCCCGACTTCTCGTTCCCCGTCGCCTGGTTCGACGCGGACGGCGACGGCCGCGACGACCTCCTCGTCGTGAGCTACGACGTCCGCCACTTTTTCGAGACGCCCGCCGACGCCGCTCGTGAGGCGCTGGGGATGGAGCCGACGGCCGAAACCACGCGGCTCTACCTCAACAACGGCGACGGTACGTTCCGCGACGCCTCCGCCGAGGCCGGCCTCGACCTCCCCCTCTTCGGGATGGGGCTGGGCGTCGGCGACCTCGACGGGGACGGCCGCCTCGACGTCTACGTGGGCACGGGCGCGCCCGAGCTCCGGTCGCTCATCCCGAACCGCGCGTTCCTCAACCGATCGGCGCCCGGCGCGCCGGCCTTCGAGGACGTCACGCTGTCGTCCGGCCTCGGCCACCTCCAGAAGGGCCACGCGATCGCGTTCGCCGACGTCGACCTCGACGGCGACGAGGAGATCTACGAGGTCATGGGCGGCGCCGTCGAGGGCGACCGCGCGCTCAACGTCCTGTTCGACGGGCCCGCCTCCGACGCCCGCTGGCTGTCGCTGACGCTCGAAGGCCGGCGCGCGAACCGCTCCGCCATCGGTGCGCGCGTCGCCGTCACCGTCCGCCGGCCGGACGGCACGACGCGGACGCTGGCGCGGACGGTCGGCACGGGCGGCAGCTTCGGGGCCGGCTCGCTCACGGTCGACCTCGGCCTCGGCGACGCCGAGGCGGTCGAGGCCGTGACCGTCCGTTGGCCGGGCGGCGCCGAGGAGTCGATCGCGGGCGCCGCGCCGGGCGGGAGGTACCGGGTCGTGGAGGGCGCCGGCCGGGCCGACGCGCTCGACCGCTGACGGAGAGGGGCCGACGTCTTCGCTTGCGCGGCGGGCTCGGATCCCCAACCTTACGCCATCAGTCGCCTCCGACGTCATGCGCCACGTCGTCCTCGCTCTCGTCGCCCTCGTCATCGCCGGGTGCGGGCCGGGGAACGGCGTCCGCGACCGGAGCGACCCGAACGTCGTCGAGGGCGAGGACATCGAGCGACGCAGCCTCCAGCGGATCGAGCAGATGCTCCGGGGGCAGGTGGCCGGCGTCCAGGTCGAGCAGCGCGGTGGGAGCCTCGTCATTCGGATCCGTGGGGCCGAGACCTTCGGGATCAGCAACGCCGACCCGCTCTTCGTCGTCGATGGCTACCCAATCCCGCTCGGCGCCGACGGCGCGCTCGACGGGCTCAACCCACGTGACGTGGAGTCGATCCGGGTGCTGAAGAACGCGAGCGAGACGGCGATCTACGGCGCGCGCGGGGCCAATGGCGTCATCCTCATCACGACGCTCCGGCCGCCCCAGGTCTCCGACGACGACTCCTGAGACCCCCTCGGACCCGCACGGCTCGGAGCTCGACAGGGGCTGCGCGGGAATGTGGCGATGAGGGGGGACGGGGTTTTGCCCTTGTCTTGAGGGGTGGTTGGCCGGCCAGGGAGATCGCCTGGGCGGGGGCGGCCGAAGCCCCGGATCCGCGTTGGAAGGGGAATCGAAGCGCTTTCAGAAGAAATGAAGCGGGCGAGACGTGCCCTTCCAAAATTGGAAACCGGCCTAAACCGTTCAGAATCGCATGTGTAAGCGTTTGCACAGCGCTCCACCATCCCTTAACATCGGAACCGAGCCGATAGCGCTTCCGGGATCGATCGATCGAGCCCGGTGCGCGTCGCACGGACCTCCACACACACTCTTTACCACCGATGCGTCGGAACGCTACCCTCCTCGGGCTGGCCGCCCTGTTGTTCGCACTCGGCTCGGCCCCGGCCGTCGCCCAGTCGCGGACGGTCACAGGGACGGTCACGGATGCCACCAGCGGCGATCCCCTCCCCTTCGTCAACGTCACCATCGAGGGCACCACACGCGGTGCCGCCACGAACGTCGACGGCGAATACTCCATCGACGTCGACGGCCCCGGCGCCGTCCTCGTGTACCGCTTCCTCGGCTACCTCGAGACGCGCGAGACGGTCGGCAGCCGCTCCGTCATCGACGTCGGCCTCGAAGAGGACTCCGACATCCTCGACGAGGTCGTCGTCGTCGGTTACGGCACGCAGCGCCGTGGCGACGTCACGGCGTCGGTCGCGACGATCGACATCGACGACGCGAACCAGGGCCTCGTCACGGCCCCCACTGACTTCCTCGAGGGCCGCGTCGCCGGCGTCAACGTGATCGAGAACTCGGGCGAGCCCGGCGCGGCCGTCTCCGTCCAGATTCGCGGCGGCACCTCCATCACGGCCTCGAACGAGCCGCTCTACGTCGTCGACGGCATCCCGATCTCGAGCGACAACGTCACCCCGGGCGGCGCTGGGCAGGTCTCGTCGGGCCCCCCGCGAAACCCGCTCACGCTCATCAACCCGAACGACATCGAGTCGGTGACCGTCCTCAAGGACGCCTCGGCGACGGCGATCTACGGCTCGCGCGGCGCGAACGGCGTCATCCTCATCACGACGAAGGACGGCGGCGAGGGCCGCGTGACCGTCGACTACGAGGGCTCGACCTCGTTCTCGACGGCGGCCTCGACCTACGACGTCCTCACGGGCGAGGAGTACCGCCAGTTCGTCCGCGACAACGCGGGCGTTCTGGGCGCCGACGGGCAGAGTGGCGACGACATTCTCGGTGGCCCCGACGCCAACCTCAACATCAACGCGTTCGACACCAACTTCGTCGACGAGATCTTCCGGACGGGCGTGTCCCAGTCGCACAACCTCTCGTTCGGCGGCGGCACGCCGACGACGCAGTACCGGGCGAGCGTGAGCTACCTCAACAACGAGGGGATCGTGATCTCGGAGGGCCAGGAGCGCGTGACCGCCCGGCTCAACGCGAACAACCAGCTCTTCGACAACCGGCTCCGCCTCGGCCTGAACCTCACGTCGGCGCTGACCGACGACGACTTCGTCGCGGCCAACGACGTCGGTGGGTTCGAGGGCGGCCTGTTCCAGAACGCCATCCAGTTCCGCCCGATCGCGCCGGTCAACGACGACAGTCAGCTCGACGGGTACTACGAGATCGAGGGCCAGCGGTCGTTCCGCAACCCGGTCGCCCTCGCCAACCAGATCGACGAGACGGCCCGGACGGTCCGGACGCTCGGCAACATCACGGCCGAACTCGACCTCGTCGAGGGCCTCACGGCCTCGCTCAACGTCGGTGGCGACCGCTCGGTCGGCACGCGCCGGGCCTACACGCCGGCCCAGAGCCCGGTCGGCCAGGAGTTCGCCACGGCGACCACGAACGGCGGATCGGCCTACCGCCGGACGCTCGAGCGGACCTCGGCGACGATCTCAACCTACCTCACCTGGGCCAGCCAGCTCGGTGAGAACACGAACTACGACCTCCTCGGCGGCTACGAGTACCAGGAGTTCAACGTGAGCGAGACGTCGGTCCAGACGACGAGCTTCGTGACCGACTTCACCCAGGACAACCTCCTCCAGTCGGGGACCGTCGCCATCAACGGCAACAACGCCGGCCCGGGCACCTTCTCGTACCGCGCCGACAACCTCCTGGCGTCGTTCTTCACGCGCGCCAACGTCAACTACGGCGACCGGTACTTCCTCACGGGCTCGCTCCGCTACGACGGCTCGTCGCGGTTCTCGGAGGAAAACCGGTACGCGCTGTTCCCGGCCATCTCGGGTGCCTGGCGGATCTCGGCCGAGCCGTTCTTCGACGGCGGGACGGCCGTCACGGACCTCCGCCTCCGCGCGGGCTACGGAGTCGTGGGCAACCAGGCCATCGGCGACTACCTGTTCCTCCCCCTGCTGGCGGCGAACCCGGCCAACTCGGCCGTCATCGACGGGATCATCGTCCCGGGTTACGCGCCGAGCCAGCTGGCCAACCCGGACCTCCAGTGGGAGCAGAAGGAGGAGGTCACGGTCGGCCTCGACTACCGGCTCCTGAGCGACCGGTTCTACGGCTCCGTCGAGTTCTACCGGAACACGACGAACGACCTGCTCCTCAACGTCCCGGTCCTGGCCGACGTCGTCCCGACGCAGGTCCAGAACGTGGGCTCGCTGCGGAACACGGGCGTCGACCTGGCCCTCGACGCGCTCCTGTTCGAGAACGACGCGTCGAGCTTCACGCTCGGCCTCACGTTCAACACGAACCGGAACGAAGTCCTCGACCTCGGCGGCGCGACGCAGCTCTTCACGGGCAACATCTCGGGCGAGGGCCAGTCGGGCGGCCAGTCGCTCCTGCTCACGCCGGGCGAGGAGTTCCCGATCTTCTACGGCTACGAGTTCACCGGTGAGTACAACGCCGACGGCAAGCCGATCTTCAACGACTACGAGGTCGTCGACGTCGATGGGGACCCGGACACGGCGCCCGGCCCGCTCGACCGTGAGCTCGTCGGGACGACCGACAGCCCCGGCGACGACGACCGCGTCAAGCTCGGGAGCCCGCGACCGGACTTCACCTACGGCGTCCGGCTCAACGCCGCGTTCGGCGACTTCGGGGTCCGCGCGTTCTTCCGAGGCGAGCAGGGCCGCGAGCTGTTCAACAACACGTCGCTCGTCTACGGGACGCGGAGCATCGCGGGCAACCGGAACTTCCTCGACCTCGAGTACGACCCCGACGAGGCCGTCGTCGAGACGCCGACCTACTCGTCGCGCTACGTCGAGGACGCGTCGTTCCTCCGGCTCGACCAACTCACGTTCGAGTACCGGCTGGGCCAGGTGCTCCCCCAGATCCGCAACGCGCGGCTCTTCCTGACGGGGAACAACCTGTTCGTCCTCACGCCCTACACCGGGCTCGACCCCGAGGTCAACTCGCCGGGCGCCTCGGCCGACGGGATCTCGTCGGTCGGCGTCGACTACCTCGACCGCCCGCGCGCTCGGACGTTCACGATCGGCGTGAACCTCGGGATCTAGCGTGACCGCCTCCGACACTCTCTACCTCATCGGTGGGGCCGGCATCCTGGGCGCCGGCCTCGCCCCTCCGAACCCATGAACACGCTTTCCACCCGCGCGCGCGCTGCGCTCCTCGGAGCGCTCCTCGCGCCCGTCTTCGGGCTGGCGGGCTGCACCGACCTCACGGTCGACCCGTACAGCGCCGTCACGCCGGAGAACTTCTACCAAACCGAGACCGAGGTCATCGCCGCGCTCTCGCCGGTCTACTCGCAGCTCCGGGCTACGCTCTGGGCCTACCACAACCTGAGCCAGGTCTCGTCCGACGAGACCATCGTCCCGACGCGAGGCGGCGACTGGGGCGACGGCGGCCGGTGGCTCGACATGCACCGTCACACCTGGAGCCCGTCGCTCGTCGACCTCAACGACGCCTGGACGGCGTCCTTCGCGGGCGTGGCCCGGGCCAACAGCCTCCTCCGCGACCTCGAGCCGCTCGACGTCCCCAACAAGGCCGGCATCGTCGCCGAGGTCCGCGGGCTCCGGGCGTTCTACTACTACACGCTCCTCGACCTCTTCGGCAACGTCCCGCTCATCGGCGACGAGGAGGGCGAGTACTCCGTCGACCCGGACGACCTCCCGCCGACGGAGACGCGCGAGACCGTGTTCAACTTCGTCGTTAGCGAGCTCCAGGCGGTCCGGACGGAGCTGCCTGTGGCCGGCGCCGGCAACGGCGGCCGGTTCTCGCAGGGCGCGGCCGACGCGATCCTGGCCAACCTGTTCATCAACGCCCCGGTCTTCACGGGGACGGTCACGGCCAGCGGGCTCCAGCCCGGCGCGCCTCGCTACCAGGACGCCATCGACGCGGCCACCCGCGTGATCAACGGGCCGTATGCGCTCAACCAGGGGCTCGAGGCGTGGTACAGTCAGTTCGGCCCGAACAACCAGAACAACGCGGAGGCCGTCTTCGTCGTCCAGCACCTCCCGCAGGACGGCTACGGCCTCAACTTCGCCCACCGCTGGGGCCACTACAACTCGTTCGCGGGCGGCGGCTGGAACGGCTTCGCCACGATCGCCGACACGTACAACGCGTTCTCCGAGGACGACCCGCGCCGCGTGATCTTCCTCCAGGGCCAGGCCTACAACCAGGACCAGTGTGACCCGGCGGGCATCCGGGACCGCGAGTGCACGGCCGAGGACGCCATCAACAACCGCGCGGGCCAGCCCCTCATCTTCACCGTTGACTACCCGAACGGCGTCAACGGCGCGGCGACGGAGGCGAATGGCGTCCGGATCAACAAGTTCAACGTGGACCCGGACCGCGGGCCGAACGGCAACCACGGCAACGACTACGCCTACTTCCGCCTCGGCGAGATGTACCTGATCCGGGCCGAGGCCCGGCTCCGGAGCGGCGACGCCGGCGGCGCGCTCACCGACGTGAACGCGCTTCGGGCCCGCGTCGGCGCGCCGACGCTCACCTCGATCGACCTCGACGGCCTCCTCGCCGAGCGGCTCTTCGAGCTGACCTACGAGGCGCGGCGGCGCCAGGACCTCGTCCGGTTCGGCCGGTTCACCGACGCCTGGTCGTTCAAGGACGCCAGCCAGGGGTACCGCGTGCTGTTCCCGATCCCGCAGATCCAGATCGACGCCTCGGACGGCCTTCTCCAGCAGAACGCGGGGTACTAAGTCACGACTTTAGATGAGCTTGTGAGCGCCCCGTCCTCTCTCAGGGCGGGGCGCCTCGCATGGAAGAGGCTCTGGCGAGCACGTAGCTTGCGGGGTCGCCACCCGCCGTCCCGCCGTGGCTCCGTTCGTCCCGTCGGCCCTGGCCCCCGACACTCGCCCTCGCATGCGCCCCCTGCCCCTGCTCTGCCTCCTCGCCGCCCTCGGCCTCGGCGCGTGCGCCGGGGGAGCGAGCGACGACGCCCTGTTCTCGTCGTTGCCGGCCGAGGAGACCGGGCTCGCGTTCGAGAACCGGATCGAGGAGAGCCAGGACGTCAACGTCTTCACCTACCGCAACTTCTTCAACGGCGGCGGGGTCGGCGTCGGCGACCTCGACGGCGACGGGCGACCAGACGTGTACCTCACGGCCAACCAGGGACCGAACCGGCTGTTTCTGAATCGGACGGAGGCGGGCGGCCCCATCCGGTTTGAGGATGTCACCGAGGCCGCCGGAGTGGAGGGCGCCCACGCCTGGAGCACCGGCGTGTCCGTGGCCGACGTGGACGGCGACGGCCGGCTCGACCTCTACGTCTCCAACGCCGGCAACGTCGACGGCGACGACCGGGCCAACGAGCTCTTCCGCAACCTCGGGCCGGGGCCCGACGGCGTCCCGCGCTTCGAGGACGTGGCCGAGGCGTGGGGCGTGGCCGACGAGGGGACCTCGACGCACGGCGCGTTCTTCGACGCCGACAGCGATGGCGACCTCGACCTCTACGTCCTCAACAACTCGTTCCGGCCCGTCTCGTCGTTCGGCCTCCGCAACATCCGCGACGAGCGGCACGAGGGCGGCGGCGACAAGCTGTACCGCAACGACGCGGCGCCGGGCGAGGCGCCCCGCTTCGTCGACGTGAGTGAGGAGGCCGGCGTCTACGGCTCCGAGATCGCCTTCGGCCTCGGCGTCACGCTGGGCGACGTGGACGACGACGGCGACCTCGACGTCTACGTCTCGAACGACTTCTTCGAGCGCGACTACCTCTACCTCAACCGCGGCGACGGCACGTTCGCCGAGACCCTCGAAGAGTCGATGCCGACGATCAGCCTGTCGTCGATGGGCGCCGACATGGCGGACCTCACGGGCGACGGCCGGCCCGAGGTGTTCGTGGTCGACATGCTGCCGTGGGACGACGACCGGCTCAAGCAGTCGTCGAGCTACGAGGGCCACAACCTGTACCGCGCGAAGGTGGCCAACGGGTACCACCACCAGTTCATGCGCAACACGCTCCAGCGGAACGAGGGCGCAGCCGGGCCGGGTGCCAGCCCCGCGTTCTCCGAGATCGCCAGCCTCGCGGGCGTCGCCGACACCGACTGGAGCTGGGCCGCCCTCTTCGCCGACCTCGACCTCGACGCGCGGCCCGACCTCTACGTCACCAACGGCATCCTCCGCGACGTGACGGACCAGGACTACATCGCCTTCCTCGCCGACACGCAGACGCGCGAGGCCATGGCGACCGGCGACGGCGTCGACTACCTCGCGCTGTCGGAGGAGATGCCCTCGACGCCGCTCGAGAACCTCGCCTTCGCCAACGTCTCCGTCGGTGACTCCGTCGCGTTCCGGCGGGCGCCCGAGTGGGGGCTCAACGAGGCGAGCTACTCCAACGGCGCCGCCACGGCCGACTTCGACGGCGACGGCGACCTCGACCTCGTCGTCAACAACGTCAACGCCCCGGCCTCCTTCTATCTCAACCACGCGGTCGAGCGGTTCCCGGAGCGGCGGTCGCTCTCGATCGCTTTGGAGGGCGAGGGCGGCAACACGGGCGGGATCGGGGCCAAGGTGGCCGTCTGGAACGAGGGGCGAGTCCAGGTCCGCGAGGCGGTCCCGACGCGGGGCTTCCAGTCGAGCGTGAGCCCGGTCCTCCACGTCGGCCTCGGCGAGGCCACCGAGGCGGACTCGGTCGTCGTCCGCTGGCCGGGAGGGCGGATGCAGGCGCTCGCGGGCGTGCCGGCCGGCGCGCTCACGCTCCGCCAGGTCGAGGCGACGGGCGCTGCCCGTCCGCTCGTGGCGCCGGCCCAAGGCGGTGTCCTCTTCCGTGACGTGACGGCCGAGGTCGCGCCCGACTGGCGGCATCAGGAGAACGCGACCATGGACTTCGACCGCGAGCTGCTCATGCCGCGGGCGTACTCCGAGGAAGGCCCGGCCGTGGCCGTCGGCGACGTGGACGGCGACGGGCTCGACGACCTCTTCCTCGGCGGCGCGACGGGCCAGCCGGGCGTCCTGTGGGTGCAGCGCGGCGGGCGGTTCGCGCTCACCACCCCCACAGCCTTCCAAGACGACGCCGAGGCGGAGGACGTCGCCGCAGCCTTCCTCGACGCCGACGCCGACGGCGACCTCGATCTCTACGTCGGCTCCGGCGGCTACGAGCCCGCCGCCGCTGCGCCCGTCCTCCGCGACCGGCTCTATCTCAACGACGGCGCGGGCGGGTTCGAGGCCGCGCCTGAGGGCGCCGTCCCGAGCCTCACCGAGAGCACCGGCACCGTCGCCGCGGCCGACTGGGACGGCGACGGCGACACCGACCTGTTCGTGGGTGCGGCGATCGTGCCGGGCGCCTACGGCGTGACGCCCCGCAGCGCGCTGCTTCGGAATGACGGCCGGCCGGGAGCCCCGCGCTTCGTCGACGTGACGCGGAGCGCCGCGCCCGGCCTCGACGCCGTCGGCATGGTGGCCGGCGCGGTGTTCGCCGACCTCGACGGGGACGGCGATCACGACCTCGCGACCGCCTCAGAGTGGCGGCCGATCGCTATCTGGACGAACGACTCTGGCCGGTTCACGTCGGCGCCCGTCGCCGGCACGTCCGGCCTCTGGCAGCGCCTCGCCGCGGCCGACCTCGACGGCGACGGCGACGAGGACCTCGTCGCCGCCAACTGGGGCCTCAACAGCCGCTTCCACGCCAGCGCCGAGGAGCCCATGCGGCTCCACCTCGGCGACTTCGACTCGAACGGCCAGACGGACCCGCTGATCTCCGTGGTCAACCGCAGCCGGAGCCTCCCCTTCGCCCTCCGCAACGAGCTCACGAAGCAGCTTCCCAGCCTCAAAGGCGAATACCTCACGCCGAGCACCTACGTCGGCAAGCGGGTCGAGGACCTCCTGACGCCGTCGCAGCTCGAGTTGGCGACGGTCTCGGAGGTATCCGAACTGGCGACGGTCGTCCTCCTCAACGAGGGCGGGTCGTGGAGCGTCCGGCGGCTCCCGTTCGAGGCCCAGCTCGCCCCGATGACGGCCGCGCTCCCGCTCGACGCCGACGGTGACGGCGCGCTCGACCTCCTGCTCGCGGGCAACCGCGACGGGCTCAAGCCCGACCTCGGCCGGCAGGCCTCGTCGCTCGGCGCGTTCCTGCGCGGCGACGGGGCCGGCCGCTTCCAGACCGTCCCGGCCAGCGGCTTCCGCCTGACCGGCGAGGTCCGCGGCCTCGTCCGCCTCGGGACGCCGTCGGGCGACGTCGTCGTGGCCGTCCGCAACGACGCCGCGCCCGTCGTCTTCGCGATGGGGCCGGCGCCCGCGCCGCTGGCCTCCCGCTAGCACGACCGGCCGGCGGGCCTTCCGCCACTGGGATTCGTACCGACTCTCCCCCTTGTCATCCTGAGCGAACGCGAAGGGTCTCGGCGCCGCCCTCCCGGCCGTTGAGACGCCAGCGGCAGGCTCGTCGGATGGCGTTCAGATCCTCCACTCCGTTCAGGATGACACCGTTGTTGGGCCTGTTTCGATCTGCTTCGTTTCGATCCGCCTCGCGCCGTGCGCTGGCCGCCGGCTCCTGTGTGCTCGGGACGCTTCTCGCCGGGTGCGGGGGCGCGGGCGAAGACGCGCTGTTCGTCCGCCTCGACCCGGCCGAGAGCGGGGTCGCGTTCGAGAACGCGCTCGCCGAGGACGCCTCGTTCAACATCCTCAACTACCTCTACTACTACAACGGCGGCGGCGTGGCCGCGGGCGACGTGGACGGCGACGGCCGGCCGGACCTCTACTTCACCCAGAACGAGGGGCCGAACGCGCTCTATCTCAACCGGACTGAGCCCGGCGGACCGGTCCGGTTCGAGGACGTGACCGAGGCGGCCGGGGTCGGGGGCACGAGCGACTGGGACTTCGGCGTGACGATGGCCGACGTCGACGGCGACGGCCGGCTCGACCTCTACGTCTCGGCGCTCGGCGCCTACCAGGGCCAGCGCGGCCGGAACGAGCTCTTCCTGAACGAGGGACCGGGTCCCGACGGCGTCCCGCGGTTCCGCGAGGCCGCGGCCGAGGTCGGGCTCGACTTCGAGGGGTTCGGCACGCAGGCGACGTTCTTCGACTACGACCGCGACGGCGACCTCGATGCCTACCTCCTCAACCACGCCGTCCACACCGACCGGACGTACGAACGGCCCGAGGAGACGCGCCTCCGCGACGAGCGCTCCGGCGACCGGCTCTACCGCAACGACTCGGAGGCGGGCCAGCTCCCGCGCTTCACCGAGGTCACCGAGGAGGCCGGCATCACGAGCGGCATCTCGGGCTACGGGCTCTCGGTCGTCGCCAGCGACCTCGACGGCGACGGGTGGCCCGACCTCTACGTCGGCAACGACTTCCACGAGAACGATTTCGTGTACCTCAACAACGGCGACGGCACGTTCCGCGAGGTCTCGCAGACGGCGCTCGCCCACTCGTCTCGCTTCTCGATGGGCGCCGACGCCGCCGACGTCGACAACGACGGCGACGCCGACCTCGTCGTCCTCGACATGATGCCGCGCGACGAGGCGATCCGCCAGACGTCGGCCGGGGATGACTCGTACGACATCGACGCGTTCAAGCGGCAGATCGGCTACGGGCCGCAGGTCGCGCGGAACTCGCTCCAGATCAACCGCGGGCCCGGCCCCGACGGCACGCCGCGGTTCTCGGACGTCGCCACCCTCTCGGGGATCGAGGCCACCGACTGGAGCTGGGCCGCGCTCCTCGCGGACCTCGACCTCGACGGCCACCGCGACCTGTTCGTGACGAACGGCATCTGGCGCCGGCCGAACGACCTCGACTACATCAACTACATCTCCGACGCCCAGATCCAGCAGAACCTGGAGCAGGGGATGACGGAGGAGAACCTCGCGCTCCTCGAGCAGATGCCGCAGGTGGCCGTCCCGAATGAGGCGTTCCGCGGCGTCGGCGGGTTCCGGTTCGAGGAAGCGCCCGAGTGGGGGCTCGGCGACGAGGGCTTTTCGAACGGCGCCGCGACCGCCGACCTCGACGGCGACGGCGACCTCGACCTCGTCGTCAACAACGTCAACGCGCCGGCCTCGATCTACCTCAACCGGGCCGCCGAGCGCGGCGCGACGGCGCTCCAGATCTCGCTCGAGGGGGAGGCGCCGAACACGTTCGGGACGGGCGCGCACGTCACCGTGTGGACGGACAGCCTCCGCCAGACCGCCGAGGCCCAGCCGACGCGCGGCTTTCTGTCGTCCGTCGATCCGCGGCTGGTGGTCGGCCTCGGCGGTGCCGCGCAGGCGGAGCGCGTGCAGGTGACGTGGCCCGACGGCGCGGTGCAGACGCTGACCGACGTGCCGGCCGGCCCGCTCACGCTCCGCCAGGCCGACGCCGGCCCGCCAAGCGAGGCGCCGACGACGACGGAGGAGCCGGCGCTCTTCACCGACGTGAGCGCCGCGCTCGCGCCCGACTGGCGGCACGAGGAGAACACCTTCATCGACTTCAACCGCGAGCGGCTGATGCCTCACATGCTGTCGCGGCTCGGCCCCGCCCTCGCCGTCGGCGACGTGGACGGCGACGGGCTCGACGACCTGTTCGTGGGCGGCGCGCGCGTGCAGGCGAACGTCCTGTTCCGCCAGACCGCGAGCGGCTTCGCGCCGGCCTCGGTGCCGCTGTGGGACGAGGACGCCGAGCGCGAGACCGAGGCGGTCGCGGCCGTCTTCTTCGACGCGAACGGCGACGGCGCGCTCGACCTCTACGTCGGCACCGCCGGCAACGAGTTCCGCGGCGACGCCGACCCGATCCGCGACCGGCTCTACCTCGGCGACGGCGCGGGCGGGTTCGAGGCCGCGCCGGCCGGCAGCCTGCCCGATCTCTTCGTTCACGTCGGCGACGTGGCCGCGGCCGACTGGGACGGCGACGGCGACACCGACCTGTTCGTCGGCGGGCGCGTGGTGCCGCGTGAGTACGGCAACCCGGCGCGGAGCGCGCTCCTCGAGAACGACGGCCGCGGCCGGTTCCGCGACGCCACCGCCGACCTCGGCCCGGACCTCGCCGAGGTGGGCATGGTCGCGCGCGCCGCCTTCGCCGACCTCGACGGCGACGGCCGCCCCGACCTCGCGCTCGCGGGCGAATGGATGGCGCCGACCGTGTTCCGCAACACGGGCGCCGGCTTCGAGCGCGCCGAGACGGGCATGGACGACGCGACCGGCTGGTGGACCGCCCTCGACGTGGCGGATTTCGACGGCGACGGCGACCTCGACCTCGCGCTCGGCAACCTCGGTCTGAACTCGCGGGTCCGCGCCAGCGCCGAGCACCCGGCGCGGCTCTGGCTGAGCGACTTCGACGGCAACGACGCGCTCGACGGCATCCTCACCTCGTACCGCGACGGCGCCGACTACCCGCTCTCGACCGTCGGCGTGCTGCGGCAGCAGTTCCCGGAGTTCAAGCAGCGGTTCACGAGCTTCGCCGCTTTCGGCGCGCGGACGGTCCCCGACCTCTTCGGCGACCGCGCCGACGACGCCGTCCAGCGCACGGCGACGACGTTCGCGAGCGCCGTCGCGCTCAACGACGGCGCCGGCCGCTTCACGCTCCGCCCGCTCCCCGATTGGGCGCAGGTCGAGCCCGTCTATGCCATCGCCTGCGACGACGTCGACGGCGACGGCGTGCTCGACCTCGTGCTCGGCGGCGGCCTCCTCGGCGTCCGCCCAGACCGCGGGCGCTACGACGCCGGCCACGGGCTCGTTCTCCGCGGCGACGGGAGCGGTGCGTTCGAGCCCGTCGAGCTGAACCGCGGGCTCGTGCTCGACGGCGAGGTCCGCGCCCTCCGTTTTCTGGATGCCGCCGACGGGTCGCGCCTGCTGGTGTCGGCGCCGAGCGACGGCCCACTCCAGATCCTCCGCCTCGGGCCCGAGGCGGAGCGGGTGGCGGCCCGCTAGGTCCGTGAATCCCGAGCGTTTGCCTTGCGGAAGCGCTTTCCCCGTGGGATCTTCCCTGATGTGAACCGGATGTGCAGACCATGAGTTTCCGCCCGCTCGCTCTCGCCGGCCTCGTTGCGCTCGTCGCCCTAGCCGGCTGCCAGGACGCCGACCCCGCCGCCGCCCCGCCCGAGGCCTCCGACCCGGAGCTCCTCCACGGCGCCCTGCTGCGGGTCACGGACGTGATGACGTACGACATCTTCAGCCCGCCCGTGGCGAGCCGCGTCTACGCCTACACGTCGGTCGCGGCCTACGAGGCGCTCGCCCCGTTCCGCCCTGACCTCGTGACGCTGGCCGGCCAGCTCAACGGGCTCGGGGCGACGCCCGCGCCGACCGAGCCGGTCCACGGACCGACCGCCGCGGTCTACGCGGCCCTCGCCGTGGGCGAGGCGCTGACGTTCTCGGACGAGGAGATCGACGCGTACCGAACGAGCGTGGAGGCGCGGCTCGACCAGGCCGGCATGAGCCGCCGGCTTCGCCGCCAGTCCCAGTCCTACGGCGAGACCGTCGCCCAGCACGTGCTGGCGTGGGCGTCGGGGGACGGCTACGCCCAGACGCGGAGCGCGCCGGCCTACACCATCACCGACGAGCCCGGCACCTGGCGCCCGACCCCGCCCGCTTACATGGACGCCATCGAGCCGGGCTGGGCCACGATGCGCCCGTTCGTCCTCGACTCGGCGTCGCAGTTCAAGCCCCTCCCGCCGTACCCCTACTCCGTCGAGCCGGGGAGCGAGTTCCGCCGGCAGGTCGACGAGGTCTACGAGATCGGGCGCGACATGACGGACGAGCAGCGCGAGATCGCCGCGTTCTGGGACTGCAACCCCTACGTGATGCACACGCGGGGGCACGCCATGTTCGCGACCAAGAAGATCACGCCGGGCGGCCACTGGATGGGCATCGCCGCGATCGCCAGCCGGACCGCCGACGACGACATCGCCGGCGCGGCCGAGGCCTACGTCCGCACCGCCATCGCCGTGGCCGACGGGTTCATCTCGGTGTGGGACGAGAAGTTCAGGAGCCGGCTCGTCCGCCCCGAGACCGTGATCAATGAGCACATCGACGAGGACTGGGCCCCGCTCCTCCAGACGCCGCCGTTCCCCGAGTACTCGTCGGGCCACAGCGTGATCTCGGCGGCGGCGGCCGAGGCGCTGACCGACGTCTACGGCGACGGCTTCGCGTTCCACGACACGACCGAGGTGGCGTACGGGCTTCCGGCCCGCGACTTCACGTCGTTCCGCCAGGCGGCCGAGGAGGCCGCCGTCAGCCGGCTGTACGGCGGGATTCACTACCGGATGGCCGCCGAGCGGGGCGTCGAGCAGGGCCGCGGCGTGGGCGGCCTCCACGTCGAGCGGATCGAGATGCGAGCGCCGTCGGTGGCCCAGGGCGCGCCGGTGCGCCCCGTCGCCAACGGGCCGGCGGAGTAGCTTCGCGGGCGTCCCCCGCCCCGCCCCCCATGCGTCGCCTCTCGTCCTCCCTCGTCCTCGCCGCGCTGGTGGCCGTCTCCGGCTGCGGCTTCCTCGGCGGCGGCTCCGAGGCGGTCGGCCTGACGGGCACCTGGGAGGGCGTCGTCTACGACGCGACGACCCAGGGCGCGACGCGCTACCCCATCACGTTCCGGCTGCGCGACACCGGCGTCGCCATCACGGGCGACGGCGAGATCGAGGACCTGGCGCAGGGGACGTTCGAGTTCCTCGTGGTCGACGGCTCGTTCACCGAGGACCTCAACGTGCGGCTCACGCTCCGTTTTTCGGAGGCCCCGTTCGAGGGCCAGCTCTCGGGCCGGCTCGTCAACCGCGACCCCGGCACCATCGAGGGGTCGTTCAGCGGGCGGGGGGAACTCGGGAACGGGGCCGTCCGCATCGAGATCACGTCGCGGAGCACCTAGTGGCCCGGCCGGTCCCCTGGGCAGGCCACCCTTGCCTCGGCCGCCCCCGCCTCGGCCGGCGCGGCCCCCAGGCGGAATCCGTCAGGGCGGTTGATGAAAGGGCTTCCACGCGCGGGGGTGTTGGGCCTACATTGAGGTCCCTTCACGGCCTCTTGACCATGCCCCGCGCGCTCCTCGCCCTGGCCGCGCTCGTCACCCTCGCCGGCTGCGCCGGCGGCGTCGGAAGCGCTGACGGCGCGCCGCCAAGCCAAGACGACTGGGTCGAGCTCTTCGACGGGACCTCGCTCGACGGCTGGCACGGCTACGCCCGCGCCGACGTCCCGGCAGCGTGGTCGGTCGAGGGCGGCGTCCTCACCCTCACGCCCGGCACCGACGACGGCGGCGACCTCGTGGCCCCCGGCACCTACGGCGACTTCGAGCTCGAGGTCGAGTGGCGGATCGCCGAGTGCGGCAACTCCGGCATCTTCTACCGCGGCGAGGAGTCCGCCGACCTCGCGCCGATCTACCGGACGGCGCTTGAGATGCAGGTCCTCGACGACTGCCACCCCGACGGGCAGTACCCGAGCCACCGCAACGGCGCGCTCTACGACCTCTACACGCCGACGGAGGGCGCCAGCCGCCCCGGCGATTGGAACACGTCCCGCATCGTGGCCGACGGCGCCGACCTCGAGCACTGGCTCAACGGTGAGCAGATCGTCGAGGCCGAGCAGGGCTCGGCCGAGTGGGACGCCCGCCTCGCCGTTAGCAAGTTCCGCGACGACGGGACCTTCCCGGCCTACGGCACGCGCCGGTCCGGCATCGTCGGCATCCAAGACCATGGCGACCGCCTCGAGGTCCGCTCGGTCCGCATCCGCACTCTCTAGCCCACCACCGATATGAACGGGATCAAGGCTCGGCTGAGCACGATGATGTTCCTGGAGTTCTTCGTCTGGGGCGCCTGGTACACCACGGTCGCCGTCTACATGGCGGCCGAGGGGCTCGGCGACCTGACGCACTGGCCCTACACCGTGAACCCGATCGCGGCGATCGTGGCCCCGTTCTTCCTCGGGCTCGTGGCCGACCGCTACTTCGCTGCCCAGAAGGTGTTCGGCGTGCTCCACCTGCTCGGCGGCGTGTTCATGCTGGCCGCGCCGTCGACGATCGGCAACCCGACGGTCTTCATCCTGGCGCTCCTGGCCTACAACCTCTGCTACATGCCCACGCTGGGCCTCTCGAACACGATCGCGTTCGAGCAGCTGGACGACCAGGAAAAGGAGTTCCCCGTGATCCGCGTGTTCGGGACGATCGGGTGGATCGTGGCCGGGCTCGCCATCTCGTTCATCCTGAGCCCGGTGCTCGGCGTCGAGTCGGCCGAGGCGACGGCGTGGCCGCTCTACCTCACGGGCATCGGGTCCATCATCCTGGGCCTGTTCGCCTTCACGCTCCCGAACACGCCGCCGGTGGCGAAGGGCCAGCCCGTCTCGGCGGCCAGCATCGCCGGCGTCGACGCGTTCCGCCAGCTCGGGAGCCGGCCGTTCTACGTGTTCCTCGCGGCCAGCTTCCTCATCTGCATCCCGCTGGCGGCCTACTACAACTTCACCCAGCTCTTCCTGGGGGCGACGGGCTTCGAGAACATCGCCGCGACGCAGTCGCTGGGGCAGGTCTCGGAGGTCCTCTTTATGCTCGTGATGCCGCTCCTGTTCGTGCGGTGGGGCGTGAAGTGGATGCTCGCGGCCGGGATGGTCGCGTGGGTCCTCCGCTACGCCCTCTTCGCGCTGGCGGCGCCCGAGGCCGTGACGTGGATGATCATCGGCGGCGTCGCGCTCCACGGCATCTGCTACGACTTCTTCTTCGTGACGGGCCAGATCTACGTCGAGAAGAAGAGCACGCCGGCCGTGCGCGGGCAGGCCCAGGGCCTGCTGGTGCTGGTCACCTACGGCGTCGGGATGCTGATCGGGGCGCAGGTCGCGGGCCAGGTCTACAACGGCTTCCTCGGCGGGCGCGACGTGCTCCCGCTGGCCGAGTGGACCCAGTTCTGGTGGATCCCGGCCGCCTTCGCCGCGGTCGTGCTCGTCCTGTTCATCCTCCTGTTCAACGACCGCGTCGACCGCTCGGAGGTCTCGGCGACCCCGGCGGCCGACCACCCCGACGCGAGCCTCACGCCGGCCCCCGAGGCGGGCGTCCCCGCCGTCGGGTAGCCCCGCCTCGGCGTCTCGCTCGCCCCCCGCTCTCCGCTCTCGATTCCATGTTCGACTCCCCCATCGACCGCCGCTCGGCGCTCCGCCGGCTCTCGTACGTGCTCGGCGGCGTCGTCTCGGCCCCGCTGGCGTCCGGCCTCCTCGCCGGGTGCCGCACGCCGTCCGGCGGCGAGCTCGCCAGCTACCAGTACCAGACCCTCGCCGAGGGCCAGCAGCAGACGCTGGCGGCCCTCGTCGACCAGATCCTCCCGGCCACCGACACGCCCGGGGCCTCGGACGTCGGCGTGCCCCAGTTCATCGACAAGATGCTAACGGAGTGGTACGCCCCCGAGGAGCGCGACCAGTTCCTCGCGTGGCTCGACGGGCTCGACGCCCAGGCCGAGGGCGGCTCGTTCACGGGCCTCGACGACGAGGCCCGCGCGGCGTTCGTCGCCGCGCTCGACGCCGAGGCGTTCCGCCCGTCCGAGCCGGCCGCCGAGGCGGAGGAGCTCGACGAGGACGTGGCCGGCGTGGCGACGGAGGGCACCGCGGCCATCCAGGAGGAGCAGGAGAACGAGGTGGCCGGCATGCAGGGCGACCTCGGCGAGGCCATGGACGACACGACGGGCAGCTCGCAGGAGATCGTCACGGGCGAGGGGACGGTTTCGACGGGTGCCGCCACCCCGCCGCCAGCCTACCGCCAGCTCAAGGAACTCACGCTCGCCGGCTACTACACCTCCGAGCCCGGGGCCACGCAGGAGCTCCAGTGGCTCGCCGCTCCCGGTCGCTACGACCCCGACGTCCCGCTCTCCGAGGTCGGCCGCGCCTGGGCCTAAGCGTGCCTGGGCCTAAGGCCGTGCGGCGTTCTGAGTGGAACGTCCGACGCGCCTACCCACCCCTCAACGTTTCCACGTCCGAACGAATGCAGAACCACAGCGGCCACGGGGCCACGACCATCGAGAAGCTCCGGACGGTCCACGTCCAGGCCAGCTCCGAGCCCTACGACGCCATCGTGATCGGGTCGGGGATGTCGGGCGGGTGGGCCGCCAAGGAGCTCACTGAGAAGGGCCTCAGGACGCTCGTCCTCGAGCGCGGCCGAAACGTCGAGCACGGGGCCGACTACGTCACCGAGCACCGCGCGCCGTGGGAGACGCCGTTCCGTGGGCGCGGCGACCGTCGCGCGGTCGAGGAGCGCCAGTTCCGCCAGTCGAAGGCCGGCCCGTTCAACGAGAACACGGCCCACTGGTACGTCGACGATGTCGACCACCCCTACGAGACCGGCGAGGACGACGCGGCCGACGAGTTCCTGTGGGTGCGGGGCTACCACCTCGGCGGGCGCTCCATCATGTGGGGCCGCCAGACGTACCGGCTCTCGGACATGGACTTCACCGCCAACGAGCGCGACGGGCGGGGCACGCGGTGGCCCATCGGGTACGCCGACATCGAGCCGTGGTACTCGCACGTCGAGCGGTTCGTGGGCATCTCGGGCGAGGCCCTCGGGATCCGTAACCTGCCCGACTCGGAGTTCCTCCCGGCGATGCCGCTGACGGCCGTCGAGCAGCACGTTCGCCAGTCGATCGCGGACACGTACAACGGGCGGCCCATGACGGTCGGGCGCGTGGCGATCCTGACGCAGGCGCACAACGGACGGGCCGGGTGCCACTACTGCGGCCCGTGCGACCGCGGGTGCACGGCCGGCGCCTACTTCTGCTCGCTCTCGTCGACGCTCCCGGCCGCCCAGGCGACGGGCAACCTCACGATCCGGCCCGACTCCATCGTCCACTCGCTCGTCTACGACGAGGAGGCCGACCGCGTGACGGGCGTCCGCGTCGTCGACCGGAATACGAAGGAGGAGATGGTGTTCAACGCGAGGCTCGTGTTCCTCAACGCGAGCGCCATCGGGAGCGCGATGATCCTGATGAACACGAAGACGCCGCGCTTCCCCGACGGCCTCGGCAACCAGTCGGGCCTCCTCGGCAAGGGGATCATGGACCACCACTTCATGGTGGGCGCCAACGGCGAGATCCCGGGCTTCGAGGACCGGTACACGTTCGGCAACCGGCCGAACGGGATCTACATCCCGCGCTTCCAGAACCTCCCCTGGGACCCGTCCTCGAACCGCGACTTCATCCGGGGCTACGGCTACCAGGGCGGATCGAGCCGCGGGGGCTGGGGCCGCGGCGCGGGCATGGGCGGCGTGGGCGTCGCCCTCAAGCAGAGCCTCCGGGAGCCCGGCCAGTGGAGCTTCTCGATGTTCCCCTTCGGCGAGACCCTCGCCTACGACGACAACCGCGTCGAGCTGACCGACCAGGTCGATCAATGGGGCGTCCCGATCCCCCGAATCGTCGGCTCCATCCGCGACAACGAACGGCGGATGCGGGTCGCGATGCAGAACGACGGGGCCGAGATGCTCGAGGCCGCCGGCGCGGTCAACGTGAGCACGTGGGAGGCCCCGTACCGGCTCGGCGAGGGGATCCACGAGATGGGCACGGCCCGCATGGCGGCGACGCCTGAGGAGGGCTGCGTCGACGAGTGGAACCGTGTCCACGAGATCCCGAACCTCTACGTCACCGACGGCGCCTTCATGACGTCGGCCGGCTGCCAGAACCCGTCGCTGACCTACATGGCCTTCACGGCCCGCGCCGTCGACCACGCCGTGAACGCGGTTAACAACGGCGACCTCAGGGTGTAATGGGTGAGGGGTGAAGAGTGAAAGGCCCTTCACCCCGACTCATCACGCATCACTCATCCCTCATGAACCGTCGCTCTTTCGTTCGCACCACGGCCGCCGCGAGCGCGGCGCCGTTCGTCGTCCCGCGCCACGTGCTCGGGGGCGCCGGCTATGTCGCGCCGAGCGACACCGTCGCCGTTGGCGTGATCGGGGCCGGCGGGATGGGCGCCTCGAACGCCGTCCCCCTCGCGATGATGGACGACGTCCGCATCGCGGCGATCGCCGACGTCGACATGGGCCGCGTGTGGGAATCGGTCCAGGGGCGCCTCGATGCCGACGACCCGGGGCGCCGCCAGGAGGGCGAGGCGCTCCGCGACGCCTACGAAAGTGCCACCCAGTACGCCGACTTCCGCGAGATGCTCGCCGCGGCCGACGGTCTCGACGGCGTCGTGATCGCCACGCCGGACCACGTCCACGCCATCGCCGCGCTGATGGCGATGGACCGCGGGCTGGCCGTCTACGCCCAGAAGCCGCTGACGTACACCGTCGACGAGAGCCGCCGGCTGACCCAGAAGGCAGCCGCCACCGGCGTCGTGACGCAGATGGGCAACCAAGGCCACTCCGGCGACGACGGCCGGCGCGTGGTCGAGGTCGTCCGCGCCGGCGTGCTCGGGCCGATCCGCGAGGTCCAGTCGTGGACGAACCGGCCCAACGGGTGGTGGCCGCAGGGCGTCCCGGCGACGGAGCCCGCGCCCGTCCCGGACGGCCTCGCGTGGGACCTCTACCTCGGCCCCAACGAGGACCAGCCCTACCGGCCCGGCATCCACCCGTTCGGGTGGCGCGGGTGGGTCGGCTTCGGCGTCGGCTCGCTGGGCGACATGGGCGCCCACCTCGTCGACTTCCCCGTGTGGGCGCTCGACCTCGGGCGCCCGGCCCGCGTCGAGACGCGCCACACGCCGTGGGGCGGCGACCGTGAGGACCCCGCGACGTACCCCCTCGCGACCGTCACGACGTACCACTTCGCCGGCCTCGGCGCCGAGGCCGGGGCGGCCGACGCCGGCCAGAGCCTCGCCATGACGTGGTACGACGGCGGCCTCCTCCCGCCGACGCCCACGATCGCGCCCGACGGCTTCACGCTCGACCCCAACGGCGGCGTCATCTTCGTCGGCGAGCGCGGGATGCTGATCCACGAGACGTACGGGACGAACCCGCGCTTCCTGGCCAACGACCCGGGCGTCGACCTCGCGGCCGAGGCGGCCGACGTGCCGGTCTCGCTCCCGCGCGTCGAGGGCGGCATCGGCGGCCACGAGATGAACTGGGTCCGCGCGATCCAGGGGCAGGCCGAGGCGTCGAGTCCGTTCGCCTACGCCGCGCACCTCAACGAGATCATGCTCCTCGGCGTGGCCGCCATGAACGCCGGCCAGCCCATCGCCGTGACGCCCGACGGCCGGATCACGAACCACCCGGCCGGCGATGCCCTCCTCACCCGGACCTACCGCGCCGGCTGGGAGCTTCCTTCGTAGAGTTCGGAGGGGGAGTTCAGAGCGGGCTGCGCTGGCTCTCGGCCCACCGTTGAACTCGGCGAACTCCGAACCCTGACCGCTGAACCCTGACCTCCGACCCCCATGAACCGCCGCCACTTTCTCCGCCAGTCGGGCGCCGCGCTCGCCGCGGGCGCCATCCTCGGACCGGGCGCTTCGCGCGCGCTCGCCGCCGCCCGCGCCGCCGACGTCCCCGCCGAGATCGGGATCCAGCTGTACACGCTCCGCGACATCTTCCCCGGCGACGTCAACGGGGTGTTCGACATGCTCACGCGCTTCGGGTACGGCGAGGTGGAGACGGCGGGCTACGCCGACCGCTCGCCGGCCGACTTCCGCGCCGCGCTCGACGCGCACGGCCTCACGTCGCCGTCGGCCCACGTCGGGATCGACCTCGTCCGCGCCGACATCGACGGCGTCCTGGAGGCGGCGCAGACGGTTGGCCACCGGTACGTCACGATCCCGTGGCTGCCGCCGGACCAGCGGCCCGACCGCGACGGGTACCTCGCCCTCGCCGACGAGATCAACGGGTTCGGGGAGCAGGCCCAGGCCGCGGGCCTGACGATGGCGTACCACAACCACGACTTCGAGTTCGACACGTTCGGGACCGACCGGCCCGCCTACTTCGACTTCGTCGAGCGGCTCGACCCGGCGCTCGTGGCCCTCGAGCTCGACCTGTTCTGGGCCGTGGTGGCGGGCTACGACCCCGTCGACGTGTTCGAGCGCTACCCCGGCCGCTTCCAGATGTGGCACGTCAAGGACGGGACGGGGACCGGCGACGAGATGACGCAGACGGTCGTCGGCCAGGGCACCATCGACTGGCCGCGCATCTTCGCCGCCAGCGAGACGTCCGGCCTGGAGCACGCCTTCATCGAGGCCGACTTCCCGCCGAACGACGAGAGCCTGGCCTTCGCCGAGGCCAGCATCGACTACGTCGAGTCCCTCCGCTAGCGTGCGCCGCCGCGACTTCGTCCGCGCGGCCGGCGCCGCGCTCCCCCTCGCGGGCTGCGCACCCGCCGCGCTGGCGCCTCCCACGGCCAGCCCGGCGGGCGCGGACCCGTCCGCCTCGGCCGCGTCGCCGACCGGCCCGAGGCGGGCGGCCTCGTTTCGCCACTCGGTCACGCGGTGGCCCTTCGGCGAGTGGTCGCTCGACGAGCTCTGCGAGACGGCCGTCGAGTTGGGCATCGAGTCTGTCGAGCTCGTGCAGCCGACCGACGCGCCGACGCTGGTGCGCTACGGCCTCACGTGCGCCATGACGGCCCACCCGCCGGCCGCCGAGGACGCCCTCCGCGTCGGCTGGAACAAGCGGGCGCACCACGACGCGCTCGTGGCCGCCTACGAGCCCCAGATCCGCGCGACGGCCGCGGCGGGGTGGACCAACCTCATCGTGTTCTCCGGCAACCGCGACGGCCAGGACGACGCCGAGGGCCTGGAGCAGATGGCCGAGGGGATCGAGCGGATCCTCCCGCTCGCCGAGGCGGAGGGCGTCACGCTCTGCATCGAGCTGTTCAACTCGAAGGTGGACCACCCCGACTACATGGGCGACTCGTCGGCGTGGGGGCTCGCGCTCGTCGAGCGGATCGGAAGCCCACACTTCAAGATCCTCTACGACATCTACCACATGCAGATCATGGAGGGCGACGTGATCCGCACCGTGACCGAGAATCTCGACGCGTTCGTGCACTTCCACACGGCGGGCGTGCCGGGACGCCACGAGATCGACGAGACGCAGGAGCTGTTCTACCCCGCCATCGTGCGCGCGCTCGACGCCGCCGGCTTCGCGGGCTTCGTGGCCCAGGAGTTCATCCCGACCGGCGACCCCCGCGCGGCCCTCGCCGACGCGATCCGGCGCTGCTCCGTCTGATCGACCGCCGTCCTCCCGATGCCTGACCCTGCCGAGCGGTCGCCCTTCCGCGGGGTCACCTACGCCGTTCTGGCGCTGTTCTTCCTGGTGGTGGGCGTGCGCGACCTGACGGCCGAGCCGCCGAACGCGTCCGCCGCCAGCTGGGAGCTGATGTTCGCCGCCGCGAACGCGCTCCTCTTCTGGGCCTTCCGCGGCGGCCCTCCCTGGGTGCGGACCGTCGCCTACGGCCTGTTCTTCGGCGCCGTCGTCGCGGCCCTCTCGGACATCGTCCTCTAGCGGCGGCGGCCCCGCGACGTGCCGTCCCAGCGATCGTGTCCGCCCGCCTCGGCGACCCCGGCCAGGGAGCCGCCGAGGCGGACCGGGGGGCAGCGGGCCACCGTGAGCCGCTGCACCGCCGTCTGGCCGTCGGCCGCCGTCGGTCGCACGAGGTAGACCCCGGGCGGCAGCGTGGCGCCGTCGAGCGTGGCGCGGTGCGCGCCGACCTCGACCGGGCCCTCGGCCAGCACGGCGACCTCACGGCCGAGCGCGTCGTAGACCGCCAGCCGCACCGCCGTGGCCGCCTCGACGGCGGACACGACCGACGTCTGACCGCTCGTCGGGTTCGGGAACGGCGTCGCGAGCTCGGAGGCCGGAGCGCCCGAGAGCACGCCCTCCCACGCCGCGTCGTCGGCCTCGCCCCACACCGCCGTCGGGTCGCCCCCGTCGGGACGGGCCTCGACGTCGGGTCGCCCGCCAGCCGGCCGCTGGCGGGGTCGTGCTTGACAAACGAGGAGGCGTCGGAGCCGGTGGCGCTGAAGGCGCCGGCCTCACAGACCACCCGCGCGGCGTAGGCGTCGAGGATCTCCTGGGGCGGATTGCACGCGCCGCCCGGGGCGTTCTCGCTGAGCTACGGGGACGGTGGCTGGAGTCCGCGCGCCTGACGTGCAGCCGCGAGGGCGCCGCGCGCCGCCCTCGTGCGTCCGCCCGTGGGCTCGCGTGTGGACGTGGGGGGGCTCCCGGGCGTACTCTGCGTAAGCCCTTCCGCCCTTTGCCCATGTCTTTGAATCGACCCCTCCGCGCCGGCATGGTCGGCGGCGGCCCCGGCGCCTTTATCGGCGAGGTCCACCGCCGCGCCCTCCGCGTCGACGGCCTCGCCACGCTCGTGGCCGGCGCGTTCTCCTCCGACCCCGACAAGTCCAAGCGCCACGCCGCGACGCTCGGCGTCGAGCGGGCCTACGGCACGTTCGAGGAGATGGCCGAGGCGGAGGCGGCGCGCGAGGACGGCATCGACGTCGTCTGCATCGTGACGCCGAACCACGTCCACGCGCCGGCGGCCCTTGCTTTCCTCGAGCGCGGGATCCACGTCATCTGCGACAAGCCGATGACGACGACGCTGGAGGACGCCGAGGCGCTCGTCCGCGCCGTCCACGACTCGGGCCTCGTGTTCGCGCTGACACACAACTACACGGGCTACCCGATGGTCAAGCAGGCCCGGGCGATGGTCCAGGGCGGCGAGCTCGGCGAGGTCCGGAAGGTCGTCGCCGAGTACAGCCAGGGCTGGCTCTCGACGCCGGTCGAGCGGGAGGGCAACAAGCAGGCCGCCTGGCGGACCGACCCGAAGCTGGCGGGCGCCGGCGCCATCGGCGACATCGGGTGCCACGCCGAGAATCTCGCCGCGTACGTGACAGGCCTCCACCTTACCCGGATCTGCGCCGACGTCCGGTCGGTCGTCGAGGGCCGCCCCATCGACGACGACGCGAGCATGCTCCTCCGGTTCGACAACGGCGCCGCCGGCGTCCTCCACTGCTCCCAGATCGCGGCCGGCCTCGAGAACGGCCTCAGCCTGGAGGTCTTCGGCGAAAAGGGCTCGCTGATCTGGCACCAGGAGGATCCGAACGAGCTCCGCTTCCTTCCGCGCGAGGGCCAGGAGCGCGTCTACCGCCGCGGCCACGACGACCTCGCGCCGGCCGCCCGGCACGCCACACGCCTCCCGCCGGGCCACCCCGAGGCGTTCAACGAGGCGTTCGCCAACGTGTACTCGAACGCGCTCCGCACGATCGCCGCCCGGCTCGCCGGCCAGGAGCCCGACCCGCTCGACCTCGACTTCCCGACGGTCGAGGACGGCGCCCGGGGCGTTCACTTTATCCTGACGGCGCTGGAGAGCGGCGAGAAGGAAGCCTGGGTCGACGCGAGCTACGAGCCTCCGGCGAGGGATGCGGGATAGAGGGATACGGGATGGGCCGACGCCCGTCTCACCCCCTATCCCTCTCCCATCCCTCTTCCCCCATGCCTCTGCCCACCACCGTCGTCTTCGACCTCGGCGGCGTCCTCATCGACTGGGACCCGCGCTACGCGTACCGCCAACTCGGCGGGACCGACGAGCAGATCGAGCACTTCCTCGAGCACGTCGCCACGTCCGAGTGGAACCGCGGCTTTGACGCGGGCAAGCCGTTCGCGGAGGGCATCGCGGAGCGGTCGAAGGAATTCCCGGAGCACGCCGAGTGGATCGAGGCGTGGTGGAGCCGCTGGCCCGACATGCTGGGCGGCGCCATCGACGGGACGGTCGACCTCTTCCGCGAACTGAAAGAGGCCGGCACGCCGGTCTACGCGCTCACCAACTGGTCGGCCGAAACCTTCCCCATCGCCCAGGAGCGGTTCGACTTCCTTGGCTGGTTCGACGGGATCGTCGTGTCCGGCGAGGTCGAGAAGGCCAAGCCCGACGCCGACATCTTCGAGCACCTCGTGGAGGACTTCAGCATCGAGCCTGCGAGCGCCGTCTTTATCGACGACAGCGCGCCGAACGTCGCGACGGCCCGGCGGCTCGGCTTCCACGGGATCGACTTCACCACGCCCGCCGCGCTCCGCGCCGACCTCGTCCGCCTCGGGCTCCCCGTCGCCGAGGCGCCTCCGGCTGACGAGTAGTCCCGCCGCGACGCCGAGGCGCTTGCAGCCCGCCTCTCTTCACCTCTCACCCTTACCCATGCGTCCCGTTACCCTGTTCACTGGCCAGTGGGCCGACATGCCCATCGCCGACCTCGCGCCGAAGGCCGCCTCCTGGGGCTACGACGGTCTCGAGCTCGCCACCTGGGGCGACCACATGGACGTCCACAAGGTCCTGGAGGAGGACGGCTACGCCGAGTCCCAACAGAAGCTGCTGTCCGACAACGGCCTGAGCCTCTACGCCATCTCGTGCCACCTCGTCGGGCAGGCCGTGGCCGACAAGATCATCGACGGCCGCCACAAAGCGATCGTGCCGCCCCATGTGTGGGGCGACGGCGACCCCGAGGGCGTCCGCCAGCGCGCGGCCGAGGAGGTGATCAAGACCGCCGAGGCGGCCCACAAGCTGGGGCTGGAGATCGTGACGGGCTTCACGGGCTCGCCGATCTGGCACCTCTTCTACTCGTGGCCGCCGAACCTCCCCGAGGACATCGAGGCCGGCTTCCAGGAGACGGCCGAGCGGTGGACGCCGATCCTCGACCGGTTCCAGGAGCTCGGCGTCCGGTTCGCGCTCGAGGTCCACCCGAGCGAGATCGCGTTCGACGGGCCGAGCTGGGCGCGCGCGCTGGACGCCATGGGCGGCCACCCGGCGTTCGGCGTCAACTTCGACCCGAGCCACTTCGGCTACCAGAACGCCGACTACGTCCGATTCATCCGCGACCACGGCGACCGGATCTTCCACGTCCACATGAAGGACGTCTGGTGGTCCGACGTGCGGACCGAGGCGGGCACGCTCGGCGGCCACACCGACTTCGGCGACCCGCGACGCTCGTGGGACTTCCGGAGCCTCGGCCGCGGCAAGATCGACTTCGAGGAGATCATCCGCGCGCTCAACGACGTCGGCTACGAGGGCCCACTGTCGGTCGAGTGGGAGGACATGAAGATGGACCGCGAGCACGGGGCCGCCGAGGCCGCCGCCTTCGTCAAGCGCGTCGACTTCCCGCCGTCCGACATCGTCTTCGATCAGCAGTTCTCGAAGGCCAGCGAGGGGTAGGCCCTGACGCCGACCCCCGCCGTCTCCGCCGTACGTTCTCGCTGGCGGGCACCCGTTCCCTCGCTCACTCCCACACTCTCATGTCCGACTCCGTCTCCCGTCGTCGCTTCCTCGCCTCCGCCGGCGCCGTGCTCGGCGTCGGGCCGATCCTCTCCGCGTGTGGGGGCGGGGACGTGACCGCCGCCTCGTGCGCGGGCTACGACCAACTCGACGCGGCGGCGCTCCAGCAGCGCCAGAGCCTCGAGTACGTCGACGTGTCGCAGGTCCCGGGCCAGCGGTGTGACAACTGCCGGTTCTACAACGCGCCCGAGGGCGGCTCGCCGTGCGGCGGGTGCCAGCTGTTCGCCGGGCCGGTCGCGCCGGCCGGCTGGTGCCGCTCGTGGGTGGCGATGGCGGCGTAGCGCGCCGTGCCCGAGTCGAGCGCCCGCTCCCGCGTCCGCGGCTGCCTCCTCGGCGGCGCCGTGGGCGACGCGCTCGGCGCGCCGGTCGAGTTCGTCCGCCACGCCCAGATCGTCGAGCGGTACGGGCCGGGCGGGCCGAGCGAGATCGGCGAGGCCTACGGCGTCCACGGCGCGATCACGGACGACACGCAGATGACGCTGTGGACGGCCGAGGGCTGTCTGCGGGCGTACCACCGGGGGGCGACGAAGGGCGTCGTCACGATCCCGGGCGTCACGCTCAACGCGTACATCCGGTGGCTCGACACGCAGGAGGAGACGCCGCCGGGGCCGGACGCGCACACGACCAGCTGGCTGTTCCGCATCCCGGAACTCCACGCCCGGCGGGCGCCCGGCACGACGTGCCTTCGTGCGCTCGAAGTGCGGCGGGCGAAGCAGCCGTTCCAGAACCAGTCGAAGGGGTGCGGCGGCGTGATGCGCGTCGCGCCGGTGGGCCTGCTGGCGGACAACCCGAAGCAGGCGTTCACGCTCGGGGCTGAGATCGCGCAGCTCACCCACGGCCACGTGACCGGTTACGTCGCGGCCGGCGCGTTCGCCCTCGCCATCCACGCCCTCCGCGAGGGCGCCACACTGGACGAGGCGATCGGCCGGTCGATCGTGGCGTCGGCCCACGTCACGGGCGGCGGAGAGACGGTCGCCGCGCTCGACCGGGCCCGCCAGCTCGCGGCGTCGGACACCGACGAGGTCGAGGCCGTGCACGCGCTGGGGACCGTGACGCCCGGCCAGGGGCCCGGCTGGGTGGCCGAGGAGGCCCTCGCCGTCGCCGCCCTCTGCGCGCTCCGCCACCCGGCCGACGTCGAGCGGGCGCTCCGGATGGCCGTGACCCACGACGGCGACAGCGACTCGACGGCGTCCATCTGCGGCAACCTCCTCGGCACGGCGCTCGGCGTCGAGGCCCTTCCCGAGCGCTGGCGCACCGAGGTCGAGCTGGTCGACGTGATCCTCCAAGTCGCCGACGACCTCCACGACGCGCGGGCGGTGGAGGTCGACGGGTACGGGCGGACGGGGCCGGGCTGGTACGACCGCTACCCGCCGGGGTAGGGCGGGCCGACGCGCGAGGCGGCCCGCCTCGGGGAGTGGAGGGACGAGGCCAAACGCTGAGAAGCGCGGAGTGGAAACGCTTCCGCAACTCGGGTACCTTCACGCTCACTCCACCGATTGCCCATGCCCGAGTTCACTCTGACGACGCTCGACATCGCGGTCGTCCTGGCCTACGGTGTCGTCATCTTCGGCATCGGCCTGTACTTCTCGCGCCACACCGACGACGGGGAGGACTACTTCCTGGCGGGCCGCTCGCTGACGTGGGGGCTCATCGGGATCAGCCTCGTCGCCTCAAACCTGTCGTCGTCGTCGATGATCGGGATGGCGAGCGCGGCGTACGGGGGCATCGGGCTCTCCGTCTACAACTACGAGTGGATGGCGGCCCTGGTGCTCGTGGTGTTCGTGCTGTTCTTCCTCCCGTTCTACCTCAAGAGCGGGATCTACACGATGCCCGAGTTCCTCGAGAAGCGGTTCGACGGGCGGAGCCGGACCTACTTCTCGGCCATCTCGATCTTCCTGTCGGTCATCGTCGACACGGCCGCGGCGCTCTACGCGGGGGCCCTCGTCGTCCAACTCCTCTACCCCGACTTCCCGCTCTGGGGCTCGATGACGATCCTCGCCCTCGTCGCCGGCGCCTACACGATCGCGGGCGGGCTCAAGGCCGTCGTCTACACCGACGCCATCCAGGGGACGCTCCTGCTGGTCGGCGCCGCGGCCGTCTCGTTCATGGCGTGGCAGCGCTCCGGCGGCTGGGACGCCGTCGTGGCCGTGACGCCGGAGGAGAAGCTCTCGCTCATCCAGCCCCTCTCGAGCCCCGACATGCCGTGGCTCGGGCTGATCACGGGCGTCTTCCTCCTCGGGTTCTATTTCTGGACGACCAACCAGTTCATGGTCCAGCGCGTGCTCGGCGCCAAGAACCTCGACCACGGCCGCTGGGGCGCGCTCTTCGGCGGGCTCCTCAAGCTGCCCATCCTGTTCCTCATGGTGATGCCGGGCACGTTCGGGCGCGTGCTCTACCCCGAGGGGATGGTCGCCAACCCGGACCAGATCTTCCCGACGCTCCTCTTCGACCTCCTGCCCGCCGGGTTCCGGGCGCTCGTGCTCACGGCCATGGTCGCCGCCATCATGTCGAGCGTCGACTCGACGCTCAACGCGGCCTCGACGCTGGTCACGATGGACTTTGTCAAGAAGTACCGGCCGAGCACGTCGCCCCAGGCCCTGGCCCGGATCGGGCGGATCGTGACGGCCATCTGCATGGTGGTCGCGATTGTCTGGAGCCCCATCATCACGCGGGCCGACACGCTGTGGGACTACCTCCAGTCGACGCTGGCCTACGTGGCGCCGCCGGCGATCGCCCTCTTCGTGCTCGGGGTGTTCTGGAAGCGGGCCAACGGCCACGGCGCGCTCGCGGGGCTGGTGGCGGGCCACACCGCCTCGGTGATCTTCTTGGTGCTGAGCATCACGGACGTCCTCCGGTTCAACTTCCTCTACCTCGCGCCCATCCTGCTCCTGATCTCGATGGCCGCCATGGTGATCGTGAGCCTCCGGACGGCGCCGCCGCCGGCCGAGAAGACGGAGGGGCTCATGTGGACGCCCGCCTTCTTCCGTGCCGAGACGGAGGAGCTCAAGGGCGTCCCGGCGTGGAAGAACTACCGCGTTCAGTCGGCCGTGCTCGTCGGGCTCACGGCGGTCGTGGTCGGGCTGTTCTGGTAGGGTGGGGGCGCGCGAGTCCGGAAACACCCGACGGGACGGGCGGCAACCGCGCGCGCCGGCCACCGTTGGCGTTGCCCTCCTCTGCGCGGCCGGTGACGTACCTCCAGTTCCACTTCGTCTTTACGCTCCCGGTCCTCGCGGCGCTCGCGCTCCTGCAGGGGCGGACGCGCGAGCCGTGGTGGCCGCTCGCGCTCATCACGGGCATCGCGTTCGTCTACACGACGCCCTGGGACAACTTCCTCGTGGCCAACGAGGTGTGGACGTACCCTCCGGACCGTGTCTGGGCGACGATCGGCTACGTGCCGGTCGAGGAGTACGCCTTCTTCGTGATCGAGTCCGTGATCGTGGGGCTGGTCGTGCGGCTCCTCCAGGCGCGCTGGCCGGCCGAGCCGGCGGCCCCGAACGTGACGGCGCGCGTCGTGGGGACGGCCGTGTTCGCGGTGCTGTCGGTGGTGGGGGTGGCCTGCGTGGTGGCCGGCGGCCGCTGGCTCTACCTCGGGCTGATCCTGGCCTGGGCCTTCCCGATCCTCGCGCTGATGTGGGGACTGGGCGGGCACCTCATCTGGGCGCGGCGGCGGCTCGTGGCGTGGGCCGTGGTCCCGACGGCGTTCTACTTCTGCCTCGCCGACCGGGTGGCCATCGGGCTCGGGATCTGGGACATCACCGACGCGACGCGGACGGGGTGGGAGGTGGCCGGGCTCCCGTTCGAGGAGGGCCTGTTCTTTTTCGTGACCGCCCAACTCGTGGCGCAGGGGCTCGTGATGCTGGAGCGCGACGCCCTTCCCGAGACGGTGGGCAGGCTGCGGCGCGCGCGGCCGGTACCGGCGTGACGTTCCCGTTCGCGTGGCGGTGGGGCGGCCTCGCGCTGGCCTGGGGGGGCGTGCTAGGCTCCCTGGCATTGACACCGGCTCTCGCCGATGCCCCGGCCGCCGTGCTCGCCCTCCCGTGGGTGTCGAGCGCCGTCGTCCTGGGGCTGCCGCACGGCGCCGTCGACCCGCTCGTTCCGTTCGCGATGCGGGGTGAGCCCCTCCGCCTCGGTCCGCTCGCGCGCCTCTGCGTGGCGTACCTCGCGCTCGGCGCGCTCGTTCTCGCGGCGTGGTGGGCGGCGCCGACGGCGGCCGCCGTCGGCTTCGTCTTGCTGACGTGGGCGCACTGGGGACAGGGTGACGTCTACGCGCTCCGGGCGCTCGGGTGGGACGCGCACCTCGCGGGCCCGGCGCAGCGCGTGCTGGCCGGCGCCGTCCGCGGGGCGCTGCCGATGGCCGTCCCGCTGGCGGCCCACCCCGAGGTCTACGCCGAGGTGGTCGGGGCGATGGCGGCGGCGCTCCAGCCCGACGGCGCCGAGGCCGCGCGCCGGCTCGTGCTCGGCATTCCGTCTGCGGTCGTGTGGGTCGGCCTCGGTGTGCTGATCGGCGTCTATGCCATGTGGGGCGCGGTCGTGGGCCGCCGACGCCGCGCGTGGCGGTCGCTCGGGCTGGATCTGGCGGAGGTCGCCGGCCTCGCCGTGTTCTTCGCCGTGCTCCCGCCGCTGTGGAGCGTCGGCGTGTACTTCTGCCTGTGGCACGCGGTCCGGCACCTCGCCCGGCTCGGGCCGCTCGTGGCCGACGGATCGGCACGGCGGCTCTCGCTGTACGCCGCGCCCGCGACGCTCGGCGCGCTCGCCCTCATCGGCCTCGTGTTCGCGGACGCGCTCCGCGGGCGGGTCGCGAGTGTCGGCGCCTACCTCGTCGGGATCGCGGCTCTGACCGTCCCCCACGTGGTCGTGGTCGCGTGGATGGACCTCCGACAGCACGTATGGACCGGCCGATGACCGCGCTCGACCTTCTGCGCCAGTCGCTCACCGAGGCGGGCTATCTCGCCTCGCCGACGGACCGGACCAACTACCGCCGCGTGTGGGCGCGCGACGGCGTGATCTGCGGCCTCGCCGGCCTCGTCTCGGGCGACGACGCGCTCGCCGACGGCCTCCGCCAGACGGTCGAGACGCTCCTCGCACACGTCGGGCCGCAGGGGCAGGTCCCGTCGAACGTGTCGGTGGTAGACGGCGCGACGGAAGCGGTGAGCTACGGTGGGCTGGCGGGGCGCGTCGATGCGGGACCGTGGGCCGTGCTCGGCGCGGCGCGCTGGGCCCAGCATTCGGGCGACGCGGCGTGGGCCGCGCGGTGGGCGCCCGCGATCGGCGGCGTGCTCAACCTCCTCGACGCCTGGGAGGTCAACGCGCGCGGGCTCGTCTACGTCCCGCAGTCCGGCGACTGGGCCGACGAGTACGACCTCCACGGGTACCTCCTCTACGACCAGGTGCTCCGTCTGCTGGCGCTCCGCGCGTGGGCGCCCTGGGCGCCGTCGCCGGCCTCGGTCGCCACGCGGGCCGACCGACTCCACGCCCTCATCGAGGCGACGTTCTGGCCGCACGCGGCGGGCGACGCTGAGGCGGCCTACCACCCGGCGGCCTACCGCTCCTCGCTTTCGGACGGCGAGAGGTCGCACCCGCTCGCCGCACTCACGCCCGGCGGCTACGTCCGGCGGTTCGACGCGCTCGGCTCAGCGCTGGCCGTCCTCGCGGACCTTTGGCCCGATCGCCGGGACGCGCTCCTCGATCACGGGCTGGCGCTCGCCGAGGAGGCCGCGCCCCGGCTCGTGCCCGCCTTCGCCCCTCAGATCCGCGAGGGCGACGACGGATGGGCGACGTTGCGCGGGACCGTCCGAGACCGGTTCTCAAACCGGCCCGGGCACTACCACAACGGCGGGTGCTGGCCAATGGTCAACGGCTGGTGGGTGGCCGCGCTCGCCGAGGCGGGGCGGGCCGACGACGCTCGTGCCCTCCTCGACCGTGTCGCGGCCGCCAACGGCGAGGCCTTCCCCGAATACCTCGACGCCGAGCGTGGCGAGCGTCTCGGCACGACGCCGCTCGCCTGGAGCGCCGCCGGTGCGGTCCTCGGCGGCGCCGCCCTCGAGGGTGGCCTCGGGGATTGGACGCCCGCCCTCATGCTCGAATCAACGCCCGAGGCCGCGGCGCCGCTCGTCGTCGTCGCCGGCGAGGTGCTGGCCGACCTGATCACGAGCGAGCCCACAGACGACCTCGGGGGGGCCGCCGTGTTCGAGCGCCACGCCGGCGGGAGCCCGGCGAACCTCGCGAGCAACCTCGCTCGCTTGGGCGTGCCCGTCGCGCTCGTGGCGTCCGTCGGCGACGATGGGCTCGGGCAGTTTCTGACGGCCGCCGCCGAACGCGTGGGCGTCGACGCCCGGTTCGCGGTCCGCGACGAGCCGACGAGCCTCGTGGCCGTCGCCCGCTCGGCCGGGACGCCCGACTTCGTGGCCTACCGCACGGCCGACCGGCTCCTCTGGCCGAGCCAGCTCCCGGACGCGCTCCTCCGGCGGGCCCGGCTGTTCCACACGTCCGGCTTTGCCCTCAGCCGCGAGCCCGCCCGCGCGACGCTGCTCGACGCCGCCGCGCGCACCCGCGCGCTCGGGCTGGCGGTTTCGATCGACGTCAACTTCGCGCCCGACACGGACGTGCGACGAGCCCACCAGCAGGACGCCGCGCGCCGGGTTCTCGCGCTCAGCCCGCTCGTGAAGTGCAGCCGCGACGACCTCACGCGGCTTTGGGGCCGCGACGCCGCCAGCGACGACGCGGCCGTCGGCCACCTCCTCGGCCTCGGCGCCTCGCTCGTCTGTCTCACGCGGGGCGCCGACGGCGCGCTCGTGGCGTGGGACGACGACCTCGTCGAGGTCCCCGCCGAGCCCGTCGAGGCGGCCGACGTGACGGGCGCGGGCGATGCCTTCTGGGCCGGCTTCCTGGCCGCGTGGCTCGCGGGGCAGGACCCGTCGGACTGTGCTCGAGCCGGCGCGCGGATGGCCGCGCGGAAGCTCACCCACGTCGGCCCGCTGCCGGACGCGGTGGACGCTGCCGCCGTGCTCGGGGCGGCGTAGGGGGGCCCGGAGGCGCGCTCAGTTGGGCTCGCCCACCTGCGTCGAGACCCACCACGTGTTGCCCGCCGGCCCGCGCACGCCGCACCGCCGGTCGCCGTCGCCCTTCTGCATCGGCGGCTGGACCGCCGTCCCGCCCGCCCCGATGGCGCGACGGAAGGTCTCGTCCACGTCCGGGACGTAGACGTGGAGCCACACCGGGAACGCCGGGAAGCCCGCGCCGGCCTCGGCGATCATCACGACCGTGTCGTCGATCCGGACCTCGGCGTGCTCCAGCCGGCCGTCGGGCAGGTCGAACCGGCGCAGCAGCTCGGCGTCGAGCGCGTCTGTCAGAAAGTCGATCACGGGCTGGGGCTCGTCGACGAGGAGATAGACCGAGACGCTGGAGTAGCCGTCGGGCTTGTAGGCGGCCATGAGAAGGGGAGGGGACGGGGCCCCACAGCGTACGACGACCGGCGGGGCGCTCGCGGGCCCGCGGCTCGGAGTTCAGCGAAAGGCAACGGTGCGCGCCTCCGGCGTGCCGACCTTGCGCCCATGACCGAGACCCCCGCTCCGGAGGCGCTGAGCGTCTTCGACATGCTCAAGATCGGCGTCGGGCCGTCGTCGTCGCACACGCTGGGCCCGTGGCGGGCCGTCCAGCGGTGGCTCGCCGAGCTCGCCGAGGCGGGCGTCCTCGACCGCGTCGAGCGCGTCCAGATCCACCTCTACGGCTCGCTCGCGCTCACGGGCCGCGGCCACTGCACCGACCAGGCCGTCTGGCTCGCGCTCCTCGGCCACGACCCCGTGACCATCGAGGTCGAGCGGATCGGGGAGACCGTCGCAGCGCTTCGGGCCGACCGGCAGCTCCGCCTCGGGGGGCGCGCGGTCCCGTTCGACCCCGAGGCCGACACGGTCTTCCACCCGGCAGAGCGCCTGCCGGGCCACGCCAACGGGATGACGTGCGTGGCCGTGGTCGACGGCGCCGAGCGGGCGTCGACCTACTACTCGGTCGGCGGCGGGTTCGTGGTGGCGGAGGGCGAGGCGCGGGCGCAGGCCGCCGGCATCCGGCTGCCGCGCCCGGCGCAGGTCCCGGCCGAGATGCTCGAGCACTGCCGCGAGGCCGACTGCCGCATCGCCGACAGCGTGTGGGAGAACGAGCGCGCGTGGCGGACCGACGACGAGATCCGCGAGCGGCTCCGCGCCCTCTGGGCCGTCATGCGCGAGGGCGTCTTCCGCGGGTGCCACACCGAGGGCGTCCTCCCCGGCGGCCTCGGCGTCGAGCGCCGCGCGGCCGGCATCAACCGCCGGCTCCTCCCCGACGACGACGCGCAGACGTCCGCCGAGTGGATCGCCGCCATCCGCGGCCGGCCGTTCTCCTTCAAGCAGACCCTCCAGTGGGTCAGCGCGTTCGCGCTCGCCGTCAACGAGGAGAACGCGAACCTCGGCCGCGTCGTCACCGCGCCGACGAACGGGGCGGCGGGCGTCATCCCGGCCGTCCTGTTCTACCTCGTCTGCTTCTCCGACGAGGAGGTCACGGAGGAGCAGGTCCTCGACTTCCTCCTCGTGGCCGGCGAGGTCGGGACGTTCTTCAAGAAGGGGGCCACGATCTCGGCCGCGATGGGCGGGTGCCAGGCGGAGGTCGGCGTGTCGAGCGCGATGGCCGCGGCGGCGCTGTGCGAGGCCGAGGGCGGGACGCCCGCGCAGGCGTTCCAGGCCGCCGAGATCGCCATGGAGCACCACCTCGGGATGACGTGCGACCCCGTCGCGGGGCTCGTCCAGATCCCCTGCATCGAGCGGAACACGATGGGCGCCGTCAAGGCCATCAACGCGGCCGAGCTGGCGCTGGCCGGCGCGCCAGACCGCGCGAAGGTCTCGCTCGACGCCGTCATCCGGACGCTCCGCGAGACGGCCGAGGGCATGTCCGACCGGTTCAAGGAGACGTCGCAGGGCGGGCTCGCCACGAACGTCTCCGTCCGGTTCACCGAGTGCTGACCGGCGACGAGGGCGGCTAGCGGGCCCGGTCGAGCGCCCGTCGTGCCCGGCGGGTCGCGTCGTCGTCCGGCCCGAGGTCGGCCACGAGCGCCGGGAGGGCCTCCTCGAGCAGCGGCACGGCGGCCTCGGGCGAGCCCGTCGCGAGGAGCGCCTCGCCCAGCAGTGCCACCGCCCGGTCGTCGTCGGACTCGGAGCGGACGCGGTGGGCCGGACGCGAGAGGACGTCCCGGGCCTCGACGGCCGAGCGGAGCGGGCCGATGGCGTCCTCCGCCCGGCCAAGGTCGAGGAGCGCTCGACCGTGGAGCATCGCCGCGTGGGCCCGCGTTCGGCTGGAGGCGTCGAAGGCGCGGCTCCGGTCGAACGCCTCCCGATAGAGGCGCCCGGCCTCGGCCGCGTCGCCGGCCTCCGCCGCCGTGTGGCCGGCCGCCAGGTACGTCGACGCCACGACGGCCGATTCGGCGCCGTAGGTCGCCGTGGTGAGGCGGATCGACTCGTCCCACGCCGCGGCGGCCTCGTCGTAGCGGCCGGCGGCGTGGAGCGCGCGTCCCACGTTGCCCGAGGCGGCGGCGTAGCGTGTGCCGTCGGTCCCGAGGACCGCGCCGACCCGCTCGAACCGGCGCCGGTAGACCTCGGCGGCCTCGTCGTACCGCTCCTGGGCCATGAGGGCCGACCCGAGCGAGGCGAGAATCTCGATCGCGATGGTCTGGTTGCCGGCCCGCTCTGTGATGGCGAGTCCCGCCCGCGCGTCGCGTTCGGCCGCCTCGGGGCCGTCGCCGGCGACCTCCGCGCGGACCCCGAGGGCCTCCGCCGTGCGGACGTCGTCGTCGCCGAGGACGCGCCGGCGGAGGGCGAGCGCCTCGTCGACTGCCGCGGCGCCCTCGTCCTGCCGGCCCATCGCGTTGAGCAGGCTGGCGAGGTCGAGCAGGACGACCGACCGCTCGTACGGCTCGGTCTCGGCGGGGAGCACCGCGAGCGCCTGGCGGAGGAGCGGCTCGCTCCGCCCGTGCTGGTGTGCCGAGGCCACCTGCATGGCGAGGAGGGCCAGCAGGCGCCCGAGGCGGGGACTCTCCTCGCCCTCCAGCCGCCGGCACAGCGCGACGGCCTCCTCGAGCGTCGCGACCGTCTCCTGCGGGGTCATCACCTGGTTGCCGGCGAGGGTGGCCTGCGTCTCGAGCGCGTCGAGGACGAGCGCGTCGTCACCGGTCGCGCGCGCGTCGGCCACGGCCGACTCGAAGACGTCGCCGGCTCCGGTCGGGTCGATGGGGTAGAGGCCACGGGCGAAGAGGAGGCGGGCGCGGACGGCCTCAACGGCGTCGGGCGCGGCGCCGTCCGATTGCCGGAGCGCGAGGGCGCGCTGGGCGAAGGCCACGGCCGAGTCGGGCCGCCCGAGGCCGAGGTAGGCGTCGCCGACGACGAGGTAGAGGCCGGCCCGGACGGCCGATTGGCCAGCCAGCTCCGCGTCGATCCGCCGCGCGCCGCGCTCGAGGAGGTCGAGCGCGAGGAGCGATTCGCCCGAGGCCGTCGGGTCGGCGCCCTGGAAGATGCCGGCGAGGAAGTCGGCGGTGGCCGCGCTCTCGGCCGCGGCGGCGCGGGCCTCGCGGGCCTGCCACGCCGTCGTCGCGCCGCCGGCGACGACGGCGAGGGCCACGAGCACCGCCGACGCCACGGCCGTCTTGTGGCGCCCCGTGAACCGCCGCGCCCGGTACCACGCCGAGGGCGCCCGCGCGGTCACGGGCTCGCCCGCGAGGTACCGCCGGAGGTCGGCCGCGAGGTCGTGGGCGCTCGCGTAGCGGGCCTCGGGCTCGCGCCGGAGCGCCGTGAGGACGATCGCGTCGAGGTCGCCGCGGAGCCGCTTCGCCTCGGTCGTCGAATCGGCGACCCCGCTGGGCGGGCGGGGGTCGGTCGTGCGGACGGCCTCGGCCCAGGCCTCGCGCGTCGAGCCCTCGATGGGGCGCCGGCCCGTGAGGAGCTCGTACAGGAGCACGCCGAGCGCCCACACGTCGGCCGCCGTCGTGATCGGGCCGCCGGCGACCTGTTCGGGCGCTGCGTAGCCGGGCGTGAGGGGCGCCACGGGCCCCTCGACGGTCAGCGGGTCGTCGGCATCGGCGTCGAGGAGGCGGGCCACGCCGAAGTCGAGGAGCGCCACGCGGGCGCCCGGCGGGACGCCGTCGGCGGTGCCGGTCGGCGTGTCCTCGACGGTCGGCGTGCTGCGCTCGCCCACGAGGACGTTCGACGGCTTGAGGTCTCGGTGGACGACGAGGTGCCGGTGCGCGTAGGCGACGGCGTCGCAGACCTGGACGAACAGGCGGAGCCGCGCACGGAGCCCGAGCCCTCGGCGGTCGGCGTAGGCCGTGATCGGCTCGCCCTCGGCGTACTCCATGACGAGGTAGGGCGCGCCGTCGTCGGCGACGCCGCCGTCGAGGAGCCGGGCGATCCCGGGGTGGTCGAGCGAGGCCAGGATCTGCCGCTCGCGGAGGAACCGGCGGACCCGGCTCGGCGCCACGAGCCCGAGCCGCTTCAGCGCCGCCCGCTGCTCGTACGCCCCGTCGGCCCGCTCCACCAGGTCGACGCGGCCCATCCCGCCCCGGCCGATCTCGCGGACCACGCGCCACGGCCCGACGCGCTCGCCGACGATCGGGCCGTCGTCCAGGAGGACCGCCGCGTCGTGTGCGCCGAGGTCGAGGCCGTCGGTCCCGGTCGTGGCCTCGGCGTCGGCGGCGAGAAGGCTCTCCACCTCGGCGCGAAGCGCCGTGTCGGGCTGGCCGTCGGAGGAGCGGCAGAGCCGGTCGAGCGCGGCCGGCCGTTCCTCCCGGGGAAGGTCCGCGACGACGTCGAACGCCTCGGCGACGCGGGCCCACCGGGTGGCCTCGGGGTCGGCGGGGGCGTCAGGCGGCATCGGAGCGGGGGGGTCTGTACGCTCCCTCCGCAGCTCCCGGCGTGTCCGGGTCACGCTCCACGAGCGCGCGGTGGAGCCACGCGCGGGCGCGGCGCCAGTCCCGCTTGGCCGTGGCCTCCGAGACGTCGAGCGCGGCGGCCGTCTCCTCGAACGTGAGCCCGCCGAAGTAGCGGCACTCGACGACGCGCGCGGCCCGCTCGTCGAGCGCGGCCAGCTTCCCCAGCGCCTCGTCGACGTCGAGGACCCGCTCGGCGAGCGCGTCGAGGTCGCCATCGGGCAGGCCGCCGGCCGTCGTCAGGCCCATGGGCTTTTCGCCGCCTCCGCGCTTGAGCGCGTGGTGCCGCCGGGCGTGGTCCACGAGGACGTTCCGCATGGCCCGCGCGGCGGCGGCGAACACGTAGGCCCGTTCGGGCACGAGGGTGTGTCCGGCCAGCCGGAGGTACGCCTCGTGGACGAGCGCCGTCGTCTGGAACCCGTCGACGTCGTAGCGGCGCCGCTGGGCCCGCGCGATCCCGCGGAGCTCGTCGTAGACGATGGGCAGGAGCCGGGCCACGAGCTCATCTTGCGAGAGGTCGCCCGCGGCGGCCTCGCCGAGCACGGCCGTCACGGCGCCGACGCGGTCGGGGTGGCGGTCGTCGGAACGGGGCATGGCGGGAGCGGTGGGCGGTCGGAAGGTAGGCCCCGCTCACTGGACCGTGCCCCGCCAAACCGTTGTGCTACCTCGCCCAAGCGTCGTAGGCCGCTCGGGCCACGTCGGCGATGACCCGCTCGCGCGTCGCGTCGTCGGCCGGCGAGTCCGACACGAACACGGCGACGGCCAGGCGCCGCCCGTCCGGCAGCGTCACGAGGCCGACGTCGTTGGTCGCCGCGGTCACGCCGTCGCGCGCCCGCGACGTCCCCGTCTTGTGGGCCACGGGCGTGCCCTCCGGGAGCCGGCCGCGCAGCCGGTTAGGGCCCGTCGTCGTCTCAGTGAGGACGCGGAGGAGGAGCGTGCGGCTCTCCTGCGACAGGCCCCGCCCGGCGTGGAGGGCCCGGAGGAGGGCCAGGGCGCCGGCCGGCGTCGCCCCATTCCGGTACTGCGCGTCGTAGTCCCGTCCCATGTCCTTCTCCGTCACGGCCACATCGACGCCTTCGACCCCGATCCCGCGGAGGAACCCCTCGACCTCGGCCGGGCCGCCGAGGAGGTCGAGGAGCACGTCCGCCGCCGTCCCGTCGCTGCCCCCGGCGGCCGCCCCGAGGAGCTCGCCGACCGAGAGCTCGACGCCGTCGGGGTGCCGGTCGCGGATCGGGCTGTGCTGGCGGTCCGAGACGAAGTCGGCCAGTGTGACGGCGACGCGCCGGTCGAGCGACAGCTCGCCGCGGTCGACGGCCGCGAGGACGGCCATCCCGAGGGGCAGCTTGAACACGCTCTGCATCGGGTGCCGCCCCTCCCCGACGACCACGGCCTCGTCGCTCCCGAGCAGGGCGATCCCGACGCCGACGCGGCCCTCGGCGGGCGCGGCGAGTCGTTCCACCTCGTCCGCGAGGGCGCCGAGGTCAGGGCCCTCGTCCGCGATCCCCTCTCCCCGGGCCCACGCGACGACGGGGCCGAGCCACTCGGCACGGGGCCGGTAGAACGCCCCGTGCCGCTCGCCCGTCGCGATCGTGACCTCGGCCCGCTGGGGGACATCGGCGGCGTGCTCGAGGAGCGGCTCGCACGACGGCGCCGCGAGGTCGTCGCTCGCCTCGACGACGGAGAGGACGCGGCCCGACACCTGGAGCTCCGGGGCGAACACCCCGTCGCCGCAGGCGGCGAGGAACGCGAACCGGACCTCGGGCTCGCCGAGTCGGGCCGCCGTGTGAACCGCGATCCCTCCGCCCTTCGAGAACCCGACCACCGTGACGTGGTCGGCCGGCACGCCCGCCTCGATGAGCCCGCGGACCTGGTCAGCGACGCGGGCGGCGTAGGCCCAGACGTCCGTGTTCGGTGCGCGCGGTTCGCTGAGGACGACGAATCCGGAGTCGGCGAGGGCCTCAAGGACGGCGCGGTACTCGTAGGTCCCGAAGTCGGGGTGGGTCGGGCGCTCGCCCTGGTCCTCGACGATCCGGCCGTGCAGGTAAACGAGGTAGCGGGCGCCGGGGTCGGGCTGGGCGGGAGGCTCAGCGAGGACCCGGCCCCCGGCCGGCGCCGGCGAGCACGCGGAGAGGACGAGGAGGGCGAGAGCGGAGACCCGGAGGAGAGCGAGCATCACGAGTGGGGGGAGGTGGCGCCCCGAACGTACCCGATGCCCACCGGCCGCCCCGGGTCTGGCGACGCTCCCATTCGCACCGGCGGACACGCCCCCGGACGGTCGCCGTTAGTAGAGCGACCGGGCCGGTCGCCAGCCGTCGAGGACGTGCCCGGGCGTGTACCCCGCGGCCTGCGCGCCCGTCAGCTGCGGACGCCGCGGGCCGACGTGGGCGCCGGGGCCGGTCGTCCCCCACTCGAAGAAGCGGGAGGTCGGCTCGAGGTCGTACCAGATCCGCTCGCCGTCGGGGCCGCGGCCGGAGATCGGCGCGTAGCCGTCCGCGCCGACGTGGTCGTCCATCCACGTCCGGACGAACACGGCGCTCCCGTTGGCCGTCGAGTCGTTGCCCGGGTGCCACGGCCGCCCGAGGCGGACGGACCCGGCCTCGACGCCGGGCTCCTTCTCGAGCCGGCTGTCGACGAACAGGAACCCGAACGGGTACCCGACGCGCGTGCTCGGGGCGGTCACGTAGCCCGTCGGGTTCTTGTCGGCCCGGTCGCGCGAGACGATCACGGACTCGTCGAAGACGACCTGCCCGCCGCCGAAGAGGAAGTCGACGTGGCCGGAGACGAGCGAGCGCCAGACGTAGGCGCGGCCGGACTCGGCGAAGAACGTGTCCTGGTAGCCGGTGACCGTGGCCTCGGAGAGGACGGCCCGGTCGCTCCCCTCGTCCAGCATGAGGGCGACGGCCTGCGGGTTCGCCACCTTGGCCGGGTCGTCGTCCGAGAGGGCGGCGTTGGCCGGGTAGTCGAAGGCGTTCTCGATGGTCAGCGTCTCGGCACGGAAGCCGGGCGCCCGGACGGTGAGCGTCGCGCTCCCCCACGTCCCGAGGCGCTCGCCGTCGGGCCCCGGCGTGTCGCCGTGGGCGTCGTAGGTCAGGACCGCTCCGTCGCGGCTCTCTCCCACGAGGTGGACCTCGGGGTCGGTGACGGTCAGCTTCTCGCGGTACCGCCCGTCGCCGACGAGCACGCGGTACGGCCCGTCGCGCTCGGGGGGGATCGCGTCGAGCGCCGCGCCGATCGTCTCGAACCGCCTGGCTCCCTCCGCCTCGGGCCCGAGGCCGGCTGGGTCGCCGACGACGGCGTCCCAGGCGGGCGGCGCGTCGAGGAGCAGGTGGTCGGCCAGCCCGAGCCCGGCGTCGCGGATCCCCTCGGCCGCGAGCCGGGCCATCACCGACGCGCCGAGCGGGGAGAAGTGCGTGTTGTCGTCGAGCCCGTCGGGGTAGTTCGCGTGCTCGCCGGGGCCGAAGACGAGGAACAGGTCCTTCGAGCCCTCGGCGCCCCACGCGCGCAGCGCCGCCTCGCTCGACCGGTGGAGGTCGACGAGCGGCGCACCGGTCTCCTCCGCGATGGCCCGCGTGAGGTCCGGGTACTCGCCGTGGACGTCGTGGAACCGGCCCGCGTCGTCGAAGCGGCGGCGGACGACCGGCGTCATGAGCACGGGCGTCGCCTCCTTCGCGCGGACGTCGGCGACGAACCGGCGGAGGTTGGCCTGGAACGCATCCGGCGGCGTGTAGCGGTCGGGCTTGCTCTCCGACTGGTCGTTGTGGCCGAACTGGATGAGGACGACGTCGCCCGGCCGGACCTCCTCCAGCAGCGACGCCCAGCGGCCCTCCTCGAGGAAGGTCCGCGTGCTCCGCCCGTTCCGCGCGAGGTTGACCACGCGGACGTCGTCCGTGTCGAAGTAGCTCTGGAGCCGCTCGGCCCACCCCGTCTCGGGCCGTCGCTCGGCGCGTTTGTCGGCCGCCGTCGAGTCGCCCGCGACGAACACGTGGACGGGCCGCGGGGCGAACGCGAAGCCGGCGAGGGCGGCCAGCAGCGCGAGGCCGAGAAGCTGGAATGGCGGACGGGCAGTCATGGGGCAGAGGCGGGCGGGGTCGCTAGTCGCCCACGGTCACGACGATGGGGGCAGAGAGGCGGGCGGCCTCGGCGTCGAGGAGCGCCCACCAGTCCTCGACCGAGCCGACGTCGCCGCTGGCGGTCCAGCCGGCGCCGGCGTAGGACACGACAGGCTCGCCGGGCGTGGCCGGGATCAGGGCGAGGTCGTGCCGGCCCTCGTGGCGGATCGCCTCGATGGCGTCGGTCGGGACGATCACGGCCGTGCCGAGGTCGCCGTGCCCGCCGTTCTTCCGCTCGACCGGCCCCCACAGCGCGACCCACGTCCACCCGTCGCCGGGTCGCGACGAGGACACGACGCCCTCCGGCCGGTCCACGAGCCCGACGACGGCGGGCACGGCCGCGCTGTAGGTCGCCTCCTGGCGGAACAGGTGCCGCCCGGCGTCAATCGCGATCCGCTTCGTCTCCCTCACCGACGTGTCGCCCGCGTCGAACGGGCCGTAGTCCATCTCGAACACGGCGCGGATGGGGCCGTCTGCGAGGATCCGCCAGTCGTCGAAGTTCTCGGCCCGATGCAGCTCGCCATCGGCCCAGACGCCGGTCCCGCCGGCGCCCAGCGTCGTCCCGACGGAGTAGAAGTCGGCGCCCTCGCCGGTGTCGATGTGGTAGGCGTCGTGGCCCTTTTCGTACCACGCCTCGGTGACGAGGTCGCGCGTCCGCTTCAGCCACACGTCGATGCCGGACGAGTTGAGCGGCTCGAACTCGTCGGCCTCCCAGAGGCCCTTCCCGTAGGTCCGCCAGGCGACGCGGTCGCTCTCCCACGCCATGTCGTCGCGGTAGTCGTCGTGGCGGACGTGGACGCGCGGCGCGTACGCCTCGGCAGGCGCGGCGGCCTCCACGCGGAAGGACCGCGTCTCATTCGGCCAAAGGCTCGTCAGGACGAGCAGGTGCTCGGGCGTCCCGTCCTGGTCGATGTCGAGCGGCTGCGAGACCAGCTCCGCCCCGGACGCGTCGACGGCGCGGACGGCGTTGACGGAGAGAGCGGGGAGCGCGTCCGCGAGCGCTGCCCAGTCCACCTCGACGACCTCGTCGGGGCGGGCGGTGGTGGTCGGGTTCTCGACGGTCACGGTCACGGCCGGCTGGGCCGACGCGGCCGCCGAGGCGAGCAGGGCGAGCGTGAGGAGCGTGCGCATCGGTCTACTGGGGGAGGAGGCCGAGCCGCTCCATCTCGAGGCTCGCCAGGATGAACGGGGCCGTCCCCTTCGGGTCGTCGGCGACGACGGGCTCCGAGAGGTAGTACTCGAAGCTCCCGTCCCGGTCGTTGTCGCCGCCGAGGCCGCCCACGCTGACGACCCGCGTCAGCGAGATCATGCCGTCGTCGCCCGGCCGGATGAACTCCCGGATCAGGCCGTGGTAGGCCCGCTCGGCGCGCGGGAGGTAGCGGTCGCGGTCCAGAAGCCCGAGGCGGACGCCCTTGAGGAGGGCGTACGTGAACATGGCCGAGGCCGACGACTCGAGGTAGTTGCCTTCCCAGTTGGACTTGTCGAGGACCTGCCACCAGACGCCAGACACCGGGTCCTGCACGTTCGCGACCGCCTCGGCGTAGTCCTGGAGCAGGTCGAGCAGCGCGCCGCGGTCGGGATGCGTCTCCGGGAAGTCCTCCAGCACGTCGACCAGGGCCATGGCGTACCAGCCCATCGCGCGGCCCCAGAACTCCTGCGAGCGGCCGGTCTGCGGGTCGGCCCAGATCTGCTCTTTGGCCTCGTCCCAGCCGTGGTAGTAGAGGCCGGTGGCGGGGTCGCGGAGGTAGCGCGCGGCGAGAAGGAACTGGAGCGCGGCGTGGTCGAGCGCCTCCTCGCGGGCCTCGCCCTCGAGGTACTCAAGGGCGTAGTCGACAGCGAACGGCTCGGCCATGTAGAGCCCGTCCATCCACATCTGGAAGGGGTAGCGCTGCTTGTGCCAGTAGCCGCCCTCGCTCGTCGTCGGCTGCTCGTCGAGCTGGCGCTTGAGGAGGTCGGCGGCGGTGCGGTAGCGCGGGTCGTCGGTCGTCGCGTCGAGGAGGAACAGGGCGCTGCCGGCCTTGATGTTGTCGAGGTTGTAGTCCTCGATCCGGTACGTCTCGATCGAGCCGTCGGGCTGGACGTAGGCGTCGATGTTCGACTTGATGTAGTCGACGTAGCGCTCGTCGCCGGTCTCGGCGTAGAGCTCCTCGACGCCGCGGAGGACGGTGCCGGTCTCGTAGTCCCAGCGCTCGCGGACGAGCGGGCGGCGGGCCATGACGGCCTCAGTCATGGCGGCGGCCCAGCCGGCCTCCGGAGCGGGAGGGGCCTGGGCCTGCGGCGCGGCGGTGCAGCCCGCGAGCAGGACGGCGAGGAGCGGGAGTCGGTGGGTCACAGGTCGGACGGAGAGTGGGACAGGAAGGCGGGGTCGAGGGGCCGACGTTCGAAGCCGGGGCCGGCCCACGTCAGCGACGGGTCGCGCTGGGGCTCCTCGTGGAGGCTCCGCACGCCGAACCGGTGGAGGCCGGCGCGGAGCGCGAGCCGCGCGGGCCGCTCGCCAGACGGCATCCCGGGCGAGACGGCCTTGCCGTCGATCAGGAGCCGCGAGCGCGGGTGGTCGGAGAACCAGAAGGTGTAGATCCCGTCGGCGGGCACGTCGAGCCAGCCGCCGAGGACGACGCCGGTCGGCTCGGGGCGCGCGAGCACGGCGTCTACGTCCGCCTCGGTCCCCGTGCGGACCGGGTCGAGGTCAGCCGTCTGCGGGCCCTCGTCCCAGTCGGGCGAGTCGTAGACGGCGGCGGCGAGGCCGGGGCGTGTGCGGGCGGGGCGCGCCGTGGCCGGGCGCCAGTCGAGGCGGGGGTAGAGCGCGACGGCCGTCGCCGTCGCGGCGCCGGGCTCGACCACGCGCGCCCGGAGGTGAGCCGTCTCCGTGAGCGTGATCGGCCCGGCGGCGCGCGGCGAGGCGGCCGTCGGCTCCGTCCCATCGCGCGTGACGTGGGCCGGCCATGCACCGGCCGAAACCATCACGACGAGGGAGTCGGTGAAGGGCGTGCCCGGGGCGGGCGCGAACGTCGGCGGGGCGATCCAGCGGGCCGGCGTCTGCGGGTCCGTCTCGTTCAGCCACTCCTCAAGGTTCGTGTAGCCGTCCCCGTCGGCGTCGCCGCGGTGGTCGTCACCCTCGGCGGGGTCGAGGCCGTGGGCGCGCTCCCAGGCGTCCGGCATCCCGTCCGCGTCGTCGTCGACGGGCGGCTCGGCGGCCGCCAGCTCCGGCCAGCCGCCGACCTCCGACTGGGAGTCGATGATCTCGCCCTCGCCCCGCTCGATCTGTCCGAGGACCCGCCGGTCGACGGCGTCGCGCGCCGGCCGCGTCGCGCCGACGGTCTCAAGGAGCTCGCCCTTCAACTTCTCCGTCGGCGTCGGCGTGACGGCCGGCGCCGGGAACGGTGTGTCGACGCGAACGACAGCGAGGATCTCCGGACCGTAGCCGCGCGAGGCGCAGAGGCCCTGATTCACCAGGCCCGCCTCGGGCCCGAGGCGGAGGTTGTCGGCGGCGTAGATCCGCGCGTTCGCCCCGCCCACGTTGAACGCGCAGTCGGGCGCCCGCGAGTAGGCGAGCGGCTCGACGGCGTTGCCGACGTGGTTCATCTGGAGAAAGTCCTCGTAGGCGTAGCCCGGCTGGTCGCCCCACCCGTAGATCAGGTTGTGGCGGAAGTCGAGGCGGACGTCCTTCGGCCGCGGGTTCCGGCTCTCGTGGAAGGCGTAGACCGAGTGGTGGACCGAGACGTCGCCCGTGGCCGTGATGAGCGTGCCGTAGCCGTGCGCGCCCTTGTGGTGGACCGACCGGTTGAGGCTCTCGGCGATCAGGCAGTGCTGGACCGTGACGGCCGACGCGCGGTGGATGATGCTGAGCGTCTCGTCGGTGGCCCAGCTCACCGAGCAGTGGTCGACGATGGCGGGCCCGTTGCGGAGGTTGATCGCGTCCTGCTCCTCGTGCGCGAGGTCGCCCGGCCGCACGCGGAGGTAGCGGAGGATCACCTCCGGCGCCCACACCTCGACGCCGTAGTCCGCGAGCGTCACGCCCTCGCCCGGCGCCGACTGCGCGGCGACGGTGAGGTACGGGTTCCAGACCTCCAACCGTCGCTTCAGGCGGATCGTCCCGGTCACGCGGAAGACGACGGTGCGTGGTCCCTCCGCCTCGACGGCCTCGCGGAGGGAGCCGGGGATGGGCGTCTCGCCCTCGTCGTAGTCCTCCAGCGTCGTGACGCGGTAGACGTCGCCGCCGCGGCCGCCGACGGTCCACATGCCGTAGCCCTCGGCGCCCGGGAACGCCGGGATCTGGGCGGCTGCCGCCGACGCCCAGCCCGCGAGCACGAGCGCGGCGGCGAGCAGGACGCTCCAGCCGAACCGTTCGGCGAGGATCGGGACGGCGTTCACGGCTACCGGGCTTCGCCGTCGGACGACAGCTCGAGCAACGACTCGGGTGTGCCCTCGCCGAGGTTGTACGTGTCGCGCGCGAGGCCGACCGCGAGCGCCTGGATCAGCCCGTGCGCATCGCTCTCGTCGAGCCGGTGCTCGGCGACGAGGCCCGCGAGGTAGTCCGCGTCGACGCGGCGCGAGAGGTCGTGGCGGGCCGGGATCGAGAGGAACGCCCGCGTGTCGTCGTTGAAGCCCGCGGTGTTGTAGAACCCGGCCGTCTCCGTCGTGCGCTGGCGGTAGCGCCGCATGCCTTCGATCGAGTCGAAGAACCACCACGCGGGGCCGAGGCGCATGGCGGGGTAGTGCCCGGCGAGCGGGGCCAGCTCGCGGCTGTAGGTGCTCTCGTCGAGCGTGAACACGACGAGCGTGAAGCCCGGCTCGGTGCCGTAGACGTTGAGGAGCGCACGGAGGTTGCGCGTGTACTCCGTCGCGAGCGGGATGTCGGCCCCCATGTCGCGCCCGAAGCGGCGGAAGACGGCAGGGTTGTGGTCGCGGAAGGAGCCCGGGTGGAGCTGCATCACGAGCCCGTCCTCCACGCTCATCCGGGCCATCTCCATGAGCATGTGGGCCTCGAACGCGGCCTGGTCGGCCGCCGTCGCCTCGCCCCTCAGCGCGCGCTGGAGGAGCCGGTCGGCCTCGGCGTCGTCGAGCCGGTGCGTGAGCGGGTCGACGACGGCGTGGTCGGTCGACGTCGCGCCCATCGACTTGAAGAACGCCCGGCGCTCTTCGAGCACGCGGATGAACCCGGCGTAGTCCGTCACCTCCACGCCCGCGGCGTCGCCGAGGCGGACCATCTCGGCGGCCCACTCGGGCGCGGCGATCCGGAACACGGCGTCGGGCCGGAAGCACGGGAGCACCCGGCCGTCCCACTCCGACTCGCGGATGGCGCGGTGGTGCTCGAGCGTGTCCGCCGCGCCGTCGGTCGTCGTGAGGACGTCGATGTTGAACCGGTCGAAGAGCGCGCGCGGGCGGAAGTCGGGCTCGCCCAGCTTCGCGTCGATGGCGTCGTAGACGTCCATCGCCGTCTCGCCGCTCAGCTTGACGTCGATGCCGAAGACCTGGGCGAACGTGTGGTCGAGCCAGGCCCGCGTGGGCGTGCCGAGGAAGAGGTGGTAGTGGTCGGCGAACCGCTGCCACACGGCGCGCGGGTCGGCCTCGACCGTCGTCCCGTCCCGGGTCGGGATCCCCAGGGCCTCCATCGAGACGCCCTGCGAATAGAGCATCCGGAAGATGTAGTGGTCCGGCGTGAGGAGGAGGGCCGTCGGCTCCGGGAAGGGCGCGTCCTCGGCGAGGAGCGCCGGCGGGACGTGGCCGTGCGGGCAGACGAGCGGGAGGTCGGCGACCGTCTCGTACAGCTCGCGGGCGACGCGCCGGACGGCGGGGTCGGGCGAGAAGAACCGGTCGGGGTGGAGGCGGAGGGGCTCGGCGGACATGGGGAGAGGGGGGCCCTGTAGACACGCGGGTCCCGCCCCGACGTGGGAGCGGGACCCGCAGAGAAGCGGCTGGCGGCGGGCGCCAGCCTGTCGGCGTTAGCGGACGACGAGGACGCGGTGCGAGGCCACGACGTCGCCGGCCTGGAGGCGGACAACGTAGACACCGGACGCGGCGTCGGTGGCGGCCCAGCGGACCGTGTGGTCGCCGGCGGCGAGCGGGCCCGAGGCCAGCGTCCCGACCCGGCGGCCGAGCGCGTCGAACACGTCGAGCGCGACGTCCGAGGCCGCCGGCAGCGTGAACCGGATCGTCGTGGCGTCGCGGAACGGGTTCGGGCCGTTCGTCAGGCCGAGCGCGGCGCGGGCCACGTCGCCCTCGTTGGCGACGCCCATGAGGCACGCCTCGACGTCGACCTCGGGGAACCACGAGAGGTCGCCCACCGGGCACCCGTTGTCGGCGGCGGTGTAGGCCGGCGAGGTCGTCGGGTACGACGGGTCGAAGTCGCCGATGAAGTAGGCGAGGTCGCGGCGGTCGTAGTCGTCGGTCTCGACGTCGAACGTCGAGGTGTCCTTCGTCCGCCCGGTCTCCGTGCGGTACCACGTGACCATGGCGACCGGGGCGTCGGGCCGGTCCGTGAGCTCGACGTCGATCTCCTGGAAGGCCAGGTCGGGGTTCGAGATCCGGCTCCGGATGTGGTCCGTGAGCGGGGAGCCCGGGCCGATGATGTCGTTGTCGCCGTCGGTCCCGTTGTCCGGGTTGCCGTCGTCGCCGCCGCCGTCGCCGAACGTCTCGTAGAACGCCGCGACCTCGTCGGAGACCGCGTAGTAGTTGTTCGCGACCGTCCAGGTCGTCGTCTCGTTCGGCTCCGAGAGGATCCAGGTCAGCTTGGCCTGGCCGTTCGAGGCGTAGACCTCGCCCGACTCGTCGAACTCCGACTGGCGGACGACGTCGCTCGAGTCCTCACCGGCCACGAACGAGTCGACCCAGAGGTTGTTCGTGATCTGGACCGAGTTGCCCACCTGGCCCAGCGCGAGCGTCCCGTGGTAGGAGACCGCGTTGAGGATCGTGTTGTGGTCGAAGACCATGTTCTGGACCGGCCCCGTGCTCGAGCGGTGGCGGATGATCCGGTCCGTGTAGTTGATGAACGTGTTGTTCCGGAAGATCAGCGAGTCGATCGAGCCGTCGCGGAGGTCGATCCCCTTGCCCGCGCCGAAGTTGGTCCCGTCGGTCCCGAGCCAGCCGGAGTTGGCCCAGATCGAGTTGGTCATCTCGAACTTGCGGAGGGCCGCCTGCGTCCGGACGATCTGGGCCTCGAGGTTGACGACGGTCAGGTTGTCCATGACGAGGTCGTACCCGGACGCGTTGGTCCGGACGAACGTCGTCGACATGAACGGGAGCGTGCCGCCGGCCTCGGGCGGGAGGACGCCCGCGAAGTCGAAGTCGCGGAACGTGATGTCGCCCTCCTGGAGGAACACGTCGCCGACGCGGTTGCCGCTCGTGGCGTTGGGCGCGGTGTAGACCTGCGGGAGCGCGCCCTCGCCCTCGGCCCCGACGATCCGGAGGTGCCAGCCGACGTTGTTGATGCCGGAGTCGATGAGGTAGATCCCGTCGCGCTGGAGCTGGTAGACGCGGCCGTCGCGGATCCGGTCGCCGGTCGCCGTCGTGTCGGCGTCGATGACGTTGTTCAGCGTCTGGCCGTTCTGGACGACGCAGACGTCGTCGGTGGCGGGGCAGGTCTGGGGCGCCGTCTGCGCTGTGGCGGCGCCGGCCGCCAGCAGGAGGACGGCCGCGACGGCCGGGGTGCGTAGCATGGGTCTCATGAGGGGAGGGGTGGTGTGAGAGAGTGCCCGAGGGCGGAGGCCCGCCTCGGGGCCGAGGCGGGCGGGGCCGGCTAGAAGTCCAGCCGGAAGCCGAAGTCGACCGTCGTGCCGTAGATCTCGCTGTCGTTGATGAGCGTCCGGTCGAGGAACGAGCTGTAACGGAGCGCGCTCTCCTCGACGCCGGTCAGGTTGTTGACGTTGAGGAGCAGCCGGACCCGCTCGCCGACGGCCTGCTTGAAGGCGAGGTCGACGCGGGTGTAGCCGCTGCGGAGGTTGTCGAACCCGGTCCGCTCGTTCCCCGCGAACGACGTGTTGTAGCGGTCCTGGTGGAAGACCGAGAGCCGGGCCGAGAACGCGCGGAAGTCGTAGCCCAGCGACACGTTGGCGAAGAAGTCCGGCTGCTCCTGGAGCTTCTGCTCCTGCTCGTACGGCACGTACGTGACCTGCGCGATGGGCGGGAACGGCGGCCGCTCGATGTACTCGGTCTCGACGCGGACGCGCGGAACCGACGTCGTGGACCGGACGACGGAGAAGTTGTAGCCGAGCACGATCCCCGAGAGCGGGCCGCGCAGCCAGCTCAGGTTCGTCTGGTGCTCCACCTCGACGCCGTAGACCTCCGTCGGCGTGTCGAGGTTGAACGGGACGCGGAGCTGGTACCGGACGCTCTCGCCGTACGGGCTCCGGTAGTCGATCCCGAGCGAGTCGAACACGGCGTTGCCCGTGTACGAAAGCCCGTTGATGGTCTGGAAGTAGTCGTCGATCCGCTTGTAGAAGCCGGAGACCGAGAACAGCCCGAGACGGGGGCCGAAGAAGCTCGTGTTCAGCTCATAGTTCCAGGCCGTCGCCGTGCGGAGGTTCGGGTTGCCCAGCGTGATGCTGTTGCCGGGGAAGAAGAACCCGTTGTTCCGGGCGACCGCGTTGGCCAGCCGGTTGTTGAAGTCGGGCCGGGCGAGCGCGCGGTAGGCCGCCAGCCGGACCGTCAGGAAGTCGGTCGGGCGGAGCGCCAGCTGCGCGTTCGGGAGCCAGACCGTCTGCTCGAATGCCGACGTCGTGTCGCGGATGGCGCCGGTCGGGACCGGGACGCCTTGGAGGCCCGTCGGGGCGAACCGGCTGGCGTAGTCGTTGTCCTCGTGCTCGACGCGGACGCCGGCGATCAGCGTCGCGCGGCGGCCGAGGTCGAACGTGTTCATGGCGTACGCCGCCGAGACCCGCTCGGTGATGTCGTAGAAGTCGACGGCCGGCTCGAGGTTCTCCTCGTACTCCGGGTTCCGCCCGGCCTGGTCCGTGAAGCCGTTGATGTTCAAGTCGTACCACGCCCGGACGAGGTCGCGGTCGAGGACCGGCGTGAGCGTGAACCGGCCGAAAAGGTCCTCCTCCCGCGCCCCGCCACCGAGGAAGTTGGTCGCCAGGATGAGCCGGTCGTTGAACAGGACGAGGTCCTCGAACGCCGACCCCGCGAAGTCCTTCGGCACGATCGACCCGTCCGGCATCCGGGTGAAGCGTGGGAACGGCTCGTTGTAGTAGGGCGAGAAGATCTCGGTCCGGTTCCGGCCCCGGCTCTTGCTCCGGTACTTCCCGCCGACCTTGAACGCGCCGCGGACCGACCTGCCGAGCGTGTACTCCCGCTCAAGGTCGAGGTAGGCCGCGCGGTCCTCGTCGTAGGCGTCCTCGTTGCGGGAGAACGCCGAGTAGAGGTAGGCCCGCTCGAAGTTGTTGAGCGCGTACGGGATGATCCCCTCGGGCGCGCCTCGGCGGACCTCGGTGGGCACCGGGGAGATGCCCGAGAGCGGCGTCCCGTCGGCGTCGGTCGTGGACGGCTCGGTGAACGCGAGTTCGTAGTCGAACGGGAAGTCCGACTCGGAGCGCGAGAACGAGGCGCCCCACGTCGTGTTGAACCCGAAGACGTAGTTCTCGCCCGTCAGCGCGCTGTTGAAGAGCTGGATCGACTGCTCGCGGTCGCGGGCCGTGTAGAACAGGAGGTCCCCCGTGGTGGGGTAGTTCCGGCCGTAGGTGATGAAGTCGCGGGTGGTCTGGTTGTAGAGCCCGCTGAGCTTGACGAACCCGCCGTCGGGCGTCGCGACGTCGAGGATGGCGCCGCCGCCCCGGCGCGTCCGGATCTCGTCGGTGTAGTCGAGCTGGAGGTCCTCGATCTGGCAAACCGTGAAGTCGTTGATCGAGCAGTCGAACGACGGGTCGTACTCCTCGCGGCTCCGGTTCCGGCGCTCGAGGTTGCCCGAGAGCTGGAGGCCGAGGAGGCCGTCGAAGAACCGCTCGCCGTAGCGGAAGTCGGCGTCGTACTGGCCGACGTCGCCCGCCAGCTCGTTGTACGCGCCGAGGACGTCGACGCGGAGCTCGCGGCTCTCGGGCGCGCGCCGCGTCACGAGGTTGACCGATCCGGCGATGGCGTCGCCGTCTTTGTCGGGCGTGAGGGCCTTGAACAACTCGATGCCCGCGAGGGAGCCCTGTGAGATGGCGCTGAGGTCGACGGACCGGGAGGCCGCGTCGGTCGGCGACAGCTTGACGCCGTCGACGGTCACGTTCGTGAACGCCCCGCTCAGGCCGCGGAGCGTGATCTGGTTGGCCTCGCCGCCCGAGCGCTGGACCGACACGCCCGGGAGCCGGCCGATCGACTCGGCCGCGTTGGCGTCCGGGAGCTCTTGGATTTTCTCCTCCGACACCACGTTGACGATGGTGTTGGATGAGAGCTGCTGGTTGATCGCCTGCTGCTGGCCCTCGAGCTGGCCCGACACGACGACCTCGCCCAGGTTCGTGCTCGACCGGAGGGCCACGTCGAGCTCCACCGTCTGCCCGTCGACGACCGTCACGGGGATCATCCGCGTCTCGTACCCGACGTAGGACACGCGGACGCTGTAGCTCCCGGTGGGGACGCGCTGGATCCGGTACGCCCCGTCGATGTCGGTCGCAGCGCCGAGGGCCGTCTCCATGACGAACACGTTGGCGCCGGGGAGCGTCCCGTCGCTGAGGGAGTCGGTGACGACGCCGCGGATCGTTCCCTGGGCCGAGACCGAAACGGCGAGGCCGAGACCCAGACAGAGGACCACGGCGAGCCGGCTTAGGAAGGAGGTCGAGAGTCGCATGGGGAGGAAAGCGCTTCCGAAGGGTGGGCCGGAAGGGGCCCTGTGAGGCCGAGCTAACGGGTGAGACTCCAGTTCAGTTACCGGTTAAGCTAGGGGGGCGGAAGCGCTTTGTCAAGGAACCCTGAAGGAGGTTTAGCCGCGTCCGTTGCCGCTCGGCTACCGGATATCCTCCATGCCGACGAACTGCATGTCGCCGAAGTCCTGGTTCTCGCCGCCCATGGCCCAGCAGAACGTGTAGGCCCGCGTCCCGGCACCGGCGTGGATCGACCAACCCGGCGACAGGACGGCCTCGCCGTCACGCACGACGACGGTCCGCACCTCCTGTGGCTCGCCCATCATGTGGAACACGACGTCGCCCTCGGGCACGTCGAAGTAGAGGTACACCTCCGTCCGCCGCGCGTGCGTGTGGGCGGGCATGGTGTTCCAGACGCTGCCCTCCTGGATCTCGGTGATCCCCATGACCAGCTGGGCGCTCTCGACGCCACCGGGACGGACGTACTTGAACAGGTCGCGCCGGTTGGCTTGCTCGGCGCTCCCGAGCTCCTCGAGCTCCGCGTCGGCCTTGCGGACGAGCGTCGTCGGGTGCGCGCCGTGGGCGGGGTAGCTGACGACGTAGAACCGGGCCGGCGACCCGGCGGTGTCACTGGCGAACGAGATCGCCCCGCTCCCGCGCCCGACGTAGAGGAGGTCTCGGTTGCCGAGGTAGTAGCTGTCATCGCCGACCGTCACTGTCCCGGCCCTGCCGATGTTGAGGATGCCCACCTCGCGGCGCTCGCAGAACGAGTCGGCCGCCAGTTCGTCGGGCATGCCGAGGTCGAGGGAGCCGCCGGTTGGGACGGCGCCGGCGAGGACGACGCGGTCGAGGTCGGCGAACCTGAAGGTCACGGCGCCGTCCTGGAAGAGGTCGTCGACCAGGAAGTGGCTCCGGAGTTCGTCGGTGGTCAGGCGCTTCGTGCGTTCGGCGTCAGGGAGCGTGTGGAGGGCCATGGGGAGACGGGAGGTCTGGAGAAGGGGAGTCGAGAGCGTCGTCCGGCCGTCAGCGCGCCATCCACCCGCCGTCGACCACGAGGACGTGGCCGTTGACGTAGTCGGAGGCGGGCGAGGCGAGGAAGACGGCGGCCCCGCCGAGGTCGGCCGGGTCGCCCCAACGGCCGGCGGGGATCCGCTCGAGGATCTGGCGGCTCCGGGCCTCGTTGTCCTGGAGTGCCTGCGTGTTGTCGGTGGCGATGTAGCCCGGCGCGATGGCGTTGACCGTCACGCCGCTCGGCGCCCACTCGTTGGCGAGCGCCTTCGTGAGCCCGGCGACGGCGTGCTTCGAGGCGGTGTAGGCCGGGACCGTGACGCCGCCCTGGAAGCTCAACAGCGACGCCACGTTCACGATCTTCCCCCGCCCGCGCTCGACCATCCCGCGGCCGACGGCCTGGCACAGCACGAACGTCGCGTCGAGGTTGGTCCGGAGCACGAACTCCCAGTCTGCCATCGGGAAGTCGACGGCCGGGTGGCGACGGATGGTGCCGGCGTTGTTGACGAGGATGTCGATCGGGCCGGCCTCGGCCTCGGCCGCCTCGGCGAGCGCGGCGGCGGCCTCGCGGTCCGAGAGGTCGGCCTCGAGTTGCCACGCGCGACGGCCCCGCTGGCGGACCGCCTCGGCGGTCTCGTCGGTCCCGGCGCGGCGCGTGCTGGCACAGACGACGTCGGCGCCGGCCTCGGCGAGCGCGACGGCGATGCCCTGCCCGATCCCGCGCGAAGCGCCGGTGACGAGCGCGCGTTTGTCCTCGAGCGAGAAGGGGGAGGACATGGCTAGCGGACGACGGTGAGCGAGAGGGCGCGGACGGCATCGCCGGCCTGGAGGCGGGCCACGTAGACGCCGGGGGTGAGCCCGGCGAGGTCGACCGCCAGCGTCTGGCGACCGCCCGGGAGCGGCCCGTCGGCGACGACGGCGACCTCGCGGCCGAGCGCGTCGTGGAGCGTGAGGCGGACGACGCGGCTGGCGTCGAGCGTGACGGCCACCCGGGTGAGCCCGCGCGCCGGGTTGGCGCCGGCGTGAGACAGCACGATGCCGGCCTCGGGCTCGTCGTCGGCCGCCGTGACGAGGCCCGCTTCGTAGGCGCCGAGGTCGGGTGCCGTTCCCGCGAACTCCAGGCCCACGTCGACGCCGACGTCGATGAGGTCGCTGCCCTCGACCAGGTGAAGGAAGCCGCCGAGGTCGGGCAGGCTGCCGTCGGGGCCGCGCGGCCCGTCGGCCCCGGTGTCGTCGAGGCTCACGAAGTCGGCCGGGGTGGCGAGGTCGACGATGGCGTTCCACGAGTTGGCCTCGTCGTCGGCCACGGACGGGTCCATGCGGACGCTCGCGGCGACGGACGCGTTGTTGCGCAGGACGTACGGCGCCTGCTCGTCGATCTGGGGGTCGTCGTCGAACTGGAAGTTGACGCCGCGGTTGAGGTACGCCGTGTTGTGGTAGACCGTCACGCCGCTCGCGTTGCCGTTCACGTCGAACCCGTTGGCGCGGTGGTCCCAGGCGAGGTTGCGGATGAGCGTGTGCGGCCCCTCGCCCTTGCCCAGCTTGAACCCGTTCGAGTCGCCGTTGAAGCCCGTGACGCCCCAGGTGTTGAACCCGTTGCGGAAGGCCCAGTTGCCCTCGATGAGGACGCCGCCCTGGCCGGGGTCGTCGAGGCTCCAGAAGTCGTAGCCGTCGTCGGAGTTGGCCCAGGCGCGGTTGCCGCGGAGCACGTTTCCCTCGCCCACGCCGAACTTGACGGCGAAGCCGTCGGCGTTCTCGCCCTGGTTGCCCGCGTCGTAGTTCTCGTACGAGTCGTTGTTGAGGAGGAGGTTGTAGGCGGCCCCGTCGTTGACTTGGATGCCGGAGTCGCCGTTGCGGCGGGCGATCATCTGCTCAACGATGTTGTGGCTCGCGGCCTCGCCAGAGAGCTGGATCCCGTTGTCGTTCGAGTTCTCGACCGTGATCCCCTTGAGGTGGAGATAGCTGGCCTGGACGTCGAACCCCTTGCTCGCGCCGGTAAAGTCGAAGACGGGCCGCTCGTCGTCCTCGGGGTAGGCCCAGACGTGGACGTAGGCGCCGTCCGCGCCGCTCGTCTGGAACCGGATCGACGACGACGAGGCGTAGGCTCCGCCGCGGACGTAGACGGTGTCGCCGGGCGCCACGCGAGAGAGAGCGGCCGGGAGCGTCAGCGGGGACCCGATGGCACCGGAGCCGAGCGCGCTCCCGTTCGGGGCCACGAAGTAGGTCGACTGCGCCACCGAGGCGGGCGCGGCCAGCAAGAGAGCGAGGAGTAGGACGAGTCGCATGGTGGGAGACGCTAGGCGTCGCGGTCGAGGATGGTGACGTCGCGGAGCACGAGCCCCTCGACGTGTTCGACGACGCTGTCCTCGGCGACGCCGGCGAAGCGGCAGTCCGAGATCGTCACGTCGCGGATGGGGGCGTGGGGGTAGCCGATGAGGTAGAGCGCCCGCTCGCTCCGCTCGCTCGTCACGCGGCGGACGTCGATGTCGCGGACGGTCGGCGGGAAGTCGCCGGCGTCGCCCTCCTCGTAGAGGAAGTTGACCCGGACGACGGCGTCGGCCACCTGGCCGGCCGTGACGTCGCGCATGTAGACGCCCTCGACCACGCCGCCCCGGACCGAGTTGGTCTTGATCCGGAGCACGCGCTCGAGGTTCGGGCTGTCCATCTGGCACCGCTCGGCGAACACGTCGCGCGCGCCGCCCGACATCTCGCTCCCGATCACGACGCCGCCGTGCCCGTCGCGCATCGTGCAGTCGCGTACGACGACGTTCTGGATGGGCGCCGCCAGCCGCCGCCCGTCGGCGTTCCGGCCAGACTTGAGGGCGATGCAGTCGTCGCCGGTGTCGAAAAAGCAGCCCTCGATGAGGACGTCGGTGCAGGACTCGGGATTGCAGCCGTCGTTGTTGGGCCCGTGCGAGTTAGCCGTCACCCCGCGCACCGTCACGTTCGTGCACAGCGTCGGGTGGAGGAGCCACATGGGCGAGCGGACGACGGTCACGCCCTCGATCAGCACGTTCCGGCAGCGGTAGAACTCGACGAAGCTCGGGCGGAGGTAGTCACCCTCGCCATAGACGCGCTCCTCGACGGGGACGCCCGCCTCGGCCTGTGCGAAGAGCCGGTCGCGCGCCTCGCGCTGCTGCGGCATCCCCTCGGTCCAGCCGTGGCGGTTGTCCTTCCACGGCCCTTTCCAGGTCCACCAGTCCGTCCCGCCCGCGCGGCCGTCGAGCGTCCCGCCGCCCGTGACGGCGACGTTCTCCTGCTCGAAGGCGTAGATCAGCGGCGAGTAGTTCATCAGCTCGACGCCCTCCCAGCGCGTCCAGACGGCCGGGAGATAGTCGGCGGGGTCGGTCGAGAAGCCGAGCGTGGCGCCGTCGGAGACGTGGAGCTCGACATTCGACAGGAGGTGGATCGGGCCCGTCAGCCAGTCTCCGGGCGGGACGACCACGCGACCGCCGCCGGCCCCGTGCGCGGCCTCGACGGCAGCGCGGAAGGCGTCGGTGGCCTTCTCCCCTTCCACAGCCCCATACTCCGCAATCGAAAAATCGCGGTCGGGGAACTGGGGCGGGCGGATGCGGGCGAGGATCTCGGGCACGCGGTCCCACGCGTTGGCGTCGGCCCCGCCCGCCTCGGTGACCGAGGCGGGGACACCCGTGCAGCCAGCGGCGAGGCCGGGGAGCACGGCGAGCCCGCCCGCGCCGAGCGCGGCGCGGCGGACGAACTGGCGGCGGGACTGCGGTCCGGTCATAATCAGGTGGCCCGGCGGCGGAGAGGCCGCCGGGCCTGTGGTGGGATATCGCTTAGCGGACGACGACGAACGGGCGGGTCTGCGCCTCACCGTCGGCGCGCACCTGCACGAAGTACGCGCCGGCGGCGAGGCCCGAGGCGTCGATCGTGACGGCGTGCGCGCCGGCCGGCGTCGGGGCCGAGGCGAGCGTCGAGACGCGCTGGCCGAGCACGTTGACCACGACGACCTCGACTTCGGCGGCCTCGGCGAGCTCGTAGCGGAGCGTCGTCGAGCCCGTCACCGGGTTCGGCGCGGCCGGGAGCAGCGAGAGACGACCGGCCTCTGGCGCCCGCTCCGTCGCGATGCCGCCCACGGCCTCGCCGTAGATCGTCATGGCCTGGAGCAGGAGGTACCGGCCCGAGCCGACCGAGCTCGAGCGGACCCACGGGTAGATCCGAACATAGATCGAGTCGGACGCGATCTCGCCGACCTCGTACGAGCGGAGGATGATTGCGCCGGCCGTGTCGCCGTCGTCGGCCTCAAGCTCCTCCTCCAGGACCACGGGGTCGGAAAAGTCGGCGTTCGTCGAGTAGGCGACCTGGGCGCGCATGGCGCTCGTCCCGTCGCCGTGGATGTAGACCGAGAGCGAGTCGACGCGGAAGCGCATGTCGTCATCGGCGCCCGCGGGGAACTCGACGTAGCGGTCCGCAACCGGGCCGTCCTCGTCCGGCCAATCCTCGCCGCCGAGCCACCAGCGCTGGAACGGGCCGAACGGGCCGACGGCGTCGCCCGCGTCGCGGAGGTCGCCGTCGTAGTCGCGGACCTCGAGGGCCGAGGCGCGGACCATGGCGCCGTCGAGGTCCGGGCCGGCCGACGTGACCGACGTCGTGTCGCTCGCCGAGAGCGACCAGAAGACGCCCTCGTTCTCGACCGGCTCCATGGTCGAGCCCGAGATGGTCATGGCCTGGAGCATGAGGTAGCGCGTGACGCTCGGGTCGCCGCTGCCGAGGTACGGGTAGACGCGGACGTAGATCGAGTCGCCCGCGGGCACGGCCAGGTCGAGGTCGTACTCGCGGAGGATGATCGCCCCGGCCACGTCGCCGTCGTCGGCCGAGAAGTCCTCCTCCAGCGCGACCGGGTTCGAGAAGTCGGCGCTCGTCGCGTAGAACACGCTCGCGCGCATCTCGCTCGTGCCGTCGCCGTGGGCGTAGAGCGAGACGCCGTCGACGTAGAACGTTTCCCCGGCCTCCGCGCCGGCGGCGAACTCGATGTAGCGGGCCGGGTCGATGGCCTCCTCGACGGGCCACTGGATCCCGTCGCCGCGCCACCAGCGCTGGAACGGGCCGTAGGGGCCGACGGCGTCGTCGGCGTCGCGGAGGTCGCCCGTGTAGTCGCGGACCTCGACGTCGGCGGACCGGACGGGCGCGCCCCCGAGGCCGGCCGAGGCGGACGTGACCGAGGTCGTGTCGGCCGCCGAGAGCGACCAGAACACGCCGTCGACGTCATCGCCACCACCGGCCGTCTCGCTCGTGCCGGAGATCGTGACGTCCTGGAGGAACAGGTAGCGCCCGCTGCTCGGGTTGCCACCGCCGAGCCACGGGTACACGCGGACGTAGAGCGTCTGGCCCGCGGCCAACTCCTCGGAGATGTCGAAGCTGAAGTCCCCGACGGCGTCGCGCGAGACGTCGACGTCGGTCGCGAGCGGGGTGGGCGCGGAGAACGACGGGTCGGTGTCGTAGAACAGGCTCGCGTCGAGCTCGCCGGTCCCGCCCGCGTTCATCACGAGGTCGATGTCGGTGAGCGTGAGGGTGGTCGCGTCGGCGGCCGTGACGGCGAACTCGACGTAGCGCGCCGGGTCGGGGGCGCTCTCGACGGGCCACTCGGCGCCGTCGAGGTACCACCGCTGGTACGGCCCGAGCGGGCCGTTGGCGTCGCCGGTGAGCGTGCCGGTGTAGTCGCGGGCGACGAGCGTCATCGACGTCACGTCGCTGCCGACGGCGCCGCCTTCTTCGGCCGTCACCGCGAGGCCGTCGGCCTCGGTGAGCGACCAGTTGACGGAGGCAGCGTCCTGAGCGTCGGGCGCGACGGCCAGCAGGAGCGCGGCGAGAAGGAGCAAGAGTCTCATGGGTCGTAGGGGGGATGGTGGAGGTGGGAACGGTGGAGTCAGCGGAAGCCGAGGTCGAAGGCCTCCTGGCGTAACCGGTTACTGTGTCAACGTGTGACGCGTTGAGGCATGGCGAGGGGGAGTGAGCGGACTAGCGCTGAACGCGCCCGGAGCCGTCGCCGGCCACGAGGGCGTCCACCTCGGCGCGGCTGACGAGGTTGAAGTCGCCCGGGATCGTCTGCTTGAGGCACGACGCGGCGACGGCGAACTCGAGCGCCTCGCGCGTGTCGCCCTTTTGCAAGAGCCCCGCGATGAGGCCCGACGCGAACGAGTCCCCCCCGCCGACCCGGTCGACGATCTGGATGTCGTACCGCGTCGAGCGGACGGGCTCGGCGCAGTCCTTGTCGTCGTGGAGGATCGCGCTCCAGCCGTTGTGGCTGGCCGAGAACGACTCGCGGAGCGTGATGGCGACGGCCTCGAAGTCGAATTCTCGCTTGAGCCGCTTCGCCAAGTCGACGTACCCCGCCTCGTCGAGCTCCGCGCCGTGGACGTCCGTCTCGCCAGCTGTCAGCCCGAGGCATTTGTCGGCGTCCTCCTCATTCGCGATGCAGACGTCGACGTGCTCCATGAGAGGGCGCATCGTGGCCTGGGCCTCCTCAGTCGTCCACAGCTTCTTGCGGAAGTTGAGGTCGCACGAGACGGTCGCGCCGGCGCCCTTGGCCGCCTTCGCCGCCGCGACGACGGTCTTCCGGGCCGTCTCGCCGAGGGCGGGCGTGATGCCCGTAAAGTGGAACCACCGGGCCCCCTCGAACACGGCGCCGAGGTCGAGCTCGTCGGGGGTCAGGGTCGTCACGGCCGCGTCGGTGCGGTCGTAGATGACTTTGCTCGGCCGCTGGCTCGCGCCGGTCTCGAGGAAGTAGATCCCCACGCGGTCGCCGCCGCGCACGATGAACCGGTCCGAGACCCCGAACCGCCGGAGGTGGTTGACGGCGGCCTGCCCGATCTCGTGGGCCGGCAGCTTGGAGACGAAGTAACTCTCGAATCCGTAGTTCGCGAGGGCCACGGCCACGTTGGCCTCGCCGCCGCCGTAGGTGGCGTCGAACGACTGGGCCTGGACGAACCGGGTGAAGCCCGGCGTCGAGAGCCGGAGCATGATCTCGCCGAGCGTGACGACTTTCATGAGTTAGCGCGAGGCGGTGGAGATGGAGGCCCGGCCCGCCTCGACCGACTGGCGGAGGGTCCGGGCCTTCTGGGTGAGCGTGGCCCAGTCGCCGTCGGCGATGGCCTGCTTGTCGAGGAGCGCGCTCCCCACGCCGACGGCCACGGCGCCGGCCCGGATCCAGTCGCCCGCGTTCGTGAGCGAGACCCCGCCGGTCGGCATCATCCGGAGGTGCGGCATGGGCGCGAGGACGGCCTTGAAGAACGTCGGCCCGAACACGTCGGCCGGGAACACCTTGACGACGTCAGCGCCGGCCTCCGTCGCCGTGAGGATCTCGGTCGGCGTGAAGCACCCCGGCATCACAGGCACGTCGAGGCGGTGGGCCTCGGCGACGATCTCGGGCTTGAACACGGGGCTGACGACGTAGCGGGCGCCGGCGTCGACGGCGCGGCGGGCGGTCTCGGCGTCGAGCACCGACCCCACGCCGACGGTCACGGCGTCGCCGAGCTCGCGGCCGGTCGCCTCGATGACGTCGAGCGCGTTCGGCGTCGTCATCGTGATCTCGATGGCGGTCACGCCGCCCTCGGCGATGGCCTCGGCGAGCCGCACGAGGCGGCCCGAGTCGGCCATGCGGACGACGGCGACGGCGCCGCTGGCGAGGACGGAGTCGAGGATCTCAGAACGGGTCATGCGGAAGCCCTTCCGTTCGGGCACAAAAAGGATCAGAGGCGGGCGGCGAGCGCGGCGCGGCAGCCGTCGCGTTCGATCGCGACGAGCGCGTCGGCGACGGACTCCGGCACGCCCTCGACCGTGTCGAGGTCCCAGCGGCCCAGCGCGACGACCGTGAATGCCCGGAGCTCGTCGGTGTCGGCCAGATCAACGTCCGCCCAGCGTCGCTCCCAGTCGCCCGCGGCGTCGTCGGCCGACAGGCCGTCAGCGCCGTCGGGGCGGACGGCGGCGAGCAGGGCGGCCACGCCGAAGCACAGGAGCGGCGGCGCCTCGCCGTGCGTCTCGACGTACTCGCGGATCGACGGGGCCACGCGGACGCCCAGCTTGGCCGTCTGCTGGAACGTGATGTCGCGGAGGGCATGGGCTACGAACGGGTTCGCGAACCGGTCGATCACGGCGTGTGCGAACGTCTCGGCCATCGTCGGGTCGATCCGGAGGCTCGGCACGATCTCGTCCAGGATCGCGCGGCGGACGAACGTGCCCACGGTCTCGTCGTCGAGCGCCTCGGAGACCGTGTCGAGCCCGCAGAGGATCGCCGCCGGGACGGTCGCGGTGTGCCCGCCGTTGAGAATGCGGACCTTCCGCTCGCGGTATGGCGTGAGGTCGTCCGCGACCACGACGCCGTCGAGGCCGACGAGGGGGAGGCGGTCGGCGAGCGCGTCGTCGCCCTCGATGGCCCAGAGCCGGTACGGCTCGGTGACCGTCAGGAGGTCGTCGGTGTAGCCGAGCCGCTCGAACAGGGCGTCGGCGTCGTCCGGGTTGCCCGGCACGATCCGGTCGACGAGCGTGTTGCAGAACGTGACCTCGCGGTCGAGCCAGTCGCGGAAGGCGTCGCCTAGCTCCCACCGCTCGGCGTGCGCCTCGACGATCTCACGGAGCCGGTCGCCGTTCCCCTCGATGAGCTCGCACGGGAGGACGACGAGTCCCCCGCCGTCGTAGCCGTGGGCCTCGGCGCGGGCCGCGAGCGCGGCGGCCAGTTTGCCTGGGAATGACCGCGGCGGGTCGAGATCCGGTCGGTCGTCCGGGTCGTCGGTGATGCCGATCTCGGTCGTGTTGGAGACGACCAGCCGGAGCTCCGGCGAGCGGGCGAGGGCGAGGACGGCGTCCCAGTCGGCGGAGGCCGCGAGGGCGCGCGAGACCGACGTGACGAGGTGCGTCTCGTCGACCGGCTCGCCGTCGCGGAGGCCGCGGACGCAGAGCGTGTAGAGGCCGTCCTGGGCGCCGAGCGCCGCGGCCCGGCCGCTGCCCGTCGAGCCCACCATCACCACGCGCCCGTCGAAGGCGCCGGACGCGTTGGCCTCGGCCACGAACGGGTCGGCGAAGCCGCGGAGGAAGGCGCCCGTGCCGAACTGGAGCACGCGCTCGGGACGGGCGGGCTCAGCCTCGGCGAGCGAGGCGTCGAGGCGGGGCAGGGCGTCGATCTCCATGGGCTTTACCGGTAAAGTCAAGATAGGGACTCTCGCCGGAAGCGCAACCGGGAACGTCCTGAAGGCCCTACGCCGGGGTCGTGCTCGTGATGAGGTCGACCTCCAGGACCTCGTGAGGCTCGGCCCCGATGGCGAGGAGGCCGCCCCCCTCGACTTGGTCGAGGAGCAGGCCGAGCGCCCGCCGCCCGATCTCACCCGTCGGCTGACGGACGATGGCGTCGGCGATCCGGAGGTGGACGCTGCTGGCGTCGTCGCCGAACGAGGCGAGCGTGACGTCGCTCGCCAGGCCCGCCTCGGCGAGTACGCCGTAGACCCCGAGGCCGACGGGCTGCGTCACCGTGAAGATGGCCGACGGCGGGTCCCCGCGATCCAACAACTCGCGCATCGCCCGCGCGCCGAACCGCTCGTCGAACCCGCCGCTCACGATGAGGGCCTCGCGGACGGGCAGCTCGTGGGCCCGGAGCGCGTCCTCGTAGCCGGCCCGCCGGTCGCGCCCGATGGCGACCTCCGGCGTCCCGGCCACGTGGACGATCTCGTCGTGGCCCAGCCCGATGAGGTGCTCGACGGCCCGCCGCGCCCCCGCCCGGTCGTCGACGGTCACGCTCCCGAACCCGAGCCCCTCGATCTGGCGGTCGAAGAACACGAGCGGGACACCCATCTGGCGGACGCGGTCGTAGATCTCGAGGTCCGGCGCCTCCTTCGACACCGACACCAGGAGCCCGTCGACGCGCATCGACAGGAGCCGCTCGATGTGCTGGCGCTCGAGGCCGGCCCGCTCGCTCGACACCGCCAGGACGATCCCGTAGCCCCGCGCCGTCGCCTCCTCCTGGACCGCCTCGATGACCGACGAGAAGAACGTGTGGGCGATCTTCGGGACGACGACCCCGAGCGTGTGCGAGCGCTGCGACGAGAGCGACCGGGCGAGGAGGTTCGGGGTGTAGCCCATCTCCGCGGCCGTCCGCTTGACCAGTTCGCGCGTCTCCTCCGAGATGTCGCCGTGGTCGCGGAGCGCCTTCGACACGCTCACCTTGGTCAGCCCGAGGCGGTCGGCGATGTCGATGAGGCGGACTTTTTGTGGCATTGGGCCTCGCGGCCGGGGGAGAATGAGAAGGTACGGGCGCGTGCCCTGGCGCCTCCGGGGCGGAGGGGCGTCTAGTACCCGAAGAGGCGGGGGAGCCAGAGGCTCAGCGCCGGCACGAACGTGATGAGGACGAGCGCGATCACCATCGCCAGGAACATGGGCAGGAGCGGCCGGATGACCCGTTCGATGGTCGTCCCCGCCACGCCGACGCCGACGAACAGGATCGTCCCCACGGGCGGCGTGCACAGCCCGATGCAGAGGTTCAGGACCATGATGATCCCGAAGTGGACCGGGTCGATCCCGAGGTCGATGGCGATCGGGAGGAAGATGGGCGTGAAGATCAGGACGGCCGGCGTCATGTCCATGAACGTCCCGACGACCAGCAGCACGAGGTTGATCAGGAGCAGGATCGCGACCGGGCTGTCGGTGAGGGCCAGCAGCGACGCCGTGACCGTCTGCGGGATGTTCGTGTAGGCCATGACCCACGACATCGCGAGGCTCGTCGCGATGAGAAGCATGACGACGGCCGTCGTCGAGGCCGAGTCCAGCAGCACCTTCGGGAGGTCGGAGACCTTGAGCTCGCGGTAGACGAAGGCCAGGATCAGGGCGTAGAGCACGGCGACCGCGGCCGCCTCGGTGGCGGTGAAGATGCCCCCCACGATCCCGCCCATCACGACGACGAGCAGGAACAGGCTCGGGATCGCGTCGACGAACAGCCGCGCGAGTTCGCCGAGGCCGGTCCGGTCGGAGCGGGGGTAGCCGCGCCGGACCGCGATGACGCCCGCCACGAGCATGATCAGCGCGCCCACCACGATGCCGGGGATGTAGCCGGCCAGGAACAGCGACGCGATCGACACGCCGCCCGAGGCGAGCGAGTAGATGATGAGGATGTTCGACGGCGGGATGATGAGCCCCGTCGTCGACGACGTGATGTTGACGGCCGCGGCGTAGTCGGGGTCGTACCCCTCGCGCTTCATGACCGGCCCCATCGTCCCGCCGACGGCGGTCGCGGCGGCCACGGCGCTCCCGGAGATCGCCCCGAAGAGCATGGCCGCCAAGACGTTGACGTGCGCCAGCCCGCCCGGCAGCCGCCCGATCATGCCCTGCGCGAGCGCGATGAGCCGCCGCGCGATGCCGCCGCGGTTCATGAGTTGGCCGGCGAGCACGAAGAACGGGATCGCCAGGAGCGTGAAGCTGTCGAGCCCCGTCGCCATCTGCTGCGCCACCGTCGTCACGGCCGGGCCCGGGAGCACGCTCAGGGTCAGGGCCGCGGCCGACGCGATCCCGATGCAGTACGCGACCGGGACGCCGAGCAGGAGCAGGGTGGCGAAGGTGCCGCCGAGGACGGCGACGTCGAGCCATTCCATCAGCGGGGGGGGCTGGGCCCGCCGTCGGCGGGCGCGGGCGGCGGCGGGCCGCCGGGGTGGGTGAGGTCGGGCTCGTCCGGCGACACCCGGGCCGTGTCGGCGGTCTCGACGTAGGCCTCGGCCGTCGTCTCGAGGAGGACCGGGAGCGTCGGCGGGAGACCGCGGAGCCGGCGGACCCGCTCGACGATGAACACGGTGAAGTAGAACACGATGAGCGCGCCGCTGGCGGGCAGCGCGAGGTACACGACCCCGAGCGGGAGCCCCAGCGCCGCCGACGTCTGCCCGAGCAGGAACGACAGCGACACGAGCCGGACGCCGCCCACCACCATCACCCCCAGCGCGAACAGCCCCACGACCGCGCCGACGAAGATCCCGTGCCAGTGGACGGCCCGCCCCGTCAGCCGCGTCCGCAGCAGGTCGATGGCGAGGTGGGCCCGCTTCCCGCTCGCGTAGGCCGCGCCGAACAGGCCGACCCACACCAGGAGATAGCGCGCGAGCTCGTCCGTGAACGCGCTCGGGTCCGAGAGGACGAACCGCGTGAACACCTGCCACAGCACGTTGACCACGGCCACGCCCATCAGGATCACCAGGAACCACCCCAGCGCCCAGTCGACGGCCGACTTCACGCGGTACAGCGGGTGATCCCGCGACGCGGGCGGGAGGACGGTCGGGTCGCTACGCATCGGCGGCGGTGCGGGTCGAGTCGGCGGCGGCGGGCGCCTGCGTGGTGCGGATGGCGTCGAGGAGCCGGGCGATCTGGGGGTCCTGCGCGTACTGCGTCATCATGCCCTGCACGGCCGCGGCGAACGGCGCCTTGTCGACGTCCGTGACGACCTCGACCCCCTCCGCCTCGACGGCTTCGAGGGCCTCCTCGGTCGCCTCGCGCCACAGCCGCTTCTGGACCTCGGCCGAGGCGTCAGAGGCTTCTTGGAGCCACCCGCGCTCCTGCGGCGAGAGCCGGTCCCACAGCGTCGTCCCGACGACGAGGACGTCGGGCACGGCCGTGTGCTCGTTGAGCACGTAGTACCGCGCGACCTCGTAGTGGCGCGACAGGTAGAAGCTCGGCGGGTTGTTCTCGGCCCCGTCCACGACGCCCTGCTGGAGCGACGTGTAGAGCTCGCCCCACGAGATCGGCGTCGGGCTCCCGCCCAGGGACCGGACCATGTCCATCGCTGTCGCGCTCTCCTGCACCCGGATCTTCTGGCCCATCAGGTCCGACGGCTCGAGCACCGGCGTGTCGACCGTGTAGAAGCTCCGGCTGCCGGCGTCGTAGAAGGCGAGGCCGCGGAGCCGGTACGGCTCGGGCGCCTCCAGGAGCTCGTCTCCGACGGCCCCCTCCAGGACGGCGAACCGGTGGGCGTCGTCGCGGAAGACGAACGGGAGGCTGAGCACCCGGAACTCGGGCGCGAAGTTCTCCAGCACGCTCGACGACACCTTGGTCATGCCGAGCGAGCCGATCTGGAGCAGCTCCAGCATCACGCGCTCCGACCCGAGCTGCTGGCTCGGGTAGATGTCGATCCGCATGGTCCCGCTCGAGAGCGAGTCGAGGGTGGCGGCCATGGCCTCCATCCCGAGGTGGACCGGGTGCTCCGTGTCGAGCGCGTGGCCGAGGCGGATGACCCGGACGTCGCTCTCCTCCGCACAGCCGGCCAGCGCGACGGCTAGCACGAGCGAGAAGCGCTTCCAAACGGAGGCGAGCCGGAGTCGGGGTCGCGTCATGGGCTAGAGCGTCACGCCGTCCTTCCAGATGGCGATCTCGCGGTAGTCGTTCTCCTCGTTGCGCGCGCGGCGCTCGCCACTGGCCGTCTGGCGGATCGTGTCGAAGAGGTCGTCGGTGAGCTGGTCCATCGAGGCGGAGCCGTCCAGGAGCCGTCCGGCATCGAAGTCGATCCAGTGCGGCTTGCGCGCGGCGATGTCGGAGTTGGTCGAGACCTTGAGCGTGGGGACGGGGAAGCCGAGCGGCGTGCCGCGGCCCGTCGTGAACACGACGACCGTCGCGCCGGCCACGACCTCGGCCGTGACCGAGACGCCGTCGTTGCCGGGCGCGTAGATAAGGTTAAGGCCGGCCTCGACCGTCGGCTCGCCGTAGTCGAGGACGGCCGTGACCGTCGCCGTCCCGCCCTTCTGCGTGGCCCCGAGCGACTTCTCCTCGAGCGTCGTCAGCCCGCCGTCCTTGTTGCCCGGCGAGGGGTTCTCGTAGATCGGCTGGTCATGGTCGATGAAGTACTGCTTGAACCGGTTGATGAGGTCGACCGTCTGCTCGAACACCTCGCGGGTCGCCGCCCGGTTCATGATCTGCTGCTCGGCCCCGAACATCTCGGGCACCTCGGTCTGGAGGACCGTCCCGCCGAGCGCCGTCAGCCGGTCCGAGACGCGGCCGACGAGCGGGTTCGCCGTGATGCCCGAGAACGCGTCCGACCCCCCGCACTTGACGCCGAGCACGAGGTCGGAGACCGGGCACGCGGTCCGCTCGTCGGTCTCGACGATGCCGACCAACTCCTCCACCATCTCCAGCCCCTCCTCGACCTCGTCGCCGACGAGTTGCGATGTGAAATAGCGGATGCGCGAGCGGTCCACGTCGCCGGCCTGTTCGAGGAGCGCGTCGAGGCGGTTGTTCTCGCACCCGAGGCCGATGACGAGCACGCCGCCCGCGTTCGGGTGGCGGATGAGGCCAGCGAGCACGCGCTGCGTGTAGTCCAGGTCGTCGCCGAGCTGGCTGCAGCCGTACGGGTGCTGGAACGAGTGGACGCCGTCGACGCGGCCCTCGAAGCGGGCGTTCGCCGTCCGCGCGATTCGCTCGGCCGCACGGTTGACGCAGGCGACCGTGTTGATGACCCAGATCTCGTTCCGCGTCCCAACGCGGCCGTCGGGCCGGCGGTAGCCGAGGAACGTCGGCGCCGCGTCGGGGACGTCCGGCGCAGGGCGGTCTGTCGGCTCGTAGGCGTACTCGTGGAGGTCGCCGAGTGCCGTCCTCAGGTTGTGGGAGTGGACCCACGCGCCGGCCGCGACCGCCTCGGTGGTGTCGCCGAGTCGGGCCCCGTACTTGACCACGGGCGCGCCGGGGGCGAGGTCGCGGAGGGCGACCTTGTGCCCCTTCGGGACGTCGTCGCGGAGCGTGACCTCGACGGTGCCGACGGATACGGTCGTCCCCGCCGCGAGGGGCTCGACGGCGACGGCCACGTTGTCGTCGGGGTGGACTTGGAGGGCGCGGGGGGCGGCCATTGCACTTTACCGGTTACGTTGCCAAGATAGTACGCCCCGCCTCGTCGAATGCAAGCGCTTCCGAGTCGGGCCCTCGCTCGCGGCGTCCTCATCGCGCTGGCGGTCGTCGCTTCCGGTGGGGCCGCCCAACCCGGCCTCTCGGCCTACGGCCTCGTCGCCCGGGACGGGGCCGGCGACCACACGACGATCCAGGCGGCGGTCGACGCCCCGCGCGCCTTCCCGCTCCCGCTTCGAGAGGACCCCTTCGACGGGCGCGATTGGTACCTCTGGGCCGGCTCGCCCTGCCCCAGCACCGAGGCGGGCGGCCTGAGCTTCGCACCGGCCAATCCGGACTCCACGACGGGTCAGGGCGTGATCGTAACCGTCGCCTCGGCCCGCTCCAGTGTCCAGGCCAGCCGGACTGTCGTCGTCTCGCCCATCGTCGTCGTCGTGACGGACGCCGGAGGCACCGCGCGCCCGTCCACGCGCACCGTCGAGAGAGCCCTCGGCGAGACGATTTCCAGCGCGACCTCCTGCCCTACGACTCCGCGGATCTGAACGACCAGCCCGTCGGCCGAGCGCGACACGTCGTCCACCAGGGCCGTCGCCGAGGCGAGGTACGGCGCCTCGGGCACGCCGCGGACCAACTCGATGCGCGAGGCCGGACCGGTCAGCACCGCCGACGCCGTCTCGGCGCCGTTCACCACGATTCGTCGGAACGCCGTCCCGGTGCCCGACCACGACACCCGGGCCGTCCCGCCCTCCACCGCGAGGTCGTAGGCGACCGCCTCGAACCCCTCCGGCAGGAGGGGACTGAAAGACACGGTCCAAGGCGTCTCGCGCACCCCGGCGAGGTGGTACAGCACGTGGAGGAACCAGCCTCCCGCCCATAGGAACGTCGGCTTGTCGACGGCCCCGTAGGCGGCCGAGGTCGAGTCGGCGTTGCGGTACTCGTAGAAGGCGGGCTGGCCGTTCGGGCTGTCCTCCACCCCAGCGACGCTGAGGTAGCGCGTGAGCGCGTCGCGCGCCTCGTCCACCCGCCCGGCGGCGATCAGGCCGAGGGCGTACCACGCGTTCCCCTGCGGCCAGACGCCTCCGTTCATGTACCGCCCGGGTGTCCCGACCTCGCCTTCCTGGAACCGATAGACGTCGGTCAGGAGGTGGTAGTCCATCGGCATCGCGTTGCGCATGCCGACGTGCTCGTCCAGCAGCTCGCGGCGGGCCGTGTCGAGGAGCGTGTCGCGGCGGTCGGGGTCGAGCAGGTCGAACCACGCCGCCACCAGAGAGCCGGTGTAGTAGTGACGGTCCGTGCGCGTCGCGTCCAGGCCGTTGAGGAGGTAGCCCGCCTCGTCGTCCCAGAGGTCGTCCACGAGCGCGCGACGCATCTGGGCGGCCCGCCGAGCGTGGTCGGCGAGTGCCGCGTCGGCCCGGCCCAGCTCGAGGGTGAGGTACGCGTAGGCGTCGAGCGCGCGGATCGTGAGCGCCGTCAGGTAGGCGCGCGGACCGGGCACGTGGCCGATGTCCCACCAGTCCGGCCGCTCGGCGACCATCAGCCCGTCGCGCTCGTTGCCGAGCATCAGCGCCAGGCTCTTCTGGAGCGTCGGGTAGAGCGCGTCGACGGTCTCCGTATCGCCGCTGTGCTTGAGGTACGACGCCGACAGGATCACCGCCCAGAGGTGGTTCCAGTTGTCGGCGTTGGCGGACTCGACGACGTACGTGCTGTCCTTCCAGTAGCGTGCGTGCGGCAGCACCGAGTCGGCGCGGACGAGCGACTGGACGTACCGGAGGTCGTCGCGGACGCGGGCGGGGTCGAAGTGGACCGCCCCGAGGTCGGTCAGCAGGAGGTCGTGGGTAAAGAAGAAGTTGTACTCCGCCGGGCTCGGCATCGGCACCACCTGCCCATCGAGGTGGTGGCGGTCGGCGCGGAGGAGGGCGCGGGCCAGCCGGTCGGTTTCGCGGAGCGCCGGGTCCAGCCCGTCGAAGCGACCCTGATCCCGGACGTACCGCCGGATGCCGTCCTCGGTGGCCTCCACTGCATCCGCCCACGTCGCCACGGCCCGCCGCCGCACCGCGGCGCTCTCCCGCTGACGGCTCGTCCCGATGATCTGGGTGACGACGAGTGAGTCGCCCGGCGCGAGGTAGGCCGCGTACGTGAACGCCGCCGTCGCATCGGCCGGCCGGCCCGTCGCGTCCGGGGTTGCCCCCACGTTAGCGACGAACAGGGCCACGGAGTCCGTGTCGGCGGCGTCGAACGAGGCGAGGAAGGTCGCGCCGTCGTCCACGAACGCGGTCCGGTGGGGGGCTCGCGTCGCGTAAGTGTGCGAGGTCCGGAGCGTCGTCGTGAGGCGGGCATCGACCTCGAACGAGGCGCGGCGGCCGGTGCGGTTCACCAGCATCAGCTGCATCACCACGCCGGGCAGGTCGTCGGCGAACCGGTAGGCCAGCCGGCTGTCGTAGTCCGCCGTCCGCTCGTGGAACGTGACGGCGTACGGCGTCCAGCGGTAGGCCCAGGGCGTCGCCCCCAGCGAGTCCGCCCGGCCGTCGACGCGGACGACGAGCGTCAGCGGTCGGGAGTCGCCGCGGGTCCAGTAGTCGGTGCTCAGGTCGAGGCTGTTGGCGACTGGCGCGTAGAAGCTGATCCGGGCCGGGACCGGCCGGCTGTCGTGGAACTCGGCGCCCGCGTAGACCCCGCCCACCTCGACCTGCCCACGGCCCAGGCCGAACGCCACCGCGAGCGAGTCGGCCTGGAGCGTCTGCGCGTGAGTCGCGGGTCCCCACCAGAAGAGCAGCCCCAGGAAGCAGCTCGCAACGAGACCGGTGGAACGGGGCGACCAGGGGGCACCAGGCATGGCGGACAGGGGAAAGGGGGGACCGTCTGCGCGAAGACGACGCCGCCGGTCGAGCTCGCCATCGAGGCGGACAGAGAAAGGCCGGGAGGCGCTCCGGGCCGGTAGGGCTTCCATCATGCCGAATGCGGCCGGTCACGCACTCAGGCCCTTGCGCAAGGCGAAGGTAATCACTATCCTCGAAGCGCTTCGATCAAAGCGCTTCGACTCGCCCCCATGGCCGCTCGCCCCACCATCTCCGACGTCGCCGAGGCGTCCCACGTGTCGATCTCGACGGTCTCCCTCGTCATGAACGGGAAGGGGCCCGTCGCCGAGGCGACCCGCCAGCGCGTCCAGGCCGCGGCCGACCGCCTCGGCTACGCGCCGTCGCGCAGCGCGCGGGGGCTGGCGGCGCGGCGGACCGGCAACGTGGGGTTCGTCCTCCGGGAGGACCACTTCCGCCAGAGCGAGCCGTTCTACACCCGCGTCTTCCTCGGCGCCGAGTTCGAGGCGCGGCGGCGCGGGCTCTACGTCCTGCTCTCGACCGTGCCCGACCCGTACGTTCCCGGCGAGCACGCCCCGCGCTTTCTCACCGAGCACTCCGTCGACGGCGTCGTCGTCGCCGGCGGCGTCGATGGGGCCCTCATCGAGCAGCTCCGCGACCGAGCGATCCCCCACGTGCTCGCGGACTTCGCGTGGGACGACGCCCCGCAGGTCTCGATCGACAACCGGGGCGGGGCCTTCGCCGTGGCCGCGCACGTCGTCGAGCGCGGCCACCAACGGGTGGCCTTCCTCGGGGCCGACCCCACGCACCCCAGCCCCAACGCTCGCCGCGACGCGTTCGCCGAAGCGATGCGGGACGCCGGCCGTCCCATCCCGGATGGGCTCCTCGTCACGGACGACGGCCCCTCCGATCGCGCGACGGGCGCCCGGGCCGGCAGTGCGCTTCTCGACCGCGACCCCGCCGACCGGCCGACGGCCGTGTTCTGCGCCAACGATGCCCTCGCCCTCGGTCTCCTGGACGCCGCCCGGGACCGGGGACTCCGCGTGCCCGAAGACCTCGCCGTCGTCGGCTTCGACGACGTTGAGGGCGCAGCGCTCGCCTTCCCGCCCCTCACCACCGTCCACGTCCACAAGGAGCGGCTGGGCGAAGCGGCCCTCGGCGTGTTGGCCGAGGGCGTGGAGACGGCCGACGCCTCGATTCCCGACGCCACGCTCATTCCGACTCAGCTCGTCGTCCGCGAGTCCTCCTAGCGGGACCGCTCGCATGTTCTCGGCGCGTCCGCTCTTGGAAGCGCTTCCCATCCTCCCCACTCCCATGCATCGACTGCTACTCCCCGCGGCTGCCCTCGCCCTTCTGGCGTGGAGCCTCCCCTCGGCCCAGGCCCAGACCGCCCGCCTCGCGGCACAGAACAAGCTCAGCGATGGCGGCTTCGAGGCCGCCGCTCCGTCCTACTTCCAGCCGTCCGGCGCCGGGGCCACCTGGAGTGCCGAGCAGGCGCGGACCGCGGGCTACAGCCTCAAGCTCTCCGGCTCCGGCGCTGCCTCGTGGACCATGGATGAGGCGATCCGGAACTGGGTCCCGGCCTTCCCGGCGAACGCCGACCTCGAGTTCGGCGCGTTCGTGTGGGCCGACGGCGTGAACACGGCCCCGGCCTCCGACGACGCGAAGTTCCAGCTCGTCTACTCGTTCCGCGACGCGGCCGGCAACGACCTCCTCGGCCAAGACATCGTCCTCGACCTCCCGCAGGACGCCGCCTCGACGGGCGGCTGGGTCGAGGTTTCGACGTCCGATCTCGGCGCCATCACGTTTCCCGCCGCCGCGGCGAGCGCGACGATCACGGTTCGCAAGGGCGCGAGCGCGACGGGGACGGTGTACGTCGACGACTTCTTCGTCCGGACGGGGACCGAGGGCGTCTGGCCCGGCGACATCTTCAACGCCAACGTCGACGTCTCGGGCGGCTGGTACTACTACTGGGACAACTTCCCGCGCGGCGGCGACTGGCCCGACACCCAGGCCTTCGACGTCACGGTCACGGACGCGGACGCCCACACCGGCGGCCACAGCCTCCGGATCGAGCAACTCGACCCCACGGCGAGCGAGGCGGTCGCCATCTCCGAGCGCGTGCCGGTGACGCCCGGCGTGCCCGTCCTCGTGTCCTACTGGCTGAAGACGGAAGGCAACGCGGACCCGGCGACGATCGGGCAGGGCGACAACAATGTCGGTATGACGGCGCTGTGGTACTCGAGCCTCGAGTCCGGCGCGGCCGGGTACAACGAGCTCGGGGGCCTCGACATCCGGCTCAACGGGGAGTACAACCCCAACGTCATCCCGCTCCTGCCCCAGCAAGCCGACAATGGGTGGACGCAGTACGCCTTCGTGGTCTACCCCCGCGAGGACGCCGTCGGGATGGAGCTCCGGCTCCGGTACTGGCACAGCTTCACGGGCACGACCTACTGGGACGACGTGTTCATCGGCGACGCGCCGGACGTCGCCGCGGAGCTGCCCAACCTCGTCTCGGAGATGGGCTTCGAGGGCGACGTGCCGTCGTACTGGTCCGCCTCGGGCAGCGGGGCGGCGTGGTCGGCGGAGCAGTCGCGCTCGCCGAGCTACAGCCTGAAGCTGTCCGGGTCGGGCGAGTCGTCGTGGACCATGGATGAGGCGATCCGGAACTGGGTCCCGGCCTTCCCGGCGAACGCCGACCTCGAGTTCGGCGCGTTCGTGTGGGCCGACGGCGTGAACACGGCCCCGGCCTCCGACGACGCGAAGTTCCAGCTCGTCTACTCGTTCCGCGACGCGGCCGGCAACGACCTCCTCGGCCAAGACATCGTCCTCGACCTCCCGCAGGACGCCGCCTCGACGGGCGGCTGGACGCGCGTCTCGACGGCGGACCTCGGCGCCATCACGTTCCCCGCCGACGCGACGAGCGCGACGATCGTGCTCCGCAAGGGCGCGAGCGCGACGGGGACGGTGTACGTCGACGACTTCTTCGTCCGGACGGGGACCGAGGGCGTCTGGCCCGGCGACATCTTCAACGCGACGGTCGACGTGCCCGGCGGCTGGTACTTCTACAGCCCCGACGCCGGGACCGGCGTGGAGGGGTGGCCCGAGACCCAGCCATTCTTCCTGAGCCGGACCACGGCCGAGGCCCACACGGGCGAGTCGAGCCTGCTCATCGAGCAGAACACGGCCGAGGCCCCCGAGGCGGTCGCCATCTCCGAGCGCGTGCCGGTGACGCCGGGCGAGCCGGTCCTCATCTCGTACTGGCTGAAGACGGAAGGCAATGCGGACCCGTCGACGATCGGCCAGGGCGACAACAACGTCGGGCTGACGGCGCTGTGGTACTCGAGCCTCGAGTCCGGCGCGGCCGGGTACAACGAGCTCGGGGGCCTCGACATCCGGCTCAACGGGGAGTACAACCCCAACGTCATCCCGCTCTACCCGCAGACGGCGGACAACGACTGGACGAACTACGCCTTCGTGGTCTACCCGCGGGAGGACGCGGTGGGCATGGAGCTCCGGCTCCGGTACTGGCACGCGTTCACCGGCTCGACCTACTGGGACGACGTCTCGATCACGAACATCGGGAGCGGTGCGCTCTTCGCGACCGCCGGCGAGGGCGGCCCGGACCGCCCGGTCGCGGGCGCGCAGGACCGCTGGCTCCGCCCGAACGCGCCGAACCCGTTCGGGGCCGGCACGACCGTCCGGTTCGCCCTGCCCGAGGCGGCCGAGGTCACGCTCGAGGTCTACGACATGGTCGGCCGCCGCGTCGCTGTCCTCGCCGACCGCCAGCCGATGGCGGCCCAGGAGCACGCCCTCGCGCTCGACGGCCGCGACCTGACGAGCGGGACCTACCTCCTCGTGCTGCGGACGCCTTCGCACTCGGAGGCCCTCACGATCACCGTCGTCCGGTAGCGCTCCCTCGTCGATCCGTCCGGGGTGGCCAGTGGTGGCTGCCCCGGACGCACCCGCCCGACCCGTCATGCGATCGCCTCTCCGTGCGTGGGCCCTGCCCATGCTCGCCCTCTCCGTGCTCCTGGCCGGCGCGGTCTCCGCGCAGACCGGCAAGGTGGCCGGCCGCGTCGTCGACGCCCAGTCCGGCGGCGCCGTCATCGGCGCCAGCGTCCTCGTGGTCGACACCGACCGCGGGGCCTCGACCGACGTCGACGGCTACTACTCGGTCATCGGCATCCGGCCGGGGACGTACAGCGTCCGCGTCTCCGCCATCGGGTACGGGACGCGCGTGGTCGAGGGCGTCCGCGTCCAGATCAACCGGACGACCGACCTCGACGTGGAGCTGGCGGAGGAGACGACCCAGACCGAGGAGGTCATCGTGCGTGCCGAGCGGCCGATCGTCCAGCGCGACCTGACGTCGTCGGCCGCGTCGATCTCGTCCGAGGAGCTCGAGGCGCTCCCGGTCCAGTCGTTCTCCGACGTCGTCAACCTCCAGGCGGGCGTGGTCGAGGGGCACTTCCGAGGCGGGCGGACCGGCGAGGTGGCCTACCTCGTCGACGGCGTGCCGGTCAACGACGTGTACGACCAGTCGTTCGCGTTCCAGGTCGAGAACGAGGCGATCCAGGAGGTCGAGGTCATCTCGGGCACGTTCAACGCCGAGTACGGCCAGGCCCAGTCGGGCGTGGTCAACATCGTGACGAAGGACGGCGGCGAGGACTACGCCGTGAGCCTGACCGCCTACGGCGGCGGCTACGCGACGGGCGCCAGCGACCTGTTCGAGCGGCCCGAATCGGTCTCGGCGACCGGCAACGTCGAGGCCAACGGGTCGCTGAGCGGCCCGGTCCCCGGCTTCGGGTCGCGGCTCACGTTCTTCGCGTCCGGCCGCGTCGTCCGCAACGACGGCTACCTCTACGGTCGGCGCGTGGTCCAGCCGGTCTACGCCGAGACCGACCAGCGCGTCCCCGTCGAGGTCGACGGGCGGACGGTCTACGTGCCGGCCCTCGGCGACAGCACGCTCGCCTCGCTCAACTGGGGCGAGCAGGAGACGGCCCAGCTCAAGCTGACCGGCCAGGTCTTCGGCGGCCGGCTCGCGCTCAACGGGCTCCTCCAGACCGACCGCGGCCAGAACTACGACCACCTCTTCCGCTACAACCCCGACGGGCAGACCACGGTCCACGGCCGCTCGGCCTCGATCATCGGGACCTACACGCTCCTGTTCTCGGGGAGCACCTTTCTCGACCTGAAGGCGGCCACGTTCCAGAACGCCGTCGACGAATACGTCTACGAGGACCCGCTCGATTCGCGCTACCCGCGGGACACGGCGCTCCGCGAGCTCAGCCCCAACTTCAGCTTCTACCTCGGCGGCGCGCGCCCGACCCAGTTCGCCCGCGAGACGCGGACGTCGGTCGGCCGGTTCGACGTCACGAGCCAGGTCACGCGGCGGCACCTCGTGAAGGGCGGGGCGGAGGTCAAGCTCCACGACCTCGCGCTCGACCGGTTCGACGTGCTCAACAACGCGTCGACGGGGTTCGAGCCGGACATCCCGCCGGCCGGGACGCCGGCGCACGTGAGCTACGACCAGCAGCCCATCGAGGCCTCGGTCTATGTCCAGGACAAGATGGAGTTCGACTATCTCGTGGTCAACGCGGGCGTCCGCCTCGACTACTTCGACGCGCGGACCGAGGTGCCCTCGGACTTTACGCAGCCGCGGACGTCGGAGCGGCGGGCGACGGAGGCGAAGTGGCAGCTCTCGCCCCGCCTCGGGCTGGCCTACCCGATCTCCGAGGCGGGCGTGGTCCACGTGGCCTACGGGCACTTTTTCCAGATGCCGCCCTTCGATTTCCTGTTCACGAACCCGGACTACATCTTCGACCCGGAGCTCGGCCTGGGCCGCCCGTTCGGCTACGCCGACCTTGAGCCGCAGCAGACCGTAGCCTACGAGGTCGGGCTCCAGCAGGGGTTCTCGAACACGGTCGGGCTCGACCTCACGGTCTACTACAAGGACATCCGGAACCTCCTCGGCACGCGGATCGAGACGATCGCGGCCGGCGTCGGCGAGGACTTCCAGCTCTCGCGCTACGGCCGCTACGTGAACCGCGACTACGGCAACGTCCGCGGCGTGACGGTCTCGTTCGAGCGCCGCCCGCTCGACGGGTTCGGGCTCAACGTCGACTACACGTACCAGATCGCCGAGGCCAACGCCTCCGACCCGCGCGACCGGCTCCTCGCCGAGCAGGCCGGCAACGAGCCCGTCAAGCAGCTCGTCCCGGTCGAGTGGGACCGCCGCCACCAGCTCAACGTCCGCGCCGCCGTCGGCCAGGCCGACCGGTCGTTCGGCCTCGTCAGCCTCGTGGCCCAGCTCGGCTCCGGGCTCCCCTACACGCCGACGCAGGCCGACCAGCGGACGGGCGTCGAGAACTCGGCCCGCCGGCCCGGGGTGGCGACCGTCGACCTGTTCGCCACGCGCGTGGTCCGCCTCGGCGGCCTCGAGCCCGGCCTGTTCCTCCGGGTCTACAACCTGCTCGACGCCCGGAACGTGACCAACGTCTACACCGACACGGGCCTGCCCACGCCGAACCTCCGCTACTACAGCGGCGCCGCGCTCGGCCTGAACTCGAAGGACGAGTTCCTCCGGCGCCCGGACTTCTACGTCGCCCCCCGCCTCGTCCAGGTCGGCGTCAGCCTCGACCTCTAGGCACGATCGGCATGATTCCCTCCCCCCACCCTGTCATCCTGAACGCAGTGAAGGATCTCAACGCAACCGTTTGGGCTCGTCGCCCCCGGCTCATCGGGCACACTCCTGGGCGTCGAGATCCTTCGCGTTCGCTCAGGATGACAAGCTTGGGCTACGGGGCGCTCCTCCTGCTCGCCCTCGCCGCGAGTGTGCCCGCCTCGGCGCAGCGCGAGCCCGACCCCAACGACGGGAACCCCCAACTCACGCAGTGGGGCGTCCTCGACGGCAACCGCGTCCGGACGCTCTACTCCAACTACGGCGAGATCTCGCGCTACCCCGACCAGCCGTCCGGCGAGTGGCCCAAGGGCTCGGGCCACAGCTACGTCGACGGCATCGCGTTCATCGTCTCGGCCGCCACGACCGATGCGCAGGGCAACCGGATCACGCCGATGAGCACGAACTACCGCGAGTTCATCGACCGCGACCCGACGACGCGCGTGCCGTGGGGCTGGGCGCCCGTCCCCGGCTACTCGAACCCGTACCAGGCCAGCCCGGCCCGCAGCGACGACGAGCGGACGTGGCCCGGTGAGTGGCCCGACCGACCGATCGACTGGGCCGGCCAGTGGAACGGGTTCTTCGGCCGCGGGGTGCGCAACGCCGACGTCGAGACCTACTTCGTGTTCGACGACGCGCCGGACCGGGAGTACACCCAGGAGCCGCACCGCTTCTTCCCGTGTCCGGGCGACACCCGAGGCGGGCTGGGTCTGGAGGTCGCCGTCCGCGGGTTCCAGTGGAATCACCCGCTCGCCCAGGACGTCATCTTCTGGGTCTACGAGATCACGAACGAGTGCGGCGTCGACTACGACGACGTCGTGTTCGCGCAGTACATCGACTGGGGCGTCGGCGGGACCGACGACTCGGGCGACGACGAGGGCGCCTACAACACGCGCCTCGACCTCGCCTTCGCCTACGACGCCGACGGGATCGGCTCGCCGGGCCAGTGGAGCCCGGTCGGGACGGCCGGCTACGCGTTCCTGGAGTCGCCCGGCAACTCGACCGACGGGACCGACAACGACGAGGACGGGATCACCGACGAGACGCGCGAGAGCGGGCCGGGCGACCTCGTCGAGGGGGCGGAGGCCATCCGCGCCGCCGTCGAGGCCCGCTACAACGTCGACGATTTCGAGCGCTTCTACGGCCCGGTCGAGGAGACCGTGGCCTACCGGAACGGCCGCTGGTGGACGGGCGACGAGAACATGAACTGGGAGCAGTTCCTCGACCTCAACGAGGACGGCCAGTGGTCCGAGGGCGAGCCGCTCCTCGACGACGTGGGCGCCGACGGGCTCGGGCCCGAGGCCGACAACTACCCCGGCCGCGACGTCGGCGAGGGCGACGGGCGGCCGACGGCGGGCGAGCCCAACTTCGACGCGCTCGACAAGGACGAGTCGGACCAGATCGGGCTCACGGGCTTCTCCGTCTTCGACGTCCACCGCTACGAGCTGACGGACGACGCCGAGAACTACCGGGTCTTCCGCGAGGCGCTCCCGCCCGTCGACGTGATCCTGGAGGGGGGGCGCAACCTCGGGATGTTCTTCGCCAGCGGCCCGTTCCCCCTCGCGGCCGGCCAGACCGAGCGGTTCTCGATGGCCCTCCTCTTCGCCGACAAGGACTTCGCCGACCCGCGCGACGTCGAGAACTCGGCCCTCGCACGGAAGAAGCAGACGGTCCAGCAGATCTACAACGCGAACTACCGGTTCGCACGGCCGCCCGACAAGCCGACGCTCACGGCCGTCTCGGGCGACGGGCAGGTCACGCTCTCGTGGGACTCCCGCTCGGAGCGGAGCTACGACCCGTTCCTCCGCGAGTACGACTTCGAGGGCTACATGCTCTACAAGAGCACCGAGCCCAACTTCCGCGAGCGGCTCTTGGTCACCGACGCCTACGGCAACCCGGTCTACCAGCGGCCCCTCGCCCAGTTCGACCTGCCCAACGGGCTCCGCGGACTCCACCCCGTCCCGGTCAACGGCGTCCAGTTCAACCTCGGCAACGACTCCGGGTTGCGGCACTCGTACGTCGACCGCGACGTGGTCAACGGGCAGACGTACTACTACGCGCTCGTGGCCTACGACCGAGGCCTCGTGAACCGGAACGACGACGGGTCCTTCCCCTCGACGCCCGACGGCAGCGTCGACGGGCTCTCGCCGTCGATCACGACGGCCGTCATCAACAACGACATCGCGGGGAACGTCGTCACCGACATCAACACGGCGGTCGCGACGCCGCGCGCGCCGGCGGCCGGCTACGTCCCGCCGGAGGTCGCCTCCTACGACGCCGACATGCGGGGGACCGGGGCGGTCGATCTCACGATCGTCTCGCCGTCGGCGCTCCGGGACGCGCCGCGCTACGAGGTCCGGTTCACGAACCCCTCGGTGTGGGACACCGACCTGAATCCGACCTACGAGCTGGTCGACACCGCCAGCGGCGAGATGCGGGAGAGCGGGACCATCCGGCCTGGCCTCAACGAGCTGCCCCTCACCGACGGGTTCGCCCTCGCGGTCGAGGCGCCCGGCGAGATCGTCGTGCCCGACTCGACGGTCCGGTACGTGCAGGGCGATGGCGGGACCTATCGCACGATCGTCGAGCCAGGGACGGTCTCGGCCGTCGTGACGCCGGCTCGCTACGTCCCCTTCCCGTACGACTTCGAGGTCCGGTTTGCCGAGGCCGGGCAGACGCCGCAGACGAGCCTCATCCTCGCGTTCGGCCAGCAGGCGTTCCCGCTCCCGTTCCAGGTCTGGAACCGGACGCTCGACCGCCAGCAGGACGTGATCCTCGTCGAAGACGTCGACTCGCTCCGCAACGGGCAGTACGACCACGGGGACCTCATCATCCTGGTCGACGGCGAGACGCCGGGCGCCGAGCCCGCGCAGCAGGGCGGTCGCTGGCGGGCCGGCTGGGCGGTCCGGATCCGCCCGCCCGACCCCGTCGCCGAGCCGGGCGTGGTGCCGGTCCCGCCGCAGCCCGGCGCCGTCCTCCGCTTCGACACCGTCAAGCCGTTCGCGACCGGCGACCGCGTGGCGTTCGCGTTCACGCCGCCAGCCTTCGACGAGGCTGCGGCCGCCGACGCGCTCGACGACGTGTACGTCGTGCCCAACCCGTACGTCGCGACGAGCCGGTTCGAGCCGTCGAACCCGTACCTCGTGGGGCGCGGCGAGCGGCGGATCTACTTCATGAACCTGCCGCCGGAGTGCACCATCCGGATCTACACGATCACCGGCGATCTGGTCCAGACCCTCACCCACAGCGCCGCCGTCGACGACGGGCAGGAGCCGTGGGACCTGACCTCGCGCGACGGGATGGACGTCGCCTACGGGGTCTACCTCTTCCACGTCGACGCGCCGGGCGTGGGCGAGTCCGTCGGGCGGTTCGCCCTCATCAAGTAGCGCCATGCCAGCCACACAGCCCCTCGTTCGCAGGGCGCGGGTCGGTCTCGCGCTCGTCCTCCTCGGCCTCGGCGGCGGGCTCCCCGAGGCGGGCGCCCAGAGCGTGTCGCGGGCCGGCACGACGGCCGCGCCGTTCCTCCAGATCGGCGTCGGGCCCCGGGCCATGGCCCTCGGCGGTGCGTTCACGGCCTCGGCCGACGACGCGACGGCGCTCTACTGGAACCCGGCCGGGCTCGCGCAGATGCGCGCCGGTGAGTTCGTCTCGGCCCACAGCGAGTGGCTCGGCGACGTGAGTCACGACTACGTCGGCGTGGCGGTGCCGCTCGCGGGCGGCGTCGTGGGGGCGTCGGTGACGATGCTCGGCGTGCCGGAGATGACGGTCCGTACGGAGCTCAACCAGCAGGGGACCGGCGAGACGTTCGACGCGGCCGACCTCGCGGTCGGGCTGAGCTACGGCCGCCAGATCTCGGACCGGTTCTCGATCGGCGGGACGGCGAAGTACATCCAGCAGCGCGTGTGGCACTCGACGGCCAGCGCCGTCGCCGTGGACATCGGGACGCGGTTCCAGACCGACTTTTTCGGCGGGCTCACCATCGGCGCCGCGATCTCCAACTTCGGCTCCGACCTCCAGCTCGACGGCCGCGACCTCCGCACGTTCGTCGACCCCGACCCGAGCCAGGACGGGACGAACGGCCAGATCCCGGCCGACTACGCGCTCGACACGTGGAGCCTCCCGCTCGACTTCAAGATCGGCGTCGTCTCGCGGCCGCTCGCGTCGCGGATGAACCAGCTCAGCGTGTCCGTCGACGCGCTCCACCCGTCGTCGAACTACGAGAGCCTGAACGTCGGCGCCGAGTACGGCTTCCGCGAGCGGGTCTTCTTCCGTGGCGGGTTCCAGGGTCTGTTCCTGCCGGAGCGTGAGGGCGGCCTCGCCCTCGGCCTCGGCGTCCGCCAGCCGCTCCCGTACCCGGATGGCATGGCAAAGCTGGACTACGCCTTCCGCGACGGCGGGCGGCTGGGTCGCGTCCACACCGTCGGCCTCAGCGTCACGTTCTGATGCGCCGCGTCGCGCTCCTGCTCCTGGTCGCCGCCGCCTCGGGGGCGTTCGCGGCGTGCGACGACGGCACCCCCGAGACGAGCCCCGAGGCGGGCGGACCGATCGTCCTGACCTACTGGACGAGCCAGAACCCCCAGGAGCGCGCGTGGGCAGAGGTGCTGGTGGAGCGCTGGAACGCGGAGCATCCCGACATCCAGGTCGAGGCCCAGCCGATCCCGGCGGGCCAGTCGAGCGAAGAAGTGTTGCTCGCGGCCGTCGTGGCCGGGACCACGCCCGACCTCTGCTCGAACATCTGGCCGGGCGTCCTGAACGACTTTATCCGCGCCGGCGGCGTGCTCGCGCTCGACGAGATGCCGGGCTTCGACAGCCTCATGGCCGCCCGGACGCCGTCCGAACTGGCCGACCGGTTCGTCAGCGCCGACGGCCACGTCTATCAGCTCCCCTGGAAGACGAACCCGATCCTGATGATCTACAACGTCGACCTGTTCGAGGGGGCCGGCGTGACGCGCCCGCCGCGGACCTACTCGGAGTACCTCGCCGCGGCCGAGCGCGTCACGGGCGACACGGACGGCGACGGGCAGACGGACCGCTGGATGAGCGCCCGCGACATCCGCCCGATCTGGTGGCAGCGCTACTTCGACGTCTACCCGCTCTACCTCGCGGCGTCCGGCGGGCAGACGTTCTTCGACGTCGACGGCGACCTCGCCATCGACGAGGACGCGCTCCGCGAGGTCTACGGCTTTTTCCAGACGCTCTACCAGCGGGGCCACCTCCCGCTCTCGACGCTGCAGGGCAACGCGTTCGCCCAGCGCCGGATCGCGTCCGAGTTCACCGGCCCGTGGACGGCCGCGTGGCTCGTCGAGAACGCCCCGGACCTCCGGTTCGACTTCGCCCCGGTCCCCGTCCCCGACGGCTTCGACGGCGAGCCCGTGACCTACGGCGACTACAAGAACATCGCCGTGTTCTCGTCCACGCAGCACCCCGAGGCGGCGTGGGCATTCGCCCGGTACCTCGTCTCGCCCGAGGCTGACCGCCTCCTGATCGAGACGACGCGTCAGATCCCGATCCGCGCCGGCCTCCTAGACGACCCCGCCCTGGCGGACTTTTTCGAGGCCAACCCGTTCATGCGCCGGTTCGCCGAGCAGGCGCCCCACACGCGCGGCGTTGACGCGGTCCCGTCGCTCACCGAGGTCCTCGACGCCGTCGCCCAGAGCTATGAGCGGGCGATCTACGGGGTCGAGACGCCGGCCGAGGCCGTGGCCAGCGCGGACGAGCGGATCCGGGTCATCCAGGAGTGGGCCCACTGATGGCGGCCGAGCTCCCTACCATCGACTCGGTCGAGCGCGTCGCCTACGCCGAGGCCCTGCCCGCCTCGGTCGCCACGCCGAGGCGGGCGCCGCGGGACTGGCGCGGGCCGCTCCTCGCGGCGCCGTACTTCCTCCACCTCGCCGTCTTCTTCGGCTACCCGCTCGTCTTCGCGATCGTCCTCGTGTTCCACCGGTGGGACCTCGTGACGCCGATGGAGTGGGTCGGCCTGGGCAACCTCGGCCGTCTCGTCGCCGACGACCTGTTCGCGCGGGCGATGCTGAACACGGGGCTGTTCCTAATCATCCACATCCCGCTCCAGATCGTCGTCGCGCTGTTCTTCGCGGAGCTCCTCAACAAGAAGCTGCCGGGGCAGGGCTTCTTCCGGGCGATCTACTTCCTGCCGGTCGTCGTCTCCGGCGTCGTGGTGACGATCCTGTTCGCGCAGCTGTTCGCGTTCGACAGCGGCTACGTGAATAAGGTGCTCGTGGCGCTCGGCGGCGAGCGGGTGCCGTGGCTCGTGTCGCCGGCGTGGGCCATGCCCGCGATCGCGCTCGTGGCGACCTGGAAGAACGTCGGGCTATACGTGCTCCTGTTCCTGGCCGGGCTTCAGAACATCCCGGCGCCGCTCTACGAGGCGGCCGAGGTCGAGGGCGCGACGCGCTGGCAGACGTGGCGGTGGGTGACGCTCCCGATGCTCAACCCGCACATGGTCACGGTCGTCGTGCTGTCGACGATCGGCGGGTTCTCGCTGTTCGTCGAGCCGTACGTGCTGACGGGCGGCGGGCCGCTCAACAGCACGCTCTCGGGGCTCCTCTACATCTACAACCAGGCGTTCACGTTCAACCACATGGGCTACGCGGCCACGCTCGGGCTCGCATTCGCCCTGCTCATCCTGGTCGTGGTGCTCGTGCAGCGCCGCGTGGTCGAGGCCGAGGCTACGTGATGCGCGGCCGCCTCCCCCGCCTCCTCGCGCAGGCGGCGCTCGTCGTGGGCGCCGTCGTCTTCGCCTACCCGTTCGTGTGGATGGCGCTGGCGACGCTCAAGCCCGAGGCCGAGATCGCGGCGCTCAACCCGCTCCCCTCGAGGTGGACGGCCGAGAGCTACCGGCTCGTGTTCGAGACGATCCCGCTGGGCCGGGCCTTCTGGAACAGCGTCCTCGTGACGGGCCTCGTGACGACGCTCGCCCTGTTCTTCGGGTCGGTCACGGCCTACGCCCTCTCGCGGCTCTCGTGGCGCGGGCGAGAAGCGGCGTTCGCGCTCATCCTGTTCACGATGATGGTCCCGTTCCTCGTCCTCCTCATCCCGCTCTACACGCTCGTCGTCGGGTTCGGGTGGACCGACTCGTACGCCGGGCTCGTCGTCCCCTTCATGATGAACGCGACGGCCGTGCTCATCCTCCGCCAGCACTTCCTGTCGCTCCCCCAGGGCTTGATCGACGCGGCCCGGATCGACGGGGCCGGCGAGTTCCGGATCCTGTTCCGGATCGTCTGGCCGCTGTCGGTGCCCGCGCTCGTGACGGCCGGCATCATCGTCTTTATCGGGAGCTGGAACGAAGTCCTGTGGCCGCTCCTCGTCGTCCGCGACGAGGCCATGATGACGATGCCGCAGATGGTGACGCTGTTCGCCGTCGGCGGCGGGGCCGAGAGCCGGCTCGGGCCGCAGCTCGCGGCGGCGCTCCTCCTCGCGCTCCCCGTCCTCCTGGCGTATGCCGCCTTCCAGCGGCGGTTCGTCGAGAGCCTCGCCACCACCGGCCTCAAGGGCTGACCATGCGCCAACTCCTCTGCCTCCTCGCACTCCTCAGCGTCTCCGCCTGCGCCTCGGCCCCGCCCGCCTCGGGACCGCCGTCGGCTCGGTCGGACGCTCCCCTCGCCGCCGTCGGCTTCAACCTCGACCACCTCGACTTCCTGGGCGAGGACGTCGTCCACGAGGGCGACACGCTCCGCTTGGTCCACATCTACGCCGAGGCGCCCGACTGGCGGTTCGTCGGCGACGACGACGAGGGGATCGCCTGCGTGGACGACGCGGCCCGCGCGGCCGTCGTCTACCTCCGGCACTACGAGCGGACGGGCGACGAGCGCTCGCGCCGGCAGGCCGCAAAGCTGCTCCGGTTCGTCCGCCACCTGCAGGCCGAGAGCGGGCTGTTCTACAACTTCGTCTGGGACCGCGACCTCCGGATCAACACGGAGCACGCCAACAGCGTGGCCGACAGCGTCTCGTGGTGGACCGCCCGCGCGGTCTGGGCGCTCGGCGAGGGCGCCCGCGTGCTCGCCGAGGCGGACCCGGCCGAGGCCGCCGCCGCCGCCGCGGCTGTCCGCCGCGTCGAGCCCCACCTCGACCGGCTCCTCGCCCGCTACCCGGCGGTCGCCGACGAGAACGGCCGCCCGTTCCCCCAGTGGTTGATCGCCGGCACCGCCGCCGACGCCACGAGCGAGCTGCTCCTCGGCCTCGTCGCCCTCCAAGAGGCGGAGCCGACCGACGACGGCGCCCGGCGCGTCCGCCGCTTCGCCGAGGGCCTGTCGCCGCTCCGCTTCGGCGACCTCGGCACGTTCCCCTACGGCGGCCACGCGTCGTGGACGGGCGGCTGGCACGGTTGGGGCAACAGCCAGACCCAGGCGCTCGCCGAGGCGGCCCGCCTCGGGCTCGCCGGCCCGGAGGCGCTGGCGAGCGCCGAGGCCGAGGCGCAGAGCCTCTACGCCCGGCTCCTCGTGGAGGGCTGGCTCCACAACCTCGACTACGCGACGGGCGACGCTCAGACCTTCGAGCAGATCGCCTACGACGTCCGCCCGGCCGCCGTCGGGCTCGTCCGCCTCTTCGAGGCGACGGGCGACGAACGCTACGCCGTGATGGCCGGGCTGGCCGCCTCGTGGTTCCACGGCGCCAACCCGGCCGGCGTTACGATGGCCGACCCGGCCACGGGCCGCGGCTACGACGGCATCTTGGCGCCCGACCGGACCAACCCGAACGCCGGCGCCGAGAGCACGATCGAGGCGCAGTTCGCGCTCCTCGAGGTCGCGGCCCATCCCGAGGCCGCGGCCTGGGCCTGGGCCGCGCCCGAGCCGCCGCGCACGCTCCGATGGGACGGGCGGACCGTCCGCGCCCGGACCTTCTCCGGCCCGGCCCTGGCCGTCGTCGTCCTCGACCCCGAGGCCGGCGCGTCCCACGTCTTCACCGGCCCCGAGGCCGATCGCTTCCTGGCCTCGGCCGCGCCTTCCCCCTGACCCTCGAATGGATCTCTTCGCACGCCGCCCAGCGCCCATCCTCGCGCCTTCGCCCGACGTCTCTTGGGCCAGCGGCGCCGTGTTCAACCCCGGCGCGGCGCTCAGCGACGACGGCACGCTCCGCCTGCTCGCGCGCGGCGTCCCCGCCGGCTACACGCGCGTCGCCGTCGACTCGCCGGACCGGACCGAGGCGGACTTTCTCTACGACAACTACGTCTCGCGCCTCGGCCTCGCGACCCGCCAGCCCGACGGCTCGTTCCGCCTCGACGCCGAGCCGTTCCTCACGCCGGGCTCGAACGTCGACCGCTACGGCGTCGAGGACGCCCGCATCACGCGCCTCGGCGACCGGTTCTACATCACGTACACCGTCCTCGCCGAGCCCGCCCACTGCGCCGACGCCGGCGTCGGGATCGGCCTGGCCTCGACGACCGACTGGGAGACGGTCGAGGTCCACGGGCGGATCGGGCCGGCGGTCCGCGACAAGGACGCGGCGCTCTTCCCCGGCCGGGTCGGCGGGCGGATCGCCATGTTCCACCGGATCGTGCCGGACATGCAGGTCGTCTTCTTCGAGGACGAGGAGCAACTCCGCCAGCCCGGCGCGGCCTTTTGGGAGGCCCACCTCGCCCGCCTCGACGACCACGTGGTGATGCGGCCGCGGGAGCGCTGGGAGGAGAAGAAGATCGGCGTCGGCCCGCCGCCCATCGAGACGCCCGGGGGCTGGCTCGTGGTCTACCACGGCGCCGACGCGGACCACGTCTACCGGGCCGGCCTCGCGCTCCTCGACCTCGACGACCCGCGCCAGGTGATCGCCCGGACACGCCGGCCCGTCCTTGAGCCGACCTACGACTACGAGATCGAGGGCGACGTGCCGAACGTCGTGTTCCCGCAAGGCGCCGTCGTCGAAGACGGCCAGCTCCGGCTCTACTACGGCGCCGCCGACACGGCCATCGGCGAGGCCACGGCCCCGCTGGCGGACGTCCTTGCCCTCCTCCACGAAGAGCGCGGGCACGGTCACGTCGCGCGCGTCCACCTCGACTTCCGTGGGCACGTCGACGAGCCTCGTGACCTTGGGGGGGCGTCGGCCGTGCCGGTCGAGCGGCTCCACGGTGGCCGCCCCGTCCTCGAGCCCGTCGCCGAGCACGCCTGGGAGTCCCGCGTCGTCCTCAACCCGGCCGCTGTCCTCGTCGACGACGCGGACGAGCTAGAGGCGCTCATGGAGACGTGGGCGCTGGGGGAGGCCGACCGCGCGACGCTCCGCGAGGCGGGCGGTGCGTGTGTGATGCTCTACCGTGCCCAGGGCTCGGCGTACCCCCGAGAGACGGCCTACGGCGCGCACGTCGCCTCCGCCCTCGGGCTCGCCGTGCTCACGCCCGACCTCCGGCTCGTCCGCCGCTGGGCCGAGCCCGTGATCGCGCCCGAGGCGCCGTTCCACGACCTCGGCGTGGAGGACGCCCGCTGCACCCGCGTCGGCGACACGTACTACCTCCACTACACCGGCTACACCAGCGCCGACCTCCCTGACCCGTCGATGGCCGGTCGCGTCCAGCTCTGCCTCGCGACGACGCGGGACTTCGTGACGTGGGACCTCCACGGGCCGATCGAGGGCGACCCCGGATCGGGCCTGGGGCAGGCCGTGAACGCGACGGACGACAAGAACGGGGCGCTCTTTCCCGAGCCCGTCGGCGGGAGCTGGTACCTGTGGCACCGGCCGATGCAGGGGGACCGCCCCATGACGATGCACCTCGCCGAGGCGGACCACCCCGACGGCCCCTGGCGGTCGCGCGGCGCGGTCCTCTCGTCGTACCGGTTCGCCGACCAGGCGACCTCGTGGGTCGGCGCGGCCGGGCCGCCTGTGGCGCTCGGCGACGGCGAGTTCCTGGCGGTCTACCACCAGGGGCACTTCTCGTTCGACGGCCGGCGCCTCTACAACCTCTCGGCGGCCCTCGTCGCGCCCGCCGAGCCTGACCCCGTCCTCGCCCGGATCGAGCCGCTCCTGCTCCCCGAGGGCGACGCCGAGCGCGTCGGCGACGCCGACCTCGGGGTCGACGACGTCGTGTTCTCGTGCGCCAACTACGTCGTCGGCGGCGACCTCGTGGTGCCGTACGCCGGAGCCGACAGCCGGATCTTCGGCGCCCGCCTCCGCCTCGGCGCCCTCGTCGACACGCTCCGCCAGCGGGCCGAGGCGCACGCCTAACGATGCGCCACCTCCTCGCCCTCGCCCTGGCGGCGCTCGCCGGACCGGCCATCGCTCAGCAGGTGGTGATCGACCGCGTCGAGCAGATGCCAGCGGTGCCGGCGGACTACCACCTCCGCGACTGGGGCCGCGTAGCGACGGCCTACGACTCGCTCGTGTTCGACGCCTCGCGGCCCGGGACCTACGCGCCGTTCGTCGGGCTCTACGACGGGACCGTCAATTACCCGGCGCACGGGGCCTTCGGGATCGAGACGTACGTGGGGGGCGGCAACGAGGTACCGGGCGAGGCGATCAACGTCCTCCCAGCCCTCGTCGGCGCGACGCTCAACGGGGCCAGCAAGCGAAGCCAGTTCGGGACCGACTGGGTGCTCCGCGCCGAGGAGTTCTTCGGCCGCGCGTCGGGAGAAGGGGTCTACCTCAACACGCCGGCCGCGCGGAGCGGCCAGGACTGGTGGTACGACACGATGCCGAACGTCTTCTTCTACCAACTCCGCGATCTCTACCCCGGGTTCGGCGGCTCGGACGCCCAGTTCGTGTCCGTCGCCGAGCAGTGGCTCGACGCGGTCGAGGCCCTCGGCGGGAGCGCGACGCCGTGGGCGGTTCCCTCGTTCAACGCCCGCGCCATCTCACTCACGACGCTCCAGCCGCTCACGTCCGGCGTCCACGAGCCCGAGGCGGCCGGGGCCATCGCCTGGATCCTCTACCACGCCCACCGCGAGACGGGCGACGAGCGCTACCGGATCGGGGCCGAGCTGGCGCTCGACGACCTCGACCGGCGGACCCAGAACCCGTCGTACGAGCTCCAGCTGCCCTACGGCGCTCTCGCCGCAGCCCGTATGAACGCCGAGCTGGGCACGAGCTACGACGTCGAGAAGCTGGTCCGGTGGAGCTTCGAGGTCGGCCCGCTCCGCAACTGGGGGACGGTCGTCGGGACGTGGGGCGGGCGCTCGGTGAGCGGGCTCGTCGGCGAGGCGCGGTACGAGAACTACGCGTTCGCGCTCAACGGCTTCCAGCAGGCCGCGGCGCTCGTCCCGCTCGTGCGCTACGACGACCGATTCGCCCACGCCGTCGGCCGGTGGATGGTGAACCTCGCGAGCGCCTCGCGCCTGTTCTACGGCCCGTTCCTCCCCGACGAGAACCAGGACAACGAGGCGTGGATCGCGGCCAACGACCCGCTCGGCGTCGTGGCCTACGAGGGGCTCCGCGAGCGCGTCGGGACCACGAGTCCCTACGCGACCGGCGACGCGATGCGGAACGGCTGGGCGCCGACGAACCTCGGGCTCTACGGCTCGTCGAGCGTCGGGTACCTCGGGGCCCTCGTCGACTCGACCGAGGTGCCGGGGGTCCTCCGCCTCGACCTCCGCGCGACCGACTTCTACGCGGCCCCGTCCTACGCCTCGTATCTGGTCTACAACCCGACCGCCGAGGACGCGACGATCACGGTCCCGCTCCCGTTCGGCACGTACGACGTGTACGACGCGGCCGCCGACGCCTTCCTCGCCCGCGGCGTCACCCAGTCCGCCTCGGTGACGGTCCCGGCCGACGAGGCGCGCGTCCTCGTCTTCCCGGCCGCGAACGGAACGGAAACGCGGGAGGGCGGGCGCCTCCTCGTCAACGGCATCGTCGTGGACCACCGGGCGGACGTGCCGGCCGACCGGCCGCCGCGCGTCCGGGCGCTCGTCGCGGCCGACACGACGCTCTCGGTGGGGCAGGCGACGGCGCTCTGGTGCACCGGCGGCGACGCCGAGGGCGCCGTGTCCGTCGCCTGGTCCGCCGAGGCGGGGACGCTCGTTTCGGACGGCACCCGCGCGACGTGGACCGGTGCCGCTGTCGGCGACGTGCCCGTGGCGTGCACCGTGACCGATGGCGCAGGGCAGACGGCGGCGGCGAGCGTCACGCTCCGCGTGCTGGCGAACCAGGCGCCCCAGAACGTGACCGTGACGGCGTCGCCCGGCGTCGCGGACGTCGACGGATCGACGACGCTCGCGTGCGCCGCCAGCGACCCCGACGGCGATGCGCTGACGTACGCGTGGGAGGCAGAGGCCGGTTCGATCGAGGGCGACGGGGCCGAGGTGACGTACCACGCGCCCGGCGCCGCAGGTCGTTTCCGGATCACGTGCACGGCGGCTGACCCGAGCGGGGCGTCCGCCTCGGGAGAGACGTCCGTGACCGTCGGCCGCCTCGTCCTCGACCTCGCGCTCGACGCCAGCGCCGACGACGCGAGCCCGTTCGAGAACGACGGTGAAGTCCTCGGCCCCGTGGCGGCCCCCGGTCGCACCGGCGCCCCCAACACGGCCCTCCGGTTCGACGGCCTCGACGACGCGGTCCGCGTGCCGGACCACCCGACGCTCGACATGGCCGAGGCCGTGACCGTCAGCGTCTGGGCGCGGCCCGACGACGGACCGGACCGCGAGCGGTTCATCGTCTCGCACGGGAGCTGGCAGAACCGCTGGAAGCTCTCGCTCACGCCGGAGGGACGGCCTCGCTGGACCGTCAAGACCAAGGTCGGCGTCGTCGACCTCGACGCACCGAGCGCCGTGGTCCCAGAGGCGTTCGTCCACCTCGCCGCCACCTACGACGGGGCCGCGATGACGCTCTACGTCGACGGCGAGCGGGTCGCGACGGCGCCGCACACGGGGCGGATGCCGTCGGCGGGCGTCCCGCTCCTCCTCGGGCAGATGCTCCCCGGCCAGGCCGACTACAACTTCGCGGGCGTGCTCGACGACGTCCGCGTGTACAACCGGGCCCTCACGGATACCGAGGTGGAGGCCCTCAGTCGGGGGGAGACCGCGGGGGAGGGCGGGGGGGCGTCCGGCACATTCTCCCTCGGTACTCCGCGCCCCAACCCGACTGCGACGCGGACGACCGTGCGGCTTGCGGTCCCCGAGGCGGGCGCCGTCCGCGTCGTCGTGTACGACGCGCTCGGCCGCGCCGTAGCGACGGTGCACGACGGGCCGCTCGCGGCCGGGGACGTCGAGATCGTGTGGGACGGCGCGCGCCGGAGCGCGGCCGGCGTCTACGTCATCCGCGCGACGATGGGCGAGCGGTCGGCCTCCCGGCGCGTCCTCGTCGTGCGGTGAGGCCGTGACCGAGGCGCGCCCGTGGTGGCAGACCGGGGTGATCTACCAGGTCTACCCTCGCTCCTTCCAGGACTCGGACGGCGACGGCGTCGGCGACCTCGAGGGCGTCCGCCAGCGGCTCGACTACCTCGTCTGGCTCGGCGTCGACGCCCTCTGGCTCAGCCCGTTCTACCCGTCGCCCATGGCTGACTTCGGGTACGACGTGGCCGACTACTGCGGCGTCGACCCGCTGTTCGGCGACCTCGACGCGTTCGACCGGCTCGTCGCCGACGCCCATGCCCGCGGGCTCCGGCTGATCCTCGACTGGGTGCCGAACCATTCGTCGGACCGGCATCCATGGTTCGAGGAGAGCCGCCGGTCGCGGGACAGCCCCAAGCGCGACTGGTACGTCTGGCGCGACCTCGGCCCTGACGGCGCCCTTCCCAACAACTGGCTCAGCGCCTTCGGCGGGCCGGCGTGGACGCTCGACGAGGCGACCGGGCAGGTCTACCTCCACTCGTTCCTGAAGGAGCAGCCCGACCTCAACTGGCGGAGCCCGGCTCTCCGGGAGGCCATGCTCGACACGCTCCGGTTCTGGATGGCGCGCGGGGTCGACGGCTTCCGGATCGACGTGGCGCACCACGTGCTCAAGGACCCCGCGCTCCGCGACAACCCGCCGAACCCGGCGCCGAGCGGGGGCCACAAGCCGGCGAGCCTCTACGACGCGCAACTCCACGTCCATGACAAGGACCACCCGGACGCGCACGCGCTCTACCGCGAGGTCCGCACCGTCGTGGACGGGTTCGACGATCGGGAGCGCGTGACGCTCGGCGAGATCCACCTCCCGAACGCGCTCGACCGGTGGGCGGCCTACTACGGCGGCCCCGACCTCGACGAGATCCACATGCCGCTCAACTTCGGCCTGCTCGACGTGGAGTGGTCGGCCGACGGGCTCCGCCGGCACGTCGAGGCGGTCGAGGCCGCGGTCCCCGAGGGCGCGTGGCCCAACTACGTCCTCGGCAACCACGACGAGCGCCGCCTCGCGACCCGCCTCGGGCCGGAGCGGGCCCGCCTCGCCGCGCTCCTGCTCCTCACCCTCCGGGGCACGCCGACGCTCTACTACGGCGACGAACTCGGCGTCCCCGACGTCGCCGTCCCCGCCGATCGGATTCGGGACCCGATGGGCCTCCGCTCCGGGATCCCGGCCCTCGGGCGGGACAGCGGGCGGACGCCGATGGCCTGGGACGCTTCGCCCTCGGCCGGATTCTCGACCGCGCCGCCCGATACGTTGTGGCTGCCCCTCCACGCCGAGGCCGAGCGGCTCAACGTCTCCGTCCAGCGCGACGATCCGGAATCGCTCCTTTCACTCTACCGGTCGCTCCTCGCGCTCCGCCGTCGCCGCCCGGCGCTCTACGCAGGACGCTACACGGCCCTGGGCGAAACGCCCGCGTCGGTGTTCGCCTTCGAGCGGCAGTCCGGTACGGACCGCGTGGTTGTGGTCCTCAACCTGGGTGACGCCCCAATGCCGTTCACGAGCGATCGGCGGATCCTCTCGACGCACCCGGTGCCGAGTAGGAACGGCGGCCTGCGGCCCTGGGAAGGGCTGGTCGTCGAGGGAGCGCCCTAGGGACCGGTGCCTAGGGGGACCTGGGGTCTCGAGCCGGTCCCGCTCGATCCTGCGGACCACGCCGGCGCGGGGGGATGGCGTCGGTCATCGGGCGTGGGCCTCCCAGAGGCCGAGGAGGTAGGCCGCGCCTAGGGCCCGGTCGAACAGCCCGTACCCGGGCCGGACGGCGTCGTTGTCTCGCTCGGACCAGATCTGGCGCCCGTGGTCGGGCCGGAGCGGTCCGTCGAACCCGGCGTCCACGAGCGCGCGGACCACGGCGCCGAGGTCGACGTCGCCGCCCTCGGCCGCCCAGCGGCGGGGCGGGTGGGCCGTCTCGGTAAAGTCGCGGCCGGGTCCCTCCGCCTCGGTGGCCTGGTCGGCCGGGTCCCCGAGGTGGGCCACGTTGCGGAGGTGGGCGAAGTGGAGCCGCCCCCGCTCCGCCAGCCGGGCCGCCGCGTCCGGGAGCCCGCGGACCTGGGCCGGGTCGGCCCCGAGCGAGCCCGTGCAGAACGTGACCCCGTTCGCCGGCGAGTCGACGAGGTCGCACACGCGGCCGAGCGCCTCGGCGCTCGTCACGACGCGCGGGAGGCCGAACAGCGGCCACGGCGGGTCGTCGGGGTGGATCGCGAGCCTCACGCCGGCCGCCTCGGCGACGGGCACGGCCCGCTCCAGGAACCACCCGAGGTGGTCCCACATCCGCTCGGTGTCGACTTCGGCGTAGGCCGCGAACAGCCGGCGGAGGTCGTCCGGGCCGTGCGCGTCCATCCAGCCGGGGAGCCCGCCGCTCGCGAGCGCTTCCTCGACGGCCGAGAGCTCGCCCTCGACGTACGCGAGCGCCTCGGATCCGTCTGCGAGCGGGCGGCCCAGACTCGTCCGCGTCCAGTCGAACACGGGCATGAAGTTGTAGCACACGACCGGGACGCGCGCTCCGTCACGGAACGCCGCGCCGACGGCCTCGACGGACCGGCACCAGTCGTCGACGAGGCGCTCGCGGTCGTCGGTCCCCAGCTTGATCCCCTCCGGCACCGGGATCGACTCGATGCAGCTCAGCGCGAGGCCGGCGTCCTCGACGCGCTGGCGGAGCGTCTGGACGGCGTCGGGCGCCCACGCCTCGCCCGGCGGGACGTCGTGGAGCGCGCTGACGACGCCGCGGACGCCCGGGATCTGGCGGACGTCGCCGAGCGTGACGGGGTCGGACGGGCCGTACCAGCGGAAGGAGAGGACCATCGCTAGAACCCCGCGTAGGCCGAGAACCCCCCGTCGACGGGGAGGACGACGCCGGTCACGAACCGGGCGGCGGGCGAGCACAGGAAGACGACGGGCCCCGCGACCTCGGCGGGCTCGCCGAACCGGCCGACGGGCGTGTGCGCGACGATGTCGGACCCCCGCTCCGTCAGCGAGCCGTCGCCGTTGAGGAGGAGGTCGCGGTTCTGCTCCGCCACGAAGAACCCCGGCGCGACGGCGTTGACACGGACGCGGCCCTCGGTCTGCTTCGCCAACTCGACGGCCATCCACCGTGTGAAGTGGTCGACGCCGGCCTTGGCGACGGAGTAGCCGGCCACGCGCGAGATCACGCGCGACGCCGCCATCGACGAGACGTTGACGACCGCGCCCGCCTCGGCGTCGGCGAGAGCCGGGCCGAAGACCTGGGTCGGGAGGATTGTCCCGTGGAGGTTGAGGTCGACGACGGCGCGCCACGCGGCGGGGTCGAGGCCGAACGGGCTCTCGCCGGGCTGGAGCGTCGCGCCGGAGACGTTCCCGCCGGCCGCGTTCACGAGCGCGTCGAGGCGGCCGAACCGGTCGAGGACGGCCTCGCGGGCGTCGGCGAGCCCATCGGCGTCGAGGACGTCGGCGGCGACGCCGAGGGCCCGCTCGCCCCCGTCGAGCGCGTCGGCGGCGGCCTCGGCCTTGTCGGGGCTCCGGCCGAGGAGGGCGACGGAGGCGCCGGCGTCCATCAGCCCCCGCGCCATGGCGGAGCCGAGGACGCCGTAGCCGCCGGTGACGACGACGACGTGGCCGTCGAGGCGGAAGTCGGTCGAGGAGTCGGTCTGGGACTCGGTGTCGGAGGGAATCAAAGCGCTAGTAGCCGAAGAGGGAGGGGAGCCAGAGCGACAGCCCCGGGAAGGCGGCGACGAGGGCCAGCGCGATCAGCATGGCTACGAACGGGGGGAGGAGCGGGCGCACCACGCGCTCGACCTCCCCGACGGGCGACCACGTCCCCGTCGGCAGGAAGCCCGTCAGGAGGCCCGGGAGGTAGCCGGCCAGGAACAGCGCGGCGATGGAGGCCCCACCGCCCGCGAGGGAGTACACGATGAGCACGTTCGACGGCGGAATCACGAGCCCCGTCGTCGCCGCCGTGATGTTGACGGCGGCGGCGAAGTCGCGGTCGTAGGCCTCGTCCACCATCCGCGGGCCGACGGTCGCGCCGATGGCGCTGGCGGCGACGGCGCTCCCCGAGATGGCCCCGAAGAGCATCGAGGCGAGCACGTTGACGAAGGCGAGGCCGCCCGGCAGCGGGCCGAGGAAGGACCTCGCGAGGTCGATCAGCCGGCAGGCGATGCCGCTGCGGTTCATGGGGTGGCCGGCCAGGATGAGGCACGGGATCGCGAGCAGTGTGAAGCTGTCGAGCCCCGTCGCCATCCGCTGAGCGACTGTCGTGAGCGCGACGGTCGGCCCGATCGAGAGCATCATCGTGGCGACGGTCGCCAGCCCGATCGCGAACGCGACGCGGACGCCGAGCACCAGGAGCGGTACGAACCCACCCACGAGGACGGCGGACGAAGGCCTCGCCGCTCGGCCCGTCCGGATCCGCTTCGCGGAGGCGAGAACAGAGGGCGGCGTTATGTGGTCTGCCAAAGGCGTGAGCCAAGGCGGGGAGGCGTACCAGGGCGGCAGCCAGATGATCGAATCGTGATCGTTCTTGACCGAGCGTGACTGTTTGACGTATGCTTGTGATCACTTCCTGCCTGGCGGCCAGCCTATCGCCCTCTCTACGCCCCCTCTAAGCTCGCACCGTTTCTCTCGGAGGGGATGCGACTTCTCGGGACGGGGCTGTCTCCCTGATCGCACATGAGGCCCCTGTTTATCCTCTGCGCCCTGTGGGTCGCGCTTCCGTCCGTCGCGAGCGCGACTCCGCTCGAGTCGCTCGCTCCCGGCAAGATCACCGGACGGATCACGGACGCCGCGACCGGTGAGGCCTTCCCAGCCGCGACCGTCCGCCTCGAGGACACGACCATGGGGGCGTCGGCCGACATGGACGGGGTCTACACGATCCTGAACGTCCGGCCGGGGACGTACACGGTCGTGGCGTCGATGGTCGGGTACAAGACCGTGCGGGTCGAGGGCGTGCTCGTCGAGTCCGACCGGACGACGACCCTGGACTTCGAGCTCGAAGAGGAGGTCTACGAGGGCGAGGAGGTGATCGTCCAGGCCCGACGGGACCTGATTGAGACGGACCGGACCACGTCGGCCTCGTACGTCAACGCCGAGCAGATCGAGAGCCTGCCGGTCCAGGAGGTCGGAGACCTGCTCCAGCTACAGGCCGGCGTCGCGTACGACGCCGGAGGGCGGCTCCACCTCCGAGGCGGCCGCGCGGGCGAGGTGGCGTACCTCGTCGACGGCATCCCGGTCTCGGACCAGTTCCGCGGCGGGAGCAAAGTCGAGATCGAGAACAGCTGGATCCAGGAGCTCCAGGTCATCTCGGGCACCTTCAACGCGGAGTACGGGCAGGCTCAGTCTGGGGTGATCAACGTGGTGACCCGGGCGGGCAACCTTAGCTCGTATTCCGGAAGCGCTTCGGGATTCTTGGGGAGCTACGCGACCGGGCGCGACGACCTGTACATGGGGGTCGGCCAGCCGAGCGTGGATCAGGTCAACGCCGAGCTCAACCTAAACGGCCCGCTCCGCTTCCTCCCGTCGAGCTCGTTCCTCGTCAGCGGCCGGTATTACTCGACGGACGGCTGGCTCTACGGCCAGCGTCGTGTCCGAGTCGAGGACACCGTCCCGATCCAGCGGTACATCCAGGCGGCGCAGCAGAACGCGAGCGACTCCGAGAACCTCATCGGCATCGCCATCCCGGACTCGCTGATGACGGGCGACGGCGCGTTCGTGCCGATGAACCCGAGCACGAAGCTCTCGCTCCACGGCAACCTCTCGCTCCAGCCGTTCAACGGGTTCCAGCTGGGCTACTCGGTGTTCGTGACCGACGAGGAGCGGCGGAGCTACCAGGACAGCCGGCGCTACGCCCCGGACGGCCAGCCGACCATCTACGAGTCCGGCGTCAACCACATCCTCTCGGGCACGCACGTCCTCTCGCCGACCACGTTCTACCGGGTGGGGGCGTCGTACCAGACGAACGTCCGGTCGAGCTACCTCTCCGACAACCCGCTCGACGCGCTCTTCCAGGGGTCGCCCTACTCCGCGAACGGCTTCGCCTTCGGCGGGACGAGCAACGGGTACTCCCGCTCGTCGCAGGCGACGATGCTGGGCAAGGTCGACTTCACGAGCCAGGTGAACCGGACGAACCTGATCCAGACCGGCGTCGAGGCCCAGTTCCACCGCGTGAGCCTGGACGAGCGGCAGACCGTCTCGGACGGGCCGGTCTACGAGGACCCCGAGCTCCGCGTGCCGGACGTCAACACGGCCCTGAACAACGCCTACACGCAGCGGCCCTTCTCGCTCGCGGCCTACCTCCAGGACAAGCTCGAGATCGACGAGATCGTCCTCAACGCCGGGATTCGTTTCGACTACTGGAACCCGAACGCCGACGTCCCGGCCGACCTCGAGGCCACGACGGACCCCGACGACGGCATCCGCCTCGACACCGAGACCGTACCGGCCGAGACGAGCGCCCAGCTCAGCCCGCGGCTCGGGCTCGCGTTCCCGGTCTCCGACAGCGGCGTCCTCCACGTCTCGTACGGCCACTTTTTCCAGGTCCCCCGCTTCTCGTACATCTTCGACAACTCGGAGTTCGAGGTCGAACTCGGCGATCTCGAGACCATCATGGGCAACGCCAACCTCAAGCCCGAGCGGACCGTCGCCTATGAGATCGGGCTCCAGCAGGGCGTCACGGCCGACTGGAAGGTCGAGCTCACGGTCTACTACAAGGACATCCGCAACCTCCTCGGCCAGGAGATCATCACGACGCGCGACACGAAGGTCTACGCGCGCTACGTGAACCGCGACTACGGCAACACCAAGGGCGTCACGCTCTCGCTGATCCGCCAGTTCCAAGACCGCTTCGGGTTCACCGTCGACTACACGTACCAGGTCGCGCGCGGCAACGCCTCGGACCCGAACTCCGTCTTCTTCAACAACCAGACGCAGCCGCCGATCGAGCCCGAGAAGCAGGTGCTCCCGCTCGACTGGGACCAGCGCCACTCGCTCAACGGGACCGTCATCCTGGGCGACCCGCGCGACTGGACGCTCAGCCTCATCGGCCGCTTCCACACGGGCCAGCCGTACACGCCCTCGAACCCGGGCAGCCAGCTCAGCCGCCAGTTCCAGAACAGCGAGCGCGAGCCGGTCACGTTCACGCTCGACCTCAACTTCGCCAAGACGGTCCAGATCGCCGGCCAGGGCGTCCGGTTCTTCGCGCGGGGCTACAACCTGCTCGACCGGCTCAACGCGCAGTCGGTCTACAGCAGCACGGGCAACCCCTTCCACCCGTACCGGACGCTGGGCGAGACGGAGGTCCTGCTCCAGAACCCCAACTTCTCGGTCGACGAGATCGACCGCCGCCCGGACTTCTTCCAGGCCCCCCGCCGCGTCGTGGCGGGGATGACCCTGTCCTTCTGATCGGCCCGAGCCCCACCCGCACGGTCCCCCTGGGTCCGCACCGACACCGTTGATGCCGACGTCCTCCCGTCTCCTGTCCCGCCTCGTCCTGTGCGTGTGCGCCGGCTCCCTGCTGGCGGCCCTGCCCGCCAGCGCGCAGCGCCGCCCCGAGGCGGGCCGCGAGTTCCGCCGCACGGGGATCCACGACGGCAACCTCGTCTACACCCGGTTCGCCAACTTCGGCAACCTCGGCTCGCGGACCGAGCCGCCCAAGATGGAGTGGCCCAAGGGGTCCGGCACGTGGTACGGATTCGAGTTCGTGATGATGGCCGGGGCCGAGGTCGTCGACGCGACCGGGAGCACGGTGCGGATCGTGTCGGAGAACTACACGAACCCCGGGTCCTTCGACATCAGCCCGGACGGGACGCACACCTACGGCTGGGAGCCGCTGGCCGGCTACTTCAACCCGGGGGCCGCGAACAACCTCGGCTACCCCGCCATGAGCCACATGGACAACACGTGGCCCGACCGCTGGCCCCACGACTACCCGGGGAACGCGGGCGAGCGCGACGGGCGCTGGAACGGCGAGTTCGGCGCCTACACGCGGGCCGACCAGGAGAGCTACTACGTCATGGACGACCGCAACAACGACGAGTACGAGTACTACCCGTTCACGGGGAGCGCCCAGGACTCGACCGACCTCCGCGGCCTCGGCCTCGAGGTCGCCGTGCGTGGCTACCAGTGGGTCAACGTCCAGGCCGAGGACATCCTCATCGTCCGCTACGACATCCGGAACGTCTCCGACAAGGATCTCGACAAGGTCGTGTTCGGGATGTACGTCGACCCCGCCATCGGCGGCGAGGGCGACTCCGTCGACGACCTCGCCGACTTCCAGCGCGAGGACGACATCACCTACATGTGGGACCGCGACGGGCTCGACAACCGGGGCCGCCCGGGCGTCGGCTACTTCGGGTTCGCGTTCCTCGAGAGCCCCGGCGAGCCGCTCGACAACGTCGACAACGACGAGAACGGGATCACGGACGAGACCCAGGACAACGAGCGTGGCTCCTGGATCGCCGGCCAGAGCGCCATCCGATCCTACGTCACCTCGACCTACGACCTCGAGGCCTTCGAGGCCGCCTCGGGCCCGCTCGAGTCGCTCCCGGCCTACGTCGCCGGCGAGTGGTGGACGGGCGACGAGGACCTCGACTGGGTCGCCTTCGCCGACGCCAACGGCAACGCCGTCCGCGACGGCGACGAGCTCCTGATCGACGACGTCGGCTCGGACGGTGTCGGTCCGCAGGACGAGAACTACCCCGGCCCCGACTCCGACGGCACCGAGGACAACGGCCGGCCCGACCAGGGCGAGCCCAACTTCGGCCAGACCGACAACAACGAGTCCGACCAGATCGGGCTCACGAGCTTCCTCCTCCGGCCGGCCGGCAACGTCTCCGACGACGCCCGGACGTGGAGCGAGATGGAGCCCGGCCGGTTCGGCGGCGAGACGCCCTCGAACGTGGCCTTCATCTACGGCTCCGGCTACTTCTCGCTGCCCATCGGCGAGACGCGGAAGTTCGCCATCGCGACGGTGTTCGGCCGCGACTACGACGACATCATCCGCAACAAGCGGACGATGCAGCGGATCTACGACGCCGACTACTCCTTCGCCAAGCCGCCCAACAAGCCCGAGCTGACCGCGATCCCGGGCAACGGCCAGGTCACGCTCCGGTGGGACGACGCGGCGGAGCTCTCTCGCGACCCGATCTACGGCCGCGACTTCGAGGGCTACCTCGTCTACCGATCCACGGACCCGTCGTTCAACTCCATCAAGACGATCACGGACGCCTACGGCAACCCGATCCTCTGGGAGCCGATCGCGCAGTTCGACCGGGCCGACGGCCTCGAGGGGCCCCACCCGATCCAGATCGGCGAGACCGGGGCGGTCTACAACACGGGAAGCGACAGCGGCCTCCAGTACTTCTACGTCGACAAGGGGCTCGACAACGGCCGCCGCTACTACTACGCCATCGTGTCCTACGACACGGGCTACGACGACGACTTCTTCGAGCGCGGCATCTCGGAGCGCGACCAGCTGGTCCCGATCGCGCCCAGCGAGAGCTCGAAGATCATCCAGACCGACCTGATCGGGAACGTCGTCTTCCTCGACACGAACACGGCGTCGGTGGTGCCCAACGCGCCGGCCGCGGGCTACGTCGCGGGCGACATCGAGGGCGACATCGAGCAGGCCGGGCCGTCGACGGGCCGCGTCGCGGTCGACGTCGTCGTCCCCGACCAGCTCGCGGACGGCAGCCGGTACCGGATCACGTTCTCGGACACCACCTCGGCGCGGCTCACGCAGGGGGTCCGGATCGAGGAGACCACCTCGGGCCGCGTGGTCTACGAGGCGCCGTTCGACAGCCTCAGCCTGGCGCGCCAGCTCATCGACGGGATGGTCTTCCACGTCAGCTCGCCGGCCGAGCCGGCCCCCCTCACGGCGGAGTGGACCGAGGGCGACGCGACCCTCGCGGCGAACGTCGGGCTCCCCGAGTCGAACCGGGCCGTCCCGATCCCCGACGACATCGAGATCCGGGTCGGCGAGATGGGCGTCGACACCACGTACACGCAGTTCGTGTTCGAGGAGGGGACGCCGGTCGACTTCGAGGTCGTCGGCACGACGACCGGGCGCCGGTACGACTTCTTCCTCGAGGAGGTGCCGCCCGCCGACGGGCGGATCACCCCGGGCGACGTGCTGACGCTGGTGGTCGACCCGCAGGGCTTCCAGTACGACCTCGGGTGGGAGTTCACCTTCGGCACGTCGGGCGGGGGGACGGTTCGGGTCCCCGAGGCGGGCGACGTCTTCCGGCTCACGGTGACGAAGCCGTTCTCGTCGCTCGACCAGGTCACGTTCTCGACGACGGCCTCGCAGTTCGACGCGGCCGCGGCGACCACCGGCCTCGAGGGGATCTACGTCGTCCCGGACCCCTACGTGACAAACGCGTCGTGGGAGCGCCCGCTGTTCAACGCGTCCGGCCGGGGCGAGCGGCGGATCGACTTCGTGAACCTGCCGCCGCAGTGCACGATCCGCATCTACAACATGGCCGGTGTGCTCGTGCAGACGCTCGAGCACGACTCGATGCTCCAGGACGGGAGCGAGAGCTGGGACCTCGTCTCGAAGGACGGGCTGAGCGTCTCCTTCGGGGTCTACATCTACCACGTCGAGGCCCCGGGCATCGGGGAGCACATCGGCAAGTTCACCCTCATCAAGTAGGCTCGACATGACGCACCCCCCCCTGCGACGGCTGGCGCTCTGCGCCCTGGCGGTGGTCCTCGCGACCGCGCCGGCCTCGGGCCAGGAAGTGGACGAGCCGCCCGGCTACGTCGACGGCGTGACGAACGCGGGCACCAGCGCGGCCGCGTTCCTCCAGATCGGCGTCGGCGCGCGGGTGCAGGCGATGGGCAACGCCGGGACCGTCGTCGCCGACGACGCCACGGCCCTGTTCTGGAACCCCGCCGCGGTGGCGCGGATGGGCGGGACGGCCCACGTCGCCTTCGACCACACCGACTGGCTGGCGGACACGCAGCTCGACTACGTGGCCGCCGTCCTCCCGGTCTCCGCCGGCTCGGCGGTCGGCCTGAGCGTCCTCAGCTTCCAGATGGTCGACGAGAGCCCGGTGCGGACGGTCGGGCAGCCCGAGGGCACCGGCGAGTTCTACAGCGCCTCGGACCTCGCGCTGGGCCTGACCTACGGCGTCGCGCTCACGGACCGGTTCTCGGCCGGGCTCACGGGCAAGTACGTCCACGAGCGCCTCTGGAACGAGACCGCCTCGTCGTTTGCCGTCGACATGGGGATCCGCTACCGGACCAAGCTTCCCGGCCTCAACCTCGCCGCGAGCATCAGCAACTTCGGCGGCGACCTCCAGCTCGACGGCCGCGACCTCCTCCGGCCCTACGACGACGACCCGGGCAACGCGAGCAACGACCAGCTCAACGTCCGGCTCGACACCGACGCCTACAGCCTCCCGCTCTACTTCCGCTTCGGCGTGGGCTACGAGCAGTCCTTTGGCGACATGCACAAGGTGGTCCTGGCCACCGACCTGCTCCACCCCTCCGACAACAGCGAGGCGGTCAACGTCGGGGCCGAATACACCTTCTGGGACACGCTCTCGCTCCGGGGCGGCGCGCTGGCGCTGTTCCAGGAGGACCGCACGGGCCGGTTCTCCCTCGGGGCCGGCGTCCAGCGGCGGGTGGTCGGCGGGATCCGCCTCTCGGCCGACTACGCCTACGCCCAGTGGGGCGTCCTCAACGATACCCACCGCTTTACCGTCAGCATCAGCCGCTGACTCTCGACTCGTCCCCTTCTCGCGAACACCCCTGAGCCATGCACAAGTGGTACCTCCTCCTCCTCGCGCTGGTCGTGAGTGCGTCCAGCGCTCATAGCCAGTCGCTCATCATCAACGAGTTCCTGGCCGACCCCGGGTCCGACGTGGCCACCGGCGACGCCAACAGCGACGGCGAGCGGTCCGCGCAGGACGACGAGTTCGTCGAGCTCCTCAACGTCGGCCGGGACACGCTGGACCTGACGGGCTGGCGCCTCGGCGACGACGAGCGGGTCAACTTCACGTTCCCCGACGGCTACCAGCTGGCACCGCTCGAGTTCGTGGTGGTCTTCGGCGGCGGCGACGTCTCGAACGTGCCCGGCTACGATGCCGACCCGACGCGGACGCGCGTGTTCGCGCCGGGGGACAGCGTCGGGAACGGGCTGGCCAACGGCGGCGAGACGATCGTGCTCCTGTCGCCGGACGGCAGCGCCGACACCTACGTGAGCTACGGCTCGCGCGCCGGCGAGGGCGCCCCGACGGGCGGCGAGCTCGCCGACGTCACGTTCGAGTACGCCATCGACGTGGCCGTCGCCGCGGCCGAGGACGTCGCGGTGACGCGGAGCCCGGACGGCGACGTCTACGCGGCCGACCCGTGGGTCAAGCACACGGACGTCCGCACGACGCCCTTCTCGCCGGGCACGACGCTCGACGGCGACCTCCAGGCCACCCGCGTCTCCCCGCCGCCGACCATCGTCATCAACGAGGTCCTGGCCGACCCGCCCACGGACGACACCTCGACGCCCGACGTCATCGAGGGCGACGCCAACGGCGACGGCGAGCGGAGCTCGTCGGCCGACGAGTTCATCGAGCTGGCGAACGTGAGCGACGACCCCGTCGACCTCTCGGGCTGGACGCTCGGCGACGACGAGAACAGCGTGACGTTCACGTTCCCGCAGGGCTACGTCCTCCCGTCGCGCGCCATCGTCACGGTCTTCGGCGGCGGCGACGTCTCGAACGTGCCGGGCTACGACGCCGACCCGCTCCAGACGCGCGCCTTCATCGCCGACAGCACCCACCTCGGGACGATCGGGAACGGGTTCGCCAACGGCGGCGACATCATCCTGCTGCTCTCCGACGACGGGTCGAACGACACGTACTTCGCCTACGGGACGCTCTCCGGCTCCGGCGGCCCGGCCGAGGGCAGCTACCCCGCCGGGACCACCTTCGAGTTCGAGATCAACACGGTCGCCAACGCGGGCGGGGACAACTCGGTCACGCGGTTCCCGGACGGCAACACGAACACCGCCGACCCCTTCGTCCAGCACCTCACGGTGAGCGACGCCGCGTTCTCGCCGGGCACGACGATCGGCGGCGGCACCATGCTGCCCCCGCCGCAGCCCCCGATCACCGTCGTCATCAACGAGGTGTTCGCCGACGCCACGACCGACGCCAACGGCGACGGCACCGTCGACGCCCTGGAGGACCAGTTCATCGAGCTCGTCAACACGAGCGACGTGATGCCGGTCGACCTCTCCGGCTTCTCCGTCGGCGACGCCAGCGGGACGACGTTCACGTTCCCCGACGGCTACTCGCTGGCCCCGCTGAGCTTCGTGGCCGTCTTCGGCGGCGGCGACGTCTCGAACGTGCCGGGCTACAACGCCGACGCGACGATGACCCGCGCCTTCGCCGCCTCGGGCACGCTCGGGGACGGGCTGGCCGCCTCGGGCGACGTCGCCGTCCTCCGCTCGCCGGACGACGCCTACGACGCCTTCGTCGCCTACGGGTTCGAGGCGGGCACGGAGCCGACCGGCGCCTCCTGGGAGTTCCCCCAGAGCACGGCCGCTTCGGCCCACATGACCGGCAGCTCCATCACGCGCGACGCCGACGGCAACACGGTCGTCCTCGACCCCTTCGCCGTCCACGCCGACGTCTCGGAACTGCCCTACTCGCCGGCCCAGACGACCAACGGCCTCAGCCGGATCGGCGACTTCGTCGACGTCGCCCACCCGTGGGGCACCGGCGACGCCCTCCACTTCCTGGCCTTCGAGCGCGACCGCGTCGAGATCCGCGACGCCGCCACGCTCCTCCCGCCGACGCTCAACCGCGGCACCATCGAGATGTGGTTCAAGCCCGACTCCGTGCTCACCGCGAACACGCACCCGCCGGACTGGACCTACCTGTTCACGAAGAACCTCAGCGGCAACAACGCCGGAGACCTCGGCATCGGCTTCCCGCGCGGCGAGGGGCGGATCGACTTCTTCATGCAGGACGGCACCGAGACCGTGAGCACGTTCACGAGCGAGGACCTCAACGAGACGTTCTACCCGCGGTGGTACCACCTCGCCGCCACGTGGAACACGACCGAGGGCAAGATGCGCCTGTTCCTCGACGGCAAGCTCGTCGACGAGGTCGACTCGACGATGCCGCTCGCCGGCGGGACCCAGCAGATCGCCATCGGCGGCGGCAACGAGGACCTCTGGAACAGCCGCTACGAGAGCTTCCGCGGGACCATCGACGAGGTCCGCTTCTCGGCCGTCGACCGTTACCAGGCGGACTTCGAGCTGCCGACGGCGCCGTTCGAGCCGGACCCGTTCACGATCGCGCTCTGGCACTTCGACGAGGGCTCGGGCACCGTGGCGGCCGACGCCACCGGCAACGGGTTCACCGGCACGCTCGGTGGGTTCGACGCCGAGGGGAACCCGGACCCCGAGTCCGCGCCGCAGTGGGTCGACATCGAGCTCATCACGGACGTCGAGCACGACGGCGAGCACGGGCCGGAGTTCTCGCTCGACCAGAACTTCCCGAACCCGTTCGGGGGCGAGACCACGATCCGGTTCAACGCGCCGCACACGGCCGACGTCCAGATGCACATGTACAACGTGCTCGGGCAGCGTGTCGCCACCCTCGTCGATGGCGACGTCCCGGCCGGCACGCACACGCTCCGGCTCGACGGCAGCGCCTTCGCCAGCGGCGTCTACTTCTACGTGCTGCAGACGGGCGACGTGCGCCTCGTCCAGCAGATGGTGATCGTGCGGTAGGCCCTCGCGGCCGACGCTCGTGACGCCGGCGGCCAGGGACGGCCGGCCGTCGGCGTCTTCGCTTCTCCCACCGATCGATGACTGTCCGCCTGGCGCTTCTCACTCTCGCCGTGCTCCTGGCCTCGCCGGGCTCGCGAGCGGCGGACATCGTGTTCCGGTACCTGCCGGGGCGCGCGGCGCTCTCGACGGACGTCGTCGCCAGCGGGATCGAGGAGGGCCCGTACCTCGCGGCCCGCGACCTCCCGGCCCGCGGGCCGGGGGGCTGGGGCCTCCAGGCCCCCCTGGCGGCCGAGTTCGAAGCCCCGGGCTCGACGCTCCGAAGCGACGTCGCCGAGACCCTGTCGCAGCCGTTCGGCCCCCGTCTGACGGCGGAGGCGTGGGTGGTCCTGACCGCCACCACCGGCCGGACCGTCCTCGTCTCGAACCAGATCTCGGGCGAGGGCACGTTCACGCTCGGTCTCGACGACGCGCGGCCGTTCTTCGAGGTCCGCGCGGCCGGCCAGACCCTCCGCCTCGACGCCTCCGCGGACGTGGCTCCGGGGGCGCCGGTCTGGGTGGCCGCGACGGTCGGGTTCGACATCGGGACCCAGACGCTGTCCCTCGGCCTGTACGTCGATGGCGTGGCAGCGGGCTCGCAGTCGCAGGCGATGGCCATCCCGTCGCCCTTCCCGATCTCCCGCCCCTTCTTCGTTGGCACCGAGGCGGCCGGGACGCCGGAGAGCTACACGATGACGGGCCGCCTGAGCGGCCAGCTCCTCGCCGCGACGGTCCGCGACTACGTCGCCGACGAGGCGTACCTCACCTCGTCGGTCCCGTTCGACGGCGGTCCCTACCTCGGGCTGCCGGACTACCACGACTACCCGCTGTCGGAGGGGCTGATGCCGATGGACCAGCGGATCCGGGACAACCAGTCCACGGTGCGCCACCGGTTCTACGTGCCGTACGTCAACGACGAGTTCGTCCCGCAGGGGACGGCCACCCACGTCTCGGACGAGGCGTCGCTCGTCTACCTCTCGTACTACCACCTGACCCGGAGTGGGATCACGGGCCAGCGGCGGTCGATGGTGGTCGAGATGGACGCCGAGACGGGCCACGTCCGCCGGACGTTCCGGCTCATGGGCGAGCTCGAATTCTCCCACGCCGGTGGCATCGCCTACGTCGACGGGGCGATCTACGTGTCGTCGTCGAGCACGCTGGAGCGGTACCCGCTGCCGCCGTACGACCCGGAGGCGTCGCCCTACGTCGACCTCGCGGCGGACCCGACGGGGACGATCTCGGTGTACGGCCGGGCCTCGTTCGTCTCGGCCTTCCGCGACACGTTGTGGGTCGGCGATTGGCGCCCGTCGGGCACGGAGGCGCCGTACCTCTACGGCTACCCGCTGGGCGCCGACGGCCGCCCGAGCGGGGGCGATCCGGCCATCTACGCGCTCCCGCGAAGCGTGCAGGGCGTGGACCTGTTCGACGTGGAGGGGCAGACCTACGTCTTCTTCTCGCGGAACCGGAGCCAGAGCCGGGGCGAGGCCGAGATCCTCCGCGTCCGGCGGGAGGCGCTCCAGCGGTGGTCCGAGCCCGAGATCGACAGCACGATCACGGTCCCGTACGGGATCGAGGACCTCTCGTTCTTCCCCGACGGCACGCTCTGGACCAACTCGGAGTCCGGCGCCGACTACTACCAGCGGAGCAGCAGCGCGTGGCCGGTCTTCTACCCCTTCGTCTACAGCCTCCCATCGGAGGCCGTCCTGGGCGTTTCGTTCGGGACCCGACGCGCCGACGAACCGGCGGGCGGGCGGGTCCGCCTCGGCGCGGCGCCCAACCCGTTTCGTGGGCGGACCACGCTGACCCTTGACCTCGCCCGCGCGGGGACCGTTCGGCTCCGTGTCCAGGACGTGCTGGGCCGCGAGGTCGCCACGCTGTTCGACGGCCCGGCTCCGGCCGGATCGACCGACGTCGTGTGGGACTCGACGGCGCACGCCGCGGGGGTCTACGTCGTGGTGGTGGAGACCGAGGAGGGCCGCGTGGCGCGGCCGATCACCCGGGCCCGGTAGGTGGTGGCGGACCGCAGGCCCCGCTTCCCGATGGGTGCCCGGCTCGCGGTGCTGGCCGCCACGGTCTGGGCCGCCGCGTGTGGGGCACCCGATCCGTCGCCCGACGCGCTTGTCGTGGCGACGGTGGGGGAGGAGGCGATCCTCGCGGCGGACTTCGCGCGGAGCTTCGAACTGGGCTTCCCGCATCTCAAACGGGGGCCGGACCCGCGCCGGGCCTACCTCGACCACATGGTCGCCGAGGCGCTCCTCGCGCAGGAGGGCTACCGGCTCCGCCTCGACACGACGGCCGCCGTCCGGGGTCAGCTCGCCGACCTCGAAGACGAGCTGCTCGTGGAGCAGGTGTTCGAGCGGGAGGTCAACCGCCGGGTGTCGGTGAGCGACGCCGAAGTTCAGCAGGTGCTTCAGGAGGACGCCGTCCGCGTCCGCCTCCGCTACATCCCGGCGGGGACGCTGGACGAGGCCCGGTCGGTCCGCGCGACGGCCGAGGCGGAGGGCTTCGACGCCGCGCTCGCCCGCCAGCTGGCCGCCCGTGCGGACGTCGAGCTCCAGCCCGAGGACTTCGTGACGCCGTTCCTGAGCCCGGCCGAGCTGCCGGCGCCGGTCCTCGACGCCATCCGCGACCTGCCGGTGGGCACGCCGTCGGCGCCGATCGCGGCCGGCGGGCAGTACCTCGTGGTGGAGGTCGCCGACGTGCAGCGCGAGCCGGTCGGCCTCGACGCCGAGGCGCGCACCCGCGCCCGGCAGACGCTCGAGCAGCAGCGGGCCAAGGCGCTCGCCCGCGAGTACGTCACGGGCCGCATGGAGCCGGTGGGCCTCACCCTCAAGGGGGGCGCCTTCCGGGCCCTCACCGACGCGCTCTGGGAGTGGGTGCCCACGCTCGCCGCGCCGCCGCTCTCGCTCGCCTCGGCCCTCGCCACCGACCCGAGCCCCGCGGCCGACGCCGTCCGCGCCCGCCTCGGCGACGTCGTGGCGACCACGGTCGACGGCGAGCTCACGGCGGGCGACCTCCTCCGCCGGTACCCGTCGCGGCGATACCCGCTCTCGACCGACAGCCGCGACGCGTTCCAGGGCAGCCTCTACGACGCCGTTGGCCTGACGCTGCGCGACGAGGCGTTCACGCGGCAGGCCCGCGCGCAGGGCTGGGACGAGATGCCCGAGGTGGCGGCCGACCTCCGGCGCTGGCGCGACAAGTGGGTCTACCAGGCCATGGTGGACTACGTCGCCGACACGACGACCGTCAGCGACGCCGACGTCGCCGCGTACCGCCAGCGCCACGAGGCCTACTACGACGGCCTCGGCCTGGGCTCGGAGGCCCTCGCAGCCGAAGTCCGCGCCGACGCCCGTCGGGCGAAGGCCCGCGGCTCGCTCCCCCGCGTCGTCGCCGCGCTCCGCGAGCGCTACCCCGTGGCGGTCGACGCCGAGGCGCTGGCGGCGGCCGTGCCCGACGACGTGGTGACGCCCGGCCTGCCCGTCATGCTCTACAAGGCCCACACCGGCCGGCCGCTCTATCCCATCGCTGACCCCGCCTGGTAAGCCCCCGGCCATGCCGTACATCCTCGCTCTCGATCAGGGGACGACGAGTTCTCGCGCCCTGCTCTTCGACCACGCCGGGACGGTCTGTGGCGTCGCCCAGCGCGAGTTCACGCAGCACTTCCCGCAGCCCGGGTGGGTCGAGCACGACCCGAACGAGATCTGGTCGACCCAGGCCGGCATGGCCGCCGAGGTCCTGACCCGCGCCGGCATCTCGGGCGCCGACGTCGCCGCCATCGGCATCACCAACCAGCGCGAGACGACCATCGTCTGGGACCGCCGGACGGGCCAGCCGGTCCACAACGCCATCGTCTGGCAGGACCGCCGGACGGCCGGCTTCTGCGACCGGCTCCGCGAGGCCGGCCACGAGGGCACGCTCCGCGAGAAGACGGGCCTCGTCCTCGACGCCTACTTCTCGGCCACCAAGATCCGCTGGGTCCTCGACCACGTCGACGGGGCCCGCGAGGCGGCCGAGGCGGGCCACCTCGCCTTCGGGACCGTCGACAGCTGGCTCGTCTGGAAGATGACCGACGGCGCCCGCCACGTCACCGACGCGACGAACGCGAGCCGGACGCTCCTCTGCAACCTCCACACCGGCGACTGGGACGACGACCTGCTGGAGATCTTCGACGTCCCGCGCTCGATGCTCCCCGAGATCTGCGCCTCCAGCGAGGTCTACGCCGAGACGGCCGGGACGGTGCTCGCCCACAAGATCCCGATCGCGGGCATCGGCGGCGACCAGCAGGCCGCGCTCTTCGGGCAGGTCTGCACCGAGCCGGGCATGGTCAAGAACACCTACGGCACGGGCTGCTTCATGCTGATGAACACGGGCGGCACGCCCGTGGCGTCGCAGAACAACCTCGTCAGCACGGTCGCCTGGAAGCGGGACGGCCGGCTCGAGTACGCGCTGGAGGGGAGCATCTTCGTGGCCGGCGCGGTCGTCCAGTGGCTCCGCGATGGGCTCGGCATCATCCGCTCGTCGGCCGAGGTCGAGAACCTCGCGAGCCGCGTGGACGACAACGGCGGCGTGTACCTCGTGCCGGCGTTCACCGGGCTCGGCGCGCCGCACTGGGATCCGTACGCGCGCGGCACGATGGTGGGCCTCACGCGCGGAAGCACGGCCGGGCACATCGCCCGCGCGGCCCTCGAGAGCATCGCCTACCAGACGGCCGACGTGCTCCGCGCCATGACGTCGGACGCCGGCCTCGAGCTGGCGGAGCTCCGCGTCGATGGGGGCGCCACGGCCAACGACCTCCTCATGCAGTTCCAGGCCGACCTCCTGGGCGTGCCGGTCGTCCGCCCGACGGTGACCGAGACGACGGCGCTCGGCGCGGCCTACCTCGCCGGCCTCGCCGTCGGGTTCTGGGACGGGCTGGGCGAGATCGCCGCCCAGTGGCAGGTGGACCGCCGCTTCGAGCCGGCCATGGGCGAGGACCAGCGCGCCGCCCTCACCGACGCCTGGACCCGCGCGCTCGACCGCGCCCGGGGCTGGGCGACAGCCGACTCCGCGTGATGCCCCTCGACCCCCCGACACGCCCCGCGCTCCTCGACCGGCTCCGGGAGACCCCCGGCTACTGGGACGTCGTCGTCGTCGGCGGCGGGGCCACCGGCCTCGGGACGGCCGTCGACGCCGCGGCGCGCGGCTACTCGACCCTGCTCCTCGAAGCGAGCGACTTCGGGAAGGGCACCTCGAGCCGGTCGACGAAGCTCGTCCACGGCGGCGTGCGGTACCTCCAGCAGGGCGATGTCCGGCTCGTGCTCGACGCGCTCCGCGAGCGCGGCCACCTTATCCGCAACGCCCCGCACCTCGTTCACGACCAGCCGTTCGTGGTCCCGTGCTACAAGCGCTGGGAGCGGGCCTACTACGGGGTCGGGCTGAAGCTCTACGACTGGCTGGCCGGCAAGCTCGGGTTCGGCCGGTCGCGCCTGCTCTCGGCGGCCGAGACGCTGGCCCACCTCCCGACCGTCAACCCCGACGGGCTCCGGGGCGGCGTGCTCTACCACGACGGCCAGTTCGACGACAGCCGCCTCGCGGTCAACCTCGCGCAGACCGTGGCCGATCTCGGCGGGGTGCCGCTCAACTACATGCGCGTCACGCGCCTGATGAAGCAGGAGGGGAAGGTGCGGGGCGTCGTGGCGGAGGACATGGAGACGGGGGACGCGCACGAGGTCCTCGCGCGCGTCGTGGTCAACGCGACGGGCGTGTTCACGGACGGGGTCCGACGCATGGACGACCCGGCCGCCGCGCCGGTGATCCGGCCGAGCCAGGGGGTCCACCTCGTGCTCGACCGCGACTTCCTGCCGGGCGACTCGGCGCTGATGCTCCCGCACACCGACGACGGCCGCGTCCTGTTCGCCGTCCCGTGGCACGGCCGCGTGGTCGTGGGGACGACGGACACGCCGGTCGATCGGATCGACCTCGAGCCGGTGCCGCTCGACGACGAGGTCGCGTTCCTCCTCGAGCACGCCGGCCGCTACCTCACCCGCCAGCCCACCGAGGCCGACGTGCTCAGCACGTTCGCCGGCCTCCGCCCGCTCGTCAGCGAGGGCGGCGGGAAGCGGACCGCCTCGATCTCGCGCGACCACTGGCTGACCGTCTCGGACTCCGGCCTCGTGACGATCGCCGGCGGCAAGTGGACGACGTATCGGAAGATGGGCGAGGACGCCGTCGACGCCGCGGCCAAGACGGCCGGGCTGGAGCGGCGGCCGGCGGTCACGATGCACCGCCGGCTCCACGGCTGGCTCAGCGGCCCGCCCACTGACCCCGCCCTCACCGTCTACGGGGACGACGCGCCCGCGCTCCGGCAGTTGGCGGACGAGATGCCCGGCGGCGTCGAGCCCCTCCACCCCGGCCTCCCCTACTGCCGGGCCATGGTGACGTGGGCGGCCCGCCACGAGCTGGCGCGGACCGTTGACGACGTGCTGGCCCGCCGCACACGGGCGCTCCTGCTCGACGCGCGCGCCAGCATCGAGGCCGCTCCGGAGGTCGCGGCGCTCCTGGCCGCCGAGCTCGGCCATGACAAAGAGTGGGAGGCCGGCCAGGTCGAGGCCTTCGTCGAGATCGCCCGCGGCTATGTCGTCGGTGACGTGCCCTCCACCACCGAACCCATCGCTGCCTGACCTCCATGGTCCGCCTCCGTCTCCTCCTCCTCCTCGCCGCCGCCGGCCTCGCGCCCGTCGCGGCCCAGCCCGCCGTCGGCGTCGACTCGGCGCACGTCGGGCGGCTGGCGCTGTTCGTGCTCGCCGGCCAGTCGAACATGTCGGGCCGCGCGCCGCTGCCCGAGACCCAGGCCATCGACCCGTCGGTCTACGTCTTCGGCAACGACGGCCGCTGGCGGGCCGCCGTCGAGCCGGTCGACTCGCCGGAGGGCCAGGTCGACGCCGTCTCGCTGGACGCGGCCGCCGGCTTCGGCCCGTCGCGCGCCTTCGCCGACTCGCTCAAGGCCCGCTACCCGGGCCTCGTCATCGGGCTGATCCCGTGCGCCAAGGGCGCCACCATCATCGAGGAGTGGCACACCAGCGTCGACGACGCCTCGCTCTACGGCTCGTGCCTCAAGCGCGTCCGCGCCGCCGAGCCGATGGGCCGGGTCGCCGGCGTCCTCTTTTTCCAGGGCGAGAGCGACACGAACGACCGCGAGACGCTCCACGGATTCCCGCTCCGCCCCGACACCTGGGCCCGCCACTTTACGCGCTACGTCCACGACCTCCGGCGCGACCTCGGCCAGCCGCGCTTGCCCGTCGTGTTCGCGCAGATCGGGCCGCACACGGCGCCCGACCGCTACGTGAACTGGGAGACGGTCCAGGCCCAGCAGGCCAGCGTCGACCTCCCGCACGTCCGGATGATCACGACCGATGACCTGTCGCTGGTCGACCGGGTCCACTACGACGCGCCGAGCTACCGGGCCATCGGCGGCCGGTTCGCGGCGGCCATGGCCGGCCTCCTCGGCCCGGCGCCCGGCCTCGACGTTCAGGGGCACCGCGGCGCGCGGGGCCTGCTCCCCGAGAACAGCCTCCCGGCGATGCAACGCGCCCTCGACCTCGGCGTGACGACGCTGGAGATGGACGTGGCCGTCTCGGCCGACGGCCAGGTGCTCCTCTCGCACGAGCCGTGGTTCAACGCCGAGATCTGTTCGCGGCCGGACGGCACGGCGATCCCGGAGCACGAGGAGGACGCCTACAGCCTCGGACACATGACGTACGCCGAGATCGCGCAGTTCGACTGCGGCCGCCGGGGCAACCCGCGCTTCCCCGACCAGGAGGCGATGCCGACCGTCAAGCCGCTCCTGTCCCAAGTCCTCGACCTGGCCGAGGCGCACCCGCGCCCGGACGCGCTCGGGCCGGTCCGCTACAACATCGAGATCAAGTCGAGCCCGGCCCGCGACAGCGTGTTCACGCCGCGCCCGCCGGCCTACGCCCGCGCGCTCTACGACGTGCTCGCGGGCCACGGCGTGCTCGGCCGGACGACCGTCCAGTCGTTCGACCCGCGCGCCCTCGAGGCCACGCACGCCATCGACCCGACGGTCACGATGGCCCTCCTCGTCGACAACGACGACGGGCTGGCGGCGAACCTCGACCGGCTCAGCTTCACGCCGGACATCTACAGCCCGCACCAGCGCCTCGTCGACGCGGCGCTCGTGGCGGAGGCCCACCGGCGGGGCGTCCAGGTCATCCCGTGGACGGTCAACGACGAGGCCGCCATGCGCGCGCTCGTCGACCTCGGCGTCGACGGCCTCATCTCCGACTACCCGGACCGCGCGCTCGCCGCCGTCGGCCGCTAGCCCCCGCACGCCCGTCTCATGCCCTCGCTCCGCACGCTGTTCGCCCCCGCGCCCCCCGCGCCTCGCCTCCCCGAGGACGAGGTCCAGCGGAAGTATCCCAAGATGCGATGGCAGATCCTGGAGGCCACCTTCATCGGGTACGCCACCTTCTACCTCGTCCGCAACAACCTCGCGGTGGCGGCGGACACGATGGGGGAGGCGCTGCTGTACTCGAAGGACGACATCGGCAACATCTTCGCCGTCACGGCGATCGCCTACGGCCTGGGCAAGTTCCTGATGGGGTCGCTCTCCGACCGGAGCAACCCGCGCTACTTCATGCCGGCGGGGCTCTTGCTGAGCGCCGTCTGCAACTTCGCCTTCGGTTGGGTGGACTCGTACTCGGTCCACCTCCTGCTGTGGACCCTCAACGGGTTCGTGCAGGGGATGGGGTGGCCGCCGTGCGGCCGGTCGCTCGGCCACTGGTACAGCGTGCGCGAGCGGGGCTCGGTGTTCGGCGTGTGGAACGTGGCCCACAACATCGGCGGCGGCCTCATCGGCCTGATCGCGGCCTACAGCATCACGACGTTTGGGGGCTGGCAGTACGCGTTCTTTGTGCCCGGCGTGCTGGCGCTCGTCGGCGCCGTGTACCTGTTCTGGCGGCTCCGCGACACGCCCCAGTCGGAGGGCCTGCCGCCCATCGAGGAGTACAAGGACGACTTCCCGCCGGATGAGAAGGAAGACCACGAACGGGAGCTCAGTTTCCGCGAGCTGTTCGTCGACTACGTCCTCACGAACCCGCTCATCTGGCTCGTCGCCATCGCCAACCTGTTCGTGTACGTGGCCCGCTACAGCATGCTCGACTGGGGGCCGACGTACCTCGCCGAGGTGAAGGGGGCCAGCGTCGAGGGCGGCGGGTTCGGCATCTTCGTCCTCGAGTTCTCGGGGATCGCCAGCACGATCCTGATGGGCTGGGTGTCCGACCGCCTCGGCGGCCGGCGCGGGCTGGTCAGCTTCCTGTGCATGATCCCCGTCTTCCTCGCCTTTGCCGGGATCATGTTGGTGCCGGAGGGCGCGCTGTGGATCGACATGGCGCTCCTGGCGGTGATCGGCTTCTTCATCTACCCGCCCGTCATGTTGCTCGGCGTGGCCGCCCTCGACTTCACCTCGAAGAAGGCCGTCGGCACAGCGGCCGGGTTCGTCGGGCTCTTCGGCTACATCGGCCGGATGATCCAGGGCAAGGGGATCGGGTACCTCGCCGAGTACCACTCGTGGGACGCCGCGCTGTACTCCATCTTGGGCGCGACGCTCATCGGCATCCTCCTCCTCGCCTTCACCGTCCGGCTCCGCCCCCGCGGCTGACCCTCCCCTCCCTCCCCCAGCGCCATGACCCCCTTCCTCGGCGAACTCATCGGGACGGCCCTGCTCCTCCTCCTGGGCGACGGCGTCGTCGCCAACGTCGTGCTCCGCGGCACGAAGGGCGAGGCCAGCGGCTGGATCGTCATCACGCTCGGGTGGGCGATGGCCGTGTTCGTGGCCGTGTTCACCGTCGCCGCCGCCAGCGGGGCGCACCTCAACCCGGCCGTGACGGTCGGGCTGGCGGTGGCCGGCAAGTTCGAGTGGGCGCTGGTGCCGATGTACCTCCTGGCGCAGCTCCTCGGGGCGATGCTCGGCGCGGCGCTCGTGTGGGTCCACTACCGGCTCCACTTCGCCGAGACCGACGACCCCGGCGCCAAGCTGGCCGTCTTCGCGACCGGTCCGGCCATCCGTTCGGTGCCCGACAACCTGGCCTCCGAGGTCATCGGGACGTTCGTTCTCGTCTTCGCCGTCCTGTTCCTCGCGGCGCCCGAGGTGGGCCTGGGCGCGCTCGACGCGCTGCCGGTCGCCCTCGTCGTACTCGTGATCGGTCTCGCCCTCGGCGGGACCACAGGCTACGCCATCAATCCGGCTCGTGACCTGGGGCCACGGATCGTGCACGCCCTGCTCCCGATTCCGGGCAAGGGGCCGAGCGACTGGGGCTACAGCGCCGTCCCGATTCTCGGCCCGTTGATCGGCGGTGGGCTGGCTGGCCTGCTGTACCTGCTGCTCGGTTAGGGCCGGAACGGCGCTGCGCGGAACCCGTTTCGAGACACGTACCTACGGGACCCGCGGGGTCCGTACGAGGTGGTCACATCATACCGCAACATGCAACTCCCGGCTGAACGGCACAACCACATTCTTCAGACGCTAAAAGACCAGGGGTTCGTGACGGTGTCCGGGCTCAGTGAGGTCCTCGACGTGTCGGACGTGACGGTCCGGCGTGACCTGAGCTTCCTCGAAGAGCAGAACCTCCTCCAGCGGACGCACGGGGGCGCGACGACGCGGAGCCTCATCGTCCGGGACCGGCCGGTTGCGGAGAAGGCGGAGCAGCACGCCGAGGAGAAGCGGAAGATCGGCGCGGCGGCAGCGGCGCTCATCGACGACCACGACCGCGTCATCCTCGCCTCGGGGACGACCGTGCGTCAGGTGGCCGCCCAACTCGGCCGGCTCAGGGACCGGGTAGGGTTGAGCGTCGTCACGAACGCGATGAACGTGGCCCTAGAGCTGACCGGCGTCCCTGGCATCGAAGTCCACATGCTCGGCGGAGTCGTTCGTCACACCTCGACCTCGGTGGCGGGCCCGATCGCGGAGATGGTGCTCGGCCAGTTCTCGTGCCGCAAGCTGTTCCTCGGGGTCGACGGGTTCGACCTGCAGTATGGCCTGACGACGTCGAGCGCGTTGGAGGCGCACCTCAACACGCGCATGATCGAGGCGGCCGAGCAGGTCATCGTCGTGGCGGACGCCTCGAAGTTCGGACTCCGCAGCTTCGGCCGGATGTGCGGCACCGAGCAGGTCCACCAGGTGATCACGAGCGAGGCGATCCCGGCCGGCATGGTCTCCCAGATGGAGGAGTCCGGCATCACCGTCACCGTCGTCTAATGGCGTCTCGCCGGCGACGGTCGCCAGCGGGGGCGCGACTACACGGCGGGCGCCGAGATTGGCCTCACGTTCAACCTCAAGGACTTTCCAAAGGAGGCCCTCGAGCCGCTGGGAGCCGAGGACATTGCGAGCACGGCCAAGCTCGTCCTGGTGGGCAGCGAGGTGAGGACTGTCGTCACTCCGGTCATCGAGCACTCCGGGCCAGGGCGGGGGGGGACTCCGATCTGAAACCCTACTCTGATACGCGGTCCCCCCGGCGATTTGGGAAGGCGGGGTGTCGCGATCGCTGAATGGGGCGGGCTCCGAAGCCACCACCACAGAGTGAGCAGACGAGGTCATGAGGGGCGGGCCTCGCGACCGTGGTACCTGTGTTGTGGTTACCCCTGAAAAGCGAAAGGCCCTCGCCGCAACGACTTGCGGGGAGGGTGGGTGGGCTCTACTGGATTCGAACCAGTGACCTCATCGATGTCAACGATGCGCTCTAACCAACTGAGCTAAGAGCCCTCGCACGGCATGCGGCCGTCGGGAGGGCGCCCAACATACCGCGCGTCGCCGACGCCGAGCAAGGTGCGCGGGCGCGGACCGTGTGAAGGCGAACGGAAGGTTCTGCACACCTGGGCGGCGGATTACGAATCCGGAACGGGGGCGGGCATCCTCGCCCACCTCATGGCGAGCGAGCGAGCGAGCCCCGTCGGCGTTCACTGGCCACGGCGAGGGGGGGCTCCCGTGACAAACCCAGCACCGAAACCCGTTATGCCATCGCCCCCGCTCTGCCGGAGGGACCCATCGGAGGATGAGGCGTGGGGCTGGCACATGCTTTGGAGCCTCGGCGGCACCCCCCGGACCCCGCCCTATGCTCGCCCTGAGCGTCCAGTCTCCTTTCGCGTCGCCCCCCCGCCCCAGTGGAGGGGCGGACGCTGTGGCCCGCGCCATCGACGACGCCGGGACGGTCTCCGGCGCCTACGCGACGTCGCCCTGCTCGTTCGTCCCGCTCGGCGACGAGACTCGGTTCCTGGTCGACGCGCTCCGCCCGGCGGGTGCGGGCCGGGGTTCGTGGGTGCTCGTGACGGTTCGCGACAGCGGCGAGCCGGGACAGCGGCACCACCTCCGCGAGCGGTCGCTCACGGCGGCTCAGCGCGTCATGCTCGCCCTCGCCTGCGACGGCGTCGAGAACGCGTGGGTCGAGGAGGGGGTGCCGGACGCGGCGGCGTTCCGGGCCGCCGGCGCCGACCTCGCAGACGGGGTCCCGGTCGGGCTCGTGTGGTGCGCTACGGGCTGACCACGGTTGGCGGTATCGTAGGGGACTGCCCCACGTCACCGCCGTGCCGCTCGTCCTCCGCCTCGTCCTGATCGCGCTTCTCGCGGCGCCCGTCGCTGCGTCCCAGCCGGCCGACACGTCGGCCGACACGTCGGCCGTGGCCGCCGACTCGCTCGCCACCGATTCGGCGCTGGTCGCCGACTCCGCCGTGGTCGACACGGTCGGCGGGGCGGCCGTCGAGACGCTCTCCGACTCCGCCGCCGCCGAACTCGACTCGGCCGCCGTCGCCGCCCTTTCCGACACGACCGCGAGCGTCGCCGACGCGCTGGGAGACGGCGTGGACGTGACGCTCCTCGGGAGGACGCTCTTCCAGATCTACGGCGGCCTCGGCGACTTCGGGCCGCAGGAGCGGGCCGCGCGGCTCTCGGCCCGCCTCGGCGACCTCGCCCAGAGCCGCGAGATCGACCCCGAGGCGCTCCGCATCGTCGACGGCAACACGCTCACGACGCTCCAGGTCGGCGACGTCATCGTGATGACCGTCACCGACGACGACGCCCAGGCCCTCGGGCTCCGCCGGCCAATCGCTGCGACGCAGTACCGCGAGCGGATCGTCGAGGCCGTCGCGCGGTACCGCGAGCAGGCCACGTTCCGGGGTGTCCTCTGGGGCCTCGCGTATTCGCTCATCGCGCTCGCCGTGCTCGTCGTCGCGCTCCGGCTGCTGAGCCGGTTGTTCGCCTGGCTCGACCAGCGGACGGCCGCGATGCGGCGGCAGTACCTCCGCGGGCTCAAGATCGGGACGCTCGAGGTCGTCGGGCGGGACCAGGTCTCACGGTTCGGGCGCGTGCTGGTCGGGCTGTTCCGCCTGTCGCTCTCGCTCGTCCTCGTCTACACGTTCCTGACGTTCGCCTTCAGCCAGTTCGCGTGGACGCAGCAGTGGGGCGAGGGGCTCCTCGACGCCGCGCTCACGCCGCTCCGACAGCTCGGCGCCGTCCTCGTCTCGTCGATCGACAACGTCATCGCGATCCTCGTGATCGTCGTCGTGATCCGGTGGACGGTCCAGATCTCGGACTACCTCTTCGCCCGCGTCGCCAGCGGCGAGGCCGAACTGACGGGGTTCCACGCCGAGCTGGCCGACCCGACGCGGAAGATCGTCAAGTTCATCCTGATCGTGATGGGCATCATGCTCATCTACCCGTACACACCGATCGCCAGCAACCGCGGCTTCCAGGGCCTGACGGTCTTTTTTGGGCTCCTCATCTCGCTGGGCTCGTCGACGGCGATCTCGAACATGGTCGCGGGGATCGTGCTGACGTACACGCGGGCGTTCCGGATCGGCGACCGCGTCCGGATCGGGGAGGCGTTCGGCGACGTGGTCGAGAAGAGCTTCCTCGTCACGCGGATCCGGACGACGAAGAACGAGGACATCTCCGTCCCCAACGCCAACGTTCTCTCGAACCACATCGTCAACTATTCGGCGATGGCGCGCGACGGGAGCGGCGTGATCCTCCACACGGAGGTCACGATCGGCTACGACGTGCCGTGGCCGACGGTCCACCAGCTGCTCACGCAGGCGGCCCGCGACACGCCGGGCATCGAGGCCGAGCCGCCGCCGTTCGTGCTCCAGACCGGGCTCGGCGACTTCTCCGTGGCCTACCAGCTCAACGCCTACACGAAGGAGGTCACGCGGATGGCGCGGCTGTACAGCGACATGCACCAGCACATCCAGGACCGGTTCGCCGAGGCCGAGATCGAGATCCTCAGCCCGACCTACGGGGCGTACCGCGAGGGGCCCTCCACGGTCCCCGACGTCGACGCGCTCCACGACGTGGCCGGCCGCCTCGCCGCGACCGCGCCCGTCTCGGACACCGACGGCGCCGACGCGGCCCCCGACCCCGATCCGCCCCCCGAGGTCCCCGGCGTCGAGCTCCCGCGGTTCCTGACGGGCGGCACGGACGGGGGCAAGGCCGAGTAGGGCACCCGAGCGGCCGTCGCCCGTTCCGAGTCCGCCCGCCTCGACGCCGAGGCGGACGCTCTCGCCCCGATCGCCGTGCCCACTCTCGACCTTCACCACGCCCACGCCTGGGACGTCTCGCCGACCGAAGCCGTCGCGATCCAGCGCGAGCTGGCGCCGCTCGTCCGCGAGGCACCGCTCGACTTCGACGCCGTGCGGACGGTCGCCGGGCTCGACGTGAGCGTCCGCGACGACCGCGTCCGGGCGGCCGTCGTGGTCTACGACGTCCGCGCGAAGGCCGTCGTGGACCAGGCGATCTGGGAGGGCCCGACGCCGTTCCCGTACGTGCCGGGGCTCCTGAGCTTCCGCGAGGTCCCGGCGATCCTGCCGGCGCTGGAGCAGCTCCGCGCGCTGCCCGACGTCTACATGCTCGACGCGCAGGGCCGCGCGCACCCGCGGCGGTTCGGGCTGGCGTGCCACCTCGGCGTGTTGCTGGACGCGCCCGCGCTCGGCGTGGCGAAGTCGATCCTGGTCGGCCGCGTCGAGGGCGAGCTGGGCGAGGCGAAGGGGAGCGGGGCGCCGCTCGTCCACAAGGGAGAGACGGTGGGCGTGGCGCTGCGGACGCGGGAGCGCGTGAAGCCGGTCTACGTGTCGGTCGGCCACCGGGTCACGCTCCGCGACGCCGGCCGGCTGGCGCTCCGGCTGGCGGTCAAGTACAAGCTCCCGCAGCCGACGCACCTCGCCCACCGCCTGAGCTACCGCGGCGAGCTGTAGCCCGAGGTCCCCGCGAGTGTCCCCGCCTCGGCGCCGAGGCGGGCGGGCCCGGTCCCGCGGCGGTCTCGCTCGGTCCTCCTGAACGAGCGGAACGAGCCGGACGTCTCCTTCTCGTTTTCCCGGTTTCCGGCCCGAAGGGCGGCGATTCTGGGAGACTACGATTCCCATCCGCCCGCTCTGCTCGTGCCGCTCCCCGATCCGTTCGTCGACCGCCTCCGCGAGATCGTCCCCGAAGGCCGGTTCGAGGCCGTCCTCGCCTCGTTCGAAGAGCCGCCCGCGACCGGCTTCCACGTCAACACGATGCTGCGGGACGAGGACGAAGTGCTCTCCGTGCTGGAGGACGAGGACGTGCCGATGGCGGCCGTCGAGGGCGTCCCCGGCGCGTATGTCGTCCCGGCCGACGGACGCCCGGCGCTGCTGGCCTCCCGGCCCTACGCCGACGGCCACATCTACATCCAGAACGTCTCGTCGCAGCTCGCGCCGATCGCCCTCGCCCCGCGCGTCGGCGACCGCGTGCTCGACCTCTGCGCCGCGCCGGGCTCCAAGACCGGCCAGCTCTCGATGATGGTCGGCAAGGAGGGCGAGGTCACGGCCGTCGAGAAGGCCCGGCCGCGGTTCTACAAGCTGAAGGCCAACGTCTACCGCCAGGGCGCGACCAACGTCCTCCCGTGGATGGGCAACGGGGCCGTCTACTGGCGCCGCGAGCCCGAGTCGTTCGACCGCGTCCTCGTCGACGCGCCGTGCTCGACGGAGGGCCGCTTCCGGACGCACGAGCCGGAGACGACGGAGTACTGGAGCCCGCGCAAGATCCGCGAGATGCGGTCGAAGCAGGTCAAGCTCCTCTGGGCCGGCATCCAGGCGCTCAAGCCGGGCGGCACGCTCCTCTACTCGACGTGCACCTTCGCGCCCGAGGAGAACGAGGCCGTCGTCGCCAAGATGCTGAACACGTTCGGCGACAAGATCGAGATCGTCGACGCGGGGCTCCCGACGTCCGGGCCGGTGGCCGAGCAGGTCACGGCCGGGCTCACGTCGTGGCAGGGCCGAGACTTCCCGCAAGCCCTCGAGCTGACGCGGCGCGTGCTCCCGAACGACGTGTTCGAGGGGTTCTACGTCGCCAAGATCGCCAAGCGCGGGAGCACCGTCGACAGCAAGTAGCGAGCCGCCCCGCGGCGATGCCGAGGCCGGCCCGCCCAGCCTCGGCGTGTCGATGGGCACGCCCGGCGGCGAACGGATCGGCCTCGACGGCCACGCCGCACGGGGCGCCGATCCACCCGGGCGCGACCGGCGGGCCGATGGCCTGCGCGTGGGAGCCGGAGGGGACGTCGTGGCGTGTTACGCGTGAGCCTACCGCGTGCGTGGGTTTCCGCTCCGCTCGCTCCTCAAGACGGCACCTCCACGTCTCTCACATACTTGGGCCCGACGCACACGCGGAGCGCCTGGGGCACGGCCTTGAACGTGACCGGCACGTTGGTCCGGAGCTCGCCGTCGACGTTGAACCACATGCCGGGCGTCGATTCGACGTAGAGCTCGGAGACCCGGTTGAACACGATGTCCTCGTCGTCGAGGTAGTCGCCGGCGAGGACGCGGGCCGCGAGGCGGGCGATGTCGGCCTGCGCCCGCACCACCACGACGTCGAGGAGCCCGTCTTCGGGGTTGGCCCGGGGCGCGACAGGCTTGCCGCCGCCGGCCGTCCGCGCGTTCGCCACGACCACGTTGTAGGCCGCGATCCGCTCGGCCGGCCCGCCGTCCCAGGCGAACTGCGTGTCGTAGGCGTCGAGGTCCGGCATGGCCTTGACCGCCCCGACGAGGTAGGCCAGCGGCCCCCACGTCGCCTTCAGCTCCGACGTCAGGACCTCGTCGACGGCCCCCGAGAACCCGCCGGCGCAGACGTTGATGGCGTAGTCGGTGTGGTCGTCGTCGCCGTCGTGCGAGACGCGGATGAGGTCGAGGCAGCGGCGCTCGGCGTGGCGGAGCGCGTCGAGCGCCTCGATGGGCGAGACCTTGAGCGGGAGCGCGAGCGTCCGGGCGAGGTCGTTGCCGGTGCCGAGCGGGAGGACGCCGAGCGCCGGGCGCGTGTCGGCGGTCGGGCCGGCGCGCATGAGCCCGTTCGCCACGAGGTGGACCGTCCCGTCGCCGCCGGCGGCCACCACGAGGTCGATGCCGGAGTGGGCCGCCTCGGCCGCCGCGTCGATGGTGTCGTCGGGGTCCTCGCAGTCCACGAGGTCGACGCCCGGGACCGAACGGAGGGCCTCGATGTCGGCCTCGGCAGCGCTGCCGGCGTTCGAGTTGTAGAGGACGAGCATGGGAGGGGGGCCAGGGACAGGCCAGTACGCCGGCCGCCCCCGACGGTGCCATCGACTGGGCAGTGACGCGACGGTGGCGACGCGGGGCCCGATCCTTGGGCCATGACCGACGGACGCTTCTACCTGTGTTCCTACTGGCCGCTCGTCAAGACGCTCGGCGGGCGCCGTGCGGTCGAGGCCTACGCGCTGCCGCCGTACGCGAACGGCATGAGCCGCCGCGAGCCCGACTTCGAGCACCCCCTCCCGGCGCTCACGTCGTCCAGCCGCGGCCGCGGGTTCGTGCCGCGCCTCCACGTGGGCGACACGGTCGTATTCACGACGACCAAGGGCAAGTGGGGTGGCGTGCCGGGACGGCCGGCCCACTGGCGGCTCGTAGCCGTGCTGGAGGTGGCCGAGCGGTTCGAGACGCACGCCGAAGCCGCCGCGTTGTACGCGGCCCGAAGAATGCGTCCGCCCGGCAACCTCGTCGTCGCCGGAAACCCGCCGCTGCCGGTCCCGCTCACGCTCCACCACGGGAAGGTCCACGACGGCGATTGGGACGCCGTCTGCGTCGAGCGCGCCGCCGACTGCGGCGTGGTCCTCGCCTGCGAGACGCGCGTGCTCGACCTGGTCGACCCGCCGCCGATCCTCCAGGACGACCTGCTCGCGCTCTTCGGCACGGTCCCCAACACGCGGACGCCGCCGGAGATTTCGGAGGCCCAGTTCGACCGGCTTCTCGCGATCGCGGACGCACGCCGCCCGACCGAGCGCAACGCGCTTCGCCGCGCCGCGTAGCCGGCCGATGCGCCGCGTGCTCGTCATCGGGTCGGGAGGCGCGGGCAAGTCGACGCTGGCCCGCGCGCTCGGCGCCCGCCTCGGGCTCCCCGTGGCCCACCTCGACCGGCTGTACTGGCGGCCGGGGTGGGAGGCGACGCCACTCCGCGAGTGGGTGCCGACCGTCGAGCGTCTCGTCACGGCCGACGCGTGGGTGATCGATGGCAACTACGGCGGCACGCTCGAGCGTCGCCTCGAGGCGGCGGACACCGTCGTGTTTCTCGACCTCCCGCGGGTGTTGTGCCTGGGGCGGGTGGTTCGGCGACGGCTGCGCTATGCCGGTCGGGCGCGGCCTGACGTGGCCGGGGGTTGTCCGGAGCGGCTCTCGTGGGAATTCGTCCGGTGGATCTGGCGGTACCCGGCGACGCGTCGCCCGGGCATCCTGCGGCGGCTCGACGCGGCGGCCGGCGTCCGCGTGGTCCGGCTCCGGTCGCGGCGGGAGGTCCGGGAGTTCCTGTCGAGCCTCCCCCGGTCGGTTAGCGCGCGTCGCGGGCCTTCTGTGCGTAGGCGAAGAGCGCCTGCTTGCGGTCCGGGTCGAGGCCCATCATCTGCGACGCCCCGTCGCGGTCGGCCTCGACGGCATTCCCGAGGGACTGCCGGATGCCGGGGTCGCCGCCGGTGAACATCCCCACGAGCTCGTCCCAGCGATCCACGAGCGTCTGGACGCGCGAGTCGGCGGGGTCAGTTCCGGCATCCATCTCGGCGCCGACCGCCTCGAAGAGGCGCGGCCATTCGGCCTCGACGGCGCGGATCGTGTCTTCGCCGAGGGCCTCGCTGCGGTCGGCGAGGTGTTGCAGCTGCTCGGGCGTGTAGTGTCGTTCGATATCGGTCATGGTCCGGGTGAGGGTGAGGAACGCGTCGGGGTCGACGGGCGCACCGGTGGAGGCGCGTTGGTGGAGGAGTCTCCCGAGGGCGTCGAGACGGTCGGCGAGGGCCCCGAGGCGGGCGGCCTCGGCGTCGAGCGCGGCCCGCTGGCGGTCCACGACTGCGACCGGGTCGAAGTCGGGCGCGTCGAGCGCCTCGCGGACCTGGTCGAGGCCAAGGCCGAGGGCCCGCAACGACGTGATCTGCTGGAGCCGCTCGACCTCGCGAACGCCGTAGCGCCGGTGGCCGGCGTCGGTGCGCGCCGGCGTGAGGAGGCCGACGGCCTCGTAGTGGTGGAGCGCGCGGACGGTGACGCCCGCCTGCTCCGCCAGCTCGCCGACGCGGAGGACGATCTCGGACATGGGCTCTGTGGGGTGCGGACCGGAGCGTACGGACCTCACGCCGCGTGAGGCGCAAGGGCCGCCGCGTACCTTCATCGTCTCTCCGCACTCCGCTCCATGCGTTTCGTCCTCGCCGCCCTCCTCATGGCAATTGCCGCCCACGCCCAGACCACGCTCGACTACGACGGCGGCTGGACCGACACCGCTTCCGGCACGGCCCACGTCTCGCTCCCCACGGGCTACGACGCCGAGCCCGATCGCGCGTGGCCGCTCCTCCTGTTCCTCCACGGTGCCGGCGAGCGCGGCGACAGCCTTGAGGCCGTCACCGTCCACGGCCCGGTCAAGGAGCGCCGGATGGGGCGCGACCTCCCGTTCGTCATCGTGTCGCCGCAGGTGCCGACGGGCCAGCGGTGGACCGCCGGCCGCGTCGCGGCGGTGCTCGACGACGCCCTCGCGACGTACCGCATCGACCCGGCCCGCGTGTACCTCACGGGCCTGTCGATGGGCGGCTTCGGCACGTGGGAGGCGATCCAGAAGATGCCGGATCGGTTCGCGGCGGCCGTCCCGATCTGCGGCGGCGGCCTCCCGCTCGGCCTCGATGCGGCGCGCGACGTGCCCGTGTGGGCGTTCCACGGGGCGATGGACCCCGTCGTGCCCATCGAGATGTCGGTCGGGATGGTCCGCGCGCTGCGGAATGCGGGCGGTGACGTCCGGTTCACGGTCTACCCTGACGCCGGCCACGATTCGTGGACCGAGACGTACGCCAACCCGGAGCTCTACGAGTGGCTCCTCAGCCACCTCCTCGGCGACTGACCCGGCCCGCCTCGACGCCGAGGCGGGCGCGCCCGGCTACTCGTCGGCCTCGCCGGAGGGTTCGGTGGCGGAGTCCTTGTCGTCCGCCGGGCCCGGTGCGGGCGGGGGCGTCCAACCGGCGAAGTCGGGCGTCGGCGAGACCGGCCAGCGGTCGGCCGTGATGGGGAGTGAGTCGTCGGCGGAGCGAGTGGCGAGGCTCATGGCGGTTCGGTCGTCTGGGCAGAGTGTGAACCGCTCGCCTCCGCCGACGTGCCGCCGAAGCCCCCGGAACCGGCATGGGGAGCGACCCCACTCGAGCGCCGGGGCGCTTCCCTGCCGCCGGCCGCTCAGGTCCGCGGGCGCGTCGTCGAGGCCGGCTTGGCGGCTTTTGCGGGCTTCGCCGGAGCCTGCGCGGGCGGAGGCGTCCAGCCCGCGAAGGAGGGCGTCGGGGCGACCGGCCAGCGGACCGGTGTGACGGGAGTCTGCGACTGGGGCATCCGTCCGGGGGTGTGGGACTCGGCAGGGATCGTCGCAACCGGACGATCGCTTAATTCCCTGGACGATACAACGCGGCGGCATTCCGGTAGAGCACGGCGTCGGCGTCGCCGGCGTCGAGCGTGTCGCGGACGATCTGGAGGTCGGCGTCGCGGAACGGGCGGGGGGCTCGCGTCGACGGCAGGTCCGTGCCGAACACGACGGCCTCGGGGTTCGCGGCGACCAACGTGCGGAGCGCGTCGGCCGGGTCGAAGGCGAGCCGACCGAAGCCCGTCGCTTTCACGAACGCGCCGTTGTCCACGGCGTGGACGAGCTGTGGGAAACCGTCCACCGACAGCCCGAGGTGGTCGATCACGACGCGCGGGAGATCCGCGAGCGGGAGGTCCGGGAGGTCGCGGGCGTCGACGTAGAGCTCGGCGTGCCAGCCGGCGAGGTCCCACACGCGCCGCGCGAGCGCCACGTCGAGCGCCGCGCCGCGCCGGAGCGCGAACCGGACGGCCCGGACGCCGAGCGCGTCGAGCCGGAGCACCTCGGCGTCGGCGACGTCGGGCGGCAGGTGGACGACGCCGACGAACGACGGTCCAAGCGTGGGGAGCGCGGCGTCGAGGTACGCCGTGTCGAACGCCTGGAACGACCCGGAGACGACGGCCCCGCCCGTCACGCCGAGCCCGGCCACGCGCCGGCAGTAGTCCTCGACGGTGAACGGCTCCGGCACGAACCCGTCGTTGGCGACGAGCGGGAAGCGCGGGTCGACGACGTGGAGGTGGGCGTCGAAGACCCGCATCACTCCGCCTCGGCGCCGAGGCGGGCCGAGTCGCGGTCGACGACGAGGTGGGGGAGCGCCGCCGGGTCCCACGGCCAGACCAGGCCCTCGGCGTTCCCGGCCACTCGCTCCGGGCCCCACAGGTGCTCCACCAGCCAGAACGCCGGCTCGTAGCTCATCGCGCCGCCCACAGAGGTGATGTACTTCCCGTCGACCACCAGCCGCACGTCGTCGCGGACGTCGACGGCGGGAAAGCGATCGGCGAGGGCGGCCCGGTCGGCGGGGAAGGTGGTCGCCACGCGCCCGTCGAGCATGCCGGTCGCCGCGAGTGGGAACGCGCCGTCGCACACCGTGATCACCCACTCGGCGGCCTCGGCCGTGCGGGCGATGTAGCCGAGGTAGGCGCCGTCTTCGAGGTCCGCGCTCATGCTCCCGTCGGCGCTCGGGATCACGAGGATGTCGGCCGGAGGTGCTGCGTCGAAGCTGTAGTGCGCCGCGACCGTGAGGCCTTCGAACGTCGTCACCGGGCCGCCGTCGGGCGACACGACGACGGGCTCGACGTAGTCCGCCTCGTCGCGGAAGCGCGTGTGGTGGAGCACGTCGTAGGGCGCCATGAGCTCGCTGTTGAACACGCCGTCGATGGCGACGAACGCCGCGAGGCGGACGGTCCCCCCCTTCCGCTCGACCTCCGCGATCCGTGCCTCGACAGACCGAGCCTCGGCGCTCGTTCCCGTGGGCGGGGCCTGGCAGGCCGCGAGCGTACCGGCGAGAGCGAGGGCGACCAGACGCATGGCGTGGGGGATCGGCGTGAGGGGGAAGCTACCCGCCCCATCGGGCGGACCCCCAACCGATCCCTTCGGCAGAACCCTATGCGATTCGAGCCATACGCGGACGAACTGCGACGGTCCCCCCATGCCTGAAGGTCCTGAGGTCCAGCGTTCCGCGGACCTCCTCGACGACGCCCTCGCCGGCCACACCATCCGCACCTTCGAGGCGCGGACGACGGCGGCGCGCGAGTGGCTAGCCGAGCACGAGGGCGCGTTCGAGGGAAAGCGCGTCGAGCGCGTCTGGGCCCACGGCAAGCACCTCGTGGGGCAGGTCGAGGGCGACCTCTTCTTCCACTCGCACTACCTCATGTGGGGCCGGTGGCACGTGGTCGCGCCCGACGCCGAGGAGGTGGTGACGAAGGACCGGCGCGAGCGGGCCCGGATCGTGACCGACGACGCGGCGGCCCTCCTCTACTCGGCGCCGAAGTTCGACGTCGGCCAGGGCGACCCGTACGCGGGCATCCCCGCCCTCTCCCGCCTCGGCCCCGACGTCCTCGACGAGCCGTTCGACGCCGACGCGTTCCTCGGCCGGCTGGATCAGGAGCCCGACCGGACCGTCGGCGCGGCGCTCCTCGACCAGACCGTGGCCGCCGGCATCGGCAACTACCTCCGGGCGGAGATCCTCTACGCCTGCCGGATGGACCCGTGGCGGCTGGTCGGCGAGCTCGACGGGGCCGAGCGCGGGTGCCTCGCCGAGACGGTCCCGCGCCTGAGCCAGATGGCGTACGCGCAGAGTGGGCGGACCGTCCCCGAGGCCGTGCAGGCGAAGATGGCGGCCGACCGCGACCTCCGCTACTCGCCCCACGCCCACGCCTGGAACACGCGCCACTGGGTCTTCCGGCGGACCAACCTCCCGTGCCTCACCTGCGACGACTACGTTCGCCAGGAGCACCAGCTCACGCGCGAATGGGTTGACGACGAGAGCGGCGAGACGGTCGAGAAGAAGCGGATCATCTACTTCTGCCCGACCTGCCAGCCGGTCTCGGTCGAGCCCAAGCCGGCCCGCCCGCACAAGGACCGCCGACCGCCCGACTCCGAGTGGGCCTCGCCCGATGACGAGCGGGACCCGGAGGACCGGTGACCGGCGGGTAGGACGCCTCGGGGGGCGCCGGGCTCCCGGGCGGATGAGGCCGACGGCCGCTCAGCGGCTCGCGTCCGAGAACGTCCGGATCGGCGCGCGGACGTCCCCGCCGATGTCGGTGACGAGCCGGAGGAGGGCCAACACGTTTCCCGTCGGCGCGCCCTCGAAGTCGCGGCCCAACGTGAGCGCGACCGTCTCGCCCGACCCCGCCATGTACTCGACCAGCCCCGAGACGCGGTACCGGTCGCCGAGGTCGGCGCTCAGGCCCGCCCGGTAGACGCCCTCCAACGAGGCGGAGAGCCGCCCGCCGGGGGCGTCGAACGCCAGCCGGCCACCGACGTCGAGCGAGAGGCCAGCATCGCTGCCGGCCAGGCCGTCCTCGTCGAGGAGACGGGCCACGCCGAGGACGGCACCGCCCTGCCGCTCGTAGCCGGCGGTGGTCCAGACACCGAGCCGGTAGACCTCCATCGCGTCGAACTCGTCGTCGGGGAAGACGACGGCGCCTCCGCCGGCCACGTCCCACACCCATCCGACGCGCCGCTCCGGGAGCGTCCCGATGGTCTCTGTGGCCTCCGCCAGCTTGAGCGTCTTGTCGAGGTCGATCTGCGCGACGAGCTCGTCCGAGCGGCGTCCGCGGAGCGCCTCAAGGGCCGACCACTCGTCGCCCCCGAACGGAATCGAGCGCTGGGCGGTGACGAGGTACTGGTACAGCGAGTCTGCCGCCTCGGCCGCTCGGCGGAGCGAGTCCGCGTCGGCCGCGAGCGTGGCGAGGATCTGCCGGGCGGCCCGGAGTTGCTGGCGGTACTCGGTGGACGTCGTGTCGATGCGCCCGGTCGCCAGCGAGAACCTGACGCCGAGGGCGACGGCCGGGACGGGCTCGGCGAGGCCGACGTCCAGGCGGTCCGTCATGGCCGAGAAAGCGAGCGTTCGACGGAACGCTTCGTCGGGGCGCGGGGCCTTCGCGTACGTCTCGTAGCTCAGCCCGCGGTATCCGTTCAGCCAGAACGGCGCGACCTGCACCGCGAACTGGTCGAACAGGTCGCCCTCCGTGGCCCGCGTAACGGCCGAGAGGGCGAGCGCCCGCGGAGTGCCCGGCCGTTCGACGGCGCTCGGCGAGCCCCCGAGCAAGACGAACCCCGGGGCGTCTGGAGGCCGGAGCGAGGAGAGAGTGACGGTGGTGTCGGCACCGCCGACCTGCGCGTGGGGGGCCGCCGCCGTGAGGAGGGTGACGGCGAGAGCCGCGGGGTGGAGCCAGCGGGGCGACGGAGTCATGGGAGGGGGAGGACGAGGACGAACTCGGCGAAAAAGATGTCCACCGACGGATCCGGCGGGTCCTCCTTGATGGCCCCGGTCCAGGGGTGGAGCCCGCCGTGGAGCGTGTAATCGATCCGGTTCCGGGCTTCCGGATGCGTGTGGTGGAGCGACGTCGTGCAGCGGACGCGGAGGCCGTGGGCCTCGGGGGCCGGGCCGAGGTCGAGGTCCACGTCGCCCACGACGTCCTCCACGCGGGGCGGCCGCTCGTCGACCTCGCTCGTGATGACGACGCGGGTGTGCGAGAGGGCACCCGACCCGATCTCCATCTGGAGCCGCGCCTGCCGGCCCGGGTGGAGGCGGTAAATGTGACGAAGGGTCTCGGACATGGGAGATTTGTAGGGGAGGTCCGCAGGCTACATCGGCCCCATGGATCTCGAGTCATGCGAGAGCAGGATTCGGACTCGGGAGTCCCCGGGGTCGGGAGGAGGACGGAACCTTCTCCGGCCCGCGGCCAGTCCACTCGGCTCCCTCGGTGGCCCCGGCCCCGACGCTCCCAACATGACGGACTCCGCTTCCTTCGCCGCCCTCGCTCTCGCGCTCGCCGACGTGGCCGCGCTCTCGGGACGCCACGACAAGGCCGACCGTCTCGGCGTGCTGTTCGCAGAGCTGGACGACGCCGACCTCCGCCGTGCCGCGCGCTGGGCCGCCGGCCGCGTGTTCTCACTGTCGGACCAGCGGACCGTGAGCGTCGGGTTCGCCGCGCTCCTCCGGGCGACGATGGCGGCGACGGGTGCGGAGGAGGACGACCTCCGCGCCGCGCTCGTCCGCCTCGGGGATCCCGGCGACGTGACCGCCGGTGCGATCGAGGCCCTGGTGCCCCCCGTCGAATCCGATCTGACGATCGAGGAGGCCGAGGGCTTCTTCGAGCAGGTCGCTGAGACGAGCGGCTCGACCGCCAAGACGGCGCTTATCGCGGGGATGCTGGCGCGCGTGACGCCGGAGGAGGCCCGGTTCCTCGTCAAGCTTCTCGCGGGGGAGTTGCGGATCGGGATGGGCGAGGGCGGCGTCGTGTCGGCGCTGTCCAGGCTGTACGGTCGGAAGGGGGCGACCGTCCGCCGGGCCGTGATGCTGACGGGCGATGTCGGCGAGGCGGCCGTGCTCGCGCGGCGCGACCGGCTGGCGGAGGCGCACCTGACGTTGTTCCACCCGATCACGTTCATGCTGGCCTCGCCGGCCGAGGCCAAGGGCGAGCGGACGTTGGCCGAGGAGGTCGCCCGACAGGTCCCGCCGCCGGTCGCCGTCGAGGACAAGTTCGACGGGATCCGCGCGCAGGCCCACGTCGCGGCCGACCCCGGCGACGAGGACCTCCACGGCGTGCCCGAGGCGGGCGCCCGCGTGGCGCTCTTCTCGCGGACGCTCGACGCGATCGAGCGCGCCTTCCCCGACCTCGTCCGTCCGCTGGCGGCGTTCGCGGAGGCGGCGCCCCGGGGCGTGATCCTCGACGGCGAGATCGTGCCGCTCGGGCCCCAGGGCGAGGTCGTCCCGTTCCAGGCGCTCCAGAAGCGGCTCGGGCGGAAGACGGCGTCCGAAGAGCTCCAGCGCGACGTGCCCGTCGCGTTCGTCGCCTACGACGTCCTCGCCATCGACGGCGAGCCGACGCTCGACGCGTCCTTCCGCGAGCGCCAAGCCCTCCTCGACCGGTTCGACTGGACCGGCCCGCTCCGCCGCAGCGTCGTCGCCGAGGTCCACGACCTCGACACGCTCGACGCCCTCTTCGACGCGGCCCGCGCGCGCGGCAACGAGGGGCTGATGGTAAAGGCGCTCGACTCGCCCTACAAACCGGGCCGGCGAGGGCGCGACTGGCTCAAGATCAAGAAGGCCCTCGCCACGCTCGACGTCGTCGTGACGGCCGTCGAGCGCGGGCACGGCGGGCGCCGGAAGCTCCTGTCCGACTTCACGTTCGCCGTCCGCGCAAGCGAATCCGACGGCACGCTCCTCAACGTCGGGAAGGCGTACTCCGGCCTCACCGACGCCGAGCTGGCGGCCCTCACCGAGTGGTTTGAGGAGCACACGCTCCAGACGTTCGCCCACGGGAAGGTGCGGACGGTCGAGCCCGAGGTCGTGGTCGAGGTCGCGTTCGACAACGTCCAGGTGTCGAAGCGGCACAAGAGCGGCTACGCCCTCCGCTTCCCTCGAATCGTCCGCCTGCGGGAGGACAAGCCGGCCGCCGAGATCGACACGCTCGCGACCGTCGCGGCGCTGGCGGGAGACGCATGACGTACGCCGCCCACCTGGCCGAAGCCCGCGCCACCTTCCGCGACTGGCTCGACGCGATCCCCGAGGCGGGCCGCGTCGTCGTGCTCTGCCACTTCGACGCCGATGGGCTGGCGGCGGGCGCGCTCTTCGGCCGCGGGCTGCTCCGCCTCGGGGAGACGCTGGGCGAGGTCGTCGTCGTGCCGTCGGGCCGCGACGAGTCGGCATTTTCGGACGGCGCCCGGGAGCGGCTGGCGGCCCTCGCGCCCGACGCGCTCCTCGTGACCGACCTCGGCGTGAACGCGCGCGGGACGCTGGAGGAGAGCGGCGTCCCGGTGCTGTACGTCGACCACCACCGGCCGAGCGGAGCGCCGGAGGGCGCGTTCGTCGTCAGCGGCTACGAGTGGGAGCCGATCCCGTGCAGCGCGTGGCTGGCGTATGACCTCCTCGCGGGAGAGGCCGAGGTGGACGACCTCGACTGGATCGCGGCCGTCGGCGTGATCTCGGATCTCGGCGAGAAGGCGCCGTGGCCGAGGCTGCCCGCCGTCAAGAAGGCGCGGACGGCCAAGTGGCTGAAGGAGACCGTCGCGCTCGTCAACGCGGCCCGCCGGGCGCCGACGTTCGACGCGCAGACGGCGCTCGATGCGCTGATGCGCTTCGACGACTCGAAGGCCCTCGCCCAGTCCGAGGCGCCGCCCGTGGACCGGCTCCGCCAGGCACGCGAGGCGGTCAAGGCGGAGCTGGCGGAGGCCCGCAAGGCCGCGCCCGTGTTCTCGGAGCGCGACGCGACGGTGCCGGCCGGCGTCGCGCCCGACGGGCTCCGCTTCGCCCTCGTCACGATCGACTCGCCGGCGCAGGTCCACCCGCTCATCGCGCAGCAGTGGCGCGGGCGGCTCAAGGGCTACCCCGTGATCTGCGCCAACGTCGGCTACCTCGACGGGATCGTGGCCTTCTCGACGCGGACGTCGCGCCGGGACGTCCGCCTGCCCGTCCTGTACCAGTCCATCGACACCCCGGGGTGGAACGGGCGGTGGGGGCACGGCCACGACCAAGCGAGCGGCGGCCACCTCCCGCCGGACGTGTTCAACGGCGTCCTCGACGCGCTCGGCTTCGGACCCGAGGCCCACGTGCCGGTGTAGGCCCGGTGTCTCCGCCTCGGGATCGAGGCGGGCGCCCTCACCCCCGGCCCCCCGCCCATGTCCGACTGGTTCACCGCCTCGCCCACCGCGCTCGTCGCCGTCGTCCTCTCGACGCTCGGCCTCTACGTGGTCCTCATCGCGCTCATCCGCGTCGTCGGGCTCCGAAGCTTCTCGAAGATGTCGAGCTTCGACTTCGCCATGACGGTCGCCGTGGGCTCGGTCCTGGCCTCGACGATCATCACGCCGAGCCCGCCGCTCCTCCAAGCGTCGGTCGCCCTCGCGAGCCTGTTCGGCGTCCAGCTCGTGATCGCGGCGCTCCGGAAGCACACGTCGTGGGCGGAGCACATCGTCGACAACGAGCCGATCGTGCTGATGGCCGGCGACCGGATCCTCTACGACAACCTGAGCCGGACGCGCGTGACGGAGAGCGATCTGTGGGCCAAGCTCCGCGAGGCCAACGTGCTCGACCCCCAGGAGGTGCGGGCCGTCGTGCTCGAGACGACCGGCGACATCTCGGTCCTCCACGGCCAGCCCGACCGCGTCGACCTCCACCCGTGCCTGCTCCGCGGCGTCCGCGACGCCGACCGCGTGGACCTCGGCGAGGACGACTATGAGGGGGGCACGGATGGCTGAGGGCCACGCCGTCATCCGCTGGGCGCGGCGGCTGGCGCCGCTCGTCGGCGCGCCGCTCACGCACGTCCAGATGCCGAAGCGGTGGGGCGACCGGCCCGCCGGCCTCGTCGGCCAGCACCTCCAGGAGCCGCGGACGCACGGGAAGCACCTGCTCCTCCCGCTCTCGGGGGGCGAGACGCTCCACTGCCACGGCGCGCAGTACGGCTCGTGGCAGGTCGGCGAGCGGCCCCTCGACCTGAGGAAAGAGGAGAAGCACGTCCGCCTCTGGCTCCAGACCGCCGCGCACGAGGCCGTCTTCTACCACGGCCCGACCGTTGAGCTGCTGACACCGGAGGAACTGGCCGAGCATGAGCGGCTCACCAGCCTCGGCCCGGACGTGATGGCACCGCTCCCCGACCACACGCCCGGCGGCACGTTCGACCGGGCTGAGGCCGCCCGCCGGATCCGCGCCCGCGGCGACGACCCGATCAAGCCCGTGGTCCTCGACCAGCGCGTGGTGGCCGGCGTCGGCAACATCTACGCGAGCGAGGGGCTCTTCCTGGCCGGCGTCGACCCGCGCCGGCCGGCCGCGGAGGTCACCGACGCCGAGCTCGACGCGCTGTGGGACGCCGTCCACCCAATGATGTGGGACGGCACGACGCGGTACGGCCGCACGAAGACGACGCCACCCGAGCTCCGCGAGCAGGGGCATGACCGGTGGGTCTACCAGCGGAAGGGGAAGCCGTGTCTCGTCTGCGGCACGCCGATCGAGCTCGTCCGCCTCCCGCCGTACGACCGGGCGACGTACCTCTGCCCGACCTGCCAGCACTGACCGCCTCGGTGCCGAGGCGGAGGGAGCGGGCTACCGGAGCCCGCGCTGCCAGCGCAGGGGCCGGCGCGGTGCGCGGCGCTCGCCGAGGGCGACCGTGCTCGCGGCGGCGAGGACGACGAGGAGGAAGGCGACGAGGGCGAGCGTCATGGTTCGGGAGGCGGGGCGCCCCCGAGACACGGGCCGCCCGCCGGAGTTGCCGGACGGCGCCCGCCCGGTCGGGCGAGGGCGCCGACGCTACTCCGAGACCATCCAGACTTGGTCGACCATCGAGAACCGGTTCCGGCCGTACGCCTCGTCCGCGACGGAGCGCGGGGTCAGGAAGCCTGCGCGGGGCTCGTACTCGAGCGCGCTCCGCGCGTGGGGCACGAACTGGCCGCCCGAGACGGAAAAGTGGAACACGCGGATCGGGGACCGGCCTTCCTCGCCGACCTCGATCCGGTAGTCCCCGTCCACGAGCGCGTCGCGCCGGAGGTTGCCCCGCCGCCCGCCGTTGTCGACGTTGATGGCCGTCCGGTGGGCGGTCCAGCCCTGATGCGACGCGAACACCGTCGACCCGTCCTCGTACGCGCTCACGCGCTGGCCGTCCCGGAAGAGGACCGGCCGGACCTTCACGCGGTCGCCGCTCACCTCGCCCGACCGGACCCAGTAGGTCAGCTCGACGTCGCCGTCGGCGTCGCCCGTCGGGGCTCGGAGCACGCCGTACGTGGCCCACGGCCCGTCGACCTGCCACGTCGTCGTCGGGTTGAACGGGTCGTCGCCCTCGATCCGCGAGAGGGTGTAGGGAATCGCGGTGAGGGGGGCGCCGTCGAGCCGGAGGACCAGCTCATAGTCCCCGGGGGCCGGCTCGTAGTCCAACAGGAGGTAGCGGAGCACGGCGAAGGTGGGGAGCCGGTCGATGGGGGTCACGGTGTCCGAGGTGGACGCGACGGTGGCCCCGGAGGCATCGACGACGGCGAGCTCGTACGTCCCGTCGGTCGGGAAGAGGACGGCGAACGGCCCCGTGCCCCCCGCGACGCCCGTCTCGGCCCTGGGGGCGGCGTGGAACAGGAGGTCGTAGGCGTCGGCCGCGGGGGCCGGGCCCGTGCGTGGGGCCCGGTCCGCGGCGGCCGACGCGGCGGGCTGGGCCGTGACCGGCCGTGGGTCCGCGGCCTCCTGTGGGGGGGGCTCCGGCGCGCGGTCGCGGACGGCGTCCTCGACGGTCTCTTTGGCACGGTCGAGCACCCGGCCGAGCTGGGCGTCGGCGGGCGGGGCGAGCAAGGCGACGAGGAGGGCGAGGACGGGGGTGCGCATAGCGGGTCGAGAAGGTCCGCCCCTTCCTCCGGTGCCGTCGTGCGCTCGGGGTCACGCTCCCGCCACGAACGCAGACCGCCCGCCTCGGGCGCGGGGCCGAGGCGGGCGGTGTGGCAGGGCTGCGGACGGCCGAACGCCGTCGGGGCCGCGCTAGGCGGTCTCGAGCTGGCGGGCCGGCTCGCCGACCGTCGCGTTCTGCGGGTCCTTGAGGAAGCTCAGGAGCGCCTCGTTGACCTCGTCGGTGTGCGTGAGGTTCAGCCCGTGCGGGCCGCCCTCGACCGTGAGCACGCGGCTGCCCGCGACGAGCTCGCTGCCGGTCTGGGCCGACGTCTCGAACGGGACGATCTGGTCGTCGTCGCCGTGGATGAAGAGGGCCGGCACGTCGATCTTGGCCGCGTCGGGGCGGAGGTCGGTCATGCCGAACGCGTCGACGCAGTCGACGATCGCCTTCGGCTGGGCGCCGGTCGCGATGCCCCAGTGGAAGTGGAGGAGCGGCTCCGAGACGCGGTCCGAGAGCTTGTCGTAGTTGACGAACTGCTTGCCGAAGCTCTCCATGAACGCCGGGCGGTCGTCCTTGATGCCGGCCTTCATGTCCTCGAAGGTGCTCTTCGGGACGCCGTTCGGGTTGTCGTCGGTCTTGAGCATGTACGGGAAGACGGAGCTCATGAACGTGAGGCTCCGGACGCGGTCGGTCCCGTAGCGCCCGACGTAGCGCCCGAGCTCGCCGCCGCCCATCGAGAAGCCGACGAGGTCGACGTCCGTCAGGTCGAGCGTCTCGAGGAGGTCCTTGAGGTCGGCCGCGAACGTGTCGTAGTCGTAGCCGCCCTGGACGAACGCGGAGGACCCGAACCCGCGGCGGTCGTAGGCGACCACGCGGTAGCCGGCCTCGGTGAGCGCCCAGACCTGGGGCTCGAACATGAACTGGCTGAGCGGCCAGCCGTGGATGAGGACGACCGTCCCGGCCGTGCCCTCGGGGTTGTTGTCCTGGTAGAACAGCTCGGCGGTGGGCTGGGCGGAGGTGGTGGTGATGTGCGGCATGAGAGGGAAAGAAGAGGGGGAGGGGAGCGAAGGCGCTTAGGGTGTCAACCGGCCACTCCGTGTCAGATTGGCGGTTTTTGCAATCATCATCCGCAGTTCAGGACGACGCTTACTCCATCCGGGTCGGCTTCCGGTCTTCCGCCGTCGGCGCTCCGGGAAGCCCGTGCGAACGCGCAACCCGGACGGTCGGCGGGCGTCCCCCTGGCCCTTCCTCGCCCGGCCCGATGCCCGCCTTCCCGTCCCCGTTCTTCCGCTGGCGCCCGCACCCGTGGCACGGCCTCGACGCAGGCCCCGACGCGCCGCGCGTCGTCACGGCCTACGTGGAGATCACGCCGTTCGACGCGGTCAAGTACGAGCTCGACAAGGTCACCGGCTACACGCGCGTCGACCGGCCGCAGCGGTCGTCGTCGCACCCGCCGACGCTCTACGGGTTCGTCCCACGGACGTACTGCGCCGACCGCGTGGCGGCCCTCTCCGGCCCCGAGGCCGAGCGCGGCGACGGCGACCCGCTCGACGTCTGCGTCATCTCCGAGCGCCAGATCGACCGCGGCGACATCACGCTGGCCGCCCGCGTCGTCGGCGGGCTCCAGATGATCGACAACGGCGAGGCCGACGACAAGATCGTGGCCGTCCTCCAGGGCGACCTGTTCTGGGGCGACGTCGAGGACCTCGACCAGCTCCCCGACAAGCTCGTCGAGCGGCTCACGCACTACTTCTCGACCTACAAGCTGGTCCCCGGCAGCAAGTCCGACGCGTCGATCGCTCGGACCTACGGCCGCGAGCACGCCTTCGAGGTCGTCGAGGCCGCCCGGGCCGACTACGCCGACGAGTTCGAGGGGCCGGGGTGAAGGCGGTCACGGGCTGGCCCCGCCCGCCTCGGCGCCGAGGCGGGCCTACTCGACGCGCGCCCCGTACGTCTCGGGCTGGCCCTGGAGCTGGAGCCCGACCGTCCGCCCGTCCTCGACGACGAACTCCCATGTGAGGTCCTGCCCACCGAAGTAGAACACGGTCTCCGACGCGGCGATGAGCGGCTCGGACCCGCCGGCCCCTTCGGGTTCCAGGTGGAGCTGGCCGCCTTCGAGGGTGATGTGGAGGAGGCCGAAGTTCGAGCTGTAGTCGCCGACGTGACGGGCGAGGACCGCGTCGGGGACGTCGGCGACGGGGCGGGGCTGGGGGAACTCGAACGGCTCGCCTTTCCAGATCGAGAGGACCGCGCCGAGGACCGGCGTCCGGTGGACGCCGTCGTCCGTGGCCTCGATGGCGTACGTCGTCCCCGGCAGGCCGCCCTCCGCGCGCTCGCGCCAGAGGCCGGTCTTGACCTCGTCGCCCTCCCCCCAATGCCCCACGAGGGGCCACGGCTCGTCCTGGACGAACCGGCCGAACACGTAGCGGCTGGCCCCGCCGTCTGCCAACGTCGGCGGGGTGAGGGCGGCGCGGACGAGCGAGTCGGGCACGATCCGCCCCGTCCAGAACGCGTCGTCGAAGGCGAGGAGGTGCTCGACCGACGCGTGGACGGCGTCGCCGTCGCCGCCGGCCCACGCAATCCATGGGACCTCGCCCGACGGTCCGACGAACGCGTCCGTCATCCCGGCCGGCTCGAAGACCCGCTCCCGGAGGACCTCGCCGTGCGGCTGCCCGGTGACGGCGCCGAGAAGCCAGGCGAGCGCCGCGTAGTTCGCGTTGTCGTACGCGAACGCGCTCCCGGGCGCGAAGGCGAGGCCCGGCCGGTGCTCGGCGAGGAGGGCCCGCGCCATCGCCGACGTCACGGGCCGCGTGGTGTCGGCGTGCGCGGTGATCGTCGTCAGGAAGTGGAGGCCGGCCGTCTGGTCGAGAAGGTGGCGGACCGTGACCTCGGGGTAGGGCCACGCGTCGAGGTGCCGGGCGACGGGGTCGTCCAGCCCGATCCGGCCGTCGGCGACGAGCGACAGGGCGGCCGCGGCCGTCATCATCTTGGAGACCGACGCGACGTAGAGCGGCGTCGCGGTCGTGACCGGCTCGCCCGCGTGCGTGCCGGCAGCGTAGCGGTAGACGATCTCCCCGCTGGCGTCGGAGATGGCGAGGGTGCCGCTGAAGAGGCCGTCGGTGTGGAGAGCCGCCAGCGCCGAGTCGAGCCGGGCGACCCGCTCAGCGCGGACGTCGGTCTGTGCGTGGGCGGCGGTTGCGAGGAGAATGGCGGCGAGGAGGGGACGAAGCACGGCGGGTCGGGGCGGCGGTCGGGGCGAACCTATCGGGCCGCTGGGGGGGCGACCGTCACGAATCGTCACGGGATCTCACCGCCGTCCCGCCCGGAGCGACCCGATCCCGAAGAGCGCCGCGACGGCGGCCAGCGCGAGCGCGATCCCGCCGTCGCCGCCCGCGTAGGCCGCGTAGGCGATCCCGCCCGTCCCGACGGCGCCGACGGCCGACGCCAGCCCGCGGACCGACCGCGCCAGCCGCTCGGTCGCCGCCACGGCTGCGGGGTCGCGGACGGTGAGCGAGCCCGCCTCGGCCTCGGCGAGGACCCGGTCGGCCCGGGCCGGGAGGCCGAGCAGGATCCGACCGGCCGACTGGACCTCGGCCCAGAGCGCCCGCCCGATCTCGGGCACGGCCTCGCGCGTGAGCGGCCGGATGTGCGGCTCCAGCACCCGGAGCGGGTTGACGTTCGGGTCGAGCGCGGCGCACAGGCCGATGAGCAGGAGCGCCGTCCGCTCCAGCAGGATCCAGTCGCGCGGGACGCGGAAGGCGCTGGCGAGGTCGGTCACGGAGACGCCGAGGTCGGCCATCTCGTCGAACGCGTCCATCTTGTGCTGGAGCGCCATGTCGAGCGTGAGGTCGCCGAGGCGCCACGCCATCGGGTCGGCCCCGCGGAGCATCCGCTCGTGGACGCCCTCGATGAGCTGGCGGACGGCCGCGTTCGCCTCCAGCGAGCCGCCGTCGGCCGTGAACCCCATCGTGTCGAGGGCGGCCGTGACGCGCGTGGCGTCGCGGGCGAGGACGCCGGCGACCATCTCGGCCAGACCCGTCCGCATCTCGGGCGTCAGCCGGGCGACGGCCCCGAAGTCGAGGAACACGAGCTCGAACCCGTCGGGCTGCGCCGGGTCCGGGCGGACGAGGAGGTTGCCCGGGTGCGGGTCGGCGTGGTAGAGCCCGTCACGGAAGATCATCGCGCCGTACGTGTCGAGGATCCGCTCGGCGAGCGCCGGCCGGTCCACGCCCGCCGCGTCGAGCGCCCCGAGGTCGCCGGCCTTGATCCCGTCCACGTAGTCGGTCGTCAGGACGCGCCGCGTCGAGCGTTCGGGGACGACGGCCGGGACCGAGACGCCGCGGCCCAGATTCCGCCCGATCTCGGCGGCGCTGGCGGCCTCGCGCTCGAAGTCGAGCTCGCCCAAGATGACGTCCTCGATCTCGCGGAACTGCTCGCGCAGCCCGCGAATCCCGAACACGCGCCCGACGGCCCGGAGGATGGTCTCGATGGCGCTGAGGTCGAGCCGCGCGATGGCGTCGATGTCGGCGTGCTGGACCTTCACGGCGACCGTGCGGAGGGCGCCGGCCGCGCCGTCGCCGCCGGGTGGCCCCCCCTCGGCGTCGAGGCGGGCGGAGTCGGGCGCTGTCAGGAGCGTCGCGCGGTGGACCTGCGCGAGCGAGGCGCTCGCGACGGGCAGCGCGTCGAACGTGGCGAAGAGCGCCTCGGGCAGGGCGCCCAGCTCGGCCTCGATCCGGGCGCGGGCGGCCTCGGGCGGGCTCGCCGGCACGCGGTCCTGGAGCCCCTCCAACTCCACGCGGAACGGCTCGGGGAGGAGCGTCGTGAGGACGCTCGCCAGCTGGCCGGCCTTGATGAACAGGCCCCGCAGCCGGAGGATGGCCCGCCGCACGCGGCGCCCGTTGCGGGCGTGGAGCGCGGGCGCCCGCCGCGCCCGCCAGCGCGGCCCGCGGAGCCGGGCCCAGACCTCGAACCACAGGTAGCTCGCGGCCACGCGGAGCGCCGCCGCGTAGGCCCGCGCGAGCCGGAACCGCCGCCGCGCCGGCCGCGCGACCTCGATGACCGCAGGGGCCTCGGGCGGGTCCGCCCGCCTCGGGGCCGAGGCGGGGGCAGGCGGAGCAGGCGCGGTCTCGGGGAGCATCGGGGTGCGTACGGTGCGACGATGGCGTTTGTGTCCTGCGAGGCCCGGGGTGGCTCGCCGTAGTCTCCGGGATGACCCGGACTCTCCTCCGCCTCGAAGGGCTGGCGGCCCTCGCCGTCGCCGTCTGGGGCTACGCGCTGACGGGCGCCTCGTGGTGGCTCTTCGTGGGGCTCCTCTTCGCGCCCGATCTCTCGGCGGTCGGCTACCTCCGCGGACCGCACGTCGGCGCCGCGATGTACAACGCGGCCCACACGTACGCCGTGCCTACCCTGCTGGCCGCCGTCGCGTACAGCGCGGGGTGGGCCCTCGGCCTGCCCGTCGCGCTCGTCTGGGCCGCGCACATCGGGCTCGACCGCGCACTCGGCTACGGCCTGAAGCTCCCCGACGGGTTTCACCAGACGCACCTCGGCCCCATCGGCCCCGCCCGCCGTGCCTGACCTCCCCCCGAACGTCGTCCGCACGCCCGACGCCCGCTTCGACGGGCTGCCCGAGTGGCCCTTCGCGCCGCAGTACCTCTGGGCCGACCTGCCCGGCCTCGACGGCCCGCTCCGCCTCCACGTTGTGGACGAGGGGCCGCGCGGCGCGGCCGAGACCGTGCTGATGCTCCACGGCGAGCCGTCGTGGAGCTACCTCTACCGCCGGATGATTCCGCCGGTCGTGGCGGCCGGCCACCGCGCCGTCGCGTTCGACTTCCCGGGCTTCGGGCGGAGCGACAAGCCGACGCGGACGAGCGCCTACACCTACGAGTTGTTCCGGGCCGCGCTCCTCGACGTCGTCCGCCAGCTCGACCTGCGGAACGTGACGCTCGTGGTCCAGGACTGGGGCGGGCTGATGGGCCTGCCGGCGGCCGCGCTCGACGTCCCGGACCGGATCGCCCGGCTCGTGGTGATGAACACGTTCCTCCCGACCGGCCGCGAGCGGCCGACGCTTGGGTTCAAGGTGTGGAAGGCGAGCGTGCGGGTCCTGGGCCGGCACCTCCCCATCGGCGCGCTGATGCGGATCGCGCTGCCGGCGCGGCAGGCGCCGTTCGTCCAGGGCTACACGGCACCGTTCCCGTCGGCGCGGCACAAGGCGGGCGCGGCGACGTGGCCGCTCCTCGTCCCGAGCGACCCGTCCGACCCGGTCGCCGAGGTGATGGTGCGGGCCCGCGCGGCGCTGGCGATGTGGGACAAGCCGTGCCTCCTCGTCTGGTCCGCGTCCGACCCGATCCTGGGCGGCGCCTGGAAAACGTTCGAGCGCCTCGTCCCGACCGCCGCGGCGCCGACGTTCGTGCGCGGCGGCCACTTTCTGCAGGACGCGAGCGGGGCCGAGATCGCCGATCACGTGGTCGCGTTCATGGACGCGGCGTCGTCCGCCTAGCAGCGCCGCCGGCCCGCCCCGCCTCGGCACCGAGGCGGAGGGGGGAGGAGATCGGGGAACGCCCTGACCCCGCGGGGGGGCGGAACGGGGGGCGGCGCCGACCGGTGGGCCCGGGGCACCTCTCCCGACTCCCCATGCGCCTCCTGCTCCTCCTCGCCGCCGTCGCGTTCGCGGCGCCCGCCAGCGCCCAGCCGCCGCCCAACCAGATCGCCTCGTTCCTCTCCGCCGCGGGCCCCGTCGGCGTCTACCCCGTCGCCGACGGGCTCGACCGGCCCTGGGGGATGACGTTCCTCCCCGACGGCCGGATGCTCGTGACCGAGCGGCCGGGCCACCTCCGCATCGTGACGCCCGACGGCGGCGTCTCGGGCCCGGTCGAGGGCGTCCCCGAGGTGTGGGCCCGTGGGCAGGGCGGCCTGCTCGACGTCGCGCTCGACCCGGACTTCGAGGACAACGGCTTCGTCTACCTCTCCTACGCCCGCCCGAACCCGGACGGTGAGGGCGCCGCGTCGGCCCTCGGCCGCGGCCGGTTCGTCGACGACCGGATCGAGGGGTTCGAGCCCCTCTTCACGTCCGTGCCCTACATGTCGGGCGGCGCCCACTTCGGGAGCCGGATCGCGTTCGGGCCCGACGGCCACCTATTCCTCGCGACCGGCGAGCGGTTCCAGTTCGACCCGGCCCAGGATCTCTCGAACCACCTCGGCACCGTCGTACGGATCAACCGGGACGGTTCGGTTCCGGACGACAACCCGTTCGTGGGGCAGGACGGCGCCGGCCCCGAGATCTGGAGCTATGGCCACCGCAACATCCAGGCGGCCGCCTTCGACAAGATCACCGGCGACCTCTACGTGGCTGAGATGGGGCCACTCGGCGGCGACGAGTTCAACCGCGTCGAGCGCGGCGCCAACTACGGCTGGCCGGTCGTGAGCTGGGGCATGGACTACGACGGCGAGCTCATCCCCGACCCGCCCACGCGGCCGGAGTTCGAGGACGCCGTCGCCGTCTGGACGGCGTCGATCGCGCCGTCGGGGATGGCCCACTACACGGGCGCCGAGGTCCCGGGCTGGCAGGGGAGCTTCCTGGTCGGGAGCCTCGTCTACCGGAGCCTCGTCCGGATGACGCTCGAGGACGGCGCGGTGACGGGCCAGGAGATGCTCCCGATCGGCCCGCGGATCCGGGAGGTCGAGCAGGGGCCGGACGGCCGGCTCTACCTCCTCACCGACGAGCCGAATCCGGAGGGCCGGGTCCTCGTCCTCCGCGCCATCGAGACGTCGCCGCCGGACGGCTCGAACTAGCCCCGCGGCGGATCTCTGTCGGAACAGAGGCGCCGGCCGCGCGGTCTCGTGCGCCCGCTCCCCCTTGTCGTGATGCCCCGCGTCCTTCTCCTCGCCGCCGCCCTGTTCGTGACCGTCGGCGCGTGCGCCCAACCGGAGCCGGCCCCGCCCGCCTCGGCGGCCGCTTCGGCGGACCCCGAGACGACGGTCGAGACCGAAGCGGGGACGCTCGGCGTCTACGAGGTCGCGTCGGGGCTCGACCACCCGTGGGGGATCGCGTTCCTCCCCGACGGCCGGGCCCTCGTGACCGAGCGGGCCGGCCGCCTCCATCTCCTGGGCGACGGGACGCTCGACGTGGTCGCCGGCACGCCCGAGGTCGCCGACGACGGGCAGGGCGGGCTGCTCGACGTGGCCCTCGACCCCGACTTCGAGACGAACCAACTCGTGTATCTGACCTACGCCAAGCCCGGGCCAAGCGGTGGGGCGGCGACGGCGGTCGGACGGGGCCGGCTCGACGGCGGCGCGCTGGTCGGCTTCGAGGACCTGTGGGTGCAGGCGCCGTTCGAGCGCGGCGGCCGGCACTTCGGGTCGCGCATCGCGTTCGCGCCCGACGGGATGCTGCTCGTGTCTTCGGGGGATCGCGGGCAGGAGGACCCGGCTCAGGACCTCGGCAACACGGTCGGCACGATCGTCCGCCTCAACCGGGACGGCTCGGTCCCCGACGACAACCCGTTCGTGGGCCAGGACGGCGCCGAGCCTGAGATCTGGGCCTACGGCATCCGCAACGCGCAGAGCCTCGCGGTGCACCCGACGACGGGCGAGATCTGGGAGGCCGAGTTCGGCCCGCGCGGCGGCGACGAGCTCAACCTCATCGAGCGCGGCGCCAACTACGGCTGGCCGCTCGTGAGCTCCGGCTCCGAGTACAGCGGCGCCTCAATCCCCGACCCCTCGACGCGGCCCGACCTGACGGTCGCCGTCCGCGACTGGTCGCCGGTGATCTCGCCGTCGGGGATGCTGTTCTACACCTCCAGCACGATCCCCGCGTGGACCGGCAGCCTGATGCTGGGCAGCCTCGGCCGCCAGGGCATCGTCCGCCTCGAGCTCGACGGCGACATGGTCACGCACGAGGAGACCGTCGAACTCGGCGTGCGGATCCGCGACGTGGAGCAGGGCCCCGACGGCGCGGTCTACGTCCTCACCGACGACGGAAACGGGGCCGTCTGGCGCCTCGCCCCGCTCCCCGCCGAGTAGCGCCCCGCGCGCCGAACGGGTCCGCCCCACAGAGTCCCCCCGACCCGTCATGCATCGCCTCGTTCTCGCCGCCGCGCTGGCGGCGCTCTCCGCCGTCTCCGTCGACGCCCAGCCGGACACGACGGCGGTCCGCGACCTCGGCGCCGTCGAGGTGACGGCGTCGCCGTTCACGCTCGTCCCGGCCCGCGCGCCCCTCGCCCTCGCGGTTCGTGAGCGGACCGAGGCGGAACGGGCCACGGACCCGGCCACGGCGCTCGACGCCGTCGGCCGCGGCCTCCCGGGGCTGTGGATCTCCGACCGCGGCAACCCGTCGACGGGCGAGCGCGTGCTCGTCCGCGGGCTCGGGTGGCGAGCGGCGTTCGGCGTCCGCGGGACGCACGTGCTCCTCGACGGCGTCCCGCTCACGCTCGCCGACGGCCAGACCCAGCTGAACGTGATCGAGGCCGGACTGATCGAGCGCGTCGAGGTCCTGCGGGGGCCCGCCTCGACGTTCTGGGGGAGCGGGTCGGCCGGGGTGCTCTCGCTCTCGACCGAGGCGGGCGCCCCCGGCGGCGGGCGCGTCCGGGCGCTCGGCGGGGCGTACGGGTTGGCCAAGGCCGAGGCCGTCGCCCGGCCTGCCCTCGGTGCCGGCCGGCGCCTCACGGCCTGGGGCTCGGCGTTGACGCAGGACGGCTTCCGCCAGCAGAGCGCCGTCGAGGCGTACCGGGGTGGATTCTCGGGCTCGGCCGACCTGGGCGGCGGGAAGACGGTCGGCGTCGTCGGCCTCGGGGCGTACCTCCCGCGGGCCGAGTCGCCGGGCGGGATCACGTCGGCGCAGGCGGCCGAGGACCCGCGCCAGGTCCGGCCCGAGTCGATCTCGCAGGACGCGCGGAAGCGGCTCACGCAGGGCCATGTCGCGCTCTCGTTCGGGCAGCCGCTCGGGGACGCGCGCCTCCGCGTGACCGCGACCGGCGGCGCGCGGACGCTCGACAACCCGATCATCCCGCGCTACATCACGCTCGACCGGCTCTCCGGCGGGATCCGCGCCGTGGTCGAAGGGGGCGAACGCGTCGCGTGGGGCGTCGGCGTGGAGGCCGAGGCGCAGCGCGACGACCGGCTGGAGCGCGACAACGACGGTGGCCAGCCGGGCGCCGCCGTCCTGACCGACCAGACCGAGACCGTCCGCTCCGTCGCCGTGTTCGCCCGCCTCGGCGTGCCCCTCGGCCCGCTGACGGTGTCGGCCGCCGCGCGCGCGGATCTCTTGGAGTACGCGGCCGAGCCCGCCGGCGCGCCCTCCCAGTCGCGGACGCTCGGGGCCGTCAGCCCGTCCGTCGGCCTCGCGTACAACACGCGCGTGGGCGGCGGCGCGGCGACGCTCTACGCCAACGCCGCCGGCGCCCTCGACGCGCCGACGACGACGGAGCTGGGCAACCGGCCCGACGGGGCGCCAGGCTTCAACCCCGACCTCCGGCCGGAGCGGACGTGGGGCGGCGAGGTCGGCGCGCGGGCGGCGTGGCCGGTCGCGGGCGGCGCGCTCGGCCTCGACGCGGCGGCCTTCGTGGCGTGGGCCCGCGACCTCCTCCTGCCCACCGAGGTCGCCGACGTGACGGTCTACCGCAACGAGGGCGAGGCCCGCCACGCGGGCGCCGAGGCGGGCCTCCGTGCCGACGGCCTCCGTCTCAGAGGCGGAACGCTGGACGCGGCTGTCGCTGTGACCGTCGCGCGCGGGACGTTCCTCGACGGGCCCGCCGGCAGTGAGACGCCCGAGGGCAACCGGGTCCCCGGCTTCCCGCCCCACCTCGCGACGTGGACCGCGACGTGGACCACGGGCGGGCCGCTGCCGCTCGCGCTCGGCATCGACGGCGAGGCCGCCGACGCGTACGCGGCCGACAGCGCGGGCGAGCTCGAGACCGACGCGTACGCCGTCGTCCACCTCCGCGCGGCTCTCGCCGGGCTGGCCGTTGGCGGGGTGCGGGCGACGCCGTTCGTGACCGTCCGCAACGTCGGCGACGCGCAGTACGCGGGATCGGTGGTCGTCAACGCGTTCGGCGGGCGGTTCGTGGAGCCGGCGCCCGGGCGGCACCTCGCGGCCGGGCTGTCGGTCGCGTTCGACTAGGGGATGCGGACCCCCCGGGACCGGTCTGGACGGCGCGAACGGGGGCGAGCGCCCCGCCTACGGGCGGTGTGTGCGATGTTGGGACGACCCCGACTCCTGACTCCATGGTTCGCTTCGCGCCCCTCGCCCTCGTCCTCCTCGCTGCCCCCGCCCTCGCGCAGGACGCGCCCACGGACGCCCGCGTCGAACAGGCGCTCTCCCAGAACAACATCAGCTACTCGGCCGAGTCGAACGGCGACTACCGCATCCTCTTCACGCTCCCAGGCGAGCGCTCCCAACTCGTGTGGATCTCGCCGCGGACGGACACGGCCGGCTCTCTGGACGTCCGCCGGGTGTTCTCGTACGCGGCGGGGATGGAGGAGGGCCAGGCGCTCTCCGGCGGGTGGGCGGAGCAGCTCCTCCGGAACAACGCGGGCTACGTCGTCGGGAGCTGGTCGCTGACGGACAACCGCGTCATGTTCTCGACCACGGTCCCGGCCGACGCCTCGGACCGGGTCCTCCTCGACACGGTCGCCCTCGTGATGACGACGGCCGACGGCGTCGAGGCTGAGCTGACGGGCGCCGACGAGTGGTAGGCGACCGCTACGCCCGCACGCGGCGGAACGCCGCGCCGGACCCGGCGGCGACGATCCCGGCCAGCGCGACGAGAAGGGCGAACGACGTCCGGAGCCCGGACGCCTCGGCGACGAAGCCGATCACGGGCGGGCCGGCGAGGAAGCCGAGGTAGCCCGCGCCCGCCACGGCCGCGATCCCGACGCCCGGCGGCAGCGGCGCCCGCGACGCCGCCCGGAACAGGGCCGGGACGACGGCCGCGAACCCGAGGCCCACGAGGCCGAACCCGACGACGGCCAGCGGCACGGCGGGCGCGACGATGCACACCGCCAGCCCGACCGCGCCCAGCGCGGCGCCGAGGCGGACCAGCCGCGCGTCGCCCACGCGGGCCGTCGCGACGTCCGACCCGAAGCGCGCGGCGGCCATGCACGCCGAGAACGCCGCGAACCCGAGCGCGGCGACGGCCTCGGACGCCGCCAGCACCTCGCGGAGGAACACGGCGCCCCAGTCGGCCATGGCGCCCTCGACGATGAGCCCGCAGAACGCGAGCGCGGCGAGCCCGGCCACCGGCCCGGTCGGGAGGGCCACGGCCGGCGTGTCTCCGTCCGCCTCGGGCGCGGCGCCGGCGGGGGCGCGGACGCCGAGGCCCTGGGCGAGCGCGGCGCCCGCGAACGCAAGGCCGCACGCGCCGAAGTGGAGCGCGAGCGGCACGCCGAGCGCGGCGGCGGCCCCGCCGAGGCCGGCGCCCACCATCCCGCCGAGGCTGAACGACCCGTGGCACGCGCCGAGGATCGTCGTCCCGTCGGCCGCCTCGACCTCGGCCGCCCACGCGTTCATCGACACGTCGAGGAGCCCGCTCGTGAGGCCGAGCCCGACGAGGACGGCGGCCAGCGACCCGAGCCCGACGGCGAGTCCCGGCCCGACCACGGCGAGCGCGAACAGGGCGAGGGCGACGAGCGTCACGCGGTGCGCCCCGAGTCGCGCCACGAGCGGCCCGGCCGCCGCGGCCGACACGACGAGCCCGACGGCCAGCCCGAGAAGCGCCAGCCCGAGCGTCCCCTCGCTCAGCCCCGTGCGCGTCTGGATCTCGGGGATGCGCGAGGCCCACGTGCCATAGAGAATCCCGTTGGCGGCGAACGGCAGCGCCGCCGAGCGGAGCCGGGGCGTCCGTAGAAAGGCGGGGAGCGTCACGTGGGCGCGCCCGTCGCGGGCCACCGGTAGGCGCCCGGGACGTCGTCCGGCGCGGCCTTCGTCTTGCCCGACCACGACTCGATCTCGACCCGGAAGACCGAGGTCCGCGCGAGGTCGGCGTCCGTCGGCGGCTCGTAATCGGTCTCGGGCTGAAGATGCGCGGCGTACTTCGCCATGATGAGGGCCAGCCCGTGGCGCTGCGCCGCGGCGTCCTCCACCACGAGCCCCGACCCGAACGCGACGACGCCGGCGTACTCGACCGAGAACTCGAGCGCGCGGCTCGCGGGCAACATCCGGCCCATCTCGAAGACGGAGAAGCAGACCGGGGCCGGGGCGCCGAGCGCGACGTTGGCGGCCGTCCGCCCGACGTGGGCGGTGTGGAGCCAGATCGTGCCGAGCCCGTCGACGGCCTCTTCGTAGGCGAACAGGTTCGCGTTGAGGAACGGCTGCCCGTCGCGCACGGTCGCGAGCGTGCCGACGGCGGCGGCCCGGAGGCGCTCGCGGATCCAGGCGTCGTCGGGCGCGCCGCGGTCTCGGCGGCGGAGGTCGGCGGCCGGCTGGCGGGCCGCGCGGGCGAGGGCGGAGGCGTGTCGGGGGGCGGCCACGGGCGAGCGGCGAGTGCGGCGGGAAGCTAGACTGGGGCCGTGCGCCAGATTGGGGCGGCTCGCCGAGTCGCCCTTACGGATCGGCACCCGCGGTTGCATCCCCCTTCTCTCCTGTCGCCCCGTGCTCCCCTCCCAGAAAGGCCGCTTCTCGCTCCCCGACGGCCTCCACTACCTCAACGCGGCCTACATGAGCCCGCTGCTCAAGAGCGTCGAGGCGGCCGGGGTCGAGGGCGTCCGCCTCAAGCGCGTGCCCACCGACTTCGGCCCGGCGGACTTTTTCACGTCGGCCGACCGCGTCCGCCAGCTGTTCGCGCAGCTCGTGGGCGGGCAGCCGAAGCACGTCGCGCTCGTCCCGGCCGTCTCGTACGCCATGGCGACGGTGGCCAAGAACCTCGACGTGGAGCGGGGGCAGACGATCGTGGTCGTGGCCGAGCAGTTCCCGAGCCACGTCTACCCGTGGCGCCGGCTGGCGGACGACGCTGGCGCCACGATCCGGACGGTCGAGCCGCCGGCCCCGCTCGGCACGCCGGGGCGGGGCGCCGACTGGAACGCACGCCTTCTCGACGCCATCGACGCCGACGCCGCGCTCGTGGCCGTCCCCAACGTCCACTGGGCCGACGGGACCGTCTTCGATCTCGAAGCCGTGGGCGAGCAGTGTCGCGCCGTCGGCGCGGCGTTCGTGGTCGACGGGACGCAGTCGGTGGGGGCGCTCCCGTTCTCGGTCGAGCGGGCGCGGCCGGACGCGCTCGCGGCGGCCGGCTACAAGTGGCTGCTCGGGCCGTACGGGATGGGCGCGCTGTGGCTCGGCGAGCGCTTCCGCGAGGGGCGGCCGCTGGAAGAAAACTGGATCGGCCGGGCCGGCAGCGACGAGTTCGCCGGGCTCACGAGCTACGAGGACGCGTACGCGCCCGGCGCCGTCCGCTTCGACGTCGGCGAGCGGTCGAACCCGATCCTCCTCCCGATGCTGGCGGCCGGCATCGAGCAGGTCCTCGAGTGGACGCCCGAGGCGGTCCAGGCCACGTGTGCCGGGCTGGCGGAGCGGGTCGTCGACGGCGCCCGCGCCCTCGGCTACGCCGCCGCCGAGGCCGACGAGCGGGCCGGCCACCTGTTCGGCCTCCGCCCGCCCGAGTCCGTCCGCCTCGACGCGCTCGCGGAGGCGCTGGGCGCGCGGAACGTGTCGGTGTCGATCCGCGGCGGCTCGGTCCGCGTCTCGCCCCACGTCTACAACACCGAGGCGGACGCCGACGCCCTCCTCGCCGCCCTCGGCGCCGCGCGCTCGTAGGCGGCCCCGCGCCCCTCAGCCCCGAGGCGGGCGGGGCTGGACCCCGGCGCGGGCGCCGTCGTCCCACCGTCCCGTCCCTCTCCCGCACCCGCATGGCGTCCCTCTCCGGCAAAACGATCTTCCTCACCGGCGGCAGCCGCGGCATCGGCCGGGCCATCGCGCTCCGGGCGGCCCGCGACGGCGCCCACGTCGCCATCGCGGCCAAGACGGCCGAGCCGCACCCCAAGCTGCCCGGCACGATCCACACGGTCGCCGAGGAGATCGAGGCGGCGGGGGGGCACGCGTTGGCGCTCCAGGTCGACGCCCGCGACGAGGATCGTGTGGCGGAGGCCGTCGCCGAGACGGCCGAGCGGTTCGGCGGGATCGACATCGTCGTCAACAACGCGAGCGCGATCCTGCTGGCCGACACCGAGAACACGCCGATGAAGCGGTTCGACCTCATGCAGCAGGTCAACACGCGGGCCACGTTCTGCACGACGCAGGCCGCGCTACCGCACCTCAAGGCGAGCGCGAAGGCGGGGCGAAACCCGCACGTCCTCGTGCTCAGCCCACCGCTCAACCTCGACCCCAAGTGGTTCGGTCCGCACGTGGCGTACACCATCTCGAAGTACGGCATGTCGATGTGCGTCCTCGGCTGGGGCGAGGAGTTCCAGGACGACGGGATCGCCGCGAACGCGCTCTGGCCGCGGACGACGATCGCCACGGCGGCCGTCAAGTACGCCCTCGGCGGCGACGCCATGATGAACATGAGCCGGACGCCCGAGATCATGGCCGACGCCGCGCACTGGGTCCTCACGCAGCCGAGCACGACGACCGGCCACTTCTTCATCGACGACGAGGTGCTGGCGAGAGCTGGGAAGACCGACCTCTCGGAGTACGCCGTGACGCCCGGCGCGACCGAGTTCATGCCGGACCTGTTCTTGTAGAGTTCAGGGCCGGGAGCCCTCCGCTCGGAGTTGGCTGCCACGGGCCCGACCTGCCACCCTGAACGCCGACCTGTGAACGCTGACCTCCAGACCCGCCCTGTCCGCCTGGAATCGAACGCGGACGACCAGACGCTCACCGTCGAGTGGGCCGACGGGCGGGTCTCCGACTACTCATACGAGGGCCTCCGGCGGGCCTGCCCGTGCGCCGAATGCCGCGGCGGCCACGCGAACATGGCCGATCCCGTCGACCCCATCGTGTTCGACCTCCCGTCGCTGATGACGTACGAGGTCAAGGAGCTTCGCCCGGCCGGCCACTACGCGCTCCAGATCGTGTGGGGCGACGGCCACGGATCGGGCCTCTTTCGCTGGGAAACGCTCCGCCAGTACGACGACGTCCGCCGGGACTGACTCGCTCCGCCTCGGCTGGCTCGTTCCGCCTCGGCGCCGAGGCGGAGGGGGCCAGCGCGCACCGGCGGGACAGACCACAGCATGCCGCGATCTGTCCGAGCGCGACCGCGGCACGTGGCCCTGCAGTCACGCCGCCGGCGCGCCTCGGTGGTAAGGCGGAGCGGGCGTTTGGGTCCACGGGCGGCAGCGACGGGAGGCGTTTGGGGGGAGGCCTGAGTCCCGTTTCGGGAACGGCGGGTTCAGGGAACGACTGGGATCGGAAGCGCTTCCGGCTTGGTATCCATCCTCGACGGCGCCCGAGCAGACATGCGCCTCCTCCGATCCCTCCACCGACGACGGGCCGTATGGCCCCGGCCCCGTCTCGGACCCCTCCCGCTCCGCCGACCCGACGCCCCAGGGCGATCGCTGGCGGGCGGACGCCTCCCGACCCGTGACGCGCCTCCTCTTTATCGACCCGACGACCTCGCACCCCTACCAGCCGCGCACGCTCTACGACCGGGCCGCCGGCGCGACGCCGACCAGCGTCGTCCGCGTGGCGGAAGGGTTGGCGCAGCGGGGCCACCGCGTGACGGTGGCCCAGTGCCACCGGTCGTGGCCGTCGCGGTCGCCGGGCGGCGTGGCCTACGTCCCGTTCGCGTTCTACGGCTCCTGGAGCCACCTCCCGTCGGCCGACGCGGTCGTCGTGGTGGAGCAGCACAAGGTGCTCCCGCGCGTCCGCCGCCAGTTCCCCGAGGCCCGGTTGGCGCTGTGGCTCCGCGACGTGCCCGGCCGCCGTCGCCGCTCGCTCGGCTCGACCGCCGCCGAGGCCGACGCGACCGTCGTCTGCGTCTCCGATGCCCACCGCGCCGCCGTCCGCGACCTCCTCGACGGGGCCGACGGCTGGGCACGGACGGCCCGCATCCACGACCCCGTAGACGACACGGCCGAGCCGGACGGGACGGTGCCCGACAGAACGAAGCTGGTCGCCGTCGCGAATCTTGGAGGTGGGCTCGGCGAGGTCCTGGCGGCGTTCGCGCATGTCCGCACCGCGCGACCGGGCGTGCGGCTGTACGTCGTGGGCGAGGGGCGGATGGAGGGAGGGCTGTCTCCGGGCGTGGTCCCGCTCGGTCCGCTCCCACACCGCGAGGTGATGCGGCACGTCCGCGAGGCGTTCGCCGTGTTCCAGCCGCAGGCCGGCGCCGAGGTCATTTCCGGCCGGCTGTTTGCCGAGGCCAACGCGGTCGGGACGCCTGTCCTCGCGCACGCGCACGCCGCCGTCCGCGAGGCGCTCGCCGAGTCGCCGGGCGCGCAGGGGCAGCTCGTCGATGCGCGCGACCCGACGGCCGCCGCACGGCGTCTGGCGCGGTGGTGGGAGGAGGGCCGCCCGCCGGTCATGTGCCCGCTGTTCCTCCGCACGAGTCGCGTGGTCGCGGACTGGGAACGGCTGCTCGAGGTCGAGGTGCCATCGCGGGCCGTTCGAGTCGTGCCGGCTCCCGTTGCTCGTGTGCCCGCCGCCGTGGCGGCCTAGCCGAGAAGGGCCGAGAGCACCACGCCGGCCACCCAGACCCCGACGAACGTTCCGAGCGCCGTCCCGAGCGAGCCGATGAGGGTGGCCGGCCCCGCCTTCGCCACGGTGCGGAGGCCGGCGCCAAGGAGCAGCCGGAAGATGGCGGGCGGGTCGAGGATCGAGAACGCGTCGTCGTGGACGGGCACGGGCGCCTCGGGCATGGAGCCGCTCCCTGAGGGCGACGATCGTGCACAGCGCGGCGGCGACGAAGAGGCTGTCGGTGAGCCTGAACGTGCGGGTGGACCGGCCGGAGGGTACGGACCCCGGCCGCCTCGGCGCCGAGGCGGGGCGAGCCGGTCTACCGGAGCCGCCAGCCGAGGCCGAGCCGGGCGCCGACCAGCACGTCGTCCCAGACCGTCGCGGAGAGCGCCGGCTCGACGTAGAACCGGCCGAGGGGGACGCGGGCGCCGAGGCCGCCCGTCACGGCCAGCCCCACGTGGGGCTGGATGGAGATGCTCTCGTACAGGCACCCCTCGTCGGGATGGCACCCCGATGGGTCGTAGTTGTCGAAGTCGAGCCAGGCGCCGCCGAGGGCGACGTACGCACCGTTTCGTCCGCCGCTGAGCGGCGCCTCGACGCTCAACCCGATCGCCGCCAGCCTCCCGTGGTCGAAGCGTCCGGTGCCCGGCCCGAACGCGAGCGTCGCTACACCGCGGAGCCCGCGTGGCAGACCGGGCGCGATCGTCGCGGCGACCGCCCCGATCCCAGCGACGGTAGACGGAACGCTCGCGGCGTCGTACTCCGTCACGACGACGCCCCCGGCGGTGGACACGTCGACGGCGGGCTGTGCATGCGCCGCAGCGCAGAGGAGGGCGAGTAGGAGAGGGCGCATGGTCGGAGGCTAAAGACGGGCGCTGCCCTTGGGGAGGCGCAAGCGTTCCCCCGCTGCCGTCGAGGTGGGCCGAGCCGCTGGGAACGAAGCGCTTCCGTGGATCGAGGGGACCGCCGGTGGGGCCGCCGGGTACTTTGGAGGCCCATCTCTTCCGCCCGTCCCGTGCCCGACCCCGCCGCCCTCGACGCCGCCACCGCCGCCGGCCTCACCGACGTCCACGCCCGCCGCGTCGCCCTCGTCGAGCGGCTCGTGCTCCAGGTCGCCCGCGAGCGCTACGGCGACGGCCCGACCGACCTCGCCGCCGGCTGGCTCGCCCGCGTCCGCGGCGACGGCCCCGCCGCCTTCGACGCCCTCGCCGACGACATCGAGGGTGCGTCCGTCGACACGCTGGCGGCCGTGCTCCGAACGCTGACGGCTTACTTCCACCTCGTCAACAAGGCCGAGCAGATCGAGATCGTCCGCGTCAACCGCGAGCGCGAGATGGGCGCCTCGGCCGAGCGGCCGCGTGGGGAGTCGATCCAGGAGGCCGTCGCCGTGCTCAGGCAGGACGGCCGGTCCGCGGAGGAGGCCCGCCAGTTGGTCGCCACGCTTGACATCCAGCCGACGCTGACGGCGCACCCGACGGAGGCCCGCCGCCGGAGCGTGTTGCTCCACCAGCAGGAGGCCGCCGAGGCGCTCGACCGGCTCACGGGCCAGGCCCCGCTCACGCCGGCCGAGGCCGCCGAGGCCGAGGAGGAGGCGCTCGACCGGCTCCGCCTGCTCCTCGCTACCGACGAGGTTCGCCCGGCCGCCGTGACCGTCCAGGACGAGGTCCGCCACGGGCTCTACTTCGTGGCGACGAGCATCTGGGACGTCGTCCCGAAGATCCACGCCGACCTCCGGCGGGCCTTTCGCGAGACCTACGGCGAGTCGCCCGGCGAGCCGCTCGCGTTCCTGAAGTACCGGTCGTGGATCGGCGGCGACCGCGACGGCAACCCGAACGTGACGGCCGAGGTCACGGAGTGGACGCTCCGCGCGCACCGCGAGGACGCGCTCCGCCTCCACCGCCGCGGCCTCGACGTCCTCCGCCGCGACCTCTCCGTGAGCGACCACCAGGTCGAGTTCCCGCCCGAGCTGTGGGACTCGGTCGAGGCCGACCGGGAGACGGTCCGGCTGCCCGAGCGGCGGTGGCGCCAGAACGCGCGCGAGCCGGTCCGGCTCAAGGTCATGCAGATGGCCTCGAAGCTCGACCGCCTCATCGAGACGCTCCCCGACGGCGACTCCGGCCAGACGCGGGGCCCCGGCGTCGCGCCGGCCTACGACGGCGCCGCCTTCCGCGCCGACCTCGACCTCATCGCCGACGCGCTCCGGCAGGCCGGGCTGGCCCCGCTCGCCGAGTCCGGGCCGCTGGCCGACGCCCGCGTCCGCGCCGCCACGTTCGGGTTCCACCTCGCCGCCCTCGACCTCCGCCAGCACTCGCGCCTCCACGAGGAGGCCGTCGCCGACCTCCTCGCGCGCGCCGACGTCGAGGCCGACTATGCCCGCCTCGGGGAAGACGAGCGGCTGGAGCTTCTGACCCGCGAACTGAAGAACCCGCGGCCGTTCATCCGCCTCGGTGGCGAGGTCGGCGAGACCACCGACCGGATCCTCAGCGCGCTCCGCGTCGCCAAGCGCGCCATCGAAGACGAGCCCGCGTCCATCGGCTCGTACATCGTGTCGATGACGGACGCCGTCAGCGACGTGCTCGAAGTGCTCCTGCTGGCGAAGGAAGTCGGGCTGTGGCGGCGGCACGCCGACGGGCGAGTGGAGAGCCCCATCGACGCGGTCCCGCTGCTCGAAACGATCGCCGACCTCGAGGCGGGTCCGGCGCTTCTGTCGGCCCTGTTCGAGAACGAGGTCTACGCCGAGCACCTGAAGGCGCGGGGCGGGATGCAGGAGGTCATGCTCGGCTACTCCGACTCGAACAAGGACGGCGGTTACTGGCAGGCCAACTGGTCGCTCCACAAGGCGCAGGGCGCCATCGCCGAGACGTGCCGCCGGCACGGCGTCGACCTCCGCTTTTTCCACGGCCGCGGCGGGACCGTGGGGCGGGGCGGAGGCCGCGCGGGCCAGGCCATCCGCGCCATGCCGCCGGTCGCGCAGACGGGGCGGATCCGGTTCACGGAGCAGGGCGAGGTCATCTCGTTCCGCTACGCGCTGCCCGGCATCGCGCGGCGGCACCTCGAGCAGATCGTCCACGCCCAACTCGGCGCCCTCGCCGACGCCGAGCAGGCCCGCCTCGACGCCGAGGCGGCCACGGCCGCCGCGCCCTCCGACGACGCCCACGCGCTCATGGAGCGCCTCGCCGACCGCTCGATGGACGCCTACCGCGCCCTCATCGACGCCGACGACTTCTGGCCGTGGTACGCGAGCGCCACGCCCATCGCCCACATCGCCGGGCTCTCCATCGCCTCCCGGCCGATCTCGCGGAAGGGCGTCGGGGAGCTCGACTTCGACGGGCTCCGGGCCATCCCGTGGGTCTTCTCATGGACGCAGCCGCGGTTCACGGCGCCCGGCTGGTACGGCGTCGGCGCGGCGCTGGCGGAGGCCATCACCGGCGACGACCTCGAGCTCCTGCGCGCCCTCCAGGACGAGTGGCCCTTTTTCCAGGCCATCACCGGCAACGCGCTCCGCGAGATGGCCCGCGCGCGGCTCGTCGTCGGGCGCCGCTACAGCCGGCTCGCCGAGGCGTCGGGCGCGAGTCGCGCGCCGTTCGAGGCCGTGGAGACCGAGTTCTCGCGGGCCGAGACCGCGCTCCTCCGCGTCGCCCGCCGCGACGAGCTGCTGGACCCGACGCGCGCCATCGCCGCCACGATCCGCTACCGGAACCCGGCGACCGACGTGCTCAACCTCGTCCAGCTCGACCTCATGCGCCGCTGGCGCGCCGGCGCCGAGGGCGACGACGCGCTCCGCCGGGCGCTCCTCCTGTCGGTCAACGCCATCGCTGCCGCGATGCAGTCGACGGGGTAGCCGGCCTCGGCGTCGTCGTGGCCTTAGCCGGCCCTGCCGTCGGGGGGGAGCGCGACGCCGAGCCACTCGGCCGCCTCGGCGCGCGTGCGGACGACCCGGTACGTCCGGCCGAGGTCGGCCGTCCGCCGCTCGAACAGCCGGATCAGCACGGCCACGGCGTCGCGCGTCGAGACGAACGCGACGCGGTTCTGGCCGAGTTCGTCGGCGTGCTCGTAGGCGACCTCGACGAGCCGCTCGAGCTCCTCCGGCGTGACGTCGACCTGGACGGCGGCCGAGAGGTCCCATACTTCGTTGAAGCCGTTCTCCCACAGCGCGTGGTGGACGATCGCCCCGCAGGCGTGGGCCAGGTCCGTCCCGGTCACGTCTCCCGTGCCGACGGCGAGCCCGGTGCGGGAATCCGGCAGAATCGTGACGTCGTACGGCATCCGGAGGAGGATCGGGGAAGGGAAGGGAAACTAGAGCGCCCTCCCCGGGCGCCGCTTCCCCTTCATGGAGGGCTCCGCCCGTCTTTATGCACCAGTCCCCGCGAGGCCGTCACGAACGGCACGTCGGCGTCACGGGCCGCCGCGCGATGGGCGTCGAGAGGATCATCTGCGTGACCGGCTCCCCCAGTGGGAGCAGCTTGTCGATGAGGACCTCCATCGCCTCCATCGAGGGGACGGCCACGATCATAAGCAGTGACGAGCTCCCGGTCGTGCGGTAGCAAACGAGGACCTCGTCGAGCTCCTGGACTTTCTCGAGCGCCCGCCCGTAGCGCGCGCGGTCGACCTGGAGGTGGAGCACCGCTTGCACGGGGCGCCCGAGGCGGGCGAGGTCGAGCGCGGCGTGGTAGCCCGTGATCACGCCGTCGGCTTCGAGGCGGGCGACGCGCTCGGAGACGGCTGGCGGCGAGAGGCCGACGCGGCGACCCAGCTCGGCGAAGGTGAGCCGCGCGTCGCGCTGAAGCTCGTCGAGGATCCGATGGTCGATGGGGTCCATGCCGGAGGGTTGGCGCGGGATTGGGGGATGTCTCCGACGGATCGACGGCGGATCGGGTCCAGAACCTTCGAATCCCTCTGTCGGCCCCGGGGCCGACCGCTCTACCCTGGATGCGAACCCCGACTCGCCGCCCATGACCGAGACCGTCCCGACCGTCCGCGCGCCGCGCGGGAGCGATCTGAGCTGCCGCGGCTGGCACCAGGAGGCCGCGATGCGGATGCTCATGAACAACCTCGACCCCGAGGTCGCCGAGCGGCCCGAGGACCTCGTCGTCTACGGCGGGTCCGGGAAGGCCGCCCGCGACTGGCCGTCGTTCCACACGATCGTGGACACGCTGAAGCGGCTGAAAGACGACGAGACGCTGCTCGTCCAGTCGGGCAAGCCCGTCGGCGTGTTCCGGACGCACGACGAGGCGCCGCGCGTGCTGATCGCCAACTCATGGCTCGTCCCGCGCTGGGCCAACTGGGACACCTTCCGCCAGCTCGAGGCTGAGGGCCTGACGATGTACGGCCAGATGACGGCCGGAAGCTGGATCTACATCGGCACGCAGGGGATCCTGCAGGGGACGTTCGAGACGTTCGCGGCCTGTGCCCGGCAGCACTTCGGCGGTGACCTGAGCGGCCGGCTGGTCGTGACGGCCGGCCTCGGCGGCATGGGCGGCGCCCAGCCGCTCGCGGCGACGATGAACGGGGCCGCCTTCCTCGGCGTCGACGTGGACGAGGCCCGGATCCGGCGCCGCGTGGAGCAGGGCTACTGCGACCGCCTCTCGCACGACCTCGACGAGGCGCTCGGCTGGGTCGAGGGCGCGAGGGCCAAGGGCGAGGCGCTGTCGGTCGGGCTCGTCGGAAACGCGGCCGAGGTCCTGCCCGAGCTGGTCCGCCGCGGCACCGAGGTCGACGTGGTCACGGACCAGACCTCGGCGCACGACCTCCGCGTGGGTTACGTCCCGGCGGGCACCGGCCTCGACGAGGCCGCGGCGTTTCGGGAGGCGGATCCGGTGGCGTACGAGGACGCCGTGCTCGACAGCATGGAGGCCCACGTCGACGCGCTCCTCGCGCTCCAGAGGGCGGGCGCCGTCGCCTTCGACTACGGCAACAACCTCCGCGGGCAGGTCGCCGACCGCCGTGGCCGGGCCGACGCGTTCGAGATCCCGGGCTTCGTGCCCGAGTACATCCGCCCGCTCTTCTGCAAGGGCTCCGGCCCGTTCCGCTGGGCCGCACTCTCCGGCGACCCCGCCGACATCGCGGTCACAGACGACGCGATCCTCGACCTCTTCCCCGAGAAGGAGCACCTCCGCCGCTGGATCACGATGGCGCGCGAGAAGGTCCACTTCCAAGGCCTCCCGGCGCGGATCTGCTGGCTCGAGTACGGCGAGCGCGCCGAGGCCGGTGAGCGGTTCAACTGGCTCGTCGAGAAGGGCCGGGTGAGCGCGCCGCTCGTGATCGGCCGCGATCACCTGGACACGGGCTCGGTCGCCTCCCCGAACCGCGAGACCGAGGGGATGAAGGACGGGTCGGACGCGATCGGCGACTGGCCGCTCCTCAACGCCATGCTGAACACGGCGTGCGGAGCCTCGTGGGTGAGCCTCCACCACGGCGGCGGCGTCGGGATCGGGTACTCGATGCACTCGGGGATGGTCTGCGTCGCCGACGGGACCGAGTCCGGCGGCCGGCGCCTCCAGCGCGTCCTCACGGCCGACCCCGGCACGGGCGTCATGCGCCACGCCGACGCGGGCTACGAGACGGCGATCGAGACGGCCGCCGAGCGCGGCGTCGACCTGCCGAGCGTGCCGTCCCCGTAGGGGCGCACCGGCGGTGCGCCCGGCCCGGCCGCGCCCGCCTCGGCGCCGAGGCGGAAGGGGGCCGCCGCGACGGACCCCCCCTGTCCCCCTCCTCATCGGAGGAGGGGGGACTCCGTACTGGAGGCCACGCCAGACTGATGCTTCCCAACCGATGACCGACACGATCCAGACCCTCCGCCTCGACACGCTCGACGCCGATCTCGACGCGTCGCTCGCGTCGCTCGCCGACGACCTCCGCCGGCCGGACGGCCGCGTCGCGCGGAGCCGCGCGCTCGTCGAGGCCGCGCTCGCCGACGGCCGCGCGCACTACGGCCTCAACACCGGCTTCGGCGCGCTGAAGTCGGAGCGGATCGGGCCGGCGGACACGGCGCAGCTCCAGGTCAACCTGCTGCGGTCGCACGCGTGTGGGGTCGGGGCGCCGGTGCCGAAGGCGATCACGCGGCGGATGGTGGCGCTGAAGGCGCACGCGCTCGGGCTCGGTGTGTCCGGCGTGTCGCCGGACGTCGTCCGCGGGCTGCTGGATCTGCTGGAGCACGACCTCATCCCGGTCGTGCCGGAGCAGGGGAGCCTCGGCGCCTCGGGCGACCTCGCGCCGCTCTCGCACCTCGCGCTCGTGCTGCTCGGCGAAGGCAAGGTGTGGGGCACCGAGGGCCCGGTCGAGGCGGCCCGCGCGCTCGCCGAGGCGGGCGTGGCGCCGGTGGCGCCCGGCGCCAAGGACGGGCTCGCGCTCATCAACGGCACGCAGTTCATGCTGGCCCACGCCGTCGAGGTCGTGACCCGCGCCCGACGCCTCGCGACGACGGCCGACGTCGTCGCTTCGCTGACGCTGGAGGCCCGGTTCGGCTCGGCGCGGCCGTTCGACGCGCGCGTCGCGGAGGTCCGCCGCCACCCGGGCCACGCCCAGTCGGCGGAGGCGGTGCGGCGGCTCCTCGAGGGCTCCGAGATCGGACCCAGCCACGCCGACTGCGACCGGGTGCAGGACCCGTACTCGATCCGCTGCGTGCCGCAGGTCCACGGCGCCAGCCGCGACGCGCTGGCGTACGTCGCCGACGTCGTCGAGCGCGAGCTGAACGCCGTGACGGACAACCCGCTCGTGTTCGACCGGGACGGCCAGCCCGACGTCGTCTCGGCGGGCAACTTCCACGGGCAGCCGCTGGCGATCGCGATGGACACGGCCTCGGTCGCGGTCGCCGAGTGGGCGTCGATCTCCGAGCGCCGGACGTACCTGCTGGTGGATGGTGGTGACGGGCTCCCTCCGTTCCTGGTGGAGCGGTCCGGCCTCCAGTCCGGCTTCATGATCCCGCAGTATGTGGCAGCGTCGCTCGTCAGTGAGAACAAGACGCTCGCGCACCCGGCGTCGGTGGACTCGATCCCGTCGAGCCGCGGGCAGGAGGACCACGTGTCGATGGGCGCGTGGGGTGCGCGGAAGGCGCTGCGGATCGTCGAGAATGCGGAGCGCGTGCTGGCCGTCGAGGCGCTGTGCGCGGCGCAGGCGCTCGACCTGCGGCGTCCACTTCGAGCTGGGCGCGGCGTCGAGGCCGCCCACGCCGCGATCCGTGCGCGCGTCCCGTTCCGCACCGACGACACGGCGTTCGAGCCCGACCTTGAGGCCGCCGCCGACCTCGTCCGCCTCGGGAGGCTCGTCGAGGCGGCCGAGGCCGAAGTGGGGCCGCTGCCGTGAGCGGCTCAGCGCCCCGGATCGTCCGCGCCGAGGGCGTCGAGCGCGGCGTCGTACTCGGCGACCATCTCGGCCTCGAGGTACTGAAACGAGCCGATCATGCTCGCGAGGTTGCCCGCGTTGGCCGCGACGCCCCGCGCGCCGATGTCGAACAGGGCCTGGTAGATCACCCCGCCCGCCTCCTGGACGACGAGCCCGTAGCGCTGCTGGGCGGCGTAGAGCTGGGAGAAGGTCAGGACGTCGCCGTAGTCCATCGCCGCGAGCGCGTCGGTGGCCGTCGCCGCGTCCCACGCCGTCGACCGCGCGGTGGCGGGGTTGATGAACCCCTGGGGGAACAGGCCGGGCGTCGGGGGCGGGGCGCCCCGCTGCGCCCGGGTCCCGAGCGAGTCGAGGACGGCGCTGTGGTAGGCGAGCGACTCCTGGAACGCCTCCCGGTTGTGCCGGACCTCGTCGATCAGCCCGACGCGGGCGCGGGCGGCCCGGTCCTGGGCGTCGCGCTCGCTCCGCCAGTCGTTGGCGACGAGTGCGAGGAACACGCCGAGCACGACGAACGCGGCTTCGAGCAGGATGGCGGCGACGGGGACGCGGCGGTCGGACATGGCGGCGTAGGAGACGAACGAGTTTACCCCGACCCACCGGCCCGCCTATGACCCGCCTCCTCGCCCTGATGCTCCTCGTCGGCTGTGCCTCTCGCACACCCCCGCCCGACCCGCCCGTCGACGAGTCGGCCCCGCCGGCGGAGGCCGACGAGGCCCCGCCCTCCGACGCCACGCGGCTGGCGGGCACCGTGCTCTCCGTCGACCTCAGCCCGATGGCGGCCGACGGCGACGCGCGCATCGAGGTCGAGACCGACCGCGGCCCGCGACAGACGATCTTCGTCGCCGCCCGGATGAACCTCTGCGAGGCGGCCGGCCTCAGCCTCGTCTCCGACCTGGCGCCGGGCGACCGGGTCCGCGTGGTAGGTGACGCGGTCGAGGGCGGCATCCGGCCGTGCGCGGGGGCGGATCACCTCCTCGCCCGCGCGGAGGTCGAGACGGGAACGGTTCGCGGGATCGTCGAGACGGGCTTCGAGACGTCGGCCTTCCGTCCGTGCGACGGGTCGGACGAGCGGTGGTGGCTCACGCCGAGCGAAGCCGTTGCGGACCGGATGTTCGCGCTCCAGGAGGCGCACACGACGGGCGACGAAGGCCGGGGGCTTCGGGTGGTCTATGCCGCCACGCTCACCGGCGACGTCCGCCCGGGCGAGGTGTACGGCCACCTCGGCCAGTACGTCGCCGAGTTTGAGGCCCGCGAGGCCGTCGCGCTGGAAGTCCTCGCCGTGAACCCGGAGACGCCCATCGCCTGCCCCGCCCCGTGACCGTTCTCACCGACATCGGCCAACTCGCCACGTGCCCGTCCGCCAGCACCGACGCCGGCCTCGTCGACGACGCCGCGCTCGTCTGGGACGCGGGCCGGATCGTCTGGGCCGGCCCCGCCTCCGACCTCCCCGACGACTACGCCGAGGCGGAGCGCCAGTCGGCCGGCGGGCGGCTCGTGGTGCCGGGGCTCGTCGACTGCCACACGCACCTCGCCCACGCCGGCGACCGCGCGGACGAGTTCGTGGAGCGGCTGAAAGGCACGTCGTACCTCGAGATCGCGAGGCGCGGCGGCGGGATCCAGAAATCGGTCCGGTCGACGCGGGCCGCGAGCGACGACGAACTGGCGGAGTCCGCCCGCGCCCGCCTCGGCGCCATGCTCCGCCAGGGCGTTACGACCGTCGAGGCCAAGACCGGCTACGGGCTGACACTCGACGACGAACTCCGCGTCCTCCGCCTCTACCGACAGCTGGATGCGGCTGGCCCACAACGGATCGTGTCGACGCTGCTGGCGGCCCACATCGTCCCGCCCGAGTACGCCGACGACCGCGACGCGTACGTCCGCCTGATCTGCGAGGAGATCATCCCGGCCGTCGCCGCCGAGCGCCTCGCGGCGTTCGTCGACGTGTTCGTGGAGGACAGCGCGTTCACCGCCGACGAGGCGCGGGCGGTGTTCGAGGCCGGAGCAGAGCACGGCCTCGGCGCCAAGCTCCACGCCGACCAGCTCACCGACACGGGCGGGGCGGCGCTGGCGGCCGAGGTCGGCGCGGCGTCGGCGGATCATCTCGAGTGCGTGTCCGACGAGGGCGTCCGGCGACTCGCCGAGGCGGGGGTGGTCGCGGTCAGCCTGCCAATCGCGACGCTCGTGCTGGGCCAGGAGCCGCTCCCGGCGCGGCGGCTCCTCGACGCCGGCGCCCACGTGGCCGTGGCGACCGACTTCAACCCGGGCTCGGCGCCGTCGAGCAGCCTCGGCCTCGCGCTCTGGCTCGCTTGCACCCGCCAGCAGATGACGCCCGAGGAGGCCCTCCGCGGGGCCACCGCCGAGGCCGCCCGCGCCCTCCGCCTCGACGACGGCACGGGCTCGCTCGTCCCCGGCGCCCCGGCCGACCTCGCCGTCTTCGACGCGCCGTCGCTGGCGACGTGGCTCGCCGGTTGGCGCGCCGAGCCGGCGGTGCGGACCGTCGTCGGCGGGGAGACCGTGTGGGCGTGGATGCCGAAGTAGGAGGATCCGCTGTGGGTGGAGGAGCGTCATCCTGAGCGGGAGGCGAAGCCCGACGTCGAAGGGGCTCTGGTGCGGCTCGGTCTCAAACTGGCGACGAGAGCGTCGACCGAACGCCGTGCTCGCCAGAGATCCTTCGACTCGCTCCGCTCGCTCAGGATGACACCGGGAGACCTTGCCACTCACCGGATCTGACCTCGCCCGATCCCTCGATGTCTGACGACCCCCGCCTCGGCGACTGGCTCCGCGACTCCGCCCTCGCCGACGACACGCGCGTCGCGATTCTCGGCTTCCCGTCCGACGAGGGCGTCCGGCGCAACGGCGGGCGCCTCGGCGCCGCGCAGGGCCCGGCGGCGATCCGCGAGGCGCTGGTCAAGATGACGCCCGACGCCCGGGACCCCGCGCCGTTCGTCTGCCTCCTGGAGCACGCCGCCGACCTCGGCGACGTGGCCGCGACGGGCGACGTCGAGGCCGATCAGGCCCGCCTCGGGGAGGCCGTGGGCGAGTTGCTGGCGGCGGGCGTGGTCCCGGTGATCCTGGGAGGCGGGCACGAGACGGCGTTCGGCCACTTCCTCGGCTACGTCGCGGCCGGCCAGCGCGTCCGCGCGCTCAACTGGGACGCCCACGCCGACGTGCGGCCGCTCAGAGACGGGAAGGCCCACTCGGGCTCGCCGTTCCGGCAGATGCTCGACCACCCGTCCGGCCTGTGCGCCGGCTACACCGTCGCCGGGCTCCACCCGTGGCGCGTCGACGCGGCGCACGCCGCCGTGCCCGACCGCGTCGTCTGGGCCGACGACCTCGACGCCGCGCGCGCTGAGGCGGAGGTGGCCGCGCTCGACGGGCCGGCGCTCGCCTCGTTTGACCTCGACGCCGTCGACGCCGCGCCGGGCGTGAGCGCGCCGGGCGTCGGTGGGCTGCCCGTGGGCGTGTGGCTGGCGGCGGCCGAGGCGTGCGGCCGGAGCCCGCACGTCCGGTCGGTGGACGTCGTCGAACTCAACCCGCTCCACGACCCCGACGGGCGGACGGCCGTCCTGGCCGCGCTCACCGTGTGGCACGTCCTCCGCGGGCTGGCGGAGCGGTTTAGCGCCGACGCAGGCTGAGGCCGGTGAGGTCGCCCGTGGCCTCGACCACGAGCGCGCCGCCCTCGACGCGGACGTCTGTCACGCGGAGCTCCAGGTCCTCGTCGGTCAGGTCCACGACCGGGTTGATCTGCTGGTCCACGCGCCGGGCGATCGTGCCGCCCAGCCCGATGCCCGCGGCCCGCACCGACTCCACGTCGAGGCGGACGCGCCCGTCGGACGCTGCCAGCCGCCCGCGGACCTCGGCGCCGACGGGGATCCGCAGGCCCTCGAACTCGCCGCGCACGCGGATGGACGCCCGGTCCGGCGCCGCGAGGACCACGTCGGCGTCGGCGATGCCACGCTGGGTGCCGAGGTAGGCCGCGAGGTCGGCCGGGAGGAGGCGGGCCGTGGCCCGGGCGCCGTCGACCCGGGTGAGCCGCCGTTCCGACCGGTCGAACGTGACGCCCCGGAGCTCGACGTCGAGCCGGTCGATGACCGGCGCGTCCTCCCGCGCCACGCGCTCGCCGACGACGCGGACCGTCTCGGCCGAGGCGTCGCGGAGGGCGAGGCCCTCGACCTCGGCGTCGTAGCGGGCGGCCGGGCCGAGGGCCGCCGGAAGCGCCGCTTCGATCTCGGCCTCGACGCGCCCGGAGACGTCGCAGCCGGTGAGCGAGAGGGTGGCTAACGTGATGAAAAGGGGGAGGGTACGCATGAGGTGGGTTCGGTCGAAGGCGTTAGGATCACATGACACCCTGCGGGGGGCGAATGCGGTAGTACGTCTGAGGGGCCGCCTTGGATTTGGGCTGGATGGCCCATTGCCGTTCGGCACCGCCCGCCTATCCTGGCCCCTGCGTTCGATCAGGCCCGGGAGATGCAGCGGTGCGTGGCCTCTTCGATCGTCTCGACGCCTTCCCTGCCGCGCCGGCCCGCACGGCGCCCCCTGGCCACCATCTCATGCCTGCCACGCTCCCGCCCCCGGCCCCGAAGGCCGGCTCCTTCAAACGCCTCGATCCGCCCGCCGAGCCGGGTGTCGACGACGCGGCGCTCGACGGCGACGTCGCCCTCCTCCTCGGCGTGCTCGGCCACCGCGACGACGCGCCGGAGCGCGGCGCCCGGATCTACGAACAGCTCCGCCGGATGGCGGCGGCCCACCGATTCCGTTACTTCGGCACGCCGTCGATGTGCACGACGGCGCTCGTCCACGAGGCGTACCTCAAGCTGGCGCAGTCGTCGATGAACTTCCGGAGCCGGTCGCACTTCATGATGACGCTCTCGCGGGCCATGCGCCAGGTGCTCCTGACGTACGCCGAGGCTCGGTGCGCGCAGAAGCGCGGCGGCGGCCAGCGCCCGCTGCCGCTCGACGAGACCTCCGCCGTGGTCGTGACCGACGACGAGGCCTTCGAGATCGCCGGGATCGGCGAGGCGCTCGAGCGGCTCGAGAAGGTCGACGAGCGCGGCGCGCGCGTCGTCGAGTGCCGGTTCTTCGCCGGGCTCACCGTCGACGAGACGGCGGCCACGCTGGGGCTCTCGCCGGCCACCGTCACGCGGTGCTGGCGGGAGGTCCGGGTGTGGCTCTACCGCGAGCTGTCGGCCGACGCCGAGATCGCCGAGGCCTGAGCCATGCCGTCGCGCCCCACGGCTCCGGCCGGGAGCGGCGGCGCCCCGGCCCCCGACTCCGACAAGCCGCCGCCCGAGGCGGCCGCGGCCGAGGCCCTGTTCGACCGGCTCATGGACGGCCCGCTCCGCCTCGCCGACCCCGTGGGGCCGGAGGCGCCGGAGCGGGTCGGTGACTGGGAGCTGGGCGAGCGGATCGGGCAGGGCGGGCTGAGCACCGTCTACGAGGCCGTCCGTCCGGCGCCGGCCGGGTCGGAGCGTGCGGCAGTGAAGTTGGCGAAGCGGCTCGGCGCTGCCACCGAGTCTTTGTTTTCGCACGAGGCGGGCCTCCTTGGCCGGCTCCGCGCGCCCGGTCTCGCCCGCCTGCTCGACGCCGGGACGCACGACGATGGGCGCCCCTACATCGCGCTCGAGCGGATCGAGGGGCAGCGGCTGAGTGCGTACGCCCGGAGCCGGAACGCGTGGGAGCGCCTGCTCCTCCTGTGGCGCGTGTGCCAGACCGTCGAGGGGATCCACCTGGAAGACGTCGTTCACGGCGACCTCAAGCCCGACCACCTGCTCGTCCGCGCGGACGGGACCGTGGCCGTGCTCGACCTCGGGCTGGCCCGCGACCTCCGCCACCCGACGCCCGACGGGGCGGCCCGGCGCCTGGGCCTCACGCCCGAGTTCGCGGCGCCCGAGCAGATCCTCGGCGGTGACGTCGGGCGCGAGGCCGACGTGTACGCGCTCGGCCTCGTGATCCGCGAGGTGCTGGAGGGCCGGCGGCGGCACCTCCCGTGGGCCGCGGGCGGCGAGGGTGACGTGACGATCGAACTGCCAGACGACGCGCGGGCGCCGTCCGGCGTCCCGTTGGGGCGTTACGTTGGGGGCCTCCTCCGGACGGCCCTCCAGACCGACCCGGCACGGCGCTTCCCGACGGCCGGCGCGCTCGCGCAGGCCCTCGACGACGTGTTCGACGCGGTCATGGACGGGACCCGCCTCGCCTGAGCCGAGACGTCCGGACCCGCCCTCCCGTCGCGTTCCGCCGTCGCGCCTACCCATGAGAGTCAAGCTGATCGTCGTCCACACCGAGCGCGGGGGGGAGCCGCGGACGTACGTGCTGGACCAAGAGACGATCGTGATGGGCCGAGCCGGCACCTGCGACCTCCCGCTCGACGACCCCGACCGCGTCGTGAGCAAGCAGCACGCCGCGCTCCGCGTCGAGGGCGACGCCATCCGGATCGCCGACCTCGGCAGCAAGAACCACACGTTCCTCAACGGCGAGCGCGTGGGGACCGAGCCCCGAGCCGTCCGCGACGGCGACCAGATCCAGCTCGGTCCGTTCCAGGTGACCGTCGAGCTCGACCGCGACGTCCTCGTGGCCGACGACCTCGACCGGACCGTCTTCGGCGCCGCCTTCGCCAACCCGCTCGTCGACCCGGCCGAGGCGGTGGCGGTCGCCCTCGGCGGCCTCCGTCAGGCGTTCCAGCAGGTCGACTACCGCGACCGCGCCGACGCGCTCCGGATGGCCCTCCGCGACGCGCTCGGGCCGGAGGCTGACCTCCGCGGGATCGTCCCGCTCGTCGACCCCGACGCCGCGCTCGCCGAGCCCGACCCGGCCCCGCCCGCCTCGGGAGACCCGTCGGACGAGCCGCCCGTCGTGCCGACCACGACGCCACCGGAGGCCCTCGACGACCTGTTCGGCCCGCCGGTCGACGCCGACGGGGACGGCGATCTCGACGACCTGTTCGGGCCGCCGCTCGGCGAAGGGGGCGACGCGTCGGCCGACCCGTTCGCCGCGCCGGCCGGGGACGATCCGTTCGCCTCGCCGCCGGCCGCCAGCCCGCCGCCCGCTGCCTCACCGCTTGCCGCCACGCCGGCGGGCCCCGACGACCTCCACCGGGCGCTGGCGGGCGTCGTGGTCCGGCTCATCAGCATGCCCGGGAAGTTCCGGCACGAGTTCCTGGGGCACACCATCATCCACGCCCCCGAGACCGCGTTCCTCTTCGACGCCGACGAGGGCGCGCTCCTCCGGCACCTCATGACCGACGACCCGGCGCTCCGGGCCCAGCGCCTCGACCTCCTCGTCGACGCCACCGAGGCGGTCCTCCAGCACCACCAGAGCCTGCTGGAGGGCTACCGCGCGGCGGCCCGCGAGGGCGCCGCCGTCCTCGTCAACGGGCTCGACCCCGACCGGATCGGCGACCAGGTCAAGGCCGGGCCGATGCCAGGCGCCCGCGAGCGCGCGCTCCTCGACCTCGTCCGCCAGCGGTGCGAGATGATGCGGGGCGAGGACTTCGCCGCCGCCGAGCGTCGCGTCTACCGCCCGATCTTCTCGCGGGCCTACCTCGACACCCTGGCGCACGCCCGCGCCGCTGCCGCCTCCGACTCATGATCCGCTTCTCGCTCCTCGTCGCCCTCGCGTTCGCCCTCGGCGGGTGCAGCCTCCTCGGCCTCGGCGGGGGCGACACCGAGGCGGCCCCGGTCGCCGCCGGCCCGGACGAGCCGCCGCCGCTCCCGCCCGGCCCGACCTCGATGACGCTCGTCGGCGCGGCCGACATGAACGCGGGCGGCAACGCGGCGCGCGTGTACCTCTACCCGCTCGTGAGCGACGCCACATTCCTCGCCACGCCGGTCCAGGTCTTTTGGGAGGACCCCGAGGGCGCGCTCGGCGCCGACCTCGGCGGGCCCGTCCGCGACGCGACGGTCCGCCCGGGGAGCACCGACTCGCTCGAGGAGGTGACGCTCGACGGGGCCGCGTTCCTCGGCGTCGCCGCCGACCTCCGGACGCCCGAGGGCGACGGCTGGCGGGCCGTGTTGCCGGCGTCGCGCGTCCGCGGCCGGGCCGTGCGCGTGACCGTGACGGAGGGCGGGATCGTCGTGACGTCGGAGTAAGGGCGGGCGGTCGCCCGGTGCCCGGCTCCCTCCGCCTCGGCCTCCTCGCCGCCGCGCTCGCGCTCGGGGCGGCGGCCGGGCGCGCCCAGGCCCCGCCCGCCGTGCCCGAGCCGCCCGACGTCGCGTGGGAGTTCGTCGGGGCCGACAGCGCCCGGGTCGCGGCCCTCGCCCTCCTCGACCCCGCCGACGGCCGGCCGTTCGGCCTCGCCGACGCGGTCTACGCCACGCTCTACTACCCGCCCCCGTACCTCTACCCCGGCGGGGAGTACCCGTACCCGGTCTCGTTCGGGCTCGCCCGGCTCCACGACGGCGCCCCGAGTCCGGCCGTCCCGCCCGACTCGGCCTGGGCCTACGCCGAGGAGCGCGAGGCGCCGTACGGGATCTACGCGGCCCCGGGCGGGCTCGTGATCGCCGTGGAGGGGTCGGGCGGGGGGTCGCTGACCCGGTCGACCGACGGGGGGCAGACGTGGGCCGACGTCGAGACCGAGGCGTGCCGGGGGGACTCGGTGGACGACCGGATCGTCCGGACGTACGGGCCGGGCCGCGAGCGGGCGCTCTGGCTCCTCGCCTACCTCTGCCGAAGCGACGACGAGGGGGCCACGTGGCGGGCCGTCGAGCAGCGGTCGGCCCCCGAGTACGTCCGGCGCCGGGACCTCGTCGAGCTCCCGCCGTCGCCGATGCTCCCCGAGGGCCGGCTCGTGCTCGGCGTCGGGAGCGGGGTGCTCACGTCCGACGACGGGGGCCACGTGTGGGAGGCCACGTCGCTCTACCAGGAGTTCCGGTGGGTGGGCCACGACCTCGTCCTCGTCCCGGACGGGGCCCACCCGTACGGGGGGACCGTGTACGTCCTCGCCCGGGACTTCTACTTCGAGGACCGGGCGTACAACGTGGTCCTGGCCTCCGACGACGGCGGGGCGACGTGGGCGGAGCGGCACCGGTTCGTGTACGGCGAGAACGGGCTGGACCGGAACAGCGGGGAGCCGGAGATGGTCGCGCTCGGGGACGGGTCGCTCGTCGTCGGGCTGGTCCAGAATGGAACGCCGCCTCAACGGTACGTCGGGACGGTCGTGTGGTCGGGCGACGGGGGGCGGACGTGGTCGGCGCTGGGGCCGGAGGCGCCGTGGCTCGGGGCGCGGCCGCCGGCCGGGGCGTGCGAGCGGGCGTGCCCGGGCGGGGCGTGGCCGGGGTGGGGGCCGAAGCACCTCCGCGTGGACCGCGACGGCCGGGTCTGGGCGGGGACGGACAACGGGGTGTGGCGGACGACGTGCCCGGCGTGGGCGGTGGCCTCGGAGGCGGGTCCGGGGGCGCCGTCGGGCCTCGGGCTGTCGGTCCGTCCGAACCCGTCGCGGGGCCGGGCCGAGGTCGTCGTGACCGTGGCCGAGGCGGGGCCGGTCGCCGTGCGAGTAACGGTCTTAGACGTGCTGGGCCGCGAAGTGGCCGTCGTGTGGGACGGCGCGGCGCGGGACGGCCAGCGGGTCGCGGTCGACGGGAGCGGGTGGCCGGCCGGGGTCTACACGGTCCGCGCGGCGTCCGAGGCGGGCGAGGTCAGCGCGCGGCTAACGGTCGTTCGGTAGCCGAGGGCGGATGACGCTCCGCCCGTCGGTTCTCAGTATTTGATGGGGAGGCGGCGCGCGCACGTGCCGCGCCGGAATCCATCTCCCCTGACCCCGCCCGTGTCGGACCGCCGTCGAGTCGTCTGGTACGAGGGCATGACCCTCGACCCCCACCATCTCCAGCAGTGGGACCGCGCCGTCCGCGCCGACCTCGACGCCCGCGTCGACGCCGCCGCGCGCTACGGTTGGGGCCTCGCGCACCTCGAGATCGACGCCGACCGGCTCGCCAACGGCGAGTTCGCGCTCGGCGCCGCGCGCGGCGTGATGCCCGACGGGCTCCCGTTCCGGTTTCCCCAGGACGGCCCCGTCCCCGCCACCCGCGACGTCCGCGACGGGCTGGGCCCGACGGCCGACCGCGTGCGGGTCTACTTGGCGGTGCCGTCGGTCCGCGTGGGCGGGTCGAACGTGCTGCTCGAGGGCGCTGCCGCGCGGCGCGAGACGCGGTTCATCGCCGAGACCGTCGCGGTCCCCGATGACACGACGGGCGCCGACGAGCGCGACGTGCAAGTCGGCCGGCTCAACGCGCGGATCCTGTTCGACGGCGAGCCGCGCGAGGACTACGTGACGCTCCCCATCGCCGAGGTCACGCGCGACCCCGACGGGAGCTTCGCCGCCGACCCGTCCTTCATCGCGCCGTCGGTGCAGACGGGCGCGACTGGCGCGCTCGACGCGCTCGTCCGCCGGACGACCGAGCGGCTGGCGGCGCGGGCCGGCGAGTTCGGCCGCCGCTGGCAGGCCGTCCGGAACCAGCGCGAGATCTCGCCGGCCGACGTGACGGCGCAGGCGCTCCTCGCGGCCACCGCCGAGTACACGCCGAGGCTGGACCACCTGCGCCGGACGGAGGCCCACCCGTGCGCCGTGTTCGGCGAGATGGCCGGCCTCGCGGGCCGCCTCTGGGCCGCCGTCCCCGACGCCGGGCCCTCCCCGAGCGACCTCCCGACGTACGACCACGCCGACCCGACCGGGCCGTTCCGCGACCTCGCCGCGGCCATCGACCAGTTGCTCGGCGGGCGGGCGCCGAAGCAGAACTACACGCGCGTCCCGCTCGTGCGCCGCCGCGCCAACCTGTTCCACGCCGAGCTGGCGCCGGAGGTCATGGACGCCGCCGCGCTCGTGCTCGCCGTCCGACGCGACGGCGTGAGCCCGGAGCACCTCCGCCAGCAGCTCCCGCAGATGCTCCGCGTGGCCTCGCCCGACACGATCGAGGCCGTCATCCGGTCGGCCACGCTCGCGCTCCCGCTCCAGGCCGCGCCGACGCCGCCCTCGGGCCTCCCGGTCGACCCCCGCGCCGCCTACTTCGTGCCGCGCCGGAGCGGTCCCTTCTGGGACGCCATCCGCGACGCCGGTGCCGTCGCCCTCTTCACCCCGATCGAGTTCGCCGACGCCGAGTACGAGTTGCTCGCGCCGACGCCGGGCTGACCCCTCACCCATGGCCGACGACCCCCGCCCCGACGACGACGCGACGCGGATCTACCGCCCCTACGGGAGCCCACCGCCCGACGCCGACGAGCCCGACCCGTTCGCCCCGGACCCGCCCGCCTCGGGCGAGCCGTCGGCGGACCCGTTCGCCCCGTCCCGGCCCGCGCCCACCTCGAAGGACCCGTTCGCGCCGGACGCCGACCCGTTCGCTCCCGAGCCGTCGACGGTTCCCGCCGACGACCCGTTCGCCCCACGCCCGAGCGGGTCCCCCGACCCCTTCGCCCCGCCGCCGTCGAAACCGTCGGCTTTGGAAAACAAGTCGGGCGGAGACGCGACCGACCTGTTCGGGCCGCCGATCGACTTCGGGTCGGGCCCCTCCTCGGACGGTCCACCCGCCGATGACCCGTTCGCCGCGCCGCCCGAGGCGGCCGACCTCGTCTCGGGGGGCGATCCCTTCGCGCCGCCGCCGACGGCCGCGCCGACGCCGGACCCGGACCCGTTCCGGGCGCCCGAGACCGGCGACGACCCGTTCGCCCCGCGCCCCGGCGGATCGCCGGACCCGTTCGCGCCGTCGCCGCCCTCGACTCCCGACCCCTTCTCGGCGGGCCCTCCGCCCGAGGCGAAGGCGCCCCCGAAGCCGGAGCCGAAGGACGATCCGTTCGAGCTCGGCGCGGCCGACCCGTTCGCACCGGCTCCAAAGGCGCCCGCGCCGCAGCCCCGCGACCGCGAGGACCCCTTCGCCGCCCGCCCGTCGACGGAGACCAGCGACCCGTTCGCTTCCCTCAAAAGCGCTGGTGGCGGTGGGGGGGGGGGATACGACGACTCGTCGTTCCACGGAACGCCGTACGCGGGCGGGGACGAGATGGAACTGCCCGAGTCGTTCGGGACTGAGCGGACGCTGGCGGGCGCGTTCACGCCCGTGTTCTCGCTCGTCCTCCAGATCCGCGCGGCCCAGCGCCTCGGCGATGGGCAGGCGCTCCGCCAGCGGATCGAGCGGCTTCTCGCGGAGTCCGCCCGGACGGCCCGCTCCTACAACGTGCCGGAGGAGGACATCGAGGAGGCCACGTTCTGCCTCGTGGCGTTCCTCGACGAGGCCATCCTCGCGACGGACTGGCCGGGCCACGACGCGTGGTCGTCCCAGCCGCTCCAACTCACGCACTACGACCGCTACGACGCGGGCGAGCGCTTTTTCGACCGGCTCAAGCGCCTCCTCGACGAGGGCGCCACGCGGACCGGCGTCCTCGAGGTGTATTACCTCTGCCTCGCACTCGGCTTCAAGGGCCGCTACGCGATCCATGGGCGCGAGGTGCTGCGGCGGCTGGTCGAGGACCTCCACGGTCGGCTGGAGCGGGCCTACGGCGCGCCCGGCGCTCTGTCGCCGCGCGGCCGGTCCCGCGAGGTGCCCGCCGAGGCGGAGAAGGACGGCCTCCCGACATGGGCCCTCTGGGTCGGCGCCGCCGTCCTCGTCGCGCTCCTCTACCTCGGCCTCAGCTTCTCGCTGTCGGGCGCCGCCAACGACACGGCCGACGACCTCCGCGCCCTCACCGCCGCCTCGGCGGAGTAGCCCCAGACTGGCATGTCGCCTCGCAAGATCATTTTCTCGCTTCTCGGCGCGGTCGGCATCAGCGGCACGTTCCTGATGCTGCTCCGCTACGGCGTCCCGATGACGACGCTGCTGCTCATCGTGATCGGGCTGCTGGTGGCCGCCGTCGGGACCCTGGCCGCCTCGGCGATGAAGGCGCGGCGGTCGGGCGGCAACATCGAGGACGCCCTGAAGGAGCAGTCCGCGCGGGAGGCCGCGCAGATGGCGCCCGACCGGAAGGCCGAGATCCAGCGGATGCAGGAGTCGTTCGACCGGGCCGTCGAACAGCTCAAGGCGTCGAGCCTCGGCGGGTCGAGCCGGTTCGGTCGCGGCAAGAAGGCGCTCTACGCGCTGCCGTGGTACCTCTTCGTCGGCCCGCCCGGCGCGGGCAAGACGACGGCGCTCCTTGAGAGCGGCCTCCGCTTCCCGGCCGGCGCCGAGCGCGTCCGCGGCGTCGGCGGCACGCGGAACTGCGACTGGTTCTTCACCGACGAGGCCATCCTCCTCGACACCGCCGGCCGCTACACGACCGAGGACGAGGACCGCGAGGAGTGGAACGCCTTCCTCGACGCGCTCAAGGAGAGCCGGCCCGACCGGCCCATCAACGGCGTCCTCGTCGGCATCAGCGCGCAGGATTTGCTGGGCGACGAGCGCGAGCTGGAGGACCACGCCGACAACGTCCGCCGCCGCGTCGACGAACTCGTGGCGCAGCTCGGGCTCCGACTGCCGGTCTACCTCGTCGTGACCAAGACCGACCTCGTGCCGGGCTTCGTCGAGACCTTCGGCGAGCTCGACCGCGAGGACCGCGAGCAGGTCTGGGGCGCGACCGTCGAGCCGTACTCGACGGCGGCGCCGGACGAGGTCGTCGAGCGCGAGTTCGACGGGCTGATGAAGGCGCTCCGGCCGGTCCGGATGCAGCGGCTCTCGCGGAACCTCCGCCGCGAGGAGCGCCAGCGGATCTACGACTTCCCGCTCGAGTTCGGCGCGCTCCGCGACCGGCTGGCCCGGTTCTCGGCGCGCGTCTTCGCCCCGACCCCGCTCGCCGACGGCCCGCTCTTCCGCGGGTTCTACTTCACGAGCGGCACGCAGGAGGGCGCCCCCATCGACCGCGTGATCGGCGCGCTGGCGAAGCAGTTCGGCCTCAGCACGCCGCCGCCGCCGCGCCCGCCGGAGACGCCGAAGAGCTACTTCCTCAAGGACGTCTTCACCGACGTCGTCTTCCCCGACCGCTACGTCGCGCGGCGGACGAAGCGGGCGGCCGGGGCCACGTGGCGGGCCATGACGCGGACCGGGCTCGCGGCGCTCGGCACGGCGGCCCTCGTGGCGATCCTGCTCGGCTTCGCGGGCGCCCGGAGCAGCCTCGACCTCAAGCGCGTCATGGACCGGGCCGAGGAGGCGACGGGCGCCTCGTTCCGCGTCGAGGGCGCGCGGTACTCCGACGTGAACCGGCTGGAGCGGCTGCGCGAGGAGGTCGTGCGGCTGAACTCGCCTCGCCCGCTGAGCCGGGCGCTCCGCCTCGGGCTCGACCGGGGCGACACGGTCCGTGAGCCGGCGTCGCGCGTGTACTACGGCGAGGTCCGCGACCTCGTGGCCGTCTACGCGATGCGCCAGCTTCGAGCGTCGCTGGAACGGTCGCGGCGGTTCGACGAGGCCGACACGCTCGACACGCCGGGCGAGACGCTCGCCGCTCAGCAGGCCGCCCGCCGCGTCGACATCGAGAACGACCTCGAGGCGTACCTCCTCCTGACGACCCACGCCGACTCGCTCCGCAGCAGCGAGTACTTCCGCGACGCGCTCAAGACGCGCCTCGCCGAGATCGCGCCCCGCAACGCGCTCGCCGACGCCGCTGGCGACAACGACGAGATGGCCGGCCTCGTGGTCCGCCAGACCGACGCCTTCGTGGACGGGCTGGCGGCCGGGCTCGTCGAGCCGTTCGACGCCGATCGCTCGCTCATCAACGCGGCCATCGCCGTGGTCGACATCCCGCCGACCCTCGATGGGTTGTACGAACGGATCCGGCGAGAGGCCCTGGCCAGGTTGCCCCCCCTCGGGCTCGCCGACGCCGTCAAGCCCGAGCACCTCCCGCTGTTCGCTCCGGCGGGGATCGTGCCGGGTTTTTTTACGCGTGACGGCTGGGACCGCGTCGTGAAGAGCCGCTTCCAGCAGGCCTCCGACAACCCGGCCGGCGAGTACTGGGTGCTGGGGCGGACCGCCGAGGACCTCCCGCCCGAGCTCCGCGACCCGGACGTGGTGTACGACGCGCTCATGACGCGCTACCAGTCCGACTACGTCAACGCTTGGACGCGCTTCCTCCACTCGGTCCACTACAAGGAGGTCTCGGGCGCCGCGGCTGAGGAGCGGCTGGCGATCCTCGGCTCGGCGACGGACTCGCCCATCGGCTGGCTGCTGGCCGTCGTGTCGGAGCAGACGACGCTGCCGGCGGAAGACACGGCGCCGCGCTCGCGTGGGTTCATGGACCGCGCCGCCGCGGCCGTCGGCCTCGGCGACAACGCCGAGGCGGACACGACGGCCTCGCCCAACCCTATCGCCGAGGCGTTCGCGGGCATCCACCGGCTCAACGCGGCCGGCCTCCCGGCCGGCGAGGCCGACGAGGGGCTCTATGCGGCCCTCGAGGCGCTCGCCCAGTTCGGCCGCCGGATCCTCGGCGCCGCCGGCGACCGTGCCATGGCCGCCGACCTTCTGGCCGTGACGAAGGACGAGATCGAGCAGGGCACGCGCGGCATGGACCGCCAGACGCGCTCGAACCTCTTTTTCGAGCCGCTCGACATCACGACCACCCTCGCCGTGACGTCGGCCGCGACGGAGGCGGCCGAGGCCGCGTCCGGCGCCGCCGAGGAGGCTGCGGCCGAGGCGCTCTCGGTCGCCCTGGAGGCCTACGGCCGGATCGCCGGGCGCTACCCGTTCGACCCGAGCTCGTCGCGCGACGCGGCCATCGACGACGCGCGCGCCTTCTTCGACCCCGCCGGCGGCGAACTGGCGACGCTCGCCGAGGCGCTCGGCGACGGGGGCGGGTCGCCCGCGCTCCGCCGCGCCGTCGCGCGGGGCCAGGAGATCGGCCGCGCCCTCTTCTCCGGCGACCTCACGTTCCGCCTCCGCCCCGACCTCCCGACCTACTCGTCCGACGCCGCCCAGCGCGCGCTCGCCGTCGACGCCGTCGCCGTCGGCATCCACGGCTCGAACAGCGTGTACCGGCTCGGGAGCACGCGGTGGACCGACTTCCGCTGGCCCGGCACGCCAGGCGCGTTCGTCACGGTCCAGCGCCAGCTCGGACCCCTCGCGACGGAGTACGAGGGCGACTGGGCCGTCTTCCGGCTGTTCCAGGACGCGACGGTCCGCCCCCGCGGCGGGACGCTCTACGACGTGACGTGGACCTTCCGGGACGGCCCGCATTCCGTCACGGCGCAGTACGAGATGCGGACGACGACCGAGGCGACGCCGCTCGCCAACCCCGCCTCGTTCCTCCGCTTCTCGCTGCCGCGGACGGCCAACTAGATGCGCCGCCCCGCCGCTCGCACGCGGGCCTCTCGCGGTCGGGACGCCCTGCGAGGTGCCCCGCCAGCCGACCGAGGCGGGAGCGCCCGCCTCGGCGCCACGCTGGGATGACCGACACGGGCCCCGTCCTCTTCGGCAAGCTCCCCGCGCGCGCCGACTTCGTCCGCCGCGGCCCGTCCGGCCCGGCGATCGACGCCTTCGACGACCTCGTGCAGCGGGCGCTCCAGTCGGGTGCGCGGACCACGCGGGGGCCGCTGTACCGGATGGTCTACGCCCCGCCCGGTCCGCACGCCATTGTCGGCGCCGTGCGCCTGAGCCGCGACAAGGTCGGCCGCGCGTACCCGCTCGTGGCCGGGCGGACGGTCCTGCGCGACGGGCTCGACCAGGGCGCGGCCGCGTCGTGGCCGCTCCGCTGGGGGCCCTTGTTCGACGCCGCGGCCTGGCTCGTGGAAGGCGCCCTCCGCGGCGCGCCGCTTGAGGACGTCGAGGACCGCCTCGGGCACCTCCCGGAGCTCGCGTCGACCGAGGGCCGGTCGGCCGAGGTCGACACGCACGTCCGGGCGATCGCGCGGCTCCAGGCCCACGACCTCTGGCACCGGATCTGGGGCGGGTCGGGTGCGTCCGGTGCGGCGGTCGTGTTCCACCGGCTGGCCAAGGCGCCGCCCGCGCCGCCGCCGTACGGCCTCCGCTTCCCCCTCCCACCGCCCGCGCCCGACTTCCGCAGCCGCGACGCCGTGGCCGTCTGGCTCGCCGTCTGCTGGTACCTCCTCTCGACCGTCGGCTCCGGCCTGACGATCCTCTGGGCCGAGGGGCCGCCCTACGCCCTCTACGTCTTCTTTACCACGCCGCCCGCGTCGACCCTCCGCGCCCTCCTCGGCGGACGCGCGGATCCGGACCGCGTCGCCCACGTGGACCGCGGCGCCGCCGAGGCGGCCCGTCGGGCTGCGACCCAACTCCCGCCCGCGTTCCGGCGCCTCCTCCGCGACCCCGACGCCTCCGTCGCCGACGTCCTCGCTCGCCTCCACACGATCCGCTGACTCCCGTTTTTATGGCCGACGACGAGACCCTCGAGCCCCTGACGACGCCCCGCCTGGAGGCCATCCGCGCGCCGATCCCCGGCGACAACCCGGCTGGCGAGGACATGAAGTACGAGGACGACTTCCTCACGCTCAAGGCCGAGGTCGACGAGCTCGGCGCGGCCACAGGCGAGGTCGACTTCAGCGCGATCGTCGACCTCTCGACCAAGATCCTCTCGGAGCGCTCGAAGGACCTCGCGGTCGCCGGCTACCTCGTCCTCGGCCTCACGCGGACGGCCGGCTACTCCGGGATCGCGGAGGGGCTGGCGGCCACGCGCGCCGTGACGGAGGGGTTCTGGGACGACGCGTTCCCGCCGGTCCGCCGGATGCGCGGGCGCCAAGCCGCCCTCCAGTTCGTCGCCGAGCGGACGAGCGCGTGGATCCAGAACAACCGCGCCGAGCCGGAGGACCGGGAGTCGCTCGAACACGCCGAGGCGGAGACCTCCGCGCTCCAGGAGTTCGTGACGGAGGCCATGGGCGAGGACGCGCCGGCCTTCAGTGGCGTCCTCCGCGAGATCCGCGAGCAGCTCCGCCGCCTGCCCAAGCCCGAGCCGCCGCCCGAGGAGGTCCCGCCGGCCCCCGAGGTGGACGCTCCTGCCGCCGCTGAGCCCACCCCGACCGCCAGCGCGCCGAGCACGCCGGCTCCCTCCGCCTCGGCCGCGCCGTCGGGCGGGGGAGGGGACGCCTCGTTCTCGACGGCCAAGGAGGCCGGGATCGTGGTGATGAAGGTGGCCCAGTTCTTCCGCGACGAGGATCCCTACGACGCCGTCGCGTTCGGGCTCGTCCGCGCCGTCCGGTGGAACGCGATCCCAGGGGCGCCGCCGACGGGCAAGATCCCGCCGCCGCCGAAGCCCCGCCGCGACGCGCTCGCGGGGATGCTGACGGCCGGCAACCACGCCGTGCTCGTGCGCGAGGCCGAGGCGTCGTTCCAGCAGAGCCCGTTCCACTTCTGGCTCGACCTCCAGCGGCTCGTGGCCGGCGCGCTCAAGGCGCTCGGCGCCCCCGCCGCCGCGGCCCACGCCACGGTCGTCGACGCGACGGCGTCGCTCGTCCGCCGCGTCCCGTCGCTCACGACGGTGACGTTTCTCGACGGCACGCCGTTCGCCGACCCGCTGACGGTCGCGTGGCTCCAAGAGATCGCTGCGCCGGGCGCTGGCGGCGGGGGAGGAGGGGGCGCCGACAGCGCCAGCGCCGACGCGATCCGCGAGGCCCGCGAGACGGCCTCCGGTGGCGACGTGCCGGGCGCCGTGGCCGCGCTCATGGTTGGCGCGGGCAACCCGCGCGACCGGTTCGAGCGGGGCGTCGCCGCGGCCGAGATGTGCCTCGGCGCCGGCCGCCCCGACGTGGCCCTCGCGCTGTTGGATGACGCCGACGAGGCCGTCCGCGCCCACCGGCTCGACGTGTGGGACGCCGACGCGGCGGCCTCCGCGCTCCGCCTGCTCCACACGGCGTGCACCGCGCTCCGCAACACCGCCGGCACCCCCCAGCGCAAGACCGATCTGACGGACCGCGCCGACGAGGCGTTCGCTCGACTGGCCCGCCTCGATCCGGCCCTCGCCATGCGGAGCACGCCGCCGCCGAAGCCCTGACCCCGGCCGCCTCGGTGAGATCGCCGAGGTGGACAGGCTCCGGCCGCGGCGCCCTCCGGCCCGGGCGCACCGCGCGTCAACCGCCGAGCGAGCATCCGCACCAGCCCGAGCCCGCCGAGCTGGGGACCTACGGCACGTTCGCCGCGAGCCACTGGCGGAGCTGCGGCTCGGGGAGGGCGCCCGTGAACTCGGCCGCGACGGTGCCGTCGACGAACAGCTTGACGGCCGGAATCCCGCGGATGCCGAACCGCTGGGCGAGCGCCGGGTGCGCGTCGGTGTTGATCTTGACGAGCCGCCACCGCCCGCCGCTCTCCTTCGCCAGCGTCTCGATCGTCGGGCCGAGCACGCGGCACGGGCCGCACCACGGCGCCCAGAAGTCGACGAGGACGGGTTTCTCGTGGCTCTTGTCGAGGACCTCCGTCTGGAATCGGTCAGGGGGCGCGGCGTCGGGCATGGGGCCAGGGGCGGTGTCTAGGTCCAACTACCGGACGGCGGGCGCGCGTTCCCGCCGTCCGCCCGGTCCACCGCGGCGTCGAGGCGGAGGGGGGCGTGGAGCGGATGGCGCGCGCGACCGTAGGAGGAGGCCGCCCCGCCCGATCCGGTCTCCCATCCATGCGCCCTACCACCGTCGCCCGCGTCAGCGTCGCCGTCGGGCTCGCCGTGCTCGCGCTGAAGGGCCTCGCGTACTGGCTGACGGGGTCGGTGTCGCTCTACTCCGACGCGCTCGAGTCGGTCGTCAACGTGGCGGCGGCGGGCGTGGCGCTGGTGGCGGTGCGGGTCGCGGCGCGGCCCCCGGACGAGAACCACCCGTACGGCCACACCAAGGCCGAGTACCTCGCGGCCGTCGTCGAGGGCGCACTCATCGTGTGGGCCGCCGTCGAGATCGTGCGCGCGGCGTGGGGGCGCTTTGAAGACCCGGTCGCGCTCGACGGGCTCGGGGTCGGCCTCGCCGTCTCGGTCGCGGCGACGGCGATCAACGGGGCCTGGGCCGCCGTCCTCGTGCGGACCGGCCGGCGGCACCGCTCCCCCGCCCTCGAAGCCGACGGCCGCCACCTCTGGGCCGACGTCGTCACGACGGTCGGCGTGCTGGTCGGGATCGGGCTGGCGGCGCTCACCGGGTGGTGGATCCTCGACCCGCTCCTGGCGGTCGCGGTGGCCGTCAACGTCGTCGTCGTGGGCGTCCGGCTCCTGCGGGAGTCCGTCGCCGGGCTGATGGACGAGGCCGTGCCGCCGGCCGAGATGGAGGCCGTCCACGAGGCGATCCGAGCGCACATGGGCGACGCGCTCGAGGTCCACGCGCTCCGGGCCCGCCACGCCGGGCGGCACACGTTCGTCGAGTTCCACCTCGTGGTCCGTGGCGAGGCGACGGTCGCCGAGTCGCACGCGCTCTGCGACCGGCTGGAGACGGCGGTCCACGCGGCCGTGCCGGAGTCAAGCGTCACGATCCACGTCGAGCCCGAGCACAAGGGGAAGGGCCACGGCGGCGTCGTCACCCTGGGCTCCGACGTGCCCCACACGTTTACCTGACCCCGCCCGCCTCGGCCCGGCGCTCGGCGGAACGAGCGCTCGGCCCGGTCGTACGTTTGAGTGATGGCTCAAACATCAAGCGCTCTCGCCTGCGACGTCCGGCGCGTCCACCCGGACGCCGTCGAAGCCGCCCGTGCGCGCCTCACGGAGCGGGCCGGCGCGCTCGACGGCGCCCGCGCCCTCTTCGCCGCGCTGGGCGATCCGACGCGGCTCCGGCTCCTCGCCGCGCTGCAGGGCGGCCCGCTCTGCACGTGCGACCTCGCCGCGACGCTCGGCGTCACGGAGTCGGCCGTGAGCCACCAGCTCCGGGGCCTCCGCGCGCTCCGCCTCGTCGCCAGCGACCGTGACGGGCGCGTGGTGTACCACCGGCTCGACGACGCCCACGTCGGGGCGCTCCTCGACGTGGCCGCCGAGCACGTCGCCGAGGCCGGCGAGTAGATGCCCGTGCCGCCCCCCGCTCGCCGGTCCACCTGGGACCGGATCCGCTACACGCTCTACGCGCCCGTCTACGACCCGGTCGTCCGGCGTCTCGACGTCGGGCGCCGCCGGTCGCTGGCGCTGGCCGACCTCCGGCCCGGCGAGCGCGTCCTGATCCCGGGGTGCGGGACCGGCTTCGACTTCGAGCACCTGCCGGCCGGTGTCGCCGTCGTCGCGGGGGACGTGGCGCCGGGGATGGTCCGGGCGGCGCGCGCTCGCGCCGAGGCCCTCCGCCTCGACGCCGAGGTGGGAGACCTCGACGCCCACCGGCTCGACCTGCCGGACGGCTCGTTCGACGTCGTGTTGCTCCACCTGCTGCTGGCCGTCGTCCCCGATCCCGATGCGGCCATCCGGGAGGCCGCGCGCGTGCTCCGGCCCGGCGGGCGCGTGGCCGTGTTCGACAAGTTCCTGCCGGACGGCGCACGCCCGTCGCTCCGCCGCCGCGCCGCGAGCGCGGCCGCCCGCGTCGTCGCCACCGACCTGACGCGCCAACTCGGCCCGCTCCTCGAGGGCGCCGGGCTGGTGCTGGAGCGCCGCGAGCCGGTCCTCTTCGGCGGGCTGTTCGAGGCCGCGCTCGCCCGCAAGCCGCCGTCCGCCCCCGACCCGACCGATGCCTGAGCCCCTCCGCCTCGATCTCGCCGTGCTCCTGCCCGACGCGCCGGACGCCCGCGACGCCTGCGTGGCACGGTTGACCGACGCGATGGCCGCGACGTCGGGCGTCGAGCGGGCGCACGTGCTGCCGGCCGAGGACGGCCAGCCGGCCCGGCTCTGCCTCCACTACGACCCCGGCGCCGTCGCGCTCCCGCGCCTCCGCCGCGCTGCCGAGCGGGCCGGCGCGCACCTCACCGAGCGCTACGGCCACGTCCTCTGGCCCGTCGACGGGCTTGGCCACCAACGCCGCGCGCGGACCGTCGCCGCGCGGTTGCAGAAGACGCCCGGCGTCGTCGAGGCCGAGGCCAACGCGACGGGCCCCCTCCGCATCGAGTTCGACCGGGAGGCGACGACGGAGGCCGACCTCCGCCGCGCCCTCGCCGGCCTCGGTGTGACCGTCCGGGGGGACGCGCCCCCTGAGGTCACGACGGCGACGCACGACCCCGCGGGCCACGATCACGCCGAGCACAGCGCCGAGGCGGGCGGAGCCGACGGCCACGCGGGGCATGACCACGCGCCGGGCGCTCACGGTCACACGCACGGCGGCGTCTTCGGCGAGCGGACGGAGCTGATCTTCGCGATCCTCGCGGGCGTCTGCGTCGCCGTCGGGTGGGGACTGGCGACGTTCACCGGCGTCGCCGAGTCGATTCCGCTGGCCCTCTTCATCGGCGCGTACGTCTTCGGCGGGTGGTTCACCGTCCGCGAGGCGTGGGGTTCGATCCGGGCCGGGCGGTTCGAGATCGACTTCCTGATGATCGTGGCCGCGGCCGGCGCGGCAGCGCTCGGCGAATGGTTCGAGGGAGGGCTGCTCTTGGCGCTGTTCTCGATCGGCCACGCGCTCGAGGGCTATGCGATGGGGCGCGCACGCCGCGCCATCGAAGCGCTGGCCGATCTGGCCCCGGCGACGGCCCGTGTCCGCCGCGACGGCGAGGAGCGCGAGGTACCGGTCGAAGAGCTCCGCGTCGGCGACACCGTCGTCGTCCGTCCCGACGAGCGGATCGCGGCGGACGGCATCGTGGCCAAGGGGACGAGCGCCGTCGACCAGGCGCCGGTGACGGGGGAGAGCGTGCCCGTCGACAAGCGGCCCGCCGACGACCTCGACGCCGCAGTGGCCGCGCCCGAGGACGTCGACGCTGCGCACCGCGTGTTCGCCGGGACGCTCAACGGGGCCGGCGCGCTCGACGTGGTCGTGACGCGGCCGGCCGGCGAGACGACGCTCGCGCGGGTGGTCCAGATGGTGGCCCAGGCGGAGACGGAGCGGAGCCCGACGCAGCGGTTCACCGACCGGTTCGAGACGGTCTTCGTGCCGGCCGTGCTCGCCCTCGTCGTCGCCCTCCTGTTCGCGTGGGTCGTCGTGGACGAGACGTTCGCCGAGTCGTTCTACCGCGCGATGGCCGTGCTTGTGGCGGCGTCTCCGTGCGCGCTCGCCATCGCCACGCCGTCGGCCGTCCTGTCGGGCGTGGCGCAGGCCGGGCGGAGCGGCGTCCTCGTCAAAGGGGGCGGCCCGCTCGAGGCGCTCGGCGGGCTGACGGCCATCGCGTTCGACAAGACCGGGACGCTGACCGAGGGCGAGCCGCGCGTGACCGACGTCGTCCCGGCCGACGGAGCGACCGAGGCGGAGCTGGTCGAGACCGTCGTCGCCGTCGAGCGCCTCAGCGAGCACCCGCTCGCACGGGCCGTCGTCCGCGACCTCGGCGACCGCGCGGGCGGGGCCGCAGCCGAGAACCTGGAGAGCGTGACGGGCCACGGCGTCCGCGCCACCCTCGGTGGCGAACCGGTCGTCGTGGGCAAGCCGGCGCTCCTCACGCTCGACGGCGGGGCGCCCGCTCCCGACGCGCTCCTCGACCGCGACCGCCAACTCAAGGCCGATGGCCGCTCGACGATGCTCGTCAAGCGCGGCGACCGCGTGCTCGGCGTCGTCGGGCTGATGGACACGCCGCGCGAGGCGGCCCGCGACGTGCTCCGCCGGCTCCGCGCGCTCGGCATCGAGACGACCGTCATGCTCTCGGGCGACGCCCAGGCCGTGGCCGACGCCGTGGCCCGCGAGGTCGGCATCGACGAGGCCCGCGGCGACCTCCTACCGGACGACAAGGTGGCGGCCGTCAAGGCGCTCCGCCAGCGCGGCGAGGTGGCGATGGTCGGCGACGGCGTCAACGACGCGCCGGCGCTGGCGAACGCGACCGTCGGCATCGCGATGGGCGCGGCCGGCTCGGACGTGGCCCTCGAAACGGCCGACGTCGCGCTCATGGCCGACGACCTGAGCAAGCTCCCGTTCGCCGTCGGACTCAGCCGGAAGACCCGCCGGATCATCCGCCAGAACCTCTGGCTGAGCCTCGGGATGGTCGCCTTCCTCGTCCCGGCGACGATCTTCGGGTTGGGGATCGGGCCGGCCGTCGCGCTCCACGAGGGGAGCACGCTCGTCGTGGTGGGCAACGCGCTCCGCCTGCTGGCCTACCGGGGCTGACGCTCCCTCACCCCGCGCTCGGCGGTCGCCTCGCCGAGGTGGACGGGTCCGCCGTCCTGTGCCCGGAGTGGGGGCACAGCGCTCCCCTCAAAATCGGTAAAAATGGGTGTCCAAAGGCCGATTTGTGGATCCGGGGTAACGGCAGGGTGAAAGGTCTGCCTGCCCCAGCCCTTGGAACGGTAGAATGCGGAAACCAGCCTGGCTACAGTTGATTGAGGTCGGTCAAGAACTTCGAGGTGCTCCCTCCTGGCTTCGTCACGGGGACCGGGCGTCGACGCCTGACGGAAACGGGGCAGTGCTCCAGGGGAGGGGAACTCCTGGGAAGGGGGACCCCACAGGTGAGGGGGGCGGACGAGCTCAGGGGGCGCCGTGGACCGCGTAGGGCCGTCAGGGCGGACTCATCCCCCTACTCATGCCCCTCGCGCTCACACCCCCGCCGGCTACGTCCGGCCGCGTCACCGTCATCGGGACGGCGGCCGACCTCCCGCCCGGCCCGTGGCTCCCGTTCTTCGCCTCGGACGTCGCCGCGGGCTTCCCGTCCCCGGCCGACGACTACGCCGAGGGCGAGCTCGACCTCCGCGACCTCCTTGGGGCCTCGTCCCCGAGCGTGTTCTTCTGCCGGGCCGAGGGGTGGTCGATGCGGGACGAGGGGATCCGCGACGGCGACGTGCTGGTCGTCGACCGTGCCATCGAGCCCGAGTCGGGGATGGTCGTCGTGGCCGCCGTCGACGGCGAGCTGACCGTTAAGCGGTACGTCCGGCGGGGAGAGAGGGTGGTTCTGCTGGCTGCGAACCCGGACCACGAGCCGATCGAGCTCCTCGACGGGCAGGACCTCGTCGTGTGGGGCGTCGTGACGAGCCACGTCGGGTTCCACCTGCCAAATGGGAAGGGCCTCCGGCGCGTGGCCGCTTGATCCCTGATTGAGCGTGCCTGACAGCGGAGAGGCCGAACAGGCTGTCTCGCAAACCCTGGTGTACGAGAGGTTAGGCCTAACGTCGGCCCTCGGAGCCAACAGGTTACTGCGAGTCTCTGCACCGGCCTGCCCGCTACCCTTTGGAAGAGGACCAGTTTCAGAGTCGGTAGGTGGCGAGCACGGCATGTGGGTAGGCTCACCGGGGAGAGGGGGAAAGTCGCGCTAATGGTCCGGAGGCGCGTCGTTCGTACAACATTGCCACCCCTGGCGGTCAAACCCGATGCAGAAATCTTCCTATCCGTCCCCGACTCTCCGCCTAGAGACCCGAACGCGCCCCCTCCGCGCGGCCTTCCTCGTAGCCCCAGACACTCTTCCGGCCGACGCCTTCGACGCACTCATCGAGACCTGCCAGGGCGCGTGGGGCGGCGGCTTCTGGCCCATCATCCCCACCGACGGCGAGACGATCTCCGACGACTACTGGCGCCTCCTCTCGCTCACCGACCCCGACGTGGTCACGGCTGCCTTCGACTTGTCGGACGACCTCAAGCGGAGGATCGAGGTCGAGATCGGGCCCGCCCACCTGGAAGTCCGGCCCGTCGACCCCGCCGACAGCCACCCCCTCGTCCGAACCGGCTGGCCAATCCGGCCCCTCGCATCGACGGGCGTCTTCCGCCACCACCAGCGCCAAGCCCATTTCTTCTCGTCGGACACGCCGCTCGTGTGGTTCGAAGAGCAGTACCTCGGTGGGCGCCCCGCGCCGACGTTCCCCGCCCGACGGTTCGTCCAGCGCAACTTCGGCTACCCCCGGGCCTCGTGGCCCCTCGCGCACGAGCTCAAGAGCCTGCCCACCCGTGAGATCCTCCTCAACGAGAAATCGGAGGCCGCTGTCCTCGCCGAGCTCACCGACGTCCGGTGTCTCCACTACCGGTTCTTGTGCAGGGAGTACGCCCCGACCCCATTCGCCCCCGGCTACCTCCCCACTCCCGCCCACGCCGTCGTCGTGGGCGACTCGGTCTCCGACGCGCTGCGGGCGTGGAACCGGTCCGTCACGTCGCACCCCCGCGGCCGGGTCCTGTGGCTCCCCACCTCGCTCGCCAACGACGCCGCGTTCCTCGACGCGCTCCGCTTGTGGGCCAGGGACCAGATGGGGCGGTCCTCCCAGGGACCCCACGGCTTGGTGATCGAAAGCGCCACCGTCGCGGTCGACCGCCTCGACGCGCTCTCCGAGGCCCTCGGCACAATCGGGTCCGTCTCCACTGAATCCTTCGACCCTGCGTCGCTCCCATTCTCCGGGGAGCCGTCGCGGACCGGGCACCGCCCCTTCAGGGAGCGCCTCCCCCTCCTCTCGACGTCGGCCACCGCCGTCGTCACCAACGCCGAGGCCACCGCCTCTCCGGTCACGCCCCCGGTCGTGGTGGCCTCCGACGGCGACGGCGGATGGATGGTGGACCTCGACCTCGTCGACGACACGACGCCTGCCCGATCCGTCAACGTCTCCCCTCGCTGGCGTCTCCCCAGACGCCCCGCACTCGTCCACCCGTTCCTCCAGCAGGGGGCGTGGCCACGAGCGTGGAGGGTCGTGAACGGTGGGCTTCCTTCCGTCAGCGCGACCGTCGACCACCCCACTGTTACGCTTCGAGTCCCCGACCCATGGGCCGTCGCCAACGCCCTCCTCACGACGGAGGAAGCACAGGACGCCCCGACGCCCCGTATCGGCCACGTCGCAGCCTCGGAGCAGGGGCGGCGGTTTCAGGCGGCCGTCGACCTCTTCGGGGGCATCTACAAGGCCGGACAGGTCCTCGGCAGCTCGTTCTGGCGAAAGCAGTTGCTCCGAGCGGCGGGCGACCCCGTCGCCTCCCGGGAGGCCCAGGTCGCCATCGCGCGACGCCTCCTGGACGAGCGCGGCGACCGGACGGCCGAGAGCCTAGCCACAGAACTCGCTTCGAAGCTCAACCGCACCATGCGGCGCGCGGGGGACACCGTCCGCAAGCACGACGTAAAGGCCGCGTACCACCGGGCGGTCAGGGAGGCTTATCCCGACGTGCCCAGGGACCAGCGTCCGTCGTTCGAGGAGGAAGGCTGGCCAGACTTCGAGTGGCTGGTCGAGCAGGGCGTGTTCCTCCAGGGGACCGACCTCCGGTGCCCGTCGTGCAGCCTCTCCCGGTGGCACCCCGTCGACGACCTCGCGCGGACCGTCCGGTGCCCGGAGTGCCTCCGCCCCTTCGCGCTCCCTGCCGACCCAGGCTGGTTCTACCAGCTCAACGGGCTCGTCCGCTCGGCCATCGCCGACGACGCCGTGCTCCCCCTCATCGACACCGCCTACGCGCTCGCGAGGGATGCTCGTACCCACGCTCGGGTGTGGCCACCACTCGATCTGCGCGAAGGCTACGACGCCGCTCCCTTTACGGACCTCGACGTATGCATCCTACTCGACGGCCGTCTCGTCGTAGGCGAAGTCAAGTCCTCGGCGTCCGGGTTCGACGATCGCCAACTCGCAACGCTCGCCACCGTCGCTGCCGCCGTCGCTGCCGATGAGATCGTGCTCGCCGCTCCGGCAGAGACTTGGACCGATGACCAGGAGGCCGGATCAATTCAGGTCGTTCGCGACGCCCTCCCCATGGAGACCCACGTCCGGACGCTTCGCCTTGCCCCTGACCCCTACTTCTAGCTAACGCGATGTGCGAGTATTGGCGGCGAGGAACTGGCTGGCCTCTCGCGGCCTCTCCGTGGTCCACTACGATCACTGCCAAGCCGGAGCCTCCCGTCCCCGATGTCGTGTCCGTGTAGCCCGGCGGGGCCCCCTCAAGCGAGTCGGCCGACGAACTCCCGCACCGGCCCGTCTCCTCGGAGTCGTCGCTCGTGCCGCATAAGGGAATCGACGTAGGCCCGAACTCCGGCCGGATTCCGGTCGACCTGGGCCTGGAAGCTCCGCAGAAGGAACTCGCGGCGCCTGGCGCACCGGTCCTGCCCCCCGCTCTCTCCGTAGAGCAGGTCGAAGGCCAGCGCCTCCTCCAGGTAGAGCTCGTATATGTCCCCCAGTCCCCTGGCGACTCCCTCGACGGCCATCCCGAGGGAGTCGACGTACGGCGAGGCGAGGTGGCGCCGCTCCAGTTCCATGAGGAACTGGACGTATGCCCGGAAGACGTCCCGGCTCCCGACGACGTCCGTCGTCCCACGTGGGACGGCGTAGTACGCCTCGAAGTCGTCTCGGACCCGGCGGAGGTCGTCGTCCCGCAGCGCGCTCGACCCCGTCCGGGCGCTGAGCCGGGCGAGGGCCCGGAGAAACACGAGGCTCTGGATTCGCTCTTCAATCCCCCCCGTCTCGACCACCTCGGCCCGGCGCCCGTACGACTCCATGAAGTCGCGCCTGAGGATCCGCTCTCTCCGGTCCACCATCTCCCGCGCGGCCGGGGCGATGAGGGCGTCGAGGTCGAGCGACCGCAGGAGGTCGTACGCCGTGTGGCGGGTCAGCTCGGCGTCCCACTCGGACCCGAACCGGTCCGCGATCGCGCCCGAATCGAGGTCCCGAGTCCTCCTCACGCTGACCTCGGTGAGGTCGGCCAGCGTACGGCCCGTCCCCTCGACCGTCAGGTCGTCCCCTGGCGCTCGCCTGGCCCCCTTGAGAACCGCGACGACCTGCGGGCGGATCCAGTTCACGCATGGGGAGGCGAGGTCGTCCTCGACCGTGAACTCCCCCCGGTAGCTCCCCTCCTCGTCCCTCTCGGGGTCGCAGTCCCCGGTCCTACTGAGGCTGACGCCCTCGCTGTAGACCACGCTGAACGTGTCGTAGTCGACGGCCAGCCGAGGCGCGAGGCTCCCGAACCACTCCGACCAATCGACCGCCGTGCGGGCCCTCGCTAGTTGGATCCTCCGGGCCACTCGCGAGGAGTCTTCCCAGGTCAGAACGACCCGCTTGGCCTCCCGAAGGGGGATCTTGTCTCCGGGCCGGACCTCGTGGTTCCGATCGTCGTCGTAGACCCACGCGTACCCGTCCCCCGGGTCGGGCAGCACGACGGCACGGCCGGACCACCCGACCGCCGCGAGGGCGAGGCCGAGGGTGGCCAGGATCGGCGCCGTCGCCTTCGCCCCGAGGATGGTCACCGTGGCCGGCTCCAAGTAGAGCTCGGGGTACCGCCAGACGGCGATGATGCCCGAGAGGGTGCGGAACCACCCGGCCAGGGCGACGATCTGGAGCCCGAAGAACCCGAGGGCGAACGAAGCCGCGCTGGCGACGAGGACGGGCGAAGTCCACCCGCCCCTCACCCCGTCGTTGTAGGTCGCGTTCCACGCGAACACGGCGGCGAAGAGGAGGAGGAGGGCCCCGAAGTTCGTACGGAGCTCGCGGGGTTGCCGGCCCCGCCCCACCTCCACGACGACGACGTCGGAGCCTCTCTGTGACAAGGCACGCGCCGGGCTCCACTGGAACCGGACCCGGACGGGGAGCACGTGCTTCCCCCGGACACTCAGGTCCAAGACGAGCTCGCCCGGCCTCTTCCCACTTACCTCGGGGAGGTCGGGGGCCTCGAACTTGACCACGAACTGGACTTTGTCAGGGACGTCGTCGTCCCCCCTCAGCCTGATCGGGAACGTGTCGGGGTCGTTCGGGCGGACCGGTACGAGACCGACCTCCTCGCCCTCGCCGACCCGTTCCCGCCCCAGGGACACGTAGTGGAGCGAGGCGCCGTAGAGCGTCGGGCTCTCGTTCGGTTCGAGGTCGAACTCCAAGGGGAGGACGAGCGTCGCGTCCCCCGATTCAGCGTCGACGTGCAGGGTTCCTTTTCCCGCCTTAATGATCCGCACGGTAGCGCCGCTCATGCGGCAGGTTCGTACGGGGGGGACGTGCGCCGATGATCCGGCTCCCATCCTCCACAGTCAAGCCCCCGAGCACGATTCGAGCCGTGAAATCGACTGCGGCCTCTCCTCGCGCAGGACCTGAACCTGGCGGCCGCCGGGCCCGCGAGTCGCGCGGCGGCGCCTTCGCCTGAGCGGGACGGGGGCCGTCGGGTCCGACTCGCTCCGGGGTCCGCCCGGTGGCACGGGGCGAAACGGCCGACGGATACCCCAGGGCCCTGCTTTTAAGGGGGGGAAGGGTTCCTCCGGGTTGAACGGTCCGTCGGTCGCGGTTGAGTGGTCCGCCGACCGTGGTTGAGTGGCGTCCCGAGGGCCTGGAGTCCTGGGTGCCCCAGGATTTTTTTACGCGGGTCGCCCTCTCTTCCTCCACCTGGTACCGACGGGGTACTCCCCCTCGGCCGGGCACAGGGCCTCCGGCGTTCGCGCGGTGGGAACGACCCGGCACCCGTCACGGCCCCGGGCGTAGCGTCCGCCATGGACCGCCCCCCGCCTCGCCCCGATTGCGGCACCGTCGCCCCGACGACGGAGGCCGTCCTCGACGCCGTCCGCGAGGCGAACGGCCGGCGGGCCGTGGCGCCGGCCCGGACCGTCGAGGCCGCCGCGGCCGAGGTCGAGGCGTACCTCGTCGTCCCCGCGTGGGCCGCGGGCGAGCCCGCCGCCGACGTGGCCGCCGAGGTCCTCCGGGCCCTCCACGGCGTCGAGCCCTCCCGGGCCCCCTTCCTCTGGGCGATCTACGCCGAGGGCGCACGGCGGCTCGGGTTCGCCGGGGCCGTCCCCGTCCCGACCGGCGGAGGAACGGGCCCGGAGGCGGAGGCATAGCACGGCTCGGAGCGACGGCGGCCCCGCGCCGCCGTCGGCTCTGTGCGGCCCCCGGCGTGTTGCTGCGCGCCGGGGGCTCCTCTATCCGAGGCCCCCGGCGAGCCGAGCGATCTCGGCAGCGTGGGCCTCGACGGCCCCCCGCAGGCGCTTGACCTCGTCGGGCGTGAGCTCGCGCCCCCGCGTCGTCGTCGTGTACCACGTGGACTCCTTGAACCCGGCCGCCTTGGCCACGGTCCGGACGGGGAGGTACGGCTTGAAGAGGTCGGAGAACTCGCGGGCGGTCATGGGTCCGGGGGGCGTCGTCGGAAGGTAAACCAAAGCGGGGGCGTGAGTAGTTTTTTCTTGACATTGGGCAGAAAAGTATGTACAATTGAGATGTCCGACGGGCGCAGCAACGCCCTCCCTCTCACCGCCCCGCCAGGGGCATCCCGCACAGAGCCATGTTCCAGATCACCATCCACATCCCCTCACCGCTCCACGGCACGCTCGCCGTGACGGCCCGCGTCGAGCCCGGCCGCTACGAGGTCGAGGGGGTCAAGACGCCGACCGGGGCCCCGGTCGCCTGCACGCCCGACCTCATCGACGACATCGAGACGGCCATCGAGTTCGAGGTCCAGTGCGCCCGGTACGAGGCCCTCTTCTTCGACTGCGAGGACCCCGCCCTCGTCGCGCTCTACGCCTAGCGGCGTCCGGCCCGGGGCCTTGGTCCCGGGCCCGCTCCCCCCTGACCCCCCGACCGATGCCCTACGACACCCTCCGCACGCTCGACGACCCCGCCGACCTCGCCCGCTACCTCGACCTCAAGGCCGAGCGCCAGCGGCTCGACGCCGAGATCCGAGCGCTCGAACCGACCATCTACTCGGCCCTCCTCGACGAGGACCGGGCGACGGCCGACGTGCTCGGCCACACGCTCGCCGTCCGCACGCGCCGCACCTACGAGTACGGCCCGGCCGTCGACCGGCTCGCGGGCGAGCTCAAGGCGCTCAAGACGTACGAGGAGAAGGCCGGGGTCGCCGCGTGCGTCCGGGCCACCGGGTACGTCGTCGTCACGCGGTCCGCCCCCGCCGAGCCGGACCGGCGCGCCGCATGAGCCGCTCAGTCCTCCCCGGTCAGTCGGGGAGGGCGCCTTCCCCCGCCCGGACGGTGCGCGGCCGCGCGGGATTTCCCCCTCGTCACCTGGACCCGTGGGGTCCGCTCCGCGCCGGTCCTCCCGGCGTCGTCGGACGGGAGGGTCCGGCACCGGGGCGTCCTACACCCCCCGCACGATGGCCAGGACCTCCTCCGTCGTCGTCCGAGCGAACCGCTCGGCGTCGTCCAGCCGCGCCTCGCTCTCGCCGAGGGCGTCGAGGAGGTCGGAGAGCTCGTCGTCGGGGTTCCGGGTCACGGCCCGCTCGGCCGCCTCGTCCTCGACGCGCTCCTTGATCGCCAGCCCGAGCGTCAGGGCCTCTAGGACGACGGCCACGAGGGGGGCCGCGAGGGAGAGCGCGCGGAGGGCCGCTTGGAGGGCCTGCTCGCTCATCAGCCCCCCGGCCTGTTCGAGCGCCGCCTCCCTCGCGATCCGGGCCACCGTCTCCACGCGACCGGGCGGGGGCTCGCCGACGTAGGCACTGAGGGCCCCGGCGTAGTCGGACAGAGCGAGGGTCGCCGAGTCGACGGCGATCGCGGAGTACCGGACGACGTCCTCGGCGAGGAGGAGGAGCCCGCGGAACTCGGCCGGGTCGCCGTGGGGGAGCGGGTCGGACGGCGGTCGGGGGGCGAGCCCCATGAGGGCCACGAGCTTGTCCTCGATCTCGCGGAGCCCGTCGGTCCCCCCGCGGACCGCGACCGCGACGGCGCGGCCCTGGAGCCCGCTGAGGAGCAGGTGGGTCCCCAGAGCGAGGTGGGAGACGACCGACGACATGTGGGCGTCGGCGCCGAGTCGGGCCCCGATGCGGTGGCGGGCCTCCCTCGCGGCCTCGACGGTCCGGCGGGCCTTCTCCGCTGCCGGGTCGTCGTACGCCCTGAGCTTCTCGATCGCCCGGGCCCGGAGCGGGGCGACCTCGAAGTCACGCGTCGCGTCAAGGAACCGGACTCTCGCGGCGTCGAGCCCCTTCACCACCCGATGGAGCCGTTCGACGTGCTCTCGGATCGAGTCGAACGGGCCGTCTATGGGATCGGAGAGGGTTGTGTCCATCGCTCTTCGGGCTAGGGGAAGGCGTCGGGATCGGGACAGGGCCCGCAGCCAATAAAGGGCGCGGGGTCCAAAGTCACAAAGTCAGGCCACCTCCACGGAGTACCGAGCGCGATCCCGCGACGGGCACTGTCCACCCGGACTGGGTCCGTACGGAGCAGGGGGCTCGGCGGCCTACGTGTCGTCCCGCTGGTAACATCCCCAGCCCGATCCCCACACATCCGACCCCGTGCCCGACGTCTACGAGCCCCGCATCGACCTCGACGAATTCCTCCGCGACGCCGCCGCGTCCGGCGGGGCCGAGCGCGCGAACGCCCAGACGTTCTTGAACGGGCTGGCGGACGTCCTTGGCGTCGAGCGCCCGCACTACGCGACGGGCGACACGCGGGCCGACGCCTACGTTTACGAGCGCCCGCTCACGTTCCGCGACGGCCGCCAGTCCAAGGGGTTCGTCGACCTCTACAAGCGCGGGGCCTTCGTGCTGGAGACGAAGCAGGGGGCCGACGCCAAGCGGACCGAGGGCGGTCGGAAGCTGAGGCAGGGCCACGGGCGCCGAGGGACGCGGGCGTGGGAGGCCACGATGCAGGCCGCGCGGAACCAGGCCGAGGGGTACGCCCGGAACCTGGAGGCCGCCGAGCCCCCGCCCCCGTTCGTCGTCGTGTGCGACGTCGGGTTCTGCCTCGACCTCTACGCCGACTTCTCCGGGTCCGGCAGGCTCTACCGCCCGTTCCCGGACGCCGAGCGGAACCGGGTCCGCTTAGGCGACCTGGCGGACCCGGAGACGCGGGCGACGCTGGCGGCCGTCTTCGAGGACCCGCTCTCACTCGACCCGGCCCGGCGCCAGGCCCGCGTGACGGTCGAGCTCGCCGACGAGCTCGCCACGCTGGCGACGTCGCTCGACGGGGCGACCGACGCGGACGGGGCGCCGATGGACGCCGAGGCCGTGGCCTCCTTCCTCTCGCGGTGCCTCTTCTCGATGTTCGCCGAGGACGCCGGGCTCATCCCCGAGGGCGCGTTCCGCCGGCTCCTCGAGGCGTACGCCGACGACCTCGACCACCTCCCCCACGCGCTGGCCCACTTCTTCCGGACGATGGACGAGGGCGGGTACGTCGGCGAGGTCCGCGAGCACGTCCGGCGGTTCAACGGGCTCCTCTTCAAGGACACCCGGACGCCCCGGCTCACCGAGGACCAGCGGGCCGCGCTCCTCGACGCCTCCCGGTCGGACTGGGCCGAGGTCGAGCCGTCGATCTTCGGGACGCTCATCGAGCGCGCGCTCGACCCGGCGGAGCGCCACGCGCTCGGGGCCCACTTCACGCCGCGGGCCTACGTCGAGCGGCTCGTCGGGCCGACCGTGCTGGAGCCGCTCCGGGAGGAGTGGGACGGGGCTCGGGCGGCGGCGACCCAGCTCATCGAGCGGGCCGAGGACGCGTCGGGCGGGCAACGGACCCGGCTCCGGAACGAGGCGCGGGCCGTCCTCGCGGGGTTCCTCACGCGCCTAGCGTCGGTCCGCGTGCTCGACCCGGCGTGCGGGTCCGGCAACTTCCTCTACGTCACGTTCGCCGGGCTCAAGGCGCTGGAGGACGAGGCCCGGCGGGCGGCCGAGGGGCTCGTCGGCGAGGCCGTCGGCGAGGGGTTCGGCGTGACGCCGCGCCAGATGCGGGGGATCGAGCTCAACGCGCGGGCGGCGGCCATCGCCGACCTCGTCCTGTGGATCGGGTACCTCCAGTGGCATAGGCGCCGGTACGGGGGGAGCCAGCCGCTCCCCGAGCCGGTGCTGGAGGGGTACGGCCAGGTCGAGCACCGGGACGCCGTCCTGACTGAGGCGGGCGAGCCGGCCCCGTGGCCCGACGCCGAGTTCATCGTCGGCAACCCGCCGTTTCTAGGGAAGGGCGAGCCAATGCGGACCGCGCTCGGACAGGGCTACCTCGACGCGCTGGCGAAGGCGTACCCCGCCGTCCCGGGCTCAGCCGACTTCGTGCTCTACTGGTGGCACCGCTCGGCCGAGGCCGTGCGCCGAGGCGAGGTCCAGCGCTTCGGGCTCGTCACGACGAACTCGCTGCCCCAGACGTTCAACCGGCGGGTGATTGACCGACAGTTAGACGGCGAGCCGGTTGCGGATCGACCCGGCGCCGACGGGCTGTTCACAGGCGGAGGCGAGGTCCCCTCGCTCGCTCTTGCGTTTGCCATCCCAGATCACCCATGGGTGGACTCGGCGGACGCCGCCGACGTGCGCGTCGCCATGACGACGGGCGTTCGGGCTGACGACTTCCCCCCGGACGCTGGCCGGCTCGCGGTCGTGACGCACGAGCGCGACGACGACGGCGACGGGATCGCTGAGGTGGACCTGACCGACTACGTCGGCTCGATCAACGCGGACCTGACGGTCGGCGCCGACGTGACGCAGGCCGAACCGCTCGACGCGAACCAAGGCATTAGCAGCGTCGGGTCGATGTTCTCAGGCCGAGGCTTCGTCCTCACGCCGGACGAGGCCGAGCGGATGAAGGCCCAAGTGGGCGACGACCCCCACGTCCGGCCGACGCTCAACGGCCGGGACTTGACAGCGCCGCCGAGGGAGCGGTACGCGCTCGACTTCTACGGGCTCACGGCGGACGAGACCCGCGACAGGTACCCGGAGGCCTTCGAGCGGCTGGTCCGGGAAGTGAAACCCGCTCGGGACACGAACCGGCGTAAGAGCTACCGGGAGAACTGGTGGCTCTTCGCCGAACCACGCCCGACGCTCCGTTCCGCGCTCGCCGGCCTCCCCAGGTACATCGCCACGCCGGAGACGGCCAAGCACCGGCTGTTCCAGTTCCTCGACGCTTCGATCCTCCCTGAGCATAAGATCATCGCCATCGCCTTCGACGACGCCTACCACCTCGGCGTGTTATCGAGCAGTGTCCACGGCGAGTGGGCAGATCGGGCCGGCGGGCGGCTCGGCGTGGGGAACGATCCCGTGTACAACACGACGCGCTGTTTCCAGCCCTTCCCCTTCCCCAACGCGACGGACGCCCAGGCCGATGCCATCCGCCAGTTCGGCGAAGCCATCGACGCGCACCGGAAGGCCCGCCAGTCCGAGCACCCCGGCCTCGGCCTGACGGACCTCTACAACGCCGTCCAGGCCCTCCGCCTCGGCCGCGACCTGACGGCCAAGGAACGGCGGGCCGCAGACGACGGGCTCGCTCACACGCTCCTCGACCTCCACCGCCGGCTCGACCGGGCCGTCCTCGACGCCTACGGCTGGGGCGATCTCGACGCCGAGGCCCCCACCTTCCGCGCCGCCGTCCTCGACCGGCTCGTTGCGCTCAACGCCGAGCGCCGCGCCGAGGAGGAGGCCGGGACCGTCCGGTACCTCCGCCCGGCGTTCCAGAACCCCGGGGCCCCAGCGCAGGGCGGGCTCGACCTCCGCACGCCCGCCCCCGTCGCTGTCGACGACGAGCCCGATACGCGCCCGTGGCCCGACGCGCTCGCCGGACGGACGGTCGCCGTGCGTCAGGCCGTCGCCGCCGGGGCCTCGACGCCGGCCGAGGTCGCCGCCCGCTTCGACGGGGCCACGCCGCGCGCCGCCGAGGAAGTCCTCGACGCGCTCGCCGAACTCGGCCTCGTCCACCACGTCGGCGATGCCTTCACTTTGTAAACCTGACTCATGCCTCTCGAACTCGGAATCTGGCGGATCGACGGCGGCCTCGTCCCCATCCACTTCTCGGCCCTTCCCTTAGAGAGCCGGCTCGAAGATGTCCTCGCCTCCGACCTGTCCGTCCTGGACCCTGGTCTCCTCCTCGTCGGGCGCCAAATCACGACGGCCTTCGGGGGGTTCGTCGATCTCCTCGCCATCGACGAGGAAGGGGACCTCGTCGTCGTCGAGCTCAAGCGGGACCGGACCCCGCGGGAGGTCGTCGGGCAGGTCCTCGATTACGGCTCTTGGGCGGAGGGCCTGACCTACGAGGACGTGGCCGCCCTGTTCGCCGACAACAACGGCGGCGAAGACTTCGAGGCCGCGTTCGCTGAGCGGTTCGGGGCCGGCCCACCCGAGGCCGTGAACACGTCGCACCGGCTCATCGTCGTAGCGGCCAAGCTCGACCCGAGCACGGAACGGATCATCGGGTACCTCTCGGACACGTACGGCGTCCCCGTCAACGCCGTCTTCTTCCGTTACTTCGAGGAGAACGGGCACGAGTACCTCGCGCGGACGTGGCTGATCGACCCGTCTGAGGCCGAGGCCCGGCCCGGTCCGGTCCGTGCGACGAAGGCGAAGAAGCAGGAGCCCTGGAACGGGACCGACTTCTACGTCTCGGTCGGCGAGGGCCCGCACCGGACGTGGGAGGACTTCCGGCGGTACGGTTTCGTCTCGGCCGGGGAGGGCAAGTGGGCGAGCCAGAGGATGAGGGCCCTCCGCCCGGGTCACAGGGTCTCCGCTCACATTCCTGGAACTGGATACGTCGGCGTCGGGACGGTGACGGCCGAGGCCCGCCCCTCACGTGACGTCACTGTTGAGGTGAACGGGCAGACAGTCCCGCTCCACGACGTCCCCCTAGAGGCTCTGAGGATGCGGGAGCACTCCGACAACGACGACCTCTGCGAATGGGTCGTAAGCGTCGAGTGGGACCAGGCCCGACCGGCTAGCGAGGCCGTGTGGGAGACGGGGATGTTTGCGAACCAGAACCCGGCGTGCAAGCTCAGGAACCGCTTCACGCTCGACCGGCTCGCCGAGGCGTTCGACCTCGACGGCTAACCCGGTTCGGAACGAGGGACCGCTGACCTCGGCCCATGCTTGCCGGTCCACGGGAGGCGCCCACGCTTTGGAGGCGCCCCGGTCAACCGACCAGCCCGCGAAGGATCGTCAGGATCCGCTCCTCGGCCTCTTGGATCTCCGCGAGCAGAGCTGCCCCTCCTTCCGGGCCTCGTTGGAGGGCGCTCCGGATGAACAAGGCGAGGTCGGCCAGCCGTCGGTACGGGCACGGGTCGTACATGGCCCTACGGGGACTCGTCCCCATGCTCGTCAAGGTTGCCCCCCTCCAGGGAGGGGTCGGGCATGGCGAGCTTGGGCGTATGCGAGCTCGTCCCGTCCCCCTGCTCCGGGAGGAACCAGTAGTACACCCCGTCCGCCCCGAACCCCTCGCGGCGGTGATCGACGCCGAGGGACTGGCGGGCGCGGCGAAGGGCGGTCTTGCTGACGCCGACCTCCTCGGCCTCGGCCTCGACCTCCCTCGACGGCCGGGGACCCGTCGAAAGCGCGGCCTGAAGGAACGACTCGGCGTCGTCCTGGACTGGGGACGACGACCGCATCGCGGGCTCGAACAGGTCGTCGGCCCGGAGTCCGGTGGGCCCCTCCCACTGGACCACGCCGGCCCCGTGTTCGGGCGAGTCCACAATCCGGAACGCGAGCGACGGAGCCCACTTCATCACGTTGTTCTTGTGCGTCGCGAGGACCACCCGGCGCTCCCCCTGCGGGGCCGGGTCCGTCGGGTCCTCCGCGACGACGAGGCCGATCCGGGCGGCCCCGATGACGCCGATCGACCCCATCCCCCGATAGATCGCCTTCGACCCGCCGGACTTGTTGAGGTGGCGGACAAGGAGGACGGCGAACCCGTGGCGCCGGGCGGTCTCCTGCAACGGGGCCAGGGCGGACCGGACGCTCGCGTCGTTGTGCGAGTCCACGGACCCCTCCAGGTGCGCCGAGAATGGGTCGACGACGAGGAGCGTCGCCCCCATCTCCGAGCACACCCGGGCCACGAGCTCCGTGTCTCGGGGGAAGACGGCGGTGCGCGGCCCGCGGAGGTCTTGGACTACGTCGAGCACGCGGACCTGCGTGAGGTCGGCCCCGGACGCTTCTAGGCGAGGCCGGATCGTGTCGGCGGGGTCGTCCTCGCCGGTCACGACGACGACGGCTCCCGGGTGCTCGCAGTGCCCGCCGTCGGGCCACTCCCTCCCGAGGGTCACGCAGGCAGCGATCGCCGCGTACAACGTCGACTTCCCGAGGCCGGGGTCCCCGTCGAGGATCGTCATCTTCCCGAGGGCCAGCCGTCCCCGCCAGAGCCAGTGGACGGGGACGCTCTCGACCTCGGAGGCGAGGACGCCGGGGAGAGCGGGGACGGAGTCCGTGGACGGGGCCGCTGACGGCCCGGGATTTGGTGCTAGCATGGATGTAGTCGCTTGCGGCCCCGGCGACGTAGAGCCCCGCCGGACCGCGTGGGTGATGCCGTGCGCCCGGGGACACCCCGTCCCCGGGCGCGCTCCGGGTTACCCCTCGCGCCGGACGCGGCGGCTAGCGAGGAGCCCCTCGACGTCGGCGATCGCGTAGTACACGTTCTGCCCGACCTTCGAGTGCGCGAGCGTCCCGTCCTTCCTCCACCTCGCGAGGGTCGCCTTCGACACCCCCAAGGCGGCCTGCGCCTCGCGGTTCGTGAGGAACCCGATTGAGGGCCGGCCCGGCGATCGCCGAAGGTGGGGGACGAGTTCGTTGAGGAGGCGTCGGGCCGTCCGCTCCGCGACCTGCTCTGACGTGGTGCGGACTAGCTCCTGAATGACTCCGGCGAAGTCGGTCATCGGTGACACGGTGGGTACGCATCCAACGTCCGACGGCATCTACCGCCACCACGACCAACGTCGCGTGGTTTCTCTACCCAACGGCGTTGGGGGCGTCGTCGCTGGCCGGGCGGTAGCCCTTCGCCGCTTTCTTCTTCGCGGCGCTGTGGTCGAACAAGAGGAAGTCCGTGAACGGTGACCCCCCGGACCCCGACGCCCTCCGCTCGACCGTCTCGTACGCGTCCGTCCACGTCCGGCCTTCGGCGAAGTGGGCCCGCACGACCTGCTCGGCGAACTCGTCGTGAGTGAACCGGGACGGCTCGATAGTCACACCGTCTCGCTCGGGACTCGCCGTCTCCATTTTGGGCTCCGTGGCCTTTAGGTCCCGCGCCCGGCTCGCGACTGCCGTGGCCCTGGGCCGGTCCAACGCAAGCGAACTCGCGGCTCGCACGGCCGCGCTTCGCCTCAGGAAGGAGTCGCGGTGCGCCCGAACCTCGGATTCGAGGCCATGGAGACCCGAGTGCTGGGCGATGACGAGACAACAGTCGAGACCATAGACGGCGTAGAGCTGACAGAGCGCGTCGCCCACGAACCCGGCGCCCTCGCCCCACATGACCCCCCGGTGGAGCCGCCGCGCGAACGAGTAGAGCGAGGCGGAGCTCACGGTGAGGGGGGCGAAGTGGCAGGAGTCGTCCCCGCCAAGCGTCCCCATCAACTCCGGGATGTCCCCCATCGCCGTGCGCCAGTCCGTTCCCCAGTCCGGGTTCGGCAGCAACTCGTTCTTGATGGCGGCCTCCAGGGCGAGGGCCCGGATCACGTCCGCCGCGTGGTCCACGGTCGCCCGGGCGTCCTTGAGGTCCCGGGCCATCCCCTCGCGCTCGACGGCCTCGTGCTCCCCGAGCTCTCGGAGCCCGCCGCGGAGGTACGCCTCCTCGGCGGCCTGGACCCCGGGCTCCCGAGCCCCATCGAGGACCGGCCCGACCAGCCGGTCCCACTCCTCGTGGACGTCTCGGATATCGGGCTCGACGCCGAGTTCCCACTCGTACCTCGGCCCGCTGGCCGTGTGGCCCCACACGAGGTCGTGGGGTCGGGACAGGACCCGGCCGAAGGGGTGCCCGTCGTCCCTCTCCGTGAACACGTAGAGATCCGTCGCCGCCCGCCTGTAGCGGCGCTTTGACCCGAGGGTCGACACGAACTTGCGCACGTAGGGCTCTAGCGATGCGTCCATTCGATCGATGGGTAGGGTCGCCGAGACCGGCCTGGGTCTGGGGAGGCGTGGACGACCGCGCCGCGGCCGTGGGGTTGGGGTGCCGTGCGCGGTTACCGGCCGCCGAAGAGGCCCCGCATCCGCTCGTCGAGGGCCTCGGCGTCGAACCCGGCGAGGTACCCGTCCGTGATGGAGAGGGAGGAGTGGCGGAGCGCCCGGTTCACGTCGTACACGCTCCACCCGCCCTTCCGAGCGAGGTCGGCGAACGTGTGCCGCGCGACGTGGAACGAGAGGTGGTCCTCGATCTTGGCCCGCTCGGCGATCTGGCGGAGGACCTTGTTGGCGTAGGCGTTCCGGCTGGAGAGCGCCTTGTGGAGCCCCCCCGGGGTCGAGGTGTCGTAGCGGTCGAGCGCGTCGAAGAGATAGGGATCCTCGACCTCTCCCCCTCCGTCGCCGCTCGCGGGGACCTCGCGGCCGAGGTAGGGCTCAAGGATGGCCAAGGCCTGGGGGACGAGGAGCACGTCGTTCGTCGATTTCGTCTTGCCCATTCGGTACCGAACGCGGTACGTCACGATGGGCTCGCCGTCGTCGTCTTCGCCCGCCTCCGTGCGAACGACGTCGGACCGCCGTAGTTGGACGACGTCCGAGAACCGCATCCCCTGCGCGTAGAGCGAGAAGAGGAACCAGTCGCGGACCTTGGCGAGCCCGGACCCCTCCGGCCCGGCCGGCCCGAAGTCGAGGGCCTGGATCGCGGCCACCTGGTCGGCCGTGAGCTTCGCCCGCGACGGCTTCTCGATCCGCGGGGGTTTGTAGTTGTGGAACGGCGAGTCGGAGGCGCGCACGACGCCGTGGCGGGCGGCCCGGTTGTAGTGGAGCCGGACGATCGTGATCGCGCTGGCGACCGTCGACGCCTTGTTCTTCCGCTCCGTCAGGAGCCACGCCGTCCACCGGTCGAGGAAGGCGGGCGTGAGGCGTCGGAAGGGGAGGGGGGAGCCGCCGAACGCCTCCAGCTTGGCCATGACGGCCCGCTCCTTCCGAACCCGCCCGACGTTCCCCTGCTCCTCGACGACGTCGAGGTGCCCTTGCACGAAGTCGAGGAAGCAGTCGGTGTACCCCTTGCCCACCACGGCCGCCTTGAGCGCCGCGGCCGTCGGGACCTCGCCGATCGTCAGGAGCCGGAGCCGCTCACGCTCGGCCGCGTTCAACTTCGTCTCGATGAGCCGGTTGTACTCCTCGTAGAGGTCGTGCGTCTTCCGCACGCGCTCGGCCCGCCCGTTCCAGTGCCGGGGGTGGACGTAGGCCCCCACCGAGAGGTAGAGCGACCCCGAGGCGTCGGCGAACCGGAGCCGTATCGGGTGGTGCCCGTGCCGGTTCGTCTTGTGGGCCCAGAGGACGGGGCGGACGGTCGCCATGGGCGGCGCCGGGGCGAAAGGTAGGGTGAAAGGAAAAGTAGGGTATCAACCGAACTCATCCAATACCCGGCCGCTCTCAAAACGTGCCTGAGGTGGGAGAAAAGGGGACTCCCGGAGTTGACCGGGAGTCGTCTGATCTCATGTTGTGCCCGGAGTGGGACTCGAACCCACACGGCCGTGAAGCCAGCGGTGTTTGAGACCGCCGCGTCTACCATTCCGCCATCCGGGCGCGCCCCGAAACTACGCCACCCGGCCCGCCTCGGCCCCGAGGTGGAGGACCGCGCGGAGACCCCCGAGCCCGAGAACGCCCCGAACAGCGCGCGACGCGGGGCGTAGGTCCCGGGCCCCTCCTCATGCCCGTCCGCCTCGTGTCGCTCGTCCTCGTCGCCAACCGCGCCCCGATCCGCCCGACCCCCGACGGGTGGGCTCCCAGTCTCGGCGGCCTCGCCTCGGCGCTCCTCCCCGTGCTCGAAGACCGCGGCGGCGCGTGGGTCGCCATGCGCGGGCCCGACGAAGAGACGCCGCTCACCCAGACGTACCCGCCCGAGACCGCGGCCTTCACCGTCCGCCGCGTGCCGCTCGAGGAGCCCGAGTTCGAGGCGTTCTACCAGGGCATGGCCAACCGCGTGCTGTGGCCGCTCTCGCACTACCTCGTCGAGCACGTCGAGCCCGACCGGAGCTTCCGCGACGCCTACCGCGCCGTCAACCGCCGGTTCGCGCATGCCGCGCTCGACGTGGCCCGCACGGACCTGGCGGCCGGCCGCGAGCAGCCGACGTTCTGGGTCCAGGACTACCACATGATGCTCGTCCCGGAGACGATCCGGGCGGGGCTGCCCGACGCCCGCATCGGGTTCTTCTGGCACGTGCCGTGGCCCGCCTCGGAGGTCTTCCGGATCCTCCCATCGGCCCGCGACCTCCTGCGGGGGATGCTCGCCTCCGACCTCGTCGGGTTCCACACGGAGGGGTACGCCGAGAACTTCCGCGAGTCGGCCCGGGACCTGCTGGGGGCGAAGGTGGAGGGCGAGACGATCACCTTCGAGGGCCACCGCTGCCGGGCCGAGTCGCACCCCATCGGGATCGACGTCGAGCGGTTCGAGGGGCTCGCGATGGCGCCCGGCGCGGCGGAGATGGCGGCCGAGATCCGCGAGGACCTCGGCGGTGTCCAGATCGTCCTCGGCGTCGACCGGCTCGACTACACGAAGGGCCTCCTTCTGCGGATGGAGGCGTTCGAGCGGTTCCTCGAGCTCTACCCCGAGCGCCACGGCGAGGTCTCGCTCGTCCAGATCGCCACGCCCAGCCGGACCGGCGTGCCGGCCTACGACCAGCTCAAGCGCGAGATGGACGAGGCCTCGGGCCGGATCAACGGGCGCTACGCGAAGGGCGCCTGGGCGCCCGTCCGCTACCGCTACCAGTCGTTCGACCAGGCCGAGTTGGCGGCGTACTACCAGGCCGCCGACGTCGCCTTCGTGACGCCGCTCCGCGACGGGATGAACCTCGTGGCCCACGAGTTCGCCGCCGTCAGCGCCGTCTGTGCCGAGCGCGGCGGCCGGCCCGGCGCGCTCGTCCTCTCCGAGCTCACCGGCGCCGCCGACTACCTCGACGGCGCGTTCCTCGTCAACCCCTACGACGCCGATGGCCTCGCGCGGACGCTCGACACGGCGCTCGACCTCCCCGAGACCGAGCGCCGCGCCCGCCTGAGCCAGATGCGCGAGGCCGTCCGCGACCTCGACGTCCACGTCTGGGCCCAACGCTTCCTCGAGTCGCTCGATGCCGAGGGCGAGGACTAACGCCGCCCGTCGTCTCCAACTCGCTCTTACCCTCGTTGCGTGTCAACCTGAGCGGAGGCCGCGGGCCGGAGTCGACGGATCTCGGGCGAGCACCGCGACCGGGCCGCGCCCCCGGCGTCAACTCGAGACTCGGCCGCACCAGGGATCCTTCGGCTCGCTCCACTCGCTCAGAATGACATGGGGAGACGGTGCCGCTGGCGTGCCCAGCACGTCCACTTCCCCAATCTGACCTTCCCCCACTCATCCGATGGACCAGCCCCCCGTCCCCGACCGCCCGCTCCTCTTCCTCGACTACGACGGGACGCTGGCGCCCATCGTCGGCGACCCCGAGAAGGCCGTGCCCCACCCGGCCGTGCCCGACCTCCTCGCCGAGCTCGCCGAGGCGCACGAGGTCGTCGTGATCACCGGGCGCGACCTGGCCGCCCTCGGCCGGCTCCTGAACCAGCGGCTCCCGGCCGTCGGGCTCCACGGGGCCGAGGAGGGCTGGGCCGACGGGACCGTCGACACCCGCGCGGCCGACGAGCACGCCGACGTGCTGGCCGACCTCCGAGCCGCCGTGCCCGCTGCCGAGGGCGTCGTGGTCGAGGACAAAGGCGCCGCGTTCGCCGTCCACTACCGCCACGCGCCCGACGCCGACGCCGCGCGGGCGGAGCTGGAGCGGTGGGCCGAGGCCGTCCCCGCCGGCCTCGTGCCCATCTGGGGGAAGGCCGTCGTCGAGCTCCGCGCCGAGGGCGTCTCGAAGGGGACGGCCGTGGCCCGCCTCGCCGCCGCCCACCCCGACCGGACGCCCGTCTACCTCGGCGACGACGTGACCGACGAGGACGCCTTCCGCGCCCTCCAAGCCCTCCGCCAGCCGACCGTCACCGTCAAAGTGGGCGAGGGCGAGACGGTCGCGGGCCACCGCCTCGGCGGCGTCGAGGACGTGGTCGCCTACCTCCGGCGGTTCCTGGACTGATAGAGCCGGCCCCGCCCGCGTGTCGGGCGGGGCCGCATCGGCGGACCCTGCGGACCTCTGCCGTAGGGCGGCCGTTCGCCGACCTTCCGGTTTTCCCCCGCGCCCGACCCAGAGACCGCCTGTGAGCTCCCCCTACCTCCCCATCGGCGACTACGGCCTCGTCGGCAACATGCGGACGGCCGCGCTCGTCGGCAAGAACGGCGCCGTCGACTGGCTCTGCCTGCCCCACTTCGACTCGCCGTCCGTGTTCGGGGCGGTCCTCGACCACGAGAAGGGCGGGCACTTCCGGATCGAGGTCGACGGCGGGTACGCCTGCCGCCAGACGTACCTCCCCGACTCGAACGTCCTCGTGACGCGGTTCACGGGCGAGCAGGGCGCGGCCGAGGTCGTCGACTACATGCCCGTCGGCGACATCGGGCCGGACGCGGGGTACCACCGCCTCGTCCGCCACGTCCGCGTCATCCGCGGGACCATCAAGGTGTCGGTCCGCGTCGCGCCGGCGTTCGACTACGCCCGGAGCCGGCACACGGTCGAGCTCACGGACGAGGGCGCCGTGTTCACGTCCGAGTCGGGTGGCCCCGACGGCGGGCCGATGCGGCTCGGCCTGAGCACCGTCCGCACGCTCTACGTCGACGACTCCGACCCCGACCGGCCGGAGGTCTACCGCGACTTCGAGCTCGAGCGCGGCGACCGCGTGACGCTCGAGCTCCGCTACCTCGACGCGACCGGCCGCCTCGAGGAGCCGCTCTCGCGCGAGGCCGAGTACGCCCTGTTCCGCGAGACGACCGACTACTGGCGCGACTGGCTCGTCGGCTGCACGTACACCGGCCGCTGGCGCGAGACGGTCCGCCGCAGCGCCCTCCTGCTCAAGCTCCTGACGTTCGAGCCGACCGGCGCCATCGTCGCCGCGCCGACGACGTCGCTGCCGGAGCACCTCGGCGGCCACCGGAACTGGGACTACCGCTACTCCTGGATCCGCGACGCCGCGTTCACGCTCTACGGGCTCCTCCGGATCGGCTTCACGACGGAGGTCCGGTCGTTCATCGGGTGGCTCCGCGACCGGTGCGAGGCCGGCATCCCCGACGACCCCAACGGCCCGCTCCAGATCGTCTACGGCATCGACGGGCGGCGGCACATGCCGGAGTTCGAGCTCGACCACCTCGAGGGGTACATGGGCTCGCGGCCGGTCCGCGTGGGGAACGGGGCCGCCGACCAGCTCCAGCTTGACATCTACGGCGAGTTGCTGGACGCCGTCTACCTCTACGACAAGTACGGGACGCCCGTCGCGTGGGAGTTCTGGACCGACATCGTCAAGTACGTCGACTGGGTCTGCGCCAACTGGGACCGGCCGGACGAGGGGATCTGGGAGGTGCGGGGCGCGCGCGAGCACTTCGTGTACTCGAAGCTGATGTGCTGGGTGGCCCTCGACCGGGCGCTCCGCCTCGCCGACAAGCGGTCGCTCCCCGCGCCCCGCAAGCGCTGGCTCAAGACGCGCGACAAGATCTACAAGGCCATCATGGAGCGGGGCTGGTCCAAGGAGCGCGGCGCGTTCGTCCAGGCCTTCGGCGGGACGGCGCTCGACGCCTCGAACCTCCTCATGCCGCTCGTCTTCTTCACCGGGCCCAACGACCCGCGGATGATCGCGACGCTGGAGGAGACGCTCAAGGCGCCCGAGGACGGCGGCCTGACGTCGGACTGCCTCGTCTGGCGCTACAACACGGGCGAGATCGACGACGGCGTCGGGGGCGAGGAGGGCGCGTTCAACCTGTGCTCGTTCTGGCTCGTGGAGGCCCTCGCGCGGGCCGGACGGATCGAGCCGGCCTACCTCGAGAAGGCCCGCGTCATGTTCGAGAAGATGCTGGGCTACTCGAACCACCTCGGCCTGTTCGCCGAGATGACCGGGCTGAGCGGGCAGGCGCTGGGCAACTTCCCCCAGGCGTTCAGCCACCTCGGCCTGATCTCGGCGGCCTACAACATCGACCGGGCGCTCGACGAGCGCGGGCCGGGCCGGCGCTCGGGCCAGACGCCGTCGGAGCCGGAGCAGGCCCGTTCCGAGACCGTCGCGCTCCACCCCGGCGCGGAGCCGAACGCCCACGCCGGTCCCACGGGCGCCCGCTGACCCCGCCCGCCTCGGGCGGTTCGTGCCCGAGGCGGGGCGGGCCAGAAACGAGCGCGCCCCGGCTGCCAAGCGGCAACCGGGGCGCGGGAATCGATCGGGCCGAGGCCCGAGGCGATTACATGGTGGACGTCGTGTCCTCCATCATCTCGCCGTCCACCATGGTGGTGTCCTCCATCATCATGTCGTCCGTCATGGTGGTGTCGTCCATCATCATGTCGTCGGCCGGGGGGGTGACGGTCTCGGCGGGCTCCACGATGGTCGTGTCGACGTCGGCCGGCTCCTCGGCGCAACCGAAGACGGCGAGGGCAGCAATCAGGGGCAGGAACTTCTTCATGTCAACGGGGGGCGCAGAGCGCCGGTGGGTGAGGGTGAACGGGCCGGAGCGACTCGGCTCGGTGCGGGCGGGGGGTCCCGCCGCGCACGACGCGAAATAACCCGACAGGGGGGCGTCCTGGCAAGCCCCCGCGATGAAAACGCATGAACGCCCCCCGAGGGCGTCCGGCCTCGGTTTCTTGGGCCTCACCTCTCTCGACCCCAGATGAGCGCGCTCGACGACCTCCTCGACCTCCTCGACCTCGAGCCCATCGAGGTCCACATCTTCCGCGGGCGGAACCGGCCGCTCGCGAGCCCGCGCGTGTTCGGCGGGCAGGTGCTGGCGCAGGCGCTCGTGGCCGCTGGCCGCTCCGTCGAGGGCGGTCGCCAGTGCCACTCGCTCCACGCCTACTTCATCCTCCCGGGCGACGTCGAGGCGCCCATCGTGTACGAGGTCGAGAAGCTCCGCGACGGCGGCTCGTTCACGACGCGGCGCGTGACGGCCATCCAGCACGGGCGGCCCATCTTCAACGCGTCGCTCTCGTTCCACCGCGACGAGCCGGGCCTCGAGCATCAGCCCGAGCGGCCCGACGTGCACGGCCCCGAGGGCGTCCCGTCCGAGCGCGACCTCGCGACGGCCGTCGCCGACCAGATCCCGGAGCCGCTCCGGACCGTCCTCACACGCGAGCGCCCGATCCACTTCCGGCCGGTCGACCCCGTGAACCCGCTCGCGCCGGAGCCCCGCGAGGCACGCGCGGCGACGTGGCTGAAGGCGGCCGGCCCGCTCCCCGACGACCCGCTGATCCACCAGGCCGTGCTGGCTTACGCGAGCGACTGGGGCCTCCTCCAGACGGCGCTGCTCCCGCACGCGCGGTCGGTGTTCGACGGGACGATCCAGGCGGCCTCGCTCGACCACGCGCTCTGGTTCCACCGCCCGTTCCGCGCCGACGACTGGCTCCTGTACTCGATGGAGGCGCCGACGGCGGCCGGCGCGCGGGGCTTCACGCGCGGGCAGGTCACCGACGCCGACGGCCGGCTCGTGGCGAGCGCGGCGCAGGAGGGCCTGATCCGGCCCGTCGACCCGGACCGGACACGCGGCTGACCACGCCCGCCTCGAGGAGTCGGTGGACGGAGGCGTCGAGGCGGGCGGGGTCAGGCGGAAGGCACGTCCTGGAGGAGCGCGTCGGCGGCCTCTTCCACGTCGGCATAGTCCCACTCGCCGGCCCGCTGCTTGGCGGCGACGAGGCCGCTCCGGTGGACGCGTCGGAAGTCGCCGAAGGGGAACTTGTAGCGGCCCTTCGTCTCCTCGTTCTCGTCGGTGTCGATCGCGAGGTGCCACTGGGCGTAGGCGTCCCAGCCGTTCCGCTCGATGAAGTCGTTCTCGTCGTCGGTGGAGGGCTGGGCCTCTGACCAGTCAGAGTCCTTGACGTACTGGTCCTTGGCGACGAGGTCGCGGGCGTGGTCGCGGCCGGAGGTGTTGAGTTGGACAGACATGGCAGGAGGTCGGAATGCCCGGTACCAACGGGCGCGTGGATCGGGCGATCCGGGCTGGGCGTAGGGGACCGGCGTTCCCCCAGGCCCATGCGCGCACTCGCCCTACTCCTGCTCTGCGCCCTCGCCGCGTGCCGGTTCGAACCGGCCTCGGAGCGGCCTCCCGGCGTCGAGTGCGACTGCGCCGACGGCCGCGACGTGGTCGACGCGCCGCCCGAGGCGAAGGCGCCCAGCACCGACACGACGAGAGCCGTGCCCCCGCCGGCCGAGGAGACGCCGCCCGCGGCCGGCGCCGACACGAGACGCGTGACGCCGGACGAGGCGGGCCGAACCGACCCACCGATCCGCGAGGCACCCACCGTGAGCGCGTCCGGACTGGCGATGCCGGTGGCCGGCATCGAGCCCGGCGACCTCGTCGACACGTTCGAGGCCGCGCGCAGTGAGGGGCGGTCGCACGACGCCATCGACATCCTGGCCCCGCGGGGGACGCCCGTGCGGGCGGCCGTGGCCGGCGAGATCGTCCGCCTGTTCACCAGCGACAGGGGCGGCCTGACGATCTACCAACTCGGCGCCGACCGCCGGACGGTCTACTACTACGCGCACCTCGACAGCTACGCGCCGGGACTGAAGGCAGGCCAGCGGGTCCGCCGCGGGCAGTTTCTGGGCGGCGTCGGCGACACGGGCAACGCGGCGCCGGGCAACACGCACCTCCACTTCGCCATCTGGCGCACGGCCGACCCCGCCGACTTCTGGGACGGGACGCCGGTCAACCCGTACCCGCTGCTGAGCCGGCGCTAGATCGGCCCGCCTCGGGGGCGAGGCGGGCGGAGTCACGGGGCCGTCGCTACCGCGACCGCGCGGCCATCGTGGTCGTGTCGGTGGGCGCGCGCTGTCCGGGCCGGCCGGCGACGTCGCGGAAGCGGACCGGCACGCCGGGCTCGATCATGGCCGCCAGCCGCTCGGCGTCCCAGTTCGTCAGGCGCACGCAGCCGGCCGACGACGCGTAGCCGATGGTCTCGGGCGCGCTCGTCCCGTGGATGCCGTAGTGCTCCTTCGAGAGCGCCATCCACACCACGCCGACGGCGTTGTTGGGGCCGGGCGGGAGCGTGGCCTCCTCGGCGTCGTCCGGCACGCTTTCCAGGATCGCCGGCTGGTAGTGCCACTCCGGGTTCCGGGCGATGGCGCGGACCTCGAAGGCGCCCTCGGGCGACGGGTCGTAGCTCGCGCCGACGGTCACGGGCGCGTGGAACAGGACGGTCCCGTCGTCGGCGAGGGCGTGGAGGTAGCCGGCCTCGCTCGAGATCACGAGCCGCGAGACGGCGCTTGACGGGCGCGGCGCGCTCCCGACGTTCGGCACGCGGAGGGTGTCGCCCGCGGAGAGCGCGTCGAGGTCGCGGCCTCCGTTGAGCCGCGCGAGCAGCTCGGGCGCGGCATGGAACCGCTCGCCCAGCTTCTCGGAGAGCGACTCGTAGCCGAGCCGGTCGAGCTCGGCCTTGGCGTAGACGTCGTCGGGGATCTCGGTGAATGGCCCGGCGACGGCGTCCTCGGAGAGCGTGACGGTCGTGATGAGCTGGCCCGGCTGCCCGGCGCGCTGCGAGAGCGAGCGGACCGTGGCCCGGTCGGCGATGCCGGTCACGCGGAGGCCCTCGGCCTTCTGAAACCACGAGAGCGCGAGCTCGGTGTTGTCGCCCCAGCGGCCGTCGATCTGGCCCGGCGAGAAGCCGGCCCGGTCGAGCAGCGTCTGGAGCTTGACGACGCTCGGCCCGGCCACGTCGCCGCCGAGCGGCACGCGGATCGGGCTCGACCACGCCTCGGTCGTGTCGATCGCGGCCAGCGTCTCCGGGTTGGTCCGGGCCGCCGCCGCTTGGCCGGCCGTGTCCACCTCGACGAGGTCGCGGCCCCGGCCGGTGTAGCGGCCCCCTTCGAGGTCGTCGGCGGACGGGAGGCCGAGGCCGCCGGTGGTCGAGATCCGCCCCGAGGCGGACGTGGTGTCGGGGGCCGGCGCCGGGTCGGGGTCGGTCGTGGGCTCCGTCTCGCCGCCGTCGAGCTGGCAGGCGGCGAAGGCAAAGCCGAAGGCGAGGAGCAGCGGGAGGGCGCGCATGGTGGGAGGGGCCAGGGGGAAAGGGCCCCTCCAACGCCACCTCTTCCCTAACGTTCGTCGCCGGGGGCCGGCGCATCTGCTCTTCACCGCCCGGGTTGCCTATCGGGGCGCGACGACGAGGTAGTGCGGCAGCCACTGCGGCGAGCGCCCGCCGGCCGACGTTGGTTCGTGGAGCGTGCCCGCGCGCCGGTTCCGGACGAGGACCGAGGCGCCGCCGTCGAGCGCCAGCATCCGGCCCGCGTCGACGCCGAGGCGGGCGAGGACCGAGGCCGCCGCGCCGATCCGCGTCCGCCCATCGCTGGTGACGATGACGAGGGTCTCGGCCGCACCGTCGCCGTCGGCGTCGAGCGGGCCGAGGACGTGGAAGCGCGTGGCGATCCGCGCCGGGTGGGCCTCGGGCGCATAGCTCACGACGGCGTCGGCGAACCCGGGTGCCCCGAGCGGGGCGCCCGTCGCTGGGTCGTAGTCGGCGACGTTGGCGAGCGTGTCGAGGCCGAGCGCGCGGAGCGGTCGGGCCCATCGCTCCCCCTCCGCGCCGGGCCTCCCGGGCCCGTAGGGACTGCTTCCACCCGTGACCGCCACGCCGCCGAGGGCGACGGGGAACGCCAGCTGCGACGTCGGGACGCCGGGCGTCTCGAAGAACGCCCCATTCAGCACGGCGAACGCCCCGTCTCCCTCCGCCTCGGCGACCACGGCCGCCGGGTCGACCAGCGCGAACTGGGGGCTCGGTGCCTCCGGGTGGAACGCCGACGGCTCGTCGGAGCCGGGCTCGACCTCGCCCATCACCTGCCGCACCTCGACGCGGCGCAGGTCGATCCACTGGCCCAGGAACGAGCCGGAGTCCGACCGGACCTCGGCGAGGCCGTAGCCGTCGGCGCCGTCGAGGGGCTCGGCGACGAGGCCCGCCTCGGCTAGGCGCTCGCCGAGGCCGACGGGGAGCGCGGGGGGCGGAGGGAGGGCCGCTTCGGGAGCCGGGGCGCCCCCGCACGCGGCGAGGGCGACCGCCAGCGCGGCGAGCGGCGCGCGCACCTAGGCCGCCTCCTTCTGGCGGGCGTAGGCGTCCATGAACCGGACCGACGCCTCGATCCCCTGGTGGAACCGGTCGAGCCCGAACCGCTCGTTCGGCGAGTGGATCGAGTCCGAGTCGAGGCCGAAGCCCATCAGCACCGTGTCGAGCCCGAGGATCCGCTTGAAGTCGGCGACGACGGGGATCGAGCCGCCCTCGCGCGTGAAGTACGGCGTCTGCCCGAACACGGCCTCAAGGGCCTCCGAGGCCGCCTGCATGGCCGGCGCCTCGCGGTCGACGAGCACGCCGTGGCCCCCGTGGAGGTCGCGGAACGTGAGCGACATCGTGTCCGGAACGTGGGCCTCGAAGTGCGTCCGCAGCTTCTCCGTGATGTCGCCCGGCGTCTGGTTCGGGACGAGGCGGCACGAGATCTTGGCGCTGGCCTTCGACGGGAGGACCGTCTTGGCGCCCTCGCCGGTGTAGCCGCCCCAGATCCCGTTGCAGTCGAGCGTCGGCCGGCCCGTGGTCCCCTCAAGGACGGAGTAGCCCGCCTCGGTCTTCGTCTCGGACACGCCGGCCTCGTCCTTCCAGGCCGCCTCATCGAACGGTAGGTCCCGGTACGCCTCGCGCTCGTCGTCGCTCAGCGCCACGACGTCGTCGTAGAACCCCTCGACGGTCACGCGGTGGTCGTCGTCGTGGAGGGCCGCGATCATGGCCGCGAGCGCGTTGATCGGGTTCTCGACGCCGCCGCCGTAGACGCCCGAGTGGAGGTCCTTCTTGGGGCCCGTCAGCGTGACCTCGACGTAGGCGAGGCCGCGGAGGCCGTAGGCGATCGACGGGACGCCCGGCGCGAAGAGGGCCGTGTCGCTCACGAGGCAGACGTCGGCCGCCAGCTTGTCCTTGTGCTCCTCCAAGAAGCCCGGGAGGTGGACGCTCCCGTTCTCCTCCTCGCCCTCGATGACGAACTTGAGGTTCACGGGCGGCTGGTCCGTAGCGAGCCACGACTCGGCGGCCTTGACGTGCATGAACGCCTGGCCCTTGTCGTCGGCCGAGCCGCGCGCGACGAGGTCGCCGTCTTTCTCGACGGGCTCGAACGGGTCGTTGTCCCACAGCTCGAGCGGGTCCGGCGGCTGGACGTCGTAGTGGCCGTAGACGAGGACCGTCGGCGCGTCGTCCGAGACGTGGTGCTCGGCGTAGACGACGGGGTGGCCGTCGGTCTCCATGACCTCGACGTCTCCCATGCCCGCGTCGCGGAGGTTGTCGGCGAGCCACTCGGCCGCGCTCCGGGTCTGCGTGGCGTACGTCGGGTCGGTCGAGATGGAAGGGATCCGGAGCCAGGCCTTGAGCTCTTCGACGAAGCGGTCGGCGTGGTCCTTGGCGTACTGGAGGGGGGCGTCCATTCGAGGGGAGAGGGGAGTGGAGTCGTGTGGAGCGCGTACGCCCGTGACGCCGCACGGCTCCGCGTGGAGCGGATCGGACTCAGTGGCCGAGGATGTCGGGCGGTCCCTCGACAGCAGAGCCCTCGGCGGGCGCCCGGAAGCCCACGCCGGGCACGTACACGTAGCGGACGTCGTCGGCATCGAGGGCCATCGACACGACGCGCCAGTCGCCGTCGGCCTTGTAGCCCGCGATTCGGAGCGTCCCGGCGCCCCGCTCGCCGCTCAGGCGGACGAGCCAGGACCCGCGCGTCGTCATCCCGTCGCCCTCGATGCTCCCGTTCAGAAACCAGCTCTCGCGGACCGGCGCGCCGAGCGCCTTCTCCACGACCGGGTCGGCCCGTGCCGTCGCGACGCCGCGCTCGTAGGCGCCGTTGTTCTTGAGGAACGTCGAGCAGCCGGCCCAGAGGAGGGCCATGAAGAGGGCCAGCCCGACGAGGCCGGTGAGGACGGACAGGGCTCCGCGCATGGCGACGAGCGGGGCATGCCGCCAACATAGAGGGCCAGCCGATTCCGCCGGCTCCCTCCACCTCGGGGCTGAGGTGGAGGGTCTCGGATCTCGGCCACGCTCGGCCCCGGCCGGATCCTTCGCTCCGCTCAGGGCGAGGGGCTGGCGCGAGGCCATTGCCCATCGGGTTCCTTGACGCCGGCGCCGAGGCGGGCGGGGCTACGCCGGCTCGGCCTCGAACGGCTCCAGCGCGTCGTCGACCGGGCGCGTGCCCTCGACCCAGCCCAGCAGCCGCTGGATGACGGCGTCGAGGAGAGCGTCGGGGCACGAGGCGCCGGCCGTGAGCAAGACCTCGACTGGGCGCGCCTCGGGCAGCCAGTCGGCCGTCTCGCGCATCGTCTTGGTCCGCCAGTCGAAGTGGCGGATGAGCTCGGGGGAGACGAGTTCGTCGGCGTCCTTGACGAAGTAGGTCGGCAGGCCAGCGTCCTCGCAGAGCTCGACGAGGTGCGACGTGTTCGACGAGTTGTAGCCGCCGACGACGATCGCGAGGTCGGCGCCGGAGGCGATGAGGGCGTCCGTCGCGTCCTGGTTCTCCTTCGTCGCGTAGCAGAGCGTGTCGGACGTGTCGGCCACGTTCGCGTCGTCGCCGTCGCGGGTGATCACGGCCTGGCGGAGGCGCTCGGCGATGGCCGCCGTCTCGGTCGCCAGCATCGTCGTCTGGTTCACGACGCCGATCCGGGCGAGGTCGCGGCCGGGGTCGAAGCCCTCCGTCGTCATGCCCTCGAAGCGGTCCCAGAAAAAATCGGCGCCCTCGCGGCCCTCGATGACGGCCGCGAGGGCCTCGGTCCCCTCCATGTCCCGCACCACGACGACGGGCGCGTCCGCGGCGGCCCGGCTGAACGTGGCCCGCGTCTCCTCGTGCTGGCGCTTGCCGTGGACGACGACCGTGAACCCCTTCTGGCCGATCTGCGCTCCCTTCTTCCACACGCGCACGACGAATGGGCACGTCGTGTCGTAGGCCTGCACGTCGACGCCACGCGCGGTGAGCTCGGCGAGCGTCTCCGTCGGCGCGCCGAAGGCCGGGACGATGACGAGGTCGTCCGGGCCGAGGTCGGAGAACGGGATGAGCTGCTCGCCGGCGGTCGTCCGCAGGAACCGGACGCCGCGGGCCTGGAGGTCCTCGTTGACGTGCGGGTTGTGGATCATCTCCGAGAGGAGGTGGATCCGGCCGGCCGCGGCCGCCTCGGGGTGCTCGTCGAGGGCCCGGTACGCGATCTCGATGGCGTTCTCGACGCCGAAGCAGAACCCGAAGTGGCGGGCCAGCTTCACGCGGAGCGGGCCGAAGTTGAGCACGCTCGGCGCGAGGTCCTTCTTGCGCGGGTCGGCCGCGCGGCGGGCCGCCTTGACCCGCGTCACGATCGGGCTCCGGTAGAAGGCGGGGACGTCGAACTGGCGGGCCATGCGGACGGGCTCGGGCGGGGCGGAAAGCTACCCGGACCAACGGCGCCGGGCGGGCGGCGTTGCGATGCGGCGCGCGCTCCGCACAGAATTGGCCCTCGGCATTCGCCCGAGACCCGCGTCATGTTTCCGTGGGGACTCGGCCGAGGCGGACCCTCCCGCTGGGCGTCTCGTACCGTCCTGAGCATCTCTGGCTCTCTCGATCCCACCTCATCTCTGATCCTATGCCCATCCGCTACTCCCTGGGCGCGCTCCTCGCGCTCCTCCTCGCCGGCTCCGGCGTCGCCTCGGCCCAAGTCGTCATCAACGAGGTCGACGCGGACACGCCCGGCTCCGACACGGCCGAGTTCGTCGAGCTCTACAACGCCGGCTCTGCCGCCGTCGCGCTCGACGACTACGTCGTGGTGTTCTTCAACGGCAACGGCACCGTGTCGTACGGGGCGTACGACCTCTCGGGGACCCTGGCCCCCGGCGCGTACTACGTCCTCGGCAACCCCGGCGTCGTGAACGTGACGCAGACGTTCGAGCCGGGCTCCAGCGGGGCGCTCCAGAACGGCGCCGACGCCGTCGCCCTCTACACCGGGTCGGCCGCCGACTTCCCCAACGGGACGGCGCCCTCGACCACGGACCTCGTCGACGCGATTGTATACGACACGAGCGACGACGACGCCCCGGACCTCCTCGCCGCGCTGGGCCAGACCGTCCAGTACAACGAGGACGAGAACGGCGACAAGGACAACGAGTCCACCCAGCGCTCGCCCGACGGCAGCGACACCATCGTCGCCGCGCTGGCGACCCCGGGCGCGGCCAACGTGGGCTCCTCCGGGGCCACGAGCTTCAACGCGCTCCTGCGGGGCCAGAACGAGGTGCCGCCCGTGGAGACCGACGCCAAGGGCGGCGTGACCGCCGTCCTCGACGGCACCACGCTCACGGTCACCGGCCGCTTCGTCGGCCTGTCCGGCGCCTACGCGGCGTCGCACATCCACGCGGGCGCGGCCGGGGCGAACGGCCCGGTGGTCCAGGCGCTCGCCCCGGCGGTCGACGCCGACATGCGGGGGGGGACGTTCGAGGCCTCGGCCAACACGTTCACGGTCCGCCCGACGTTCGCCGACTCGATCCGGGCCGGGCTCGCCTACGTCAACGTCCACTCGGCCGAGGTCCCCAGCGGCGAGATCCGAGGCCAACTGGGGACGCAGACGCACACGCTGCCGTTCTCGCTGAGCGGAGACAACGAGGTCCCTCCGGTCGCCACGGACGCGACGGGCTCGGGCTCCGTCCGCCTCGACGGCGCCACGGTCACCGTGACGGGGTCGTTCAGCGGGCTCTCCGGCGCCTACGCGGCGTCGCACATCCACGCGGGCGCGGCCGGGGCGAACGGCCCGGTGGTCCAGGCGCTCGCCCCGGCGGTCGACGCCGACATGCGGGGGGGGACGTTCGAGGCCTCGGCCAACACGTTCACGGTCCGCCCGACGTTCGCCGACTCGATCCGGGCCGGGCTCGCCTACGTCAACGTCCACTCGGCCGAGGTCCCCAGCGGCGAGATCCGAGGCCAGATCGGCACCGCGGTGGACATGGCGTCCGGCTCGATCGCCGACGCGCGAGCCCAGGGCGTCGACGCGACCGTCACGGTCGAGGGGACGGTCACGCGAACGATGGGGGACTTTACCTACCTCCAGGACGAGACCGCCGGCCTCACGGTCCGCCAGGTCGAGGGCGCCTTCTCCGACGCCGTCGCCAGCGGCGCCATCGAGCCGGGCACGCGCCTCCGCGTAACGGGCACGCTCTCGGAGTTCGCCAACCTCCTCCAGATCAATGGGGATGACCTCGCCTCGTTTGAGATCCTCGGGACGACCGACGTCCCCGAGCCGCAGGTCGTCACACTCAACGAGATCTCGCTCGACGGCGAGACCTACGAGGGCGAGCTGGTCACGGTCCAGGCCGTGACCATCGACCCCGACGGGACCGACGCCGGGACCGACCCCGACGGGACGTTCATGGCGGCCTCGACCTACCAGATCGAGGACGGCTCGGGCGCCGTCGGGACCGTCACGCTCCGGATCCCGAACGCCGACGACACGTCGGTCGACGGGACCGACATCCCTGAGGTCGCCGATCTCACGGGCATCGTCAGCCAGTTCGACTTCGACTCGCCGGTCAACGGGTACCAGCTCCTCCTGCTCGACGCCGACGACGTGACCCCGCGCGGCGTGGCGACCGAGGCGGACCCGGCCGCGGCGCTCACGCTGGCCGTCGAGAACCCGGTCCGCGGGCAGACAGCGGTCCAGTTCGGGGCCGGCGCCCCGGGCCAGGCCACGCTCGCGCTCTTCGACGTGCTCGGCCGCCGTGTCCAGACGCTGGCCGCCGGCCCGCTCGGCGCCGGCGCGCAGACGGCCACGCTCGACACCGCCGGCCTCGCCGCGGGCGTCTACGTCCTCCGTCTCGACGTCGACGGGGCCACACGGACCCGGACGGTGACCGTCCTCCGTTAACCGTCCCGACCGAGTCCGGTCTGCGGGGCGGGGCCTTCGGGCTCCGCCCCGCCGTCGTTTTTCAGGGACTGCCATCTGGGGGGGCGGTCGCCGGATGAGTCTCCTGGGGGCTCGGCAAAGAGGGTCAGGGGCCAGAGGTGGCGGAGTCGGGAAACTCATCAAATCACCAAGTCAGCATGGAACCCCTTCCAATTGGTTCATCCTGCCTCTACATTCGGTGGCCCCGCCTCGGGCTCCCCCCGGCCCTGGCGGACGCTCCCCATCCTTCCCCCGCTCACACATGCGACACGCTACACAGACACTCCGAGCCGTCGTTCTGACCATTCTGGGCTTCTTGCTCGCCACCCCGGCGTTGGCTCAGACCAACCTGGTCACGTTCGGTGACTTCGAGGGCCCCGCCCCGGGCACCCAGACCGGGATCTTCTCGCCCGGCTTCACCCAGGGCCCGAACACGACGTTCACCATCGACGACGTGGTGGCGTACGAAGGCGACCAGTCGGTCCGGGTCAACTACGGCGGCGGCGCGACCAACTTCTACGACGTCCAGGGCGTCGGCACGGGGATCCCGGTCACGCCCGGCGAGGAGTACACGTTCTCGGTCTGGGCCCGGACGGGCGGAGGCGACGGGGACGGGCGGCTCGCGTTCGGAGTCCTCACACCGGGGTACGCCCCGGTCACGCCGTCCACCGTCAACTACGGGACGGCGATCACGGGGGCGTGGCAGGAGTTCGGGTTCACGTTCACGGTCCCCTCGGACGCGTCGTACTCGACGGTCAACGTGGTGACCCAGTACGGCTTCGCGCAAAACGTGGGCGAGCCGGTGTACGTCGACGCCCTGTCGCTGGTGGCCGCCGTGCCGCCGCCGCCGACAGAGGGCGACGTTCTCGCGCTCGGGGACTTCGAAGCCTTCAGCCCCGGGACGCTTCCCGGCGGCGGGACGGTCAACGGGACGAACTACTTCCGCCAGGTCACGGGCACCTCGACGTTCGTCATCGACGGGTCCGTCGCATATGAGGGGGGGCAGTCGCTCCGTGCCAACTACGATGGGAGCGCGACGAACTCGTTCCAGATGCAGTTCGTCCCCCAGGTCGCGCTCGAGGCGAACGAGGAGTACATCCTCTCGTTCTGGGCGCGGACGAACGCGTCGGCCGGGCCGAACGTGAACGTCAACGTCCAAGACCCGAACGCGGGCTACGTCTCGTACGGCTCGTCCGGCTCGGTGACGCTGACGAGCGACTGGCAGCAGATCGCGTTCCCGGTGACGTCGCCCGTGGGCACGTCGCTGAACATCGGGGCCCAGTTCGCCTTCCCCAACAACGCCGGGAGCGCGGTTTGGATCGACAACCTCGTGCTCGCGCCGGTGCCGCCGGAGGTCCCGCCGCCGCCGGCCATCTCGTTCGAGAGCACGGCGTTCTCGGTCGTCGAGGGCAACACCGTCCAGATCCCCCTCGTCATCCGGCGCACGGACGACTCGCCGAGCACGGTTCGCGTGAGCCTCGTGGGAGGCGCGGGCACGGCCGACGTCGCCGACTTCGAGACGACGATCGCGGCGGTGACGTTCGACGGTGAGCGGGACAGCGAGGTCCAGGTGGTCGAGTTCACAGTCGCCGACGACGGGGTCGAGGAGGGCAACGAGACCGCCGTCTTCCGCCTGTCGGCGGTGAGCGGCACGGCCGTCGTGGAGGCCCCCAATGTGATCGAGGTCACAATCTCGGACGCGCCGCCGGCCGGCGGCTTCCCGCTCGTCGTCGTCGAGGCCGAGGACGGCGACCTCGGCGCCGAGTGGGATACGGCCTCGGATGGCGACGTCGACTACGCGTTCGTCACGACCGACTTCTCGGCCGGCGCCAACCCGGACCCGGCCATCCCGCAGACGGCCGCCCGCGTCGCGTCCTACGACGTGACGTTCCCGGCGCCCGGGACGTACACCGCGTTCGTTCGGGTCTACGTCGGCGCGGGCGCGTTCAACGACGACAGCTTCCTCCTGGCCAGCGGGCCGGGCATGCAGGACCCGACGGCGGCGGCCGGCTGGGTGGTCGTGAACGGCCTCGCGGCCGGCGGCTTCTCCGCCCCCGGCGACGTCGTCGCGGGCGCGGGCACGCTCGGCGCGGGGGTCTGGAAGTGGGTCCGCGCCAGCGCCTTCCCGAACAACCCGGCCGACGACTACATCACGGTCGCGGCCGGCGACCTCACGCAGACGATCCAGATCGGCGGCCGTGAGGACGGCCTGTGGTTCGACAAGATCGCCTTCGGCCTGAGCGGTGAGGCATATACCGTCGCGGACCTCGACGCGGGCTCCGTCGGTGGCGGTGGCGGTGCCAACCTGCTCGCGTTCGGTGACTTCGAGGCGCCTGAGCCTGGGTCGGCGCTCACGCTCGACTCCGGGTTCATCGAGGCCAACAACGGCACGTTCACCATCGTCGATACCGAGGCCCACACGGGCGACCAGTCGCTCCGGGCTGACTACACCGGCGGGGCGGCGAACGCCTACAACTTCCAGTTCGTGGCCCAGCCCGAGGTCGAGCCCGGGACGGAGTACACGGCCTCGGTGTGGGCGAAGTCGACGACGGCCGGGGGCCAGATGCAGTTCGCGGTCCAGAACCCGTCGGACTTCTCGGCGCTCGGGACCCCGTTCTACGGGGCCACGCTGTCGGCGGAGTGGACGGAGTATGAGATCACGTTCACGGTCCCGGAGGGACTGGAGTCGGTCAACGTCGGCCTGGCGTTCGGCTACGACGTGAACATCGGCAACGCGGTCTACATCGACGACCTCTCGCTCGCCGGCCCCGGAGGCGGCGGCGACGACACGACGCCCTACACCGAGGTCGACGGGAGCTACGTGTTCGAACTCGAGGACGCCTCGTTCTTCCTCGAGGGTGAGAACGTCGCCGAGGTCCAGGTCCTCACGGAGCTCGACGGCAACGTGAGCGGCCCGTTCTCGGGCGACGGCTTCATCTACACCCAGGAGGGCTCGGTCCGCGTGACGGCCGACGACCTCCCCGCCGGCGAGTACACGGCGACGCTGAGCTACGCGGCCCCCTTCGACGGGAACGCCGACGGCTTCCGCTTCGACCGGATCACGGCCAACGGCGTCCGCTACGGCGACGCCGTCGACTGTGGCGACGACGACGGCCTCGGCTTCGCGCTGCCGGCCGGCGTGGCGACGTTCACCGACATCGAGATCACGAGCCCGGAGACGGACGTGGTCACGGTCGGCGACGACGGCGCGTTCGAGTTCGTCATCTCGCGCTGCTACGGGTACAACTACTTCGACACGCTCACGCTCACGCCGGTCGGCGGTGGCGGCGGCAACGGGGAGAACGTCGTGACGAACGGGAGCTTCGAGGACGGCGCGCCCGGCGTCTACACCGGGGCCGAGATCCCGGGGTGGGGTGTCCGGAACGCCGCGGGCGTCGCGACGCCGGCCGAGTTCGCCGTCGTTGACGACGCGGCCCAGGACGGGGACCAGTCGCTCCGCGTGACGGTCGCCGCGACGGGGGCCAACGCGTACGACATCGAGGCCGTCGCGACGGACCTGGCCGTGACGCCGGGCGCGACGTACACGTACTCGGTCTGGGCCCGGTCCGAGAACGGCGGCGGGACCGCCAGCTTCACGGTCGGGAATCAGGCGTTCTCGGAGTACGCCCGCCTCGGGGACCAGACGCTGACGACGGAGTGGCAGGAGTTCACGTTCGAGTTCACGGTGACCGACCAGGAGACCGTGATCCGCGCGCCGATCCACTTCTCGTACGCCGGGAACGTCGGCAACCCCGTCTACATCGACAACCTCTCGATCCGCGACATGGACACGGCCGTCGACGCGCCCGTCGAGGAGCCCGTGGCGACGCTGTCGGTGGCGAACCCGATCCGGACGGGCGCGACGGTCCGGTACTCGCTGGAGACGGCGGGCGACGTGTCGGTCGCCCTGTTCGACATGCTCGGCCGCCAGGTCGCCGTCGTGGCCGACGGCCCGGCCGGCCCGCAGGAGCGGTCGGTCCGCCTCGACGCGGCCGGGCTGGCTTCGGGCGTCTACGTCCTCCGGCTCCAGGGCGAGGACGTGATGGTCAGCCGGACGGTCACGATCGTGCGCTAGCGCGTCCACCTCGGTGACGCCTCAGCGGGGCGGGGCCTTCGGGCTCCGCCCCGCTGCTGTAGGGTCGTGCCCCGCTGGTTTTACTGGAGATCGGCCCCCTGTGCCATGCCAGGGGACCGGATCCCTCGCGCGACGTATTCTGAGGAGTGCCGACGGATTGCCCCTGGCCCGCCCCGGCAGGCCCGGCTACGTTCGTCGGGAGGCCGTTCCGCGACGCGGACGGGGCCTCGCAGATCATCCGATTGTTTCCCTTCGAGCGCCGCGGACCCTCCGCCCGCGACGTCCGTTCGGACTCCCTTCCCCATCCCAGCCCTCCCAGATGCGACTTCGCTTCTCTCTCTTCTTCACGCTCGCCGCGCTGATCGCCGCCCCGTCGGCTCTCGCGCAGAGTGCGTTCCTCAACGAGTTCCACTACGACAACGACGGCGGTGACACCGGCGAGTTCGTCGAGATCGCCGTCGCGGACGGCATCCTCGACGTCGAGGACGTCGTCATCACGCTCTACAACGGCAGCGGTGGCGCGTCGTACAACACGGTCAGCGGCGCCGATCTCACGGTCGGTGCGAGCCAGAACGGCTACACGCTCTACACCTACTCCTTCCCGTCCAACGGCATCCAGAACGGCTCGCCCGACGGGATCGCCCTCAGCACGACCGAGGGGGACGTCCTCCAGTTCCTCTCCTACGAGGGGTCGTTCACGGCCACCAACGGCCCGGCCAACGGCGAGACCAGCGACGACATCGGCGTCTCCGAGGCCGGCGATACGCCGGTCGGATTCTCGCTCCAGCTGACCGGGACGAGCGCCACCTATGACGGGTTCACGTGGGCCAGCCCGATGGCCGCGACGTTGGGCGCGGTCAACACGGGCCAGACGTTCGAGTCGCCGGCGCCGCCGGATCCCGATCCGGTCGAGGTCTCGTTCGCCGACGAGACCCGGATGGTCCGCGAGGGCGACACCCTCACGGTGGCCCTCGAGCTCGACTACAACGAGAACGAGCCGTCGGGCCCCGTCACCGTCCTCGTGAGCTTCGTCGGCGGGGCCAGCTCCGCCACCACGGCGGACTTCGCGAGCGCCTCGGTCGCGTCCGCGACGTTCCCGGGTCAGCGCGCACGGGACAACATGGCCGAGGTCACGTTCGTCTTCGCCGATGACGACCTCGTTGAGGGCCCGGAGACGGCCACGTTCCGCCTCGCCGTGACGAGCGGCGACGCCGTGACCGGGTCCCCGAACATCCTGACGGTCACCGTCGACGACGCGCCCCAGACGGCGACCGTCGCGGACGCCCGCGCCGCGGGCGTCGGGGAGTCGGTGACCATCGAGGGCGTCGTGTCGCGCGCCGCCGGCGCGTTCCTCTACGTCCAGGACGAGACGGGCGGCCTCGCGATCCGCCAGACCTCGGGCCCGCTGTTCGACGCCGTCGCTAGCGGCGCCGTCGCGCCGGGCACGCAGATCCGCCTGACGGGCACGCTGTCCGAGTTCCGGGGCCTCCTCCAAATCAACGGCAGCGACCTCGAGAGCTACGACGTCCTCGGCACGACCGACGCGCCGGAGCCGCAGGTGGTCACGCTCGCCGAGCTCGCCGAGAATGGCGAGGCCTACGAGGGCGAGCTCGTCACGGTCCGGAACGTCTCGTTCGCGGAGACCGGCACGTTCTCCGCGGCCACGACCTACACAGTCTCCGACGACTCGGACGACTCCGGCGTGGTCACGGCCCGCGTGCCGAACGGCTCCGACAGCACGGTCGACGGGACCGAGATCCCGGAGGTCGCCGACGTCACGGCTATCATCGGCCAGTTCAACGCCGACGACCCGGACGGGGGCTACCAGCTCTTGCTCATCAACGCCGAGGACGTCGGCAACGCGTCCGGCGGTGGCGGCGGGGACGAGATCGTCCCGATCGCCGAGGCCCGCGCTGAGGGCGTCGGCGCCACGGTCCGCATCGAGGGCGTCGTGACGCGCGCGGCCGGCGCGTTCCTGTACCTCCAGGACGAGACGGGCGCCCTCACGATCCGCCAGACCTCGGGTGACCTGTTCGACGCCATCGCCAGCGGCGACGTCGGGCCGGGCACCGTGCTCGACGTGACGGGGACGCTCTCGGAGTTCCGGGGCCTCCTCCAGATCAACGGGGGCGACCTCGAGAGCTACGAGGTCACGGGCACGGCCGCAGTCCCGCAACCGCAGGTGGTCACGCTCGCCGAGCTCGCCGCGAACGGCGAGGACTACGAAGGCGAGCTCGTCTACGTCGCCGGCGTGACGGTCGACGGGTCGGGCGCCTTCACGGCGGCCACGACCTACCTCATCGACGACAACTCCGAGGCCAGCGGCCTCGTCACGCTCCGCGTCCCGAACGCGGACGACACGACGGTCGACGACACGCCGATCCCGGACGGGCCCGTCGGCATCATTGGCGTCATCGGCCAGTTCAACGCCGACGACCCCGAAGGCGGCTTCCAGCTCCTCGTCCTCGACGCGGCCGACATCGACGCGCCGGCGCCGTCGCTCGACGTCGTGGTGAACGGCGGGTTCGAGATGCCGGCTCCGGGCGTGGTCACCGGCGGCGACGTCCCCGGCTTCGCGCTCAACGTCGGTGGGGCGGTCACGATGGCCCCCGAGTTCGCCATCGTCGACGACGTGGCCTATGAGGGCGACCAGTCGCTCGCCGTTACGGTCAACGGGACCGGCGCGAACCCCTGGGAGATCGAGGTGGCAGCTGAGCCGCTCACGGTCGAGGCCGGCCGGACCTACCTCTACTCGGTGTGGGCCCGGTCCGAGACCGACGGTGGGACCGCCAGCTTCACCATTGGTCAGCCGGCCCCGTCGTACAACGAGCTCGGCCGGATCAGTGACGCCGCGCTGACGACGGAGTGGCAGGAGTTCACGGTCGAGTTCACGGTGCCCGATGGGGTCACCGAGATCCGCGCGCCGATCCACTTCTCGTACGCGGCCAACGTCGGCAACACGATCTACATCGACAACCTGTCGATCACGCCGGCCGGGGAGGTCGCCGCGGAGAACCCGGTCGAGGAGACCGCGGCGACGCTCTCGGTGACGAACCCGATCCGGACGGGCGCGACGGTCCGGTACTCGCTGGAGACGGCGGGCGACGTGTCGGTCGCCCTGTTCGACATGCTCGGCCGCCAGGTCGCCGTCGTGGCCGACGGCCCGGCCGGCCCGCAGGAGCGGACGGCGCGTCTCGACGCGGCCGGCCTCGCCTCGGGGGTCTACGTCCTCCGGCTCCAGGGCGAGGACGTGATGGTCAGCCGAACGGTCACGGTCGTCCGCTAGCGACCGCGTCCTCTGACGGACCGCGGCGGGGCGGGGCCTTCGGGCTCCGCCCCGCCGTTTTTTGTGTCGGCCCACGCCGCGGCCCCGTCCGCCTCGACACCGAGGCCGGGGGAGCCGCAACTTGGAGGCCGATCGTCCGAACGCACGAGCCGACACACACCACGCTCTCCATGCGCCTCGCGCCCGTCCTCGCCCTGTTCCTCGCTCTCGCCCTGTCCGCCTCGGCACAGCAGCCGATCGACCCGGGCCAGCCGCGTGCCGGCACCCTCGCCGCCGACGGCGCCGACGCCTACGCGCTCGACCTCGACGCCGGCTCCTTCGTCACAGGGGCGGCCTTTCAAGAAACCGCCGACGTGGTCGTGACCGTCACGGGGCCCGACGGCGACGAGGTCGGTCGGTTCGACGAGACGGCCCGCGGCGACGACCTCTTCCAGTTCGAGGCCGAGGCGGGCGGGACGTACACGCTCACGGTCACGCCGTTCGAGGAGGAGGCCGGCGCCTACGTCCTCACGGTGGAGCGGGTCGAGCCGCTGGCGGCGACGCCCGAGGGCCGCGTCGACCAGATCTTCGCGCAGCGGAACCGCGACGGCGCGCCCGGTGCGCTCGTGGCCGTCGTCGACGGCGGCGAGGTCGTCTACCAGAGCGCCTACGGGACGGCCAACCTCACGCACAGTGTCCCGATGACCGTCGACACGCGGTCGAACATCGGCTCGACGTCGAAGCAGTTCACGGCGTTCGCGCTCCTCCTGCTGGAGCAGCGCGGCGAGCTCGACCTCGACGACGACGTCCGGGAGTACGTGCCGGAGCTGCCGGACTTCGGCGAGACGGTCACGCTGCGGAACCTCCTCACGCACACGAGCGGCTACCGCGAGTTCCTCAACGCGCTCGCCGTCGGTGGGCGCCGGCTCGACGAGGGCGACCACGTCGACCGGGCGGAGATCGTCGCGCTCATCCAGCGCCAGCCGGAGCTCCAGAACGCGCCGGGGACGGAGTGGAACTACAACAACAGCGGGTACGGGCTGGCGGCGCTCGTGGTCGAGCGCGTGACGGGCCAGCCGTTCCCCGAGTGGATGGCTGAGAACGTGTTCGAGCCGATGGGGATGGAGCACACGGTCGTCCGCGCGACGCCGTCGACGCTCGTGCCGAACAGCGCCCAGGGCTACGTGTCCGGCGACGAGGGCTGGAAGGACGCCCGCGACCTCGGCGGCGCCATCGGCGCGGGCGGGATCTACTCGACCCTCGGCGATCTCGCGCGGTGGATGGGGCGCTACTGGACGCCGACGCTCGGCGGCCAGGACGCCGTCGACCAGATGACGACGCGCTACGTCCTCGCCGACGGCGACACGACGAGCTACGGGCTCGGCCTGTTCATCGAGAAGCTGGGGAGCGTGACGCGCATCCACCACGGCGGCGCCGACTCGGCCCACCGCTCATCGTTCGCGTTCGTGCCGGAGCTCGACTTCGGCGTGATCGTCCTGACGAACTCGCCGGCCGACGTCGACGCCCTCGCGGGCCAAGTTGCCGAGGCGTTCTTTGAGGACCGGATCCCCGACGGCTCGGACGAGCCCGCCGCCGAGGCGGACGGTCCCGAGGCCGTCGACTTCGACGACGCGCTCTTCGACGACTACGCCGGCGAGTACGCGCTCGACATCGCGCCCGACTTCGTCCTCGCCTTCCGCCGCGGCGACGACGGGGGCTACGTGACCCAGGCGACGGGCCAGCCCGAGGCCCCGATCGTCCCGGTCTCCGACTCGACGTTCGCGGTCACGGTCGTCGACGCGTCGGTCACGTTCCACCGCGACGCCGACGGCGTCGTCCGTTCGGCGACGCTCCACCAGAACGGCGACCACCGGGCCACGAAGCTCGGCGTGGAGCCGGCGGAGGCGGCCGAGCCCATCGACCTCGACGACTACGTGGGGCAGTACGCCAGCGCGACGCTGGAGGCGTTCCGCACGATCGAGGTCGAGGACGGCGAGCTCCGCGCCTCCAGCCTCCGCTTCCCGGAGGGCCAGGCGCTCCGCCACACGACGGGCGACACGTTCATGGCCGGCGCCTTCACCGTCGCGTTCGAGCGCGACGCGTCGGGCGCCGTCGTCGCCTTCACCGTCGACGCGGGCCGGGCCCGCGACCTCCGCTTCGAGCGGTTCGAGTAGCCCGGCCCCGCCCGCCTCGGTGCCGTCGCCGAGGCGGGCGTACTCGCGCTATCCTGACGCCGAGCCCGACCCGAGCCGATGGCTGCCGACCGACCGACGACCGTAGACGCCTACATCGACGCCGCGCCCGAGGCGGGGCGGGGCCACCTCCGGCGTCTCCGCGCGCTCCTGCGCGAGGTCGCGCCCGAGGCCGACGAGGTCATCAAGTGGAACGCGCCGTTCTACGTCGAGCCGCGCTACCTCTTCTCGTTCTCGGCGTTCACGGCCCACCTCGCCTTCGCCCCGTCGCCCGAGGGGCTGGACCCGTTCCGCGACGCGCTCGGGCCGTACGCCGCGACGAAGAACTACCTCAAGGTCCGCTACGACCAGCCACTGCCGGAGGACCTGATCCGCCAGATCGCCGAGCGGCGGGCCGAGGCGGTCCGCCAGCGGGAGGACGACGGCTTCTGGTAGCCGACCCCCTCCGCTTCGACGCCGAGGCGGGTGGGCTGGCGCTACGCCTTCTGCACGAGGCGGTCGGACCACTCGCGGCGGAAGGCGGGGAAGCGGCCCTCCAGGATCGCCGCCCGCATCGACCGCATCGTCCAGAGGTAGAGCGCGAGGTTCTGGACGCTCGCGATCTCCATGTAGAGCGGCTCGTTGGCCTTCGTGAGGTGGCGGAGGTACGCCTTCGAGAACGTCCGGCTGTGGTACACGTCGAGCGCCTCGTCGATGGCCGACGTGTCGGTCTTGAACCGGGCGTTCTTGATGTTGACCGTGCCGTCGGTCGTGAAGAGCGTCCCGGTCCGGGCGTTCCGCGTGGGCATCACGCAGTCGAACAGGTCGACGCCGCGGGCCACGTTCTCGATCAGGTTCTGGGGCGTCCCGACGCCCATGAGGTAGCGCGGCCGGTCCTGCGGGAGAACCTCGTTCGTCAGGGCGACGGTGTCGTACATGACCTCGGCCTCCTCGCCGACCGCCAGCCCGCCGATGGCGTAGCCCTCGGCGTCGAGCTGGAGGAGGGCTTCGGCGCTCTCCCGGCGGACGTCGGGGAAGACGGCCCCTTGGACGATGGGGAAGAGGGCCTGGTGGTGCCCGTAGTGGGGCTCCGTCGCGCGGTAGTGCGCAAAGGCCCGCTCGGCCCAGCGGACCGTCCGCGCGTTCGCCCGCCGCGCCTCGGCCTCGTCGACGGTCGCCGGCGTGAGCTCGTCGAGCACCATCATGATGTCCGACCCGATGTCGCGCTGCGTGTCGACGACGGACTCGGGCGTGAACGTGAGGTACTGGCCGTCGAGGTGGTTCCGGAAGCGGACGCCCTCCTCGGTCACCTTCCGGAGATCGGCGAGGGAGAACACCTGGAAGCCGCCCGAGTCGGTGAGGATCGGGCCGTCCCACTGCATGAACGGGTGGAGCCCGCCGACCGTCCGGAGCACGTCGCGGCCGGGGCGGAGCGCGAGGTGGTACGTGTTGCCGAGGAGGATCTGGACGCCGAGGTCGTCGCGGAGCGTCCGCGGGGCGACGGCCTTGACGCTGCCGACCGTCCCGACCGGCATGAACATGGGCGTCTCGACCGTCCCGTGGTCGGTGTGGAGGAGGCCGGCGCGGGCGCCGGTTTCGGGGCACTCGGCCTGGAGCTCGAAGGTCAGGGGCATCGGTCGGTCGGTTCGCAGGCGGTCAGGGTAGCGTCGCCACGCGGATGGGACCGGCAACCGTCGGCGAACTCGGCCCCGCCCCCCCTGGGCGTTCGGTCGGACCTACCGCGAGCCGAACCGCTCGATGAACGCGACCGCGTTCGCGACCCCGTCCTCCGCCCGGATCGCCTCGCCGAACGCCTCCGCCCGCTGGCGCACCGAGGCGGACGTGGTCGCTTCGGTGATCATCGCTGCCAGCGTGACCGGCGTGAGGTCGGTCTGTTTGACGGGCGCAGGCCCGGCGCCGAGGGTGTGGACGCGGCGGCCCCAGAACGGCTGGTCGCCGAAGAACGGACAGATCACCGTCGGCCGCCCCGCGCGGAGGCCGGCCGCCGTCGTCCCAGCCCCGCCGTGGTGGACCACAGCGGCGCACAGTGGAAAGAGCGCGTCGTGTGGCGCCTGCTCGATCATGAACAGGTCGTCACCGAGGTCGGTGGGAGCGAGTCCACCCCAGCCGGTCGCCAGCAGTCCGCGGACGCCAGCGGCCCGGAGGGCCTCGACCACGAGCCGTGTCGCCCGCTCCGGGTCGCGTCCGGCGAGGCTCCCGAAGCCGACGTAGACCGGCGGCTCGCCCGCGTCGAGGAACGCTTGGAGATCGGGCGGCGGTGCCCAGGACGGTTCCTCCACGAACCAGTAGCCAGACATCGCTGCCCAGTCCGGCCAGTCGGGCGGCTCGGGGACGACGTGTCGACTCATGCCGTGGACGGTCGGGACCGCCGCGCGTGGCGGCGGGCCTGCGCCGGTCCGCTTCCGCCAGCCGGCGAGATAGCGGCGGGCGGAGGCGCGGAGGCCGAGTGCGACGGCGCGGTACGTCAGCCGGTTGTAGGCCGCGCCGAGCGGGAGGGCCGGGGCGCCCGCCAGCGGCGCCGTGCCGGTCGGGACGTAGACCGGTTGGAGGACGGCGAAGATGGAGCGCGCGCCGAGGTGGGCGGCGAACGACGGCCCCCAGTACGCCTTCTGGTTGGAGACGATCACGTCCGGCGCGGCGTCGCCGATGGCCTCCCACGAGTCGTCGACGAGCTCGGCCTGGACGGCGCCGCTCAGCCTGACCAGCCGTGGCATCTGGCGGAGCATCGGCCCGAGGCCCGTCATCGTCTCCAGCCCCTGGCGGATCGCTGGCTCGTCCATGAGGTGGAGGAGCGCGTTCGTCGTCGGGGCGAACGGGACGCCGTGGGCCTCGGCAAGCGGTTCAAAGCGGCCGGCCGTCGACAGCGTCACGTCGTGGCCGGCGTCCCGGAGCCCGGCGGCGAGGGCCACGTAGGGCTGGACGTCGCCCCGTGAGCCGGCCGTGGTGACGAACACGCGCATGGCGGAACGTACATCCGCCCCGCCCGCCTCGACGTCGAGGCGGACCGGGTGGACCCTTTGAGGACACCGTGCGGTAGGAGCGGTCCTTTCCCCCCTGGCCCCTCTCCCATGAACAACCTTTTTCGCACCCTCATCGCCGGCTACGGCGCCAAGAAGCTCGGCGGCGGCTGCTTCTCCACGGTCATCGTCTTCATCCTCCTGTTCTGGCTCCTCGGGCAGTGCGGCTCGGCCTACCCGCCCGTCGAGACCGAGACCGCGCCGGCCGCCACCGTTGAGGTCGTCCAGACGGCGCCGGCCGCCGTCGCGGGCGGCTAGACGACCTCGTCGCCCTCGTCGTCGCCGAGGTCGATGACGAGGGCCTCCCGCCGGGCCCGGATGGCGCCGGCCACGAGCGCGGCCGCCGGGACCGCGAGGATCAGCCCGAGCAACCCGAACAGGGCGCCGCAGGCGAACAAGGCCACCAGGATCACGACCGGGTGGAGCCCGACCTGCTGGCTCATGATGTTCGGCGTGAGGACCGCCTGCTCGATGACCGCCTGGACCGCCAGGACGGCGAGCACGATCAGCACGTCCGAGAACGTGCCGAAGGCGAGCATGAGCCCCACCCCGAGCACGTAGGTCAGGACCGAGCCGAGACTCGGGATGAGGTTGAGGACCCCGGCCGCGAGCCCCAGCAGGAGCGAGTACGGCACGCCGAACAGGAGGAGCGGGACGGCCACGAGCACGGCGCTGGCGGCCGAGATCGTGAGCTGGCCGCGGATGTAGCTGCCGAACACGGTCGTCGCCCGCTCGAGGTACTCCCGCTCCCCACTGACGCGCGGCAGCAGCCGCACGACGCTGCGGCTGAGCATCGGGAAGTCCTTGAGGGTGAAGAACAGCAGCACTGGCACGAGCGCCGCTGTCGTCACGATGCCGAGGAGCGCGCCGACCTGGCGGAACAGGCCCCCCACGAACGCCGGCACGCGGCCCAGCGCCGCCTGGATCTGGCCTGGGATGAACGTCGTGATCTGCTGCACGAGGGCACTCCGGTCGACGAGCCCCGCCTCCTCGGCCTGCGCGAGCGCGTCGGACTCGGCGACCCACTCGGGCGCGCGGAGCGCCAGCGCGACGGCCTGGCCCGCGAGGTCCTCGATCTGACCGATCAGCATCGGCACGAGGAGCACCAGCGCCCCGGCGACCACGCCGACCACGAACAGCGTGAGCGCCAGCGTCGACGCCCAGCGCGGGACGTCCCACCGCTTCTCCGCCCACGTCACGGCGGGGTCGAGGAGGTACGCCGCGACGAACACGGCCACGAACGGCGCCAGCGTGCCGGCCAGGAGGTGGACGACGTACGCGCCGAACACGAGGCCGCCGGCCCACAGGACGGCCTCCGCCGCGCGCTCCCGGCGGATCGGCCAGAGAAGCGCGGCGCCGGCGACGGCGATCCAGAACGGCCCGAGCTCCTCGCCGAGCGACCACAGCAGCGCGAACACGGCGAGCACGCCGCCCGCCAGCAGGACGGGGCGGAGGCGGGACGGCTCGGCGAGCAGGGATGGGGGCGGCGGCGCATCGGGCATCCCGAAACGTACGCCCTACGCGGGACCGCCCGACGGCCGAGGTGGGTACGTTGACGTCATGCGTTGGCCGCTCCTCCCGCTTCTCCTCCTGGTGGCCCTCGCCGCCGGCCCGGCCCGGGCACAGGACCGCGTGGCGCCGCCCCTCCCCGACACGACGGCCTCGCGCTACGGCACGAGCGGCGCGCTCGTCCTCGTCCTTACGGAGTACGGCTTCGGCGCGGGCGCCTCGGCGCGCGTCCGCCTCACCGACGACGTCTCGTTCGTGGGCGAGCTCTCGCTCGGGGCCGGGCGTGACGAGCGGGAGCAGAGCTTCATCGGCTTCTTCGGCGAGCGGACGACGCCGTTCAAGCGGAACTACGTGGCCCTCGTCCCGCTCCACGTCGGCATCGAGCGGCGGCTCTTCCGCCAGTCGGTCGAGGACAACTTCCGCCCGTTCGTCCACGTCGGCATCGGGCCCACGCTGGCCTACCAGTGGCCCTACTTCGACGATGAGGACGCCGACGGCCGGCTCGACCTCGGCGAGCCCGTCCTCGGTCCGTTCGGCGCCGTCGGCGAAGGCGAGCCACGGGTCGGGGTGGGCGCCGAGGTCAGCGTGGGCGCCTTCTTCGGCCGCGGCCGGCGGACCACGCAGGCCCTCCGCTTCGGCTTCCAGGGGACCTACTTCCCCGTCGAGGTCGACCTCCTCGAGATCCGCCCCGACGTCGAGGAGCCGTCTCGCCAGGCGTTTTGGACGCCCGTCGTGAGCTTCCACGTCGCGCGCCTCCTGTAGCCAGCTCCCTCGGCCTCGGGACCGAGGCGGGCGGACCCGCGGGCCGGTCTTGGACGGGCGCGACCTCACCGGGTGTCATCCTGAGCGGGGCCGCGCAGCGGCGGAGAACGATCTCGCTGGACTCGATCGGCTCGCTCGCAGTGGGCGGAACACTGGGCGATAGGGGATCCCTCGCTCTGCCCGGACACGGCAGGGAGCATGAGCGCTCGGCGGTGGCGCCGCGTTTCGGGCGGGCCGACGCGCCCTGTCAGCGGCACTTCCGCCTCACGGCCGACGCGCCGTGAGCCAGTCGGCCAGCTCGTCGGCCGACTTCGACGTCAGCGACTGCTCCGGCGTGAGGCCGCCCTTTTGGGCCGAGGCGACGCCCCAGCGCGTGTCGTCGAGGCCGTCGGTCGAGTGGGCGTCCGGGTTGATCGAGACGAGGACGCCGCGCTCGGTGGCGGCGCGGACGAACCGCCAGTCGACGTCGAGGCGCCACGGGTTCGCGTTGAGCTCGACGGCCACGCCGTGCTCGGCGCAGGCGTCGAGGACCGCCTCGTGGTCGAGCGGGTAGCCCTCGCGGCGGAGCAGGAGCCTCCCCGTCGGGTGGCCGAGCACGTCGACGTACGGGTTCGAGACGGCCGCCACGACGCGCGCCGTCGCCTCATCCTCCGTCATCCGGAAGCCGGTGTGGACGCTCGCGACGACGAGGTCGAGCCGGGCCAGCAGCTCGTCCGGGTAGTCCATCGCGCCGTCCGAGAGGATGTCGGCCTCGGTCCCGGCGAAGACGCGGAAGTCGACGCCCTCCTGGGCGTAGTCGGCGTTGAGGCGCTCGACGCGCCGGATCTGCTCCTCCATCTCGCCCAGACTCAGCCCGTGGGCGATCTGGAGGCTCCGGCTGTGGTCGCACACGCCGAAGTAGCCGAGCCCGCGCTCGCGCGCCGCGTCGCACATCTCGCGGAGCGTGTGCGCCCCGTCCGACGCGGTCGTGTGGTTGTGGATCGTGCCCCGGAGGTCGGCCGTGCGGACGAGCGCGGGGATCGGGCCGTCGGCGGCGACCGTCAGCCAGTGCGGGTCGTCGCGGAGCGGGGCCGGGATCGGGTAGAGGCCGGCGGCCTCGTAGACCGCGTCCTCCTCCGCCACGTCACCGAGGCCGGCCTTCTCGGCGACAGCGCCGACGTGGGCCTCGGGGCCGGTCCGCTCGAAGAGCGTGCGGCCGTAGGCGGCCTCGGTCGTCGTCCAGACCGTCAGCGGGAGGCCGAGGGGGAGCGTGGCCTCGACGCGGTCGTCGTGCGTCGTGCCGCCTCCGAGCGCCTCGGCGACGGCCTCGGGCGTGCCGACGGCGACGAGGTCCACGCGGTCGACCACGTTGCACTGGCGGCGGACCGGGCCGGCGAGGTCGGCGCGGAGGCCGGCGTCGCGGAGCCGCTGGCGGGCGACGAGCGCCTCCGTCGCCGCGTCGCGGAGGTGCGCCTTCCCGCGGTACGCCTTGAGCTCCTCGATGGACGCGAGGATGTTCTCGACCGTCTTCTTGCCGAACCCCGGCAGGTCGGCCAGCTTCCCGACGGCCGCCGCGCCTTCCAGGTCCTCGATCGACGTCACCCCCGCCTCGGTCCAGAGCGTCCGCACCTTCTTGACGCCGAGCCCCTTCACCCGCAGGACCTCCGGGAGCCCCGGCGGGAGCGACTGGAGGAGGTCCTCGGTCGTCTCCATCGTCCCCGTCTGGAGCAGCTCCTCGATCTCGGCCACGAGCCCCTTGCCGATGCCCTGGACCGTGCTCAGCTCGCCATCCGCCACGAGCGTCTCGACGGGCACGTCCAGCCGCTCGACGGCGCGCGCGCCGGAGCCGTAGGCCCGCGCCCGGAACGGGTTGCCGCCGGTGAGCTCGACGAGGTCGGCGGTGAGCTTGAGGTGGCGGGCGACGGCTTTGTTGGTCATGAGGGGCGGGAGAGGAGGGGGGGGGGATAGGGCAGACGGCCTCGGATAAGTTCCTCTCACTCCGAGTGGCGGCGCGGCGTTCGGCCCCGAGCTCTGCCCACCTCGGCGCCGAGGCGGGCGGGGCTGGGGCGGAGACTGCTGTGGAGCGGGAGGCGAGGCAGCTTCGGCGAACGCGGCGTCTACTCCCTGTCATCCGGAGCGGGGCCGCGCCGCGGCGGAGGGACGGATCTCGTCAGACGCGACCGCTCCGCTTGCGACAGGCAGGCCGCCAACGGATGCGAGATCCTTGGCTGCGCTCAGGATGACAGAGTGGGGTGGTTCCGATCGGACTGACAGCGATGCGCGTGGTCGGCAGCACGATGCCTCACGCCTCACGTCCCCGGCGCGCCACTAGCTTCCCGGCATGGGACCGTTTGATCTCCTCGCGCCCGAGCCCGCCCCCCGGTTCGGCGCGGCCCCTCGGCGGAACGCGTACGTCGAGCTCCACAACCTCATCGCCGCGGCCGCGTCGACGGCCGAGTTCGGGCCGGCCGACCGGGTCCGGATCTCGCGGCGCCACGGGGTCGACCTCGCCCACGAGTTCGTCGACGAGCGGCGGACCCTCTACCAAGACCTCCTCGACGACCGCCTGGTCAACGGCGACCTCGACTTCGACGACCGCCGGGTCCTCGCTCGCGTGGCCGAGACCCTCGCCCTCGACCCGGACTCGCTCCGGGCCGTCCACGAGCGGGCGTTCGGGACGGTCGTCTCGGAGGCCGTCTCCGACGACTGCCTCGAGGTCGAAGAGCGGCTCCTGCTCTACAAGCTCCAGCACCTCCTCGGCCTCGACCCGCGCCTCGCCGACGGGGCCTACGACGTCATCGCCCGCGAGCGGCTCCTCAAGACGATCGCCGCGGCGCTCTGCGACGGCGAGCTCTCGCCCGACGAGGAGGAAGAGATCGAGGCCGTCCGCCGGTCGCTGAGCCTCGAGATCCCGCGCCATCTGGAGACGATGCTCGGCCACGCCCGGCAGCGGTGGAAGGTCCGCCGCGGCGAGATGCCCACGGTCGAGGTCGACGTGGACCTCCGACGGGACGAGGTCGCCCACTTCGAGGGCCGGATGCGGTGGAGCCGGCTCGACGTCCGCCGGTACGAGCGGCACGTCGGCGCGACGGCGCTCCAGACGGGGCGAACCGGTGGGTTGGAGGTCCCCGGCCACGTGCTTTCGGGCAGCCGCTACATCGGCCAGGTGGTCCTCACCGACCGTCGCATCCTCCTGCGTCCCGACGGTGTGCTGCCCGACGAGATCCGGATCGACCGGCTCTTGCAGATCCTCCGCTTTCGGAACGGGACCGTCCTCCGGACCAAGAGCGACCGGCGGCTCTACCTCGACCCCGGCACGCGCAACGAGACGTTCTACACGGTCCTCCACAAGGCGATGTTCGCCCGGCGGGCCGAGGGCCCCGACTGAAAGCCCGCGGCGGTCGGCGCCCGCTGGCGGGCGGTCCTGGTGAGCGACGTGAAGGACGCCACCGTCGGCTGGTTCGGCGAGCCGGCCCGGCGGAAGGTCTTCCGCCGGCTCGAACACGGACCGGGCGGATGGGACGGCCCCGGCGCGGTCTCCGTCACGGACGAACACCTGATCTTCGAGGGTCACCGCCGGCGCACCACGTCGCTCCGGACGATCCGCGGCGTCGAGCGATACGAGGCCGTCGTCTGGATCCAGCGGCGGAACGCCCACGACTGGCTCGTCCGCTGCCAGGCCGACGCCGAGGCGAAGGCGCTCGTCGCCGCGCTCCGCCCATCGGGCGAGGCGTCGTAGTCTGGGGCCGGTCCCCCCGCCGCGCCATGCCCGAGCACGTCTTCGCCGGCCCCGTCCTCCGCACCGACGGCGGGCTGGGGATGCACTACGTCCCGATCCCCACCGAGGTCGACGGCGCGCTCGACGGCGCCCGCATCGTGACGGGCACGCTGGCCGGGTCCGAGAGCGACGGCGTCCCGTTCCGCCGCGCCGTCCACGGCCGCGGCGACGGCGCCCCGAAGCTCCTCTTTGGCAAGAAGGTGCTGGCCGAGGCCGGCCTCGCGTTCGGCGCGACGGCGTTCGTGGAGCTCGAGCCCGCGGCCGATCCCGACGCCGTCCACCTCCCGGCCGAGCTCGAAGAGGCGCTCCGGCAGGACGACGCGGCGCGCGAGCGGTTCGAGACGTTCACGCCCGGCCGCCAGCGGTCGCTCGGCGTCTACATCGACCAGGCCAAGCGCCCGGCCACGCGCGTCCGGCGCGCGCTCGACCTGTGCGAGAAGATCCGGACGCGCACGCTCTACGGCGACCGCGACTAGCTCCGCCTCGGTCGGCCCACGGGCTCCCCGAGGCGGGCCGGGTCAGCCGGCGAGCGCGGCCTCGATCTCGGGCGCCAGCTCGTCGCCGGTGCCCTCGCTCCCGCCCGACGTGTCGAAGACGACCCGGCCCTCGCGGTCGAGGACGACGTGCCGAGGGAACGCCTCGCCGAAGAGGGCTGTGGCGGTGTCGTCGCCGAGCGTCTGGGTGTAGTCGAACGGGAAGCGCGCGAGGAGCCGGTCGACGTCCTCGGCGGTGTCCCACGAGACGGCGAGGAACGTCGCGCGGTCGCCGTACGCCTCGACGAGCCGGTTGAGGCCCGGCATCTCGGCCACGCACGGCGAGCACGTCACGGACCACCAGTTGAGCACGACGACTTGCCCGCGGTAGTCGGCCAGGCGCGCCTCGGTCCCGTCGAGGTGGCGGACGGTGAGGGCGGGCGTCGTCCCAAGGGCGAGCGGGTTGGGCGCGGCGGTCGGGACGCCGCCGGCCGCCGTCGCCTCGGAGAGCGTCCAGCGGTACAGCGCGAGCCCATGCTCCGGAATCACGCGGACCTCGAGGGGTGTCGCGGTCTCGCTCCCGGGCGTCAGCTTCAGGTCGACGGTCTGCGCGGCGACGCCGTCGGGGTTCACCGGGAACGGGGTGAACGACACCCCGTCGGACCACCGGTGGAACACGACGGCGACCCTCTCGCCCTCGCGCTCGCCCCACGCGATCTGGATCGTTTGGGACGTGTCTGGAACGGGGACCGTGACCATCGACGGGTTCGTCAGCCCGCGCGCCAGCGGGGGGAAGTCCGGGACCCCCGGCGCCCCGTAGGCTGCGGCGAACGGGACGCCGGCCTCCTGCGCGGCGAGCGGAAGCGAGACGAGGACGGCGAGCAGGGCGAGGGCGCGACGCATGAGGGCGGGGTGGGGAACGAAAGGATACGCGGACTCACCACCATCGAGGGAGCAATCCGCACCCGCTGATTCGGACCCTTCCGCCTTGGCGGGTCTGCGGGGTGGCCCGGGAGATCACCGAGGCGGGCCGACCCCAAAAGAGCGCCCCGGCCGACTCGCGACCGGGGCGTCCAAGATCCTACGCTCTACGTCCGACGCCCTAGGCGTACGTGTTGAGCATGACCGGCATGATGAGCATCAGGAGCTCCTCGCCGTCGGCGCCCTCGGCGGGCGAGACGACGCCGGCCCGGTTGGGCGACGAGAACTCGAAGACGACGTCCTCGCCGTCCACGTTCGACAGCACCTCCTGGAGGTACTGCGAGTTGAACCCGATCTCCATCGGGTCCGCGTCGTAGTCGCAGAGGACGCGCTCCTTGGCCTCGCTCGCCCGCTCGATGTCCTCGGCCGAGATCGCCAGCTGGTCGCTCTCGAGCGCGAGCCGGATCTGGTGCGTCATCGACGACGAGTAGAGCGCCACGCGGCGGACGGCGGCCAGCATGGCGTCGCGCCCGACCGTCAGCCGCTTCTCGTTCTCGACCGGGATGACGGCCTCGTAGTTCGGGTACTGCTCCTCAATGAGCCGCCCGATCACCTGCGTGTCCCCGAAGTCGAACCCGACGTAGCCGCTCGCGATGCGGATGGTGCACTCGCCGTCGCCGGCGGCCTTGCCGGCGAGCGAGAGCGCCTTCTCGGGCACGATCACGTCGACCGGCTCCTCGGCCGTGATCCCGTCGGAGACGAGCTTGACGAGGCGGTGTCCGTCGGTCGCCACGATCGTCGACTTCTCGGGGCGGACCTGGAACAGGACGCCCATCATGGCCGGCCGGAGGGCGTCCTTGGAGGCCGCGAACCCCGTCTTCTCGATGGCCCGCTTGACGAGCGGCCCGGCGGCCGTGATGGCCTGCGCGCCGTCGAGGGCCGGGAGCGCCGGGTAGTCGCCGCCGTCGTAGCCGACCATCTTGTAGCGGCCCTGGTCGGTCGTCAGCTCGACGTTGAAGTCGGCGTCGGTCGTGACCGTGACCGAGAGCTCGGGGAGCGCGCGGAGCGTGTCGAGGAGCCGCTTGGCCGGGACCGCGATCCGCTGCTTGGCGTCCGTCCCGTTCTGCTCGAACGAGACCTTGAGCCGCTGGACGATCGAGATCTCGAGGTCCGTCGCCGCGATCTTCAGCGTGTCCTCCTCGCGCTCGAACAGGACGCACTCGAGGATGGGCAGCGTGCTCTTGGACGGGACGGCCCCGTTGACGGTCGTGAGCGCCCGCTGGAGGTCGGCGCTGGAGGCGGTGAACTTCATGGTGTCGGCGGGGTGCGGCCGCGGTATCGGCCTGAGGCATCTGCTGGTCAAGGAAGGTACTCGCCGGCCCCCTCCCACGGTCCCGCTGGCGGATGAAAACCGGAGGCCTCGGCGACCGCCGTCGACGGACTCCGATCGCCGACTCCACCCGCCTCGACGCCGAGGCAGAGGAGGCCAGAGACAACGGCTCCCGGTGTCGCCTCGGCCTCTCCACGTGTCGTCCAGAGCGGAGCCCCGGAGCGGCGCCGCCGAAGGACCTCTGGCGAGCACGGCGCCGAGGCGGGCCCACCTGAGGAGGCCATCGCCGGCCCCGCCGTGGCCCCAGTCCCGGCGATGCCGCCGCCTACCGCTGGTGCATCTCCAGCTTCTTCTGCACGTTGCCCACCATCTCGCGGAAGCTCGGGTCCGTGTCGACCTGGTCCTCGACGCTCCGCACGGCGTGGATCACCGTCGAGTGGTCGCGCCCGCCGAAGTGGAGCCCGATCGTCTTGAGCGAGTGGTTCGTGATCTCCTTCGAGAAGTACATGGCGACCTGCCGGGCCTGCACGACCTCCCGCTTTCGCGTCCGCGCCCGGACGAGGTCCTCGGGGATCCCGAGGTAGTCGCAGACGACCGACTGGATGGCCTCGATCGTGAGCACCGGGCGGGACTCCTTGATGAGGTCCTTGAGCACCTCCCGCGCGAGGTCCTGGTCGATCTCGCGGCTCGTCAGCGCGGCGTGGGCCTGGAGCCGGATGAGCGCCCCCTCCAGCTCACGGATGTTGCTCTTGACGTGCGTCGCGATGTACTCGATCACGTCCGGCTTGACCTTCGTCCCGTCGTCCTTGGCGCGGCGGTTGAGGATCGCCACGCGCGTCTCGAAGTCGGGCGGCTGGACGTCGGCGGCGAGGCCCCACTGGAACCGCGAGAGGAGCCGCTCCTCGATCCCGACGATGTCCTTCGGCGGCCGGTCGGCCGAGAGGACGAGCTGCTTCCCCTGCTGGTGGAGCTCGTTGAAGATGTGGAAGAACTCCTCCTGCGTCTTCTCCTTGCCCCCGAAAAACTGGACGTCGTCGATGATCAGGATGTCGACGCCGCGGTAGAACTGGCTGAACTCGGCGATCCGGTTCGACTGGATCGACTGGACGAACTCGGCCGTGAACATCTCCGACGAGACGTAGCGGACCGTCTTGGCGTGGTTGTTCGCGAGCGCGTAGTTGCCGATGGCCTGGATCAGGTGCGTCTTCCCCAGCCCGACCCCGCCGTAGATCAGGAACGGGTTGAACGACGTCCCGCCCGGGTCCTGCGCGATGGCCCAGCTCGCCGAGCGCGCGAGCCGGTTGCAGTCGCCCTCGATGAACCGCTCGAACGTGTACGACCGGTTGAGGTGCGGGTCGACCTCGATGGGCTTGACGCCCGGGAACGCGAACGGGTGGGCCGAGGGTGCCCGCCTCGGTGCCGAGGCGCCCCCGTCGTACCCGCGCGTGGGGTCGACGGCGCGGCCGGCGTCGGACGGAACGTCGGTCGACGTACGCGGCGGCGTCACGCCGTCGGGGAGCTCCACCTTCGGCATCCGCTCGGCCGGCGGGACGTTGGCGGGTTGGCGCGCCGGGAGCTCCATCGACGAGCCACGCCGCCCGCCCGCGGCCGGCTCGTCGCGCTCGATCACGATGTCGTAGTAGAGCCGGCCGCCCGGCCCGAGGACCTTCGTGATCGTCTTGCGGAGGAGCGCGAAGTAGTGCTCCTCGAGCCACTCGTAGTAGAACCGGCTCGGGAGCTGGACCGTCAGCTTGAGCGCGCCGTCCTCCTCCTCGAGTCCGACCGCCCGGAGCGGCTCGAACCACGTCCGAAAGCTCTGGCGGCTGATGTTGTCCCGGATGATCCCGAGGCACTCGTTCCAGACGTCGTCGCGCGAGCGGTCCATGGAGCGAGAGCGGGCGAGGAGAGGGGGTGAGGGGGGCCGGAATATCGGGAGCCCCGGGACAAAAAGAAGGGGTCCCGCCGCGCTGCCCACCGAGTTGTCCACATGTTCGAGCGGAGTCACCGCCGAATACGCGCTGCGATCGTGGATTCTCCCCGCAGGTTGTCCACCAGCCATCCACGCTCTAGATAAGAGGCCGCATCCCTGCCGCACAGGGAGATAGGGCGGGTAGGTAGAGTCGAAAGTCGTCAGATGACCCCGAGATTATCAGCCTCCTGCGCCGTGGTCCAGATTTCGTAACCCGGTTGTCCACACGTTGCCAACGGAGGAGCTCGAGTATCGGAAGAGGTGGGCTCGGAAGACCCCCTATGCCCGTTCGCTCGGAGAGCCCCAGGGGGTGAGGCGGGCCGTGCCCGCCCGCCCGCGCACGAGAGAAACGCGTGCGCGCGCCACCCTCGGAGGGAGCCTGTAAGGACGGCGCGGCCCCTGCTGGGAGGCCTCAGGCAGTCGATGGATGGCCGGTGGGGCTTCCTCGAACATCCCGTGAGGCCCTTGTACGCGGCTGGCGTGACGGTCTACCTTCACGGGCTCCCGGGGCTCCATGCCCCCGCCGGGCAGACGTTCCGCCCGCGTTCCTTGACGACCGACGCTCGAGACACCGTGTTCCGGGTCCGCATCGCCCACCTCCCCGACGGTCTCCACCAGGAGACCCACCGTCCGTCGGCCGACGACCTCGGCCTCGACCCGGAGACGTTCTCCGGCGTCGAGGTGGACCTCCGGCTGGACGTGGCCGAGCGCCGCGTGCTCGCCGCCTACACGGCGCGAGCCACGGCCCGCCTCGAGTGCGACCGGACGCTCGACATGTACGACGAGCCCGTCGAGGGCGACCACGCCGTGCTCTTCACGGCCGACGCCCCGCCGCCGTCCGAGGACGAGCCCGACGACGACATCCAGCCGCTCGCCGACGACTCGCTCGACATCGACCTCACCGCCTCGGTCCACGACACGCTCTTGCTGGCGCTCCCGCTGCGCCGCGTGAGCCCGGCCGCCCGCGCCGCCGAGATCCCGACCGCGTTCGGCGAGTCCTCGGACGACGGCCTGGCCGACGACCGCTGGGCCGCCCTCCAGGCCCTCCGCTCCGGCGACGCCGAGGGCGACTCCGATTCCTCCGATTGACCCCCGCCTCCGGGCGACCCTCCCCCGACTCCCATGGCCAACCCGAAGCGCCGCCACTCGAAGGCCCGTACCGCTAAGCGCCGCTCCCAGTACAAGGTGAAGAGCGTGCCGACGACGCAGGAGTGCCCCAACTGCAGCCACGCCAAGCTGATGCACCGGGCCTGCCCGACGTGTGGGCACTACCGAGGCCGGGCCGTGATCGAGGTCGAGGGCGAGCTCTACTAGCGCTCTCGCCAGGGCGGCACCGCCGTCGCCCGCCGGTTCGCACAGATTTGTACCGCGCCCGCGCGAGCTCCCGGGAGCCCGCGCGGGCGTCGTCCGTTGATGGGGCGGGTATCTTCGGGTGCCCCTCCCCGCCCCGCCACTCCTCCGCCCCGCCCGCCCATGCCCGTCCGAGTCGCCGTCGACGCCATGGGCGGAGACCACGCCCCGGGCGTCGTCGTGGAGGGGGTGCTCGATGCCATCGCCGAGGCGGGCGACCGGCTGACCGTCCTGCTCGTCGGCCGCGAGGCCGAGGTCCGCGCCGAGCTCGACCGGATCGGGGGCGCCGAGGGCGAGCACCTCCGCGTAGTCGACGCGCCGCAGGCCATCGAAATGGGCGAGAGCCCGACGGTCGCGCTCAAGGCCAAGCCCCAGTCGTCGATCCACCTCGGCATCGGGGCCGTCAAGCAAGGGCGCGCCGACGCGTTCGCCAGCGCCGGCAACACGGGCGCCGTGATGGCCGCCGCCCTCTTCGGCCTCGGGCGCCTCCCGGGCGTCCTCCGCCCCGCGCTCCCCGGCTACCTCCCCACGCCGACCGGCACGTGCGTGCTCCTCGACGTCGGCGCTAACGTCGAGGTCCGGCCCGAGCACCTCGTCCAGTTCGCCCAGATGGGCGCGGTCTTCGGCGCGGCGTTCCTCGGCAAGGACGACGTGTCGGTCGGCCTCGTCAACGTCGGCGAGGAGCCGGGCAAGGGGACCGACACGGTCAAGGAGGCGCACCACACGCTCCGCGAGCTCGGCGAGCGCGGCGCGCTCCGGTTCGTCGGCAACGTCGAGGGCCGCGACATCCTCCAGCACGGGGCCGACGTCTGCGTCTGCGACGGGTTCGTCGGCAACGTCGTGCTCAAGCTGGCCGAGTCGGTCGCCACGATCCTCCCGGCGATGGTCAAGACCGAGATCGGCCGCCAGGACCTCGACGGGCCCTCGGCCCAGACCGTCGGCGGCGTGCTCAAGGGGATGCTGGCGCCGTTCGACTACCAGGCCTTCGGCGGCGTGCCGATGCTCGGGATCGACGGGACGGTCGTGATCGGCCACGGCGGGTCGTCGGCGCGGGCGTGCAAGCAGATGGTCCTCTCCACGGCCGGCCTCGTCGAGCAGAACCTGACGGCGCGGATCGCCCGCGCGCTCCACGACTCCTCCGAGGCCACCTCCTAGGCCCCACCCCGACGGATGCCCCAGACGACCCCGACGGCCGCCATCACCGCGGTCGGCAAGTACCTCCCCCCGGACCGCCTCACGAACGCAGACCTCGAGAAGCTGGTCGACACGAACGACGAGTGGATCCGGACGCGGACTGGCATCGAGGAGCGCCGCATCCTCAAGGACCCGACGAAGGCGACCTCTGACATGGCCGTCGAGGCCGCCCGCGAGTGCCTCGCCAAGGCCGGCGTCGCGCCTACCGAGGTCGACTGCATCCTCGTGGCGACCGTCACGCCGGACATGGTCTTCCCGGCCACGGCCTGCCTCGTCCAGACCAAGCTGGGCGCCACGAACGCGTGGGGCTACGACATCTCGGCGGCCTGCTCGGGCTTCCTCTACGCGCTCACGACGGGCGCCAAGATGATCGAGGCCGGGATGCACCAGAAGGTCCTGGTCATCGGCGCCGACGCCATGACGCGGATCATCGACTACACCGACCGGACGACGTGCGTCATTTTCGGCGACGGCGCCGGCGCCGTGCTCCTCGAGCCGAGGACGGACGGGACGGGCGTCCTCGACACGGTCCAGTACGCCGACGGGACCGGCGTCCACTCGCTGAGCCAGCCCGGCGGCGGCTCGCTCCACCCGGCGACGCACGAGACCGTCGACGCCCGGATGCACTACGCGCAGCAGGACGGCCGGGCCGTGTTCAAGCGCGCCGTCACCGGCATGGCCGACGCCGCGGCCGAGATCATGGAGCGCAATGACCTCAGCCCGGAGGACGTCCGCTACCTCGTGCCGCATCAGGCCAACCTCCGCATCATCGACGCGACGGCCCGCCGGATGGGCCTCACCGACGACAAGGTGATGATCAACATCGCGCGCTACGGCAACACGACGGCCGGCACGCTCCCGCTCTGCCTCGCCGATTGGGAGAACCAGCTCCGCGCCGGCGACAACCTCGTGCTGGCGGCCTTCGGCGGCGGCTTCACCTGGGGCGCGACCTGGCTCAAGTGGAGCTACGACGGCGCGCGCTGACGCGCGCTCTGATGTGTGGTTCGTGCGTGACGGGTGCTCGTCTGGCACCCCGCGCCACGGGCCACCATCGCGACTCACTCATCACGCATCACGGACATGCTCGCATTCCTCTTCCCCGGCCAGGGCTCACAGGCGCCCGGGATGGCCGCCGACCTCACCGAGATCCCCGAGGCCCGCGCGATTCTCGACGAGGCCGATGACGTCCTCGGCTTCTCACTGACCGAGCTGATGTTCGGGGACGACGCCGAGGTGCTTAAGCCGACCGAGATCACACAGCCGGCGCTCTACGCGCACAGCCTCGCGGCCAACGCGGCCCTCGCCGCGCGCGGTGTGAAGCCGGACCTCGCGGCAGGCCACAGCCTCGGCGAGTGGAGCGCGCTCGCGGCCGTCGGCGCCCTGTCGTTTGCGGACGGGCTCCAGGCGGTTCGTCGGCGCGGTGAGCTGATGGCGCAGGCCGGCGACGTCCGGCCCGGCGCGATGTCGGCCGTTCTCGGACTGGACGCGGAGGCTCTAGAAGCGGTCTGCCAGGAGGCGACCGAGGCGGGCGAGGGCGAGGTCGTCCCGGCCAACTACAACGACCCGGGCCAGATCGTGATCTCGGGCGACGCGCCGGCCGTCGAGCGGGCAGGCGCCGCGGCTTCGGAGGCCGGCGCACGACGCGTCGTGCCGCTGCCCGTGTCGGGCGCGTTCCACAGCCCGCTCATGAAGTTCGCCCGCGACGGGTTGAAGGAGACGCTGGACGCGCTCGAGATCCGCGTCCCGTCGTGCCCCGTCGTGCTCAACGTGACGGCCGAGCCGACGACGGACCCCGACGCCATCCGGCTCCGGCTCCTCGATCAACTCACGGCGCCGGTCCGCTGGGCGCAGTCGCTGGAGCGGATGCAGGCCGAGGGCGCGACGCGGTTCGTGGAGGTCGGCACGGGGAAGGTGCTCTCGGGGCTCGTGCGGCGGACGCTCGGGCGCGACGCGGAGACGGCGCAGGCCGGCACGGCCGCCGAGATCGACGCCCTCACGGCCTAGCCCGCCTCGGCGCCGAGGCGGAGGCAGCGGGCGGGGGCGCGTGCGATCTTTCCGGCCCCTCTGACCTCGATCCATGACCCTCGACCTCTCCGGAAAGACCGTCCTCGTCACCGGCGGCACGCGCGGCATCGGCCGCGCCATCGTCGACGCCGCCGCCGCGGCCGGCGCGAACGTCGCGTTCACCTACCGCTCCTCGTCCGACACCGCCGACGCCCTCGTCGCCGAGCTCGGCGACGATAAGGCCCTCGGGATCCAGGCCGACGCGGCGTCGGCCGACGACGCCGCGGCCGCCGTCCAGGCCGTCCTCGACAAATGGGGCGCCATCGACGGGCTCGTCGTCAACGCCGGCATCACGCGCGACGGGCTGATGATCCGGATGGACGCCGAGGCGTGGCAGGCCGTGATCGACACGAACCTGACGGGCGCCTTCCACGTGGCGAAGGCGGCCTATCGGCCCATGATGAAGCAGCGCGCCGGGAGCATCGTCACGATCTCGTCGGTCGTCGGCGTGATGGGCAACGCGGGGCAGGCGAACTACGCGGCGTCGAAGGCCGGGCTCATCGGGTTCACGAAGAGCCTCGCGCGCGAGCTGGCCGGCCGCGGCGTCCGCGCCAACGTGATCGCGCCGGGCTACGTCGAGACCGACATGACGGCCGACCTCGGGCCGGCCGCCGAGAAGCTCATGGGCCAGATCCCGCTCGGACGCCTTGGCCAGCCCGACGACATCGCCGCGGCCGTCCTCTTCCTCCTCTCCGACGCCGCGGCCTACGTGACGGGCCAGGTCATCTGCGTCGACGGCGGGATGGCGATGTAGCCGGTCCCGGCGCGGTCGGGAGGCGGCCCTCTCCACAGGGCGCCCGAGGCGGGCTGGTTCAGGCGCCGGCCGTGAGCTCGCGCGCCCTCCGCACGCGGACGTTGTCGGGGCCGAACGTCTCGGCCAGCCCCGGCAGCGCGGCCCGGAGGACGCGACGGCCCTCGGCGGCCTGGCCCGCCTCGACGAGCGCGCGGCCGAGGTAGAACCGCGCCTCGAGGGCCGCCTGGTCGTCGGCGTCGGGCCCGCCGAACACGCGGAGCGCTTCTCTCAGGACGGGGATTGCGCCCTCCGCGTCGCCGCTGGCCTGGAGCGCCGAGCCGAGGCTGAGGACCGGATGCCCATAGAACGGGTGGTCCGGCCCGTGGGCCCGGCGGGCGGCCTCGACCACCTCGCGGTGGACGGCGATCGACTCGTCGTAGCGCTCGAGTTGGCGGAGCAGGACGCCGTACCCGTTGGCCAGGATCTGGTGATCCAGCGACTCCGGCGGCGCGTCGTCGAGCTCGACGGCTCGCCCCATGGGCTCGACGGCCTGCTCTTGTCGGCCCGTGGTCATGTAGTGGACGGCGAGGCTGTAGTAGAGGCCGGACCGGAAGCCGTCGAACGAGGCGCTGCCGTCGTAGGCCGCCGCGAACGCCGCGGGGCCGGCGGCCTCGATCACGTCGATGGCCTCGCGGAAGTAGCCCTCCGCCGCGGCCCGCGCTAGCGAGTCGGGCCGGCGCGCGTCGGCGGCGATGCCGAGGTCGTTGAGGGCGATGGCCACCTGGGGGTGGGCCGCTCCGAGGCCGGCGCGGCGGGTGGCCACGGCGGCGGTCATGAGGGAATCGACGCCGTCGAGATCGTCGCTGTTGAGGAGGGCGAGGGAGAGCGCGTTCTCGGCTTGGAGGACGTCCGGGTCGAGCGGGGGAAGGTGGGCTCGGCGGAGGTCGAGGGCTCGGCGGAAGAGCGGGACGGCCCGCTCGCTCTGGCCCAGCTTGGCATACGACCGCGCGAACGCCGTCGCGAGGGCCGCGGCCACGAGCGGCCGGTCGGCGAACCCGGTGTCGAGCCGGGCCACGCCCGCGTCGAGCACGTCGCGAACGCGGAGCGTGTCGCCGTCGGAGCCCGCGGGCCGGGCCTCGCCGATGAGGTCGACGAGGAAGCCCGTGACCGCCTCGGCCTCGGCGGCGCGCGCGTCGGCCCGATCTCGCTCCGCGCTCGCCTCGCGGGCCTGCCAGAGCGCGGCGCCGGCCCCGCCGAGGACGCCGAGCAGTGCGACACACGCCGCGGCCGCCGCCGCCCGGTGCCGCCGCACGAACTTGCCGATCCGGTAGCCGGTCGACTCCGGCCGCGCCTCGATGGGGAGCCCGCCGAGGTGCCGGTCGAGGTCGGCGGCCAGCGCGGCGGCGCCGTCGTAGCGCCGGTCGGGCTCCTTGCGGAGCGCCTTGAGCACGATCCGGTCGAGGTCGCCGCGGAGGCGGCGTCGGAGGCGATCGGGCTGCGTCGCCCGGTTCTCGGCCGCGGCCCGGGCCGCGTGGGCGTCGGTGGCGGCGGTCGAGGGCTCGGTCGGGTCGGCCTCGAGGATGGCCTGCTCGATGGCGCGACGGACGCGGCTGGCGGGGCGGTACGGCCGCTGGCCCGTGAGGAGCTCGTAGAGCAGGACGCCGAGCCCGTACACGTCGGTCGCCGTCGTCGGTGCCTCGCCGCGGATCTGCTCGGGCGCGGCGTACTCGGGCGTCAGGACGCGCCGGTCGGCGCGGGTCTGGACGAGCGAGAGGCCGGCGTCGTCGTCGAGGAGCTTGGCGATGCCGAAGTCGAGGAGCTTGACGCGCGGCCCCTCCGGCGTCTCGGCCACGAGGACGTTCGACGGCTTGAGGTCGCGGTGGACCACGAGCCGGCGGTGCGCCGCCGCGACCGCCTCGCACACGTCGCCGAAGAGCGCCAGCCGCTCGTTGACGCCGAGGCGGCGGCGGTCGCAGAAGTCGGTGATCGGCTCGCCTTCGACGAACTCGAGCGCGAGGTACGGCCGGCCGTCGCTGGCGGTGCCCCCGTCGAGGAGCCGCGCGATGGCCGGGTGGTCGAGCCGCGCGAGCACGGCGCGCTCGGCCTGGAACCGCCGGAGGAGGTCGTCGCCGAGGCCGGGGCGGACGAGCTTGACGGCCGCCGTCTGGTCATAGGCACCGTCGGCCCGCTCGGCGCGCCAGACCTCGCCCATCCCGCCCACGCCGACCCGCTCGACGAGCCGCCACGGACCGGCCTCGGGCGGCGCCCGGTCCGGGTCGGGAACGGCCGGGCTCTCGAAAAACGCCTCGGCCCCGACGTCGAGCTTGAGCAGGCGCTCGACCTCCTCGCGGAGCGCGGGGTCGGGGTGGCCGTCGGGCGTACGGCAGGACCGGTCCAGGAAGGCCCGGCGTTCGGCCGGGGGGAGGTCGGCCGCCTCGTCGAAGACGGCTTCGATGGCGTGCCAGCGGTCGGACGTCATGGGTGGCGGGGTCTACCCTCCAGTACCGTGAGGCACGGGCCCGCCTGTCATCCGTTCTTCACGAACTGACGTCGAGCGCGTCGCGCGCACCGGTCACGTCGTTCTGGAGCTCGCCGTAGAGCCAGGCCCGGGCGGCCCGCCAGCTCCGCGCGACCGTCGCCTCCGAGACGCCGAGGGCCTCGGCCGTCTCCTGGACCGTGAGCCCACCGAAAAACCGGCACTCGACGACGCGCGCCGCCCGCGGGTCGGCCTCCTCGAGCCGTGCGAGCGCGTCCTCGATGACCGCCGCGCGGTCGGCCTGGGCCTCGGTGAACGGCGAGCTCATGATCTCGTCGTTGATGGCCGTGTGGGCCGCGCCGCCGCCGCGTTTCTGGGCCTTCCGCGCCTCGCCGTAGCTCACGAGCACCTGCCGCATCGCGCGCGAGGCGACCGCGAGGAGGTGCGACCGGCTCTCGACGGTGGAGCCCTCCAGCTTGAGGTACGCCTCGTGGACGAGCGCCGTCGTGTTGATCGTGTCGTTGCCGACCCATCGGGCCCGCTGCCGCTCGGCGATCCGCCGGAGGTCGTCGTACAGTCGTTCGAAGAGCGCGCCGGACGGGGCCTCCCCGCGACCGAGTGCGTCGAGGAGGGCGGTGCTCTCCTCAGCGAGGGTCGTGCTGTCCATCCCGTGTCATGTGGTGGGAACGGCGCCAACGTACGGCCTCCCAGCCGGGGGCGTACCGTTACGTACTCGAAACGTGTGATTTGACATGATCTGGCCGGCCCTCGCCGTGGAGACGTTTTGGTTCGATTGCACCATGGGGTGGCTGTCGGGCCCCGCTATCGTGCGTGCTGACCGTCCGCCCTAACCGATGAAGGCCCGCCTCCTGCCCCTCGTCGCCCTCTTGGCGGTCTCCGTGAGCGCGCAACCGCGTGACCTCGACGTGCCCGTGCTTGCCGTCAGTGGGCTCGTCGGGGGGGGGGCGACGGCCGGCGCCGCGGTCACGCTCGTCCCTGGGGACGGGAGCACCGAGGCCGAGGCGGTCGCGATCCTCGTGGGCTACCCGCTCGGCGTGGCGCTGGGGATGTCCGCGATCGGCCCGGTCCTCGGGCGCGACCGCGCGTTCGTGCGCGTGCTGAGGGACGCCGCCCGCGGGTCCGCCCTCGGGCTCGGGGTCGGGGCGGCCGTGTACCTCGTCGGGATGGCGGTGACGCCCGAGTCGGACGCGTTCTTCGACCGGCTGGGCGTGGCCGTGCTGGCGGCCGGTGCGTACGCCGTGGTCCCCCTGGCCGTGACCCTGCACGGGTTCGAGGTTGTGCCCGTCCCCGTCATGGGGACCGAGGGCGAGCGCACCCTCGGACTGTGGATCGCGCTCGACCTGTGAGCCGCGCCCTGCTCCTGATCGTCCTGCTGGCGGCCTCCGCCCGCGCCCAGGTCGCTCCGCCTCGGGCACCGACGGGGGGCGACCGAATGTGGCTCGTGGCGGGCGCGTTGGCCGGGGGCGTCGTCGCGTCGCCGGCCGGGCCGTTCCTGCTCATCGGGGCGGGGGCCGGGGCGTACGTCGCGAGTGCGCTCCTCGACCTCGACCCGACGATCGGCGGTGTCGTGCTCGACACGGCGGTGGGGACGGGCGTCGCGATCCTGGTCGGTGCCGGCACCTACGGAGTGCTCACCGAGGTGGCTGGGGCCGAGGGCGACCTCAGCACCTCGATCGGCAGCGTGCTCGTCGGTCTTGCAGTGGGCTCGGCCGCGATCGGCGTTTCTCACGGCGTCCGGCTGGCGACGCTGCGGATGGAAACCGCCCCCGCGCTGCTCCGGACTCCGGCCGGCGGCCCGCCGCCTGGTCTCACCCTCTCCATTTCCCTCTGATGCTCGCCGTGCGCTCGGTCCTGATCGCTTCCGCCGTCCTCTGCGTCGCCGCCCACGCCCAGCCGGCGACCTCCCACCGCGTCCCGACGGTCGAGGACGGGGCCGTGTTGACCGTCGTCGGGGTGGGGGCGTCCATCGCGGCGTTCGCCGCCGTGGGCGAGTCGTCGCCGACACTGGCCGTTCCGGTGGCGATGGGCGCGGCCGTCCTCGGGACGAGCTCCGCGCTCGGCCTCCGTCCCACGGTGCCGGGCGTTCTGCTCGACACGGCGGTCGGCTCGGTGGCCGGCCTCGCGACGTACGAGGTGTACCGGCGGTCCACCGATCCCAACTTCTGGGGGCAGACGGAGGCCGTCGTGGTCGGCGCGGCCGTGGGCGCCGCGACTGTGGCCGCGGCCCACGTGATCCGGTTGTCACACCTCCGCGGGGTTCGGGGGACGCCGGCCGCGCTGGTCGGGCCCGAGGGAGAGCGTGGGGCCGGGCTCCGCCTCCAGGTCGACCTCTAGCCCTGCCCGCCTCGGCGTCGAGGCGGGAGGGGGCCGGATACGCCCGCGGGCCGTCCGGAGCGGAGAACTCCGGCGGAAGAGGGGAGGCCCGGACGCGAGAGGCGCGGCCTCGTGCGTACTCTGCCGCAGACGCGGATTCCCCGCGTCGGTGCCGAGGCCGGAAGGCCGGTGCCTGCGACGCCGGTCGGGAAGAGTGACACAGCCCGGGCGGTCCTCACTCTCTCCCCCCGATCATGGCGTTCAAAGCCGTATTCGACCTCACCCAGAAGGCCCAGAACGAGGCCAAGTCCGAGCGCAAGCTCCAGACCCCCTTCGACGAGCCCGACGCCGACCGCGAGTCGGCGGGGATCGCCGACCTCCCAGAGCGGCTTCAGCAGGGCATCGAGGCCCTCGGGTGGCCCGCGCTCATGCCGGTCCAGGCCGAGGCCGTCCCCTACATCCTCGAAGGGCGCGACCTCATCGTGCAGAGCCGGACGGGCTCGGGCAAGACGGGCGCGTTCCTGCTCCCGCTCCTCGAGAAGCTCGACCCGAACGAGAAGACGACGCAGGCCCTCGTGCTTTGCCCGACCCGCGAGCTGGCCAGCCAGATCCACGCCGAGTTCGAGCGGATGAACGCCGGCCTCGCGAAGGACGAGCAGCTCGACGCGATCCCCGTCTACGGCGGCGTCGGCTACGGGCCGCAGATCGACGCGTTCAACCGCGGCGTCCAGCTCGTCGTGGGCACGCCGGGCCGCGTGCTGGACCACCTCGCGCGCGGGTCGCTCAAGCTCGACAAGCTCCGGACCATCATCCTCGACGAGGCCGACGAGATGCTCTCGATGGGCTTCTTCCCGGACATGATCAAGGTCCGCCGCTACCTCCCGAAGCAGCGCGACTCCTACATGTTCTCGGCGACGATGCCGTTCCAGGTCCAGCGGATCGGGAAGGAGTTCCTCACGGACCCCGTGTTCCTGGCCACGGCCGGCGGCCAGATCCACGTCGAGCAGATGGCGCACCGGGCCTACCAGGTCGCGCCGATGGACAAGGACCGGACGCTGGCGGCGCTCATCGAGTGGGAGAACCCCTCGGCGGCGATCATCTTCGCCAACACGCGCCGCGAGGTCGAGTACCTCGCCACGTTCCTCAACAACTACGGCTACAACGCGGCCGGCATCTCGTCCGACCTCACGCAGAAGGCGCGGGAGAAGACGATGAAGCGGCTCCGCGACGGCGAGCTCCGCTTCCTCGTCGCCACCGACGTCGCCGCGCGCGGGATCGACGTGCCGGACCTCAGCCACGTCTTCCAGTACGACATCCCGCAGGACCGGGAGTACTACGTCCACCGCTCCGGCCGGACGGCCCGCGCCGGCAAGGCCGGCGTCTCGATCGCCATCACGACGGCGACCGACATGCCGACGCTCCGCCAGATCGCGCGCAAGTACGACATCCCGCTCGAGGAGCGTGAGCTGCCGACCGAGGCCGAGATGGCGTCCCGCGTCGGCCAGCGGCTGACGAACCTCCTGGAGGACCGGATGCGCGACCGCTCGAACCTCGAGCGCGAGCGGCAGGCGCGGTTCGTCGCCGTCGCCCGCCAGCTCGTCGAGGAGGGCGAGCCGGAGGTCCTGGCGATGCTCCTCGACGAGGCCTACCAGCAGTCGCTCAACGAGGCGCCGGTCGGCCCGGCCATGGACCGCACGGAGAGCGAGTACGACATCAAGCAGCGGGAGGCCCGCGAAGAGCGCGAGTCGGGCGGTCGCGACCGGAAGCGGGGCCGCCGCCGCGACGACGACGAGCGGGACGAGCGCGACGACGCGCCCCACGCCGACGCTCGCGACGACGTCTCCGCCGACGCGCCCTCCGCTGACGCCGACTCCGCCGACCTCGACGCCGAGGCGGACGGGGTCGACGGCTCGAACGGCGAGGCCAAGCCCAAGCGGAAGCGCAGCCGCCGCCGGAGCCGCAGCAAGAGCGACGCCGGCTCCGACGACTAACCCCCGTCCCGCCGCCGGCTGTAGGCCCCCCCGCAGGGTGTCCCTGCCGTGACCGCTGGCGGCGGCCGTTTCCAGCCTCCTCGCGCCCGATGCTCGAGCTCTGCACCGCCGCCCTCCTGTTCGCGGCGTCGGCCGGCGCGCCGACGCCCGGCCCGTACGTCGTCCTCGACGGCGCCGGCCAGCGCGTCGAGCTCGGCGTCCTCTGCGACGCCCTCGCCGACGCCGACGTCGTGTTCCTCGGCGAGCTCCATGACGACTCGACGGCGCACGCCCTCGAACTCGAGCTCCTCGCCGCGGCGCACGTCGCGGCGCAGGCGGCCGACCGGCCGCTCGTGCTGGCGCTCGAGATGGTCGAGACCGACGTCCAGCCGGTCCTCGACGAGTACCTCGCCGGGCTCATCCGCGAGCGCGACTGGCTCGCCGCGAGCCGGCCGTGGGGCAACTACGACACCGACTACCGGCCGCTCGTGGAGTTCGCGAAGGCCGAGGGCGTCCCGGTCGTCGCGTCGAACGCGCCGGGCCGCTACGTCAGCCTCGTCTCGCGGCGCGGCGGGCTGGCCGTCCTCGACAGCGTGGCGACCGCGCAGGCGTGGCTGCCTCTGGAGGTGGCGCCGCCGTCGGAGGCGCTGGCGGCCAAGTTCACCGACCTGATGGGCGGGATGTCGCACGGCGCCGGCCCGACGGTCGAGGGAATGCTCGCCGCGCAGAACCTCCGCGACGCCACGATGGCGTGGCGGATTGCGGAGACGCTGGACGCCCGCCCCGGCGCGCTCGTGGTCCACGTCAACGGGAGCTTCCACAGCGACGACCGGCTCGGCATCCCGGAGCACCTCGCCCGCCTCGCACCGGAGGCGCGGACGCTCGTCGTGACGATGCGCCGCGAGACCGGACCCGAGGACGCCGAGGTCGGCGCGAACGACTTCGTGATCCTGACCTCGGCCGGCGAGTAGCCCCGCCTCGGCGTCGAGGCGGGACCGGCTAGAGGCCGACCCCGACGCCGACCACCGGGCGCACGCCGCCCCCGGCGAGCTCGGACGCCTCACCTCCGACGGAGGCCCCGACGCGAAGGCCAACGCGATCTCCGAGCCCGGCGCGGAGGGCGGCCTCGGCGTAGGCGGGAAGCGTGAAGCGTTCGCCGACGGACCCGTACCGCGACCCGCTCCGGCGCACGAACACCGCGCCGACCCCGAACTCGAACGCCGCCGGCACGCCCAACGGCCGGCCCAGCGCGAACAGCGCCGAGGCCCCGGCCGGGACCGTGATCACGCGGTCGGTCGGGCCGTCGAGGAGGAACGTCTCCGTCCAGTACGACGCGCCGAGGCGGAGCCGGAGTTGGCGCTCCGACGCCGCCGAGGTCCACACGGCCCGCTCGACTCCGAGCGCGTAGGCGCCGGTCGGGCCGATCGCGTCCGCGAACACGACGGTCGAGCGCTGACCGGTCTGCGCCGAGGACGGGGAGGCGGCGAGCACGAAAAGGGAGGCGAGGAGGAACCGGGACATCATGTTCAGAAGGAGCGCAGGAAAGTAGCCGCCGGTCTGGACGGTCGGGTCACCCCCTCCGGCTTCGGCACCGAGGCGGGCCGGGTCAGCCTTCGCGGACGACGTGGAGCTGCGCCTGCCGGACGTACCGGACGTCGGTGCCGACGAAGGCGGCCTCGACGGCCGCGAGGCGGGCCGGATCGGCGGCCTCCGTCACGAGGACGCCGCCTACGGCGAGACGGCCGGCCAGTGGGGCCACGAGCGCCCCGAGTGCCTCGACGTTCGCTGCCGTGACGTGGGCGACGGCGACGGGCTCCCCGTCGGCCTCGGGCGCACCGTCGCGGAGCGTGACGCGCGTGCTCTCCGGCCGGAAGCCGTGCCGCGTGAGCGCCACGGTCGCGGACTCGCGGTCCTCGATCCCGAACACCTGCACCTCCCGGGCCGATGACCGCGCGTCGGCCACGACGACGGCCACGCCGCCGCCCGGGTCGTCGACCACGACGAGGACGCCCGGCACGCGCTCCCGCTCGGCCGTGACCACGCGCTCGTGGAGGTCGGCGAGCACGCTCGGGGCCAGTCGCGTCAGTCGCTCCTCGCGGACCGCCAGCACGACGGGCGGTGCCGTCCGCCGGGCGACGGCGTCGCGGACGCTGCCGGCGACGGCGCGGGCGAGGCGGAGGGGGAACGAGCGGGCCACGCCTCGAAACTAACCGGAAGGGCACGCGCTCTGGGCTGATCTCGGCGCGGCCCCACGATATCTTGGCCGCCCTCCACCCGCGCGCGCCTATTCCGTTTTCGGCACTCGACCTTCGTCTTCCCCGACCGAGTCCCACGGTTTGATGCGCGCACTCCTCTGGCCCGTCGCGGCCGCCCTCGTCTTCGCCCTCGCGGCCCCCGTCGACGCCCAGGTCTGGGGCGAGTTGGCCGGCCGCGTGACCGACGCCGCCACCGGCGACGGCATCCCCGGCGCGACCGTCCTCATCGAGGGGAACTCGTTCGGGACGAACACGGCCACGGACGGGAGCTATTCGTTCCGCATCCCCGAGGGGACGTGGCCGGTCCGCGTGTCGTTCGTGGGGTACCGGCCGTTCCGCGACACCGTCGTCGTGTCCCGCGGCGCCACCACCCGCCTCGACGCCGTGCTGGAGGAGGCCGTGGGCGAGCTCGGCGACGTGGCCGTCGAGGGCGAGGCCGAGCCCGAGGCGGTCGGGGTCAGCCGGATCGACCCCCGCGTGGTCCGCGACATGCCGATGCCGATGGCCGACGCCATGCGCGGCGTCAAGACGGAGCTCGGCGTGACGTCGTCGAACGAGCTGTCGAACTCGTACTCGGTCCGCGGCGGGAGCTACGACGAGAACCAGTTCTTTATCGACGGCTTCGAGATCTACAGGCCGCTCCGGATCAGCCAGGGCGAGCAGGAGGGGCTCGGGCTGATCAACGGCGACCTCACGAGCCGGATGACCCTCTTCGCCGGCGGCTTCCCGGTCCGCTACGGCGGCAAGCTGGCGTCGGTCCTCGACGCGACGTACGCCGCGCCGGAGGGCCGCCCGAGCGGGACGGCCTACGCTTCGACGCTCGACGCTGGGCTCCAGGCAGCCGGTGCGCTCGGCGACCGGGCGGGCGTCGCGTTCGCCCTCCGGAGCGCCCGCCCGCAGCGGTTCTTCGCCGGCCAGGAGCTTGAGGGTGCCTACGACCCCAACTTCAGCGACGCACAGGGCGTCCTCGACTGGCGGCTCTCGTCGGCCCACTCGCTCCGCGCGCTCGGGCTCTACGCGCGCCACCGGTTCCGCCTCGCGCCGCGCCAGCAGGAGACGACGTTCGGCATCTACCCGAACCTCGTCCAGACCGTCGCCAGCGACTTCGAGGGGATCGAGGAGGACGGCTACGACATCGGCTTCGGCGGGCTCCTCCTGACGAGCCAACTCGGCGAGAGCGCCCGCGCCGAGCACCGGGTCTCCGTCTTCACCACCGACGAGTTCGAGACGTACGACGTGACCTCGCGGACGTCGCTCTACCGCCGCCAGCAGCGGCCCGAGGGCTCGCAGGCCGACCTCGACCGGCTCCTCGAAGGGCAGACGCTCCAGCAGGACCTCGCCAACAACTCGATCCAGCAAACGATCTGGACCGCGCAGGGCCGCTACTTCGGCCGCCTCGGGGCCCACGGCGCCGAGGCGGGCTGGCAAGCCCGCGCGCTCCGCTTCGACGACCTCATCAACGAGAAGACGACGTTCACCGGCCAGACGGACGGCGGCGTGCAGCGGACGGTCACGGCGGACTCGGTCGCGGCCGACACGACGTTCGCCTCGTGGCAGGTCTCGGGCTGGGTCGAGGACGCCGTCCGGATCGGGCGGCTGACGCTCACTCCCGGCGTCCGCGCCGACTACTTCGCCTACAACGAGGAGCTCACGCTCTCGCCGCGCCTCTCGGCCGTCTACCGGCTCTCGCCGCAGACGTCGCTCACGGCCGCGGCCGGCATCTACCACCAGGCGCCGACCTACCGCGAGCTCCGCGGCGACCCCGATCCCGGCACGTCGGCGTTCAACACGCTCGACGGCGACATCGCGAGCCCGCGCGCGACGCAGGCCGTCGTCGGGCTCGACCACTTCTTTACGAGCCGCCGCCTCGCGCTCCGGGCCGAGGCCTACGTCAAGAAGTACGACGACCTCATCTCGTACGACGTCAACAACGTCCGCGTCGTCTACTCGGCTGAGAACGACTCCGAGGGCTACGCGGCCGGCGCCGATTTCCAGCTCCGCGGCGAGCTCGTGCCGGGCCGTGAGAGCTGGATCACGTACGGCCTCCTCTTCACGAAGGAGCGGTTCTACACGCCCGAGGCCACCGACGAGCAGACGCTCGCTCGCTTCGAGGCCCGCGGCGGCGGCGACTGGATCCCGCGCCCGACCGACCGCCGCCACAACCTGTCCCTCTTCGTCCAAGACTACGTCCCCGGCGACGACACGTGGACGCTCCACATCCGGACGCTCTACGGCTCGGGCATCCCCACGACGCCGCCGGCCCGTGACCAGGACCGGTCCATCGACGCGATCTCGGTCTTCGACGAGGGCCAGCGCAACGTCATCCGCCTGCCGAGCTACTTCCGGTTCGACCTCGGCGCGACGAAGCGGCTCCAACTCGCGAACCTCGCCGGCAGCCCGCTCGAGCTCCTCGCGACGATCGAGGTGCTCAACGTGTTCGACCAGACGAACGCCGTGGCGTACTCGTGGGTCGAGCAGTTCTCGGGCGACCGCCGGATCTACACGGCCGTCCCCACACGCCTCACGCCGCGCACCCTCAACGTCCGCTTCCGGGTGGACTTTTAGGCCGGCGCACACGGACTCCCACCACCTCGATCCGCTTGATCGCACCCATGGCACGACTTCGAGCCACTCTCACTCTCGTCGTCGTTCTCGCGTGGTCCGGGTGCGACTCCGTGGAGACCGAGCCGCCTCCCACCGTGGACGTGTGCCCGGCAGACACGTCCGAGGGCGCGGCGTTCTCCGCTGCCCTCGGGACGACGTGGACGTATGACCTGACGACCTACCGGAAGCCGAGAAGCAGTCTCGCTACGCGTTCCACGGGCCGCGTGGAGGTCGAAGTTGTCGAGGTGGAACCGTGCTCGGCCCACACGCAGCGACTTCGAGTCCGGGAACGACGCGCGGAGTTGGTCGAACATGAGCGCCCAAGGGACGGGAGCTACTCCGACCTCGAGTGGGTCGCCGACGAGGACTCGACGGGCGCCGAGCGCTTCTACACATGGACCGTTCGGGATTCGATCATAACGACGGATGCGCCAGACATACAGGGGCGGGGCACCTTCGGTCCTCCTCCGTTTGGCCGAGAGGCCCCGCGCGTGTGGGACGGTGAGACGCTCAATACGGGCATCTACAGCGCGTTCGGCCCGTTCGTCACACTTACACGCGATGTCGGCCCGACCCGGTACTACGTGGTCCCGTTGTACGGGACGCCGGGGCAGGCATACGAGAAGTGGAAGTACGTCGGCGAGTAGGCCGGCGGCCTCAGGCGCCGAGTGCGTCCGCGAGGGCGGGCAGCGCGTCGCCGAGGCGGGCGTCGAGGGCGACGGCCGCGTGCGGGTGGCCCCGCGTCTCGCCGAGCGTGACGATGGCGACCGGCGTCCCCTCTTTTTCGGCCTGCCGCACGAACCGGTAGCCGCTGTAGACGGCGAGGCTGGAGCCGACCACGAGGAGCGCGTCGGCCCGCGAGACGATCCCAGCGGCCTCGGCCACGCGCGGCTTCGGGACGCTCTCGCCGAAGAACACGACGTCGGGCTTGAGCGGACCTCCGCACGACGGACAGACCGGCGTCACGAACCGGGCGATCCCGGCCTCCAACTCGACGTCGCCGTCGGGCGCCATTCGGCCCGCCTCGGCGCCGAGGCGGAGCCACCCGGGGTTCGTTGACTCGATGAGACGCTGGACCTCCGCTCGGGAGAGCCGCACGTCGCAGCCGAGGCAGACGACGCGGTCGAGGGCGCCGTGGAGCTCGATCACGCGCCCCGAGCCGGCCGCCTGGTGGAGCCCGTCGACGTTCTGCGTGACGACGCCCTCGACGAGGCCGGCCCGTTCGAGCCGCGCGAGCGCGCGGTGGCCCTCGTTCGGTCGGGCGCCCGTCATCCGGGCCCAGCCGCGGCTGGCGCGCGCCCAGTACCGCTGGCGGGCCGTCGCGTCGCGGACGAAGTCGTCGTACTGGACCGGCCGGCGCTCGACGTGCCTCGTCTCCGGCCCGCGGTAGTCGGGGATGCCGGACTCGGTGGAGATGCCGGCGCCGGCGAGGACCGCCAGCCGGCGGCCGCGGAGGAGGTCGACGAGCGCGCCGAGGTCGGCGGGGGCGGTGGCGGTCGGTGCGGACATAGCCCTCGAACGAGGTCTCGGCGGCGGTGGTGTGCGGATGATGAGGGCAACGGTCTCGTCATTGTAGAGGGTCCGTGAAGGCGTATGTTGGAGCCCCGGCGTCGCCTGGCCTCGGCGCCGACCCTCCGCCGTGCCGGTGGAGCTGGTGTCCCGTTCCTCGTCCATGGTGCGTCTCGTCGCTGGTCTCGCTGTCCTCGCCTTCGCGGTGGGCGCGTCCGCACAGTCGGTCGTGAGCGGGACCGTCACGGACGCCGAGACGGGCGGCGTGCTGATCGGCGCGGCCGTCTACGCCCCGGCCCTCGACCGCGGCGCCGTTACGAACGCGTACGGCCACTACAGCCTGCCGCTCCCCGCCGACACGGTCGGCCTCGTCGTCTCGTACGTCGGCTACCAGGCGCGGGAGGTCCGGGCGGACTCGGCGGTCGGCGGGCGGCTCGACGTGGCCCTCCACCCGGTCGACCTCGGTGAGGTCGTCGTCGAGGCGGACGCGGCCGGGTCGCGTCGGCCGGAGTCGACGCCTCAGATGGGCGAGGCCGCGCTGTCGGGCACCGATATCCAGGCGCTTCCGGCGCTCTTCGGCGAGGCCGACGTGCTCAAGGCCGTCCAACTCCTCCCGGGTGTCCGCGCGGGGCAGGAGGGGACGGCCGGGCTCCACGTCCGCGGCGGCTCGCCCGACCAGACGCTCGTGCTCCTCGACGGCACGCCGCTCTACAACGCATCGCACTTGTTCGGCTTCCTCTCGACGTTCAACGCCGACGCCGTGAGCCGCGTCGAGCTGACCAAGGGCGCTTACCCCGCACGGTTCGGCGGGCGGCTGGCGTCGGTCCTCGACGTGCGGCTTCGGGATGGCGACCTGGAACGGCACCGCGTGCAGGGGCAGGTCGGGCTGCTCTCGACGAAGCTCCTCGCGGAGGGCCCCATCGTCCCCGGCCGGGCGTCGCTCCTCGTGTCGGGGCGGCGGACGCACATCGACCTGCTGGCCGGGCCGTTCATCGACCGGGCGAACGAGCGGGCGGCGGCGCGTGACGAGGCGCAGATCGACCCGAGCCTCTCGTTCTACGACGTCAACGCCAAGCTGAACTGGCGGCCCTCGGACCGCGACCGGCTCTATCTCAGCGTCTACCGCGGCGGCGACACGTTCTCGTTTTCCGCCATCGACCCGGAGATCGACTGCGCGGCCGGCGACTGCGCGGCGACGGGCGTCGAGAACGCGACGGGCGGCGGGCTCGACTGGGGCTCGCTCGTGGGCTCACTCCGCTACACGCGCGTCCTCTCGCCCCGCCTCTTCGGCGCGCTCACGCTGACGGCCAGCGACTACGGCTTCGACGTCGAGGTCACGTCCGACGAGGGGCGGAACGGGCCGAGCCCGGTGACGGCGGCGGCGCGCTACCGGAGCGGGATCCGCGATCTCGGCGCGCGGCTCGACCTCGACCTCGCCGCCGGTCATGGTCACGCGCTCCGCCTCGGCGCGGCCGTCACGCACCACCGGTTCACGCCCGGCGCCCTCTCGGTCTTGGGCGAGGACGCCGCCGAGGGCGTCCCCGCCGACACCACACTCGGCGGCGGGCCCACCGACGGCCTCGAAGCCGTGCTCTACGTCGACGACACGTGGCGCGCAGGCCCGCTCACGCTCGGGCTCGGGCTCCACCTCGCGACGTACGTCGCCGGTCAGAACGTCTACCCGTCCGTCGAGCCCAGGCTGTCCGCCTCGGTGAAGCTGTGGCCGAGGCTGGCGCTCAAGGCGAGCGCGGCCGTGACGCAGCAGCCCGTCCACCTTCTCACGACCGGCGCCGGCATCGGCCTGCCCGCGGACCTCTGGGTCCCGGCCGACTCCGTCGGCCCCGAGCGTGGGTGGCAGGTCGCCGCGGGACTGGCGGGCTCGTCGCCGAGTGGACGAACGGCGTGGTCGGTCGAGGGCTACGTCCGGGCGATGGACGGCCTCGTGGCCTACCGTGACGGCGCGGCCTTCTCGACGCCCACCGACGACTGGCAGGAACTCGTGGTGACCGGCGAGGGCCGAAGCCGCGGTCTGGAGGCGTTCGTTGAGCACCGGACGGACCGCGTGACGGCGTGGTTCGCCTACACGCTCGCCCGGACCGACCGCCGCTTCGACGCCATCGCCGACGGCGCGTGGTTCCCCTACCGCTACGACCGCCGGCATGACGTCTCAGCCGTCGTCCTCGCCCGCCTCTCGCGCCGGTTCGACGCGTCGGTCTCGGCGGTCTACGGGACCGGCGACGCCGTGACGCTGCCGGCGGCGAGCTACGACGCCACGTTCCTCAGCTCGGGTTCGATCCCGTACTGGACCCAGTCGGTCCCGCAGGCGGCCTCGGAGGTGGCCTACGGCCCGCGCAACGGGCATCGGCTCCCGGCCTACGCCCGCCTCGACCTCGGCCTCACGTTCTACCTCCACCGCGGGAGCCGCCCCCACAGCGTCTCGCTCGACGTCTACAACGCGCTCAACCGGAAGAACCCGTTCGTCACGCTCCTCGACGAGCGGACCGACGCCGAGACCGGCGAGGCCCGCCAGCAGCTCGTGGGGATCTCGCTGTTCCCCGTCCTCCCGTCGCTCTCCTACCGCTTCGCGTTCTGACGATGCGCGCCCCTCTCCCGCAGCCGCCCAGCCTGACCCGCCTCGGGACCGAGGCAGGCGGAGTCGGCTGCGCGCTCCTGCTCCTCGTCCTGCTCGCTGTCGCCGGGTGCGACCTGTCGTCGTCGCTCGACATCGACACGCCGCCGTACGAGGCCGGCGTCGTGGCGCGGTCGGTGCTGGCGGCCGGTCAGCCGGCGCAGGTCCGCCTGAGCGTGAGCCGCGACCCGTACGCCGTGGACTCGGCCGGCGTCGGCCTCGTCGAGCGACCGTCGCGCGTCGACGGCCGCGTCGTCCTCGTCCGCGACGGCGTCGAGGTCGAGGAACTCCGGGCGATCCCGCGGACGTGCTACCGGACGACGACGGGCGGCTGCAACACCCAGACGGGGGAGGTCCAGCTGACGCGGAGCGGGGGGTTCGAGTGCGGCGTCTACCGAAGCTCGGTCCGCGTCGAGCCCGGCGACCAGGTCGAGCTTCGGACAGAGCTGCCGGACCTCCCCCTCGCGACGGCACGGGTCACGGTCCCCGAGGCGCCTGCCGTCGAGGCCGCCGTGACGACGCTGGCCAACGGGCGGCATCGGATCGCCGTCCGCCTCACCGATCCGCCCGGCCTCGGGGACCGTTACGGCCTGACCATCACGCGCGAGTACGATCGGTACACGGCGTCCGAATGCCGCGTCGGCGGGCGGGCCGACACGCTCATCCGGCTCGACCAACCGCGCGAGTACCGGAGCGACTTCTCGACCACGGACCCGATCCTCGTGACCGGCGCCCGCGAGGCCGGCAGCTCCATCCACTTCGTCACGTTCCCCGACGACGCCTTCGACGGGCGGACGCGCGAGTTCGTCATCGAGGCGACGCCGACCGGGAGCCACGAGTTCGACACGGGCGCGGTCGTGGTCCAGGTGACGGCCATGACGGCCGAGCTCTACGACGCCTACCAGATCACCAACTTCGAGCTCGACGAAAACCCGTTCGCCGAGCCGGCCGACCTCCCGCTCAACGTCGAGGGCGGCTACGGGCGCGTCGGGGCTGTCGCCACGACGGAGGTCCGGTTCCCGGGTCGGGGCGGATGAGGCGACGAAGCAGATTCGGTAGGGCACAGGAAGTGCACACATGTTCGCGCGGTCGTCGGCTAGGTTTTCGCGCCGGCTCGTGGTGAGCCGGGCCGCTCCCGACCGCTGCGCCGATGGCCCTCCGATCGCTCGTCCTCTTCCTCTGCGCCCTCGTCGCGCCACCCGCCTCGGCCGAGCCGTCCGCCGACCCGGTTGCGGAGCCTGTGCGCGGCGTCGTGAGCGGCGTGGTCACCGACGCCGAGACGGGCGAGGTCTTGATCGGGGCGACGGTCTACGCGCCCGACCTCGGCCGCGGCACGGCCGCGAACGCCTACGGCTTCTACAGCCTCCCGGTCCCGGCTGACTCCGTCCGCCTCCGCGTCTCGTACGTCGGCTACGTCGCCGAGGAGCGTGTGGTCGACGCGCGCGACGACGTCCGGCTCGACGTGGCGCTCCGGCCCGAGTCGCTGGGGGAGGTCGTGGTTGAGGCCGACGAGGACGGCGTCGGCGAGCGGCCGGAGGACTCGGCGCAGATGGGCGAGGTCGCCCTCACCGGTCGGGATGTCCAGGGGCTCCCGGCGCTCCTCGGCGAGGCCGACGTGCTCAAGGCCGTCCAGCTTCTCCCGGGCGTCCGCGGCGGGGCCGAGGGGACGGCCGGCATCTACGTCCGCGGCGGCTCGCCCGACCAGACGCTCGTGCTCCTCGACGGCGTCCCGGTCTACAACTCGTCGCACCTGTTCGGCTTCCTCTCGACGTTCAACGGCGACGCCGTGAGCCGGGTGGAGCTGACCAAGGGGGCGTACCCCGCGCGGTTCGGCGGCCGGCTCGGCTCGGTCCTCGACGTCCGCTTGCGGGATGGCAACAACGAAGAGGTCGGCGGGCAGGGGCAGGTGGGGCTCCTGTCGTCGCGGCTCCTGTTAGAGGGGCCGATCACGGACGAGTCGTCGTTCCTGATCTCGGGCCGGCGGACTTACATCGACGTCGTGGCCAAGCCGTTCATCGACGCGGCGCAGGAGGGGAGCGATGAGCAGATCGACCCGCGGGCGTACTTCTACGACCTCAACGCGAAGCTGAACTGGCAGCCGACGGAGCGCGACCGGGTGTACCTCAGCCTCTACGGCGGCGCCGACGTGTTCGGGTTCGAGGCCGTCGACACGGTCCGGTCGTGCGCGCCGGAGGACGACTGCGAGACGGAGGAGGACGTCTACGGCGGCGGGCTCGACTGGGGCAACCTCACGGGCGCGCTCCGCTACACGCGCGTCCTCTCGCCGCGGGCCTTCGCCGCGCTCACGCTGACGGCCAGCGACTACCGCTTCGAGGTCGGCGCGAACGTTGAGGTGGGCGTGGGGACCGACGACGAGATCCTCTCGCGTGTCCGCTACGAGTCCGGCATCCGCGACCTCGGGGTCCGGGGCGACGTCGACCTCGCACTCGGAAGCGGCCACACCGTCCGCTTCGGCGGCGGCGCGACGGTCCACCGGTTCACGCCGGGCGCGCTCTCGCTGTCAGGCGAGATCGCCCGCGAGGGGATCGCCATCGACACGCTCCTCGGGTCGAGCCGGACGCTCGGGGCCGACGTCGTGGCCTATGCCGAGGACGAGTGGCGCGTCAATGACAAGCTCCAGCTCGGGCTCGGGCTCCACGGCGCGATCTACACGACGGGCGGCTACACGTACCCGTCGCTCGAGCCGCGCGCCTCGGCCGCCTACCAGCTCCTCCCCCGGCTGGCCGTCAAGGCGAGCGCGGCCATCACGCAGCAGCCGCTCCACCTCCTGACGACGGGCGCCGGCCTCGGCCTGCCCGCCGATCTCTGGGTCCCGGCCGACTCGATCGGCCCGCAGCGCGGCTCGCAGGTGGCCGTCGGGCTCGCGGGCTCGTCGCCGTCGGGCCGGACGACGTGGACGCTGGAGGGCTACTGGCGCGACATGCGCGGGCTCGTGGCCTACCGCGAGGGCGCCGCCTTCACGACCCCGTTCGACGACTGGCAGGAGCTCGTGGTCACGGGCGACGGGACGAGCCGCGGCCTCGAGCTGTTCGTCCAGCACCGGACCGAGCGGCTCACGACGTGGCTCGGCTACACGCTCGCCAAGACCGACCGCCAGTTCGACGCGCTCAACGACGGCGAGCGGTTCCCCTTCCGCTACGACCGCCGGCACGACGTCTCGGCTGTCGCGCTCTACCAGCTCTCGCGCTTTTTCGACGTCTCGGCCGCCTTCGTCTACGGCACCGGCGACGCCGTCACGCTCCCGGTCGCGGCCTACGAGGGCACGCGGTTCGGCTTCAGCTCCGTCGACGCCTGGGTCAACGGGCAGTCGACGACGGAGACGACGGTCTACGGCCCGCGCAACGGGCACCGGCTGCCGGCCTACGTCCGCCTCGACCTCGCCGCGACGTGGTACTTCCGGCGCGGCCCGCGACCGCACGCGCTCTCGCTCAGCGTCTACAACGCGACGAACCAGAAGAACCCGTTCCTCACCACGTTCGACACCGAGTACGACTACCAGACCGGCCAGCGGCGGCAGAAGCTGGTCGGCGTCGCGCTGTTCCCCGTCCTCCCGTCGCTCTCGTACCAGTTCTCGTTCTGATGATGCGCGCCACGTCCTGTGCCGGCTCTCCCCGCCTCGGTGCCGAGGCCGGCGGAGTCGCGCTCTTGTTCGCCCTGTTCGCCGTCGCCGGGTGCGACTTCACGCCGGCGCTCGACATCGAGACGCCGCCGTACGAGGCGGGCCTCGTCGTCCGCTCGGTCCTCGTGGCCGACTCGGTCGCGCTCGTCCGCGTCGGCGAGAGCTGGGACCCGTACGAGGGCCGGGACCTCCGGAACTACCAGTACGGGAGCAGCCAGCAGGCCTCGGGCGACGCCGTCGTCACGCTGTTCCGCGACGGGCAGTTCGTCGAGCGGCTCGCGCTCCGGCCGGACTCGTGCGAGGCGTACGGCCTCCCGCCCGATCCGGAGACCGGGTTCGCCCCGACCTTCCCGTGCGGGCCGTACGCCGGGACGGTCCCCATCGAGGCCGGCGCGACGTACACGATCCGGGCCGAGGCCGAGGGCCTGCCGCCCGCCGAGGGCACCGTCACCGTCCCGCGCCGCCCGACGCTCGCGGTCGTCGAGGAGCCGACGGCGCCGAATGCCGACCGCCGCCTCCGCGTCACGATCGGAGACCCGGGCGGTCCAGGGGACCTCTACGGGCTCTCGCTTCTCCGGTCGACCGTGTCCACGCGGAGCACGACGTGCGTGAACGGCGTCTGCACCGACTCGACGTACGTGATTCGCCGAGACTCGCGTGCGCTCACGTCGTTCGACACGAGCGACCCGGTGGTGCTGGCCGCCGCGCGAGAAGTGGCCAACAGCGGCATCTCGATCGCCACGTTCCCCGACGAGACGTTCGACGGGCGGTCGAAGTCGTTCGTGATCACGCCGAGCAGCAACTACGCGCAGGAGGACACCGACGGCGCGCTGGTCGTCCAACTGGCGGCGCTCTCCGGCGACGTCTACGACATCTACCAGATCGTGTCCTTCAGCGGCGGCGGCGACAATCCGTTCGCCGAGCCGATCAACCTGCCGTCGAACGTCGAGGGCGGCTACGGGCTCGTCGGAGCCCTGGCGCTGGCCGAGGTGGCCCTCCCGCCCCGGGCGGCGGGCCGAGAGTGAGACGGAGTGCGTGACCCCGGGCACGAAACGGGCGGCCCATGCGTAGATGTCGCTCCCTTCTCCCCGGACGCCCCCGCCATGCCGACTTGCCCGCGCTGCGCCCTCTTCGCCATCGTCCTCGCGGTCGCCGTCTTCACCGGCTGCGACTCGAACAACCCCGGCCGTGACCTCGACCTCGTCGACGGGATCTACACGCTCGAAGAACTGACCTTCGACCCGACCACGCAGAGCCTCCCCACGGCCGACCTCGGCGCTAGCCTTAGCTCCGGCACGACGATCGAGATCTTCGGCGGCGACGGCGAGGCCCAGATGGTGGTCCGTTACGAGAGCGGCCGGCCGTCGAGCCGGATCGAGTTGGAGGTCGGCGCCACGCGCGGCCGGGCCTCGTTCGAGGCCGTGACGCAGGAGGACATCGACGACCTCGCCGACATCTTCCTCCCGCCCCAGTTCGTCCTCACCTACGACGACGAGGCCAACGTGCTCTCCAACTCGTTCACGCAGACGGGCGTGAACCTGGAGGCGTTCGACCCGGACGTCTACCGCGACCAGCGCAACAACCGCGGCACGCTGACGATCCAGTTCCGCCGCCTCTAGCGGGGCGACTCGCCCCGCCTCGGCGACTCTCCTGAGCGAAGCCGAAGGGCTGAGGCGGGCGGGGCTAGGCCTGCGCGGGCGGGTGGGGGAGCGTCACGGTGAACGTGGCGCCCTCGCCGGGCGTGCTCTCGACGGTGAGGTCGCCGCCCATGGCGCGCGTCAGCTCACGGCTGATCGAGAGGCCGAGCCCTACGCTCCCGTCACCCGACGCCTCCGCGTCCTGGACGAACGGGGCGAACACGGCCGTCAGCCGGTCGGGCGCGATCCCCGGCCCCGTGTCTCGGACGTGGACCGCGACGCGCTCCAGGGCCTCGCTCCACGTCACCGACACGCGCCCGCCGGCCCCCGTGAACTTGACGGCGTTGCCGACGAGGTTGACGAGGACCTGCAGCAGCCGGTCGCGGTCGGCCCAGGACGTGAGGGGCAGGGCGGGCGAGCGCTCCAGGTGGACCCCGGCCGCGTCGGCTTGGCCAGCGACGAGCGCCAGGGCCGCGTCGGCGACCTCGGCCACGTCGACGGGAGCGGGGCGGACGTCGACGCGGCCACTCTCGAGGCGGGAGAACTCGAGCACGTCCGACACCAGCCGGAGCACGTAGCGGCCGGCCGTCGCGATCCGCTCGAGCTCGCCCGTCTGGGCCTCGGTCACCGGCCCGAAGGCGCCGCGCGCCAGGAGGTCGGCCGAGAAGGTCATGGCCGAGAGCGGCGACCGGACGTCGTGCGACAGCATCGAGAGGTAGCGAGCACGTGACTGGCTGGCCGTCTCGGCCGCTCGCCGGGCCTCCAGGATCTCGTCCTCAAACCGGCTCCGCCGCTCGATCGGGACCACCACGATCTCCGAGACCGGCCCCTCGGCGCGCTCCCGCCGCACGGCGTTGAACAGGACCGGGAGGTCGGCCCCGTCGGCCGTCCGCATCGAGAGGTAGACCTCGTGGACCTCGCCGCGCAGGCGGAGCAGGGGGAAGACGTGGGTCTGGTAGTAGATCCGCGCCCCGCCTGCGAGCACGGAGCGGACCGTCCGGTCGCGGAGGGCGTCCGGCGCGTATCCCAGGGCGTCGGCCAGCGTCCGGTTGACGTCGAGGATGCGGCCGCCGTCGTCGGCCGTCAGGAGCCCGCACGGGATCGTGTCGATCAGGCCCTCCACGAGGTGCCAGGGCCCGTCGCGAGGTAGTCCTGGATGGCCGCCGTCGTCTCCTCGGGGTGGCTCAGGTGCGGGCAGTGGCCGCTCGCGCGGAGCTTGCGGAACGTGCTGTGGGGGAGGTGGTCCCGGAGGTACTGCCCGACGCTGTCCGGTGCGATGGCGTCGTTGCTGCACTGGAGGATGAGCGACGGGACCGTGACGCGGTCGAGGTCGTCCCGGTTGTCCGAGAGGAACGTAACGGCCGCGAAGTCGCGCGCGATGTCCGGGTCCGTCGCACAGAACCGTTCCTCGAGCTCCGCGGCGAGGGCGGGCCGATCGGGGTTCTTCATGATCACCGGGGCCATGGCCTGGGCCCACCCCCCGTAGTTCTTCTCCATCATGGAAAGGAGACCCTCGATATCGGCCCGCTCAAACCCGCCCTCGTAGGGCGGGTCGTTGATGTAGCAGGGCGACGGGCCGATGAGGACGAGGGAACGGAACTGGTCCGGGTCCTGGAGCGAAGCGAGGACGCCGATCATGGCGCTCACCGAGTGTCCCACGAACACGGCGTCGTCGAGGTCGAGCCCGCGGCAGAGGTCGAGCACGTCGTCGGCGTAGCCCTGGAGCGACGCGTACCGCTCGGCGTCGTAGGCCGACGTGTCGGAGTCGCCGGCCCCGATGAAGTCGAACAGGACGACGCGGTGGCCGGCCTCGAAGGCGGGGGCCACCTCCCGCCACATCGTCTGGTCGCACCCGAAGCCGTGCGCGAACACCACCGGGCGCCGGCCGCGCCCACTCTCCGTCACGTTGAACCGGGCGCGGACGTCGCTCATACGGGGGCGCAGCAGGTACGGATGACGTGGACGAGCGCTCTGAAGTCGCCTTTCTCGACGTAGGCGGCGGCGCCGGCGTCGAGGGCCTCCGCGCTCGCCTCGACGGCCGGCTTGGCCGAGACGACCACGCAGGCGACGTCGGGGCGCCGGTCGGCCAGCGCGCGCACGACGTCGGGCCCGCTCATCCCCGGGAGCCGCATGTCGACGAGGAGCACGTCGACGGCATCGGGTAGCGCCTCGATCGCTTCCTCTCCGGATGCCGCCGTCCCGCACACCTCGATCCCGTCCTCGAGCGAGAGGGCGTGGGCGAGGGTGTCGAGAAGCCAGCGGTGGTCATCGACCAGGAATACCCGGCGAGGGGTCTGATCAGGCATGGAGACAAGGTAGGCCAGGGAGCCGGCCCTGCCTACCTCGGCGCCGAGGCGGGCGGGGCTAGGCCTGCGCGGGGCCGCCGACCGGCCCGCCCATCCGCCCCTCGTCGCCCCGCGCGAGGTGGACGAGCCCGACGGGTTTCGTGAGCCCGCGCTGCACCCCCAGCGCCTCGTTGCCGCCCCACGGCCGGCCGCGCTCGAAGTCGGCGTCGCCGGCCTGCATCAGGTCGATGGCCCGCTGGCGGAGCCGGTCGCTCTGCGGCCGCTGGAACGTGTCGTCGAGGACGAGCCCGAGGATCGCCAGCGCCATCCCGTCAAACGGGACGCCGTGCGCCTGGCACAGCCCGTCGACCACGCCGACGAAGTAGCCCAGCCCGAACGGCGTGGTCCAGGCCTGCTCGGGCGCGAACGGCGCGCCCTCGGCGTCGGCCTGCTTCCGCTGGTTGCGGACGAGCCGGAGCGCGTCGTCGAGGACGCGTCGCTGGGGCTTCGAGAGGGGAGAGGAGGGCACGGGCACGGAGGGCAGAGAGACCGTCTACCCGAGCGCTTGGGGCCGGATTCGCCTGCCCCCATTCCTCATACGCCCCTCGCGAGGAGGGCAAGCCCGACGGGCCGTCGCTCTCACGAGAAGTCGTCGAGGCCCATCTCGCGGGAGGCCGCTTCGAGGCCGGGGTCCTGGGGCGTCGCGTGGTCGTGCGGGAGCGTCCCGCGCGGGCTCCGGAGGTAGACGAACGGCGTGTAGTGGAGGAAGTTGGAGACGCGGGCCGTGTAGACGTCGGCCGAGGCCTCGATCTGGCGGGCGAGGTGGCTCTTGTCGTTGCCGGCCCACATCAGCGGGCCCCAGCGCGGGTTGACGAGCCGGGCCGAGGCCGCCGCGAGGGGCGCGATCTCGGCGTCGAGCACGAGCAGCCGCTCGCGGACCTCCGTGATCCGCCCGCTGATCCAGTCGGGGTCGCGGCCGGACTGGGGGCCGTACCCCTCCGTGTTCCGCTGGCGCTCCAGGCGGAGGGCCGAGAAGTAGGCCTCGAGCCGTTCCTTCTCGCGCATGAGGGCCGTCAGCCGCTCCTGGTCCTCGCGCCATGCGTCCATCGCCTCGATCTCGTCCTCGAGCGGACGGAGCACGAGGGCCGTCCGCCAGCGGAGGACGCTCTTCGACGCCTTGACGTCGGCGAAGACGTGGTCGCCGACGTAGAGGATCTCGCTGCCGCGGAGGCCCAGGCTGGCCTCGACGAGCGCCGCGTTGCCGCCGACGTAGACGCGGCCCTCGTCGAGCATCCCGGCGTTGCTGCGGAGCACGGCCCGCCCCTCGTCGTCCTCGCCGACGACCTCGAAGGCCGGCGACTGCTGGTCGAAAAAGTCCGGCTTCCGCGCGCCGACGATGGCGAGGTCGAACAGGTCGCGCCACGTCATGTCGCCCGGGAGGTACGGGTCGAAGGCGTAGCGGAGGATCGGCGCGGCGTACTCCCACTCGGAGTTGGTGATGAGGATCACCTTCTTGCCCGACTCCTTCTGGTCGAGGAGCGTGAGCGGGATGTCCGGGTCGCGCTCGACGAACCGATCGGGGTCGGCGAGGATCTCGGCCTTGAGGAGCCCCTCGAGGTGGGCCGCGTCGAGCGACCGCCGGATGATCTGGTGGAGCTCGTCGTACCCGATGGCGTCGGGGAGCTCGCCAGCGTCGAGCTTGTCGACGAGCTGGAGGTAGATGCCGGCCTCCGAGATCGAGAACAGGGTGTTCATGAACCGCCAGCGGCGGTCGTGGAGGTCCACGAGCGTCCGGCGGTAGACCTCGCGCTGCTCGTCGTAGGGGAGCGGGCGCGTCCCGTGGAAGGCCCGCTTGACGTAGCCGAACCGATTGGCCTTGACCACGTTGCCCCGCTCGGTGTCGACGACGAGGCCCTGGACCACGAGGTCGGGGTCGAACACGAGGTCGTCGACGGGCCAGCCCTGCTTCGTGAGCCCGTTCTTGATGTACGCGTACGCCCGCTCCTCCCACAGGGCCACGTGGTAGTGGACGAGCGTGTAGTCCATGTCGTACCCGACGGCCTGGATCTTCCGGAGGTTGAGGGTCCGGTTGCAGAACAGGCCGCGGGGGTGGTCGAAGGCGTCGGGGACGCCGGGCACGCCGTGCGTGCCGGAGCCTACAGTGGCTTCCATGTCGTCAGGTCAGTGTTTCCCCCGAACGCGTCGGCCGCGCCCTTCCGTTCCCCGGGGCCGTCGGGGGCACCGCGTGTTCACGTTCCGGCACCACCGCCAGCCCTGCCCACCTCGGCGTCGAGGCGGAGGGCGCAGGCCGGAGTCGACCGCGAAGCGACGGCGCAGCCAAGGATCTCTGGTGCGACTCGGTCTCAAGCTGGTGGCGAGAGCGTTGATCGCAGGCTGTGCTCGCCAGAGATCCTTCGACTCGCTCCGCTCGTTCAGGATGACAGATTGTGGCAGGCGGCGTCCTCTGCCCGTGCCCCGTCCCTCCCCCCGCGAGCGCAGCGAGCCTACCCCACCAGGTCCAGCCACTCGTACACGATCCACCACAGTTCGATCTGGGGGACGAGCAGCCCGAACGCGGCGCCCGCCAACACCTGCCCTGGCGTGTGCGCCCCGACGCGGACGCGCGCCCACATCAAGAGCGGCACCAAGAGCACGAGCGGGCCGACGGTCGCCAGCGTGAGCGCGGCCTCGACGTCGGCCGGGAGCTCGCGCCAGACGGTGAGCGCCGTAAACAGGAGAACGCCCACGAAGCCCGCGAGGCTCGTCATGTGGATCGAGATCTTCCACCGCGTGTTGATCAGCAGCAGCACGGCCGTGTTGATCGGGAAGAGCGCCGCGAACGACACGATGAGCGGGAGCGCCGGCCCCTCGACCGTCCGCCACAAGAGGAGCGCGCCGATCGCGTACGACGCGATGCCCACGAGGAGCGGCATCAGCCGGCGCTCGCGGGTGCGGACCTCCAGGCTGTCGGCCCGGCCCGTCCGCACCATTCCGATGACGTAGAACAGCGGGATGAAGCAGAAGAAGACGGCCGAGACGCCGAGCGTCCAGGCCAGCTCCGGCAGCGTCGCCCCGAAGTGGGCGTCGATGAGCGTGAACGCGATGGGCGGCAGCGCGAGCGGGTTGAGGACGTACGAGACCGCGTTGGCCAGGCGGTAGCCGTGGGCCGCGCTGTCCAGCTCCGCCCGCCTCGGCGCCGAGGCGGAGGGGGCGGCGTCGCGGGCCCGCTCGCGGGCCGTCGGGGGGCCGACCGCCACGGGCTAGTAGGCGCGGGCGTAGACCACGAGCTGCTCCGAGGGCTGGCCGCTCACGGGGTCGGTCCCGGCCGCCGCCGTGTCGATGCCGGGGAACTGGCCGGGGAACGGGACGCAGCGGATCGTCGCCTTCGTCTCGTCCTTGACCTTCGCCTCGGTCTCGGCCGTCCCGTCCCAGTGCATCAGCACGAACCCGCCCTCCTCGACCTGCGCCTTGAACGCGTCGTAGGAGTCCGCGACCTGGGTGTGGTCGCGGCGGAAGGCGTAGGCCCGGTCGTAGAGCGCCTTCTGGATGTCGTGGAGCGCCTCGCGGATGGCCGGGACGATCTCGCGCGCCGAGACCGACTTCTTCTCGCCCGTGTCGCGCCGGGCCATCTCGGCCGTCCCGTTCTTGACGTCGCGCGGGCCGACGGCCAGCCGCACGGGCACGCCCTCGACCTCGTATTGCGCGAACTTCCAGCCCGGCCGGTACTGGTCGCGGTCGTCGAGGACGACGCGGTAGCCGGCGCGGGTGAGGCTGTCGCGCATCTCCTCGGCGGCGTCGAGGACGGCCTCGTTGTCGTCGTTCGTCCGCGTGATCGGGACGATGGCGACCTGGATGGGGGCCAGCTTCGGCGGGAGGATGACGCCCTGATCGTCGCCGTGCGTCATGATGAGCGCGCCGATGAGCCGCGTGCTCACGCCCCACGACGTGGCCCAGACGTACTCCTGCTCGTTGTCCTGGTTCTGGAACGTGCACTCGAAGGCCTTGGCGAAGTTCTGCCCCAGGAAGTGGCTCGTGCCGGCCTGGAGTGCCTTCCCGTCCTGCATCAGCGCCTCGATGCAGTACGTGTCGACGGCGCCCGGGAACCGCTCGCTCGCGGTCTTGACGCCCTTGATGACCGGCATCGCCATCCACTCCTCGGCGAACCGGGCGTAGACGTCGAGCATCGTCGTGGTCTCCTCGACGGCCTCGGCCTCGGTCGCGTGCGCCGTGTGGCCCTCCTGCCAGAGGAACTCGGCCGTGCGGAGGAACAGGCGCGTCCGCATCTCCCAGCGGACGACGTTGGCCCACTGGTTCAGCTTGAGCGGGAGGTCGCGCCAGCTCTGGATCCACCGGGCGTACGTGTCCCAGATGATCGTCTCCGACGTCGGCCGGACGATCAGCGGCTCCTCGAGCTCGGCCTCGGGGTCGACGATGAGGTCGCCGTCCTGCTCCTTCAGCCGGTAGTGCGTCACGACGGCGCACTCCTTGGCGAAGCCCTCGACGTGCGCGGCCTCGCGGGCGAGGAAGCTCTTCGGGATGAAGAGCGGGAAGTAGGCGTTCCGGTGGCCCGTCGCCTTGAACATGCCGTCGAGCCCGCGCTGCATGTTCTCCCACAGCTCGTAGCCGTTGGGCGGCAGGACCATCGAGCCGCGGACCGGCGAGGTCTCGGCGAGCTTGGCGGCCCGGACGACGTCCTGGTACCACTGGTTGTAGTCGCGGTCGCGGGGCGTGATCTTCTCGGCCATGGGGCAAACGGTCCGGGATCGGACGCGGGGGCGGGCGGGGCTACCTTGTGTGTGCGGACCGTGTGGGGATCGCCCGCCGCCGGGCGGCGTTACCTCGCCCGCGGAGGGCGCGGCTCCCTAGACACGGGCCGACGAATATACCCGGGCTCACGGGGTCGGTCGGCCCGACCGCTCCCTCTTCGCGCGGCTTCCGCACCGACGTCCCACCTGCCGCCATGCGCTCCACCCGACGCTTCGCTCCCTCCTCCTCCGCCCTGCTGGGGGTGGTCCTCGCCGTGGCCCTCGCCGGCTGCGCCTCGTCCCGGTCGTCCCAGCCCGAGGACGGCTGGCGCGGCGCCCGCGCGCCCGTGGCCCAGGCCGACACCGCCGGCCCCGCCCGCGTCGGCCTCGCGGCGACGATGGACATGCCCGACAACCCCTACGGCGACACAGCCGAGGTCGACGTGCCCGCCGCCGAGGACATCGCCTCCGGCGCCGTCCCGCTCGGCCAGACCTACGCCGACGGCGAGGTCGACCCGAACGCCATCACCGTCGGCCGCTACTACTACGACGACGAGGGCACGACCTACTACGAGGACGTCGCCGACGACCTCTCGGACGACGGCCAGGGCTACGACGACGACGTCTACTACGGCGGCTACTACGCCGACTACTACCGCTACGCGGACCCGGCCTACTACCCGTCGCCCTACACCTACTACCGCCCGTACCGGACGTACCGCCCGTACGTCCACTACGGGTGGTACCCGACGTGGCGCTACCGCCGCGCGTGGTACCGTCCGTACTACGCGGGCTACGGCTACTACGACCCGTACTACGCCGGCTACATCGACCCCTGGTACGGCTACGGCTACGTCGACCCGTGGGGCTACGGCCCGGGCGTCCACGTCTCGGTCGGATTCGGCTGGGGATGGGGCGGCTACGGGAGCTACGGCCACGGCTACAGCGACGGGTTCTACGACGGCAGCTACTACGCCGGGGCCGGCTACTACGGCCCGGGCTACTACGGCCGGCCGCGCCATCGCCGGTACTACGACGACTACCGAAACAACCGGGGCGACGACGACGGCCGCCGGAGCCGGATCCAGGGCCTCCCGGGGACCAACTCGTCGCCCATCGCGGAGTCCGCGCCCGACCCCTCGCGCCAGCCGGCGCGGCAGGGGCTCGCCCCGGCCCGTCTGCCCCGGCCGTCGGTCGACCGAGGCGGGATCACCCGATCGACGGGCACGCGGACGGCGCCCGAGCGTCGGCCCGACCGCGTCGGCGACCAGCCGGTCCGCCAGCCGCGCGCGGGCGGCATGACGTCGCCCGGCCGCACCGGCACCACCGTCTCGCCGCCCCGCTCGACGACGAGCCAGCCGGCTCCGACCCGGACCACGCGTCCGGCGCCCACCCGGACCGAGCGCCCCGCGCCGACCCGCACGGAGCGCCCGTCGCCGCCGCGACAGGCCGAGCCGGTCCGCTCGCCGGAGCCCGTCCGCCGCGCGGAGCCGCGCCGGGACGATCCGCCGCCGCGCGCCGAACCCGTGCGTCGTCCGGAGCCCGTCCGCCAGGCGGAGCCGCGCCGGGACACGCGCCCGGCCCCCGCGCCGCAGCGGGACACGCGCCCCGCGCCCCCGCCGCGACGAGAGACGCGTTCCGCCCCCGCCCCTCGCCGAGAGTCCCGGCCCGCGCCGCGTCCTCGTCGGGATTCTCAGCCCGCGCCTCCGCCGCGTCGTGAGAGCCGCTCCGCTCCGCGCCAGGCTCCCCGCACGCAGTCGCGCCCAGCCCCGCGTCGGGAGGCCCGCCCCGCGCGGAGCCGCTCGGGCGGCAGCCGGTCGTCCGGCCGGCGCTCGTCGCGCCGCGGCGGCAACGAGTAGCTGACCTTCCCCGCCTCGCGACCGAGGCGGACGGACTACGCGGCCCTCGCCTCGCTGGCGGGGGCCGCGGTCGTGTGGAGGGCCACCGGCCGCCACGCGGGCCGGCGTCGGGGCCAGCGGATGACGACCTCGCCGAGCAGCGCTGACGCCACGAGCGTCGCGACCGTTACGCCCACGGCCCGCCCGACCGTCGCGAACGCCCAGATCTGAAACACGAGCAGGCCGATCGCCGCGGGGATTGACACGAAGAGGGGGATGAACCGCGAGGCCGCGTCGAACTTGTCGCCGGGGCGCGAGAACGGCGGCGTCCCGTAGGTCAGGGACGTGACGCGCGCGCCGAACACCGCGACGGCGAACCAGAACGCCGCGTGGACCACGCCGTCGGCCGCCGGCATCATGAGCGTGAGGAGCACGGCGATCCCGACGTGGAGCGGGAACAGGACGCGCCACGCGAGTGCCTTCTGCGCCCCCACCTGCACCACACGCGGGCGGGCGTCCGGCAGCGTCCCGAACACCCACGACGCCTCCGCGTGATCCGACATCTGGAGGGTCTGGACGAGCGTCTGGACGCAGAACAGGAGGACGACGAGGACCGAGAGGTGGAACTGCGTGCCGGGATCCTGGAGCACCGCGAGGGCGCCCGCGGCGATCCCGTACTGCCCGACCCCGACCAGGCTGTGGAGCCCGTCGTTGAACCATCCGAACGCGACGAAGCCGGCCGGGAGGAGGGCCGCCGGCCACAGCCGACCCCGCACGAGCCGGTCGTCGGCGAAGGCGGCCGTGGCGAACCCGTACGCCGCGCGGACCGCGCCCCGACGCACGGCCCACCGCTCCGGCGCCGTCATCTGGCGGCCGATCCGCGAGCGCTTCCCCTGGGTCCGGAGGCCGTCGGCGAGGCGACGGAGGACGCGGAAGTAGCGCGTCGGGAAGACGGCGGTGAACACGACCGCGAACGCCACGAGCGACCCGACGAGGACCGCCAGGCCCCACGTCGGGCGGCCGTCGAGCGCGTCGGCGAGCCACGCGCCCGGCCACCACGGCGCCGCCAGGGCCTCGTCCGAGGCGCCGACGAGCTGGAACCCGAGCACGAGCGCCGCGATGAGCGCCGTCCGCGCGACCGACAGCGCCATTCGCAAGGCCGTCACCGGGAGTGACAGCGTGAGGCCCCACAGGACCGCGAGGATCAGGAGCGCCGTCCACGCCGTCGCCCCCACGATTCCGAGGCCGACGAGGAGGCCGAGCATGGGCCCGTGGGATAACCCGGTCCCCACCGTCACGGGCGTCGCGATGCCGACGGCCATGAGCGCCACGTAGACGCCGACGCCGGCCAGCCGCGCCGCGTAGTGCTGCCGCTCCGTGGCCGGCAGCGTCGCCAGCCACGCGTTGTCGCGCGGCCGGCTCATCAACTCGTCGTACGACCCCACCACGCCGAATGCCGCCAGCACGATCGCGAAGCTCCCCCCGACGAACATGGCCGACGCGGCCGGCGCGTCGCCGAGCGAGAGGGCCAGGACGAGGCCCGAGAATCCGTAGGCGATCACGGTCGTCGCCAGCCGGCCGGTGGCCCGCTTCCCCGACCGCGCGTGGCGGAGGTCGGCCCGGAGCTGGGCGGTGGCGAGGGTTCGGACCGGGCTCATGGGGCGGAGTATCGGCAGAGGCGCCCTCAGGAGTTAGCTCAATCTCAGGGCCCGCCTCGGCGCCGAGGCGGGCCTACTCGGCCGAGTCGCTCGTGGCCCCGGCCGCCTCGCGCGCGCGCCGCTGGCGGACCTGCTCGCTCAGCCACTGGCTCCACCGCCGGGCCTTCGCGTTGTGCTCGGAGACCGTCCGCGAGAAGTCGTGGCCGCCCGAGCCGTCGGCGACGAAGAAGAGGAACTCGTGCTCCTCGTTGTCGAGGACGGCCTCGACGCTCGCGTCCGACGGGTTCGTGATCGGGCCGGGCGGGAGGCCGTCGATGAGGTACGTGTTGTACTCGCTCGGGAAGCGGTAGTCGCTAAAGAGGAGCCGCCGCATCCGGGGCTCGCCGCCCTCCTCCATGAGCGCGAACTGGACCGTCGGGTCGGCCTGGAGCCGCATCGTGCCCGAGGACGTCCGCCCGAGGAGGCGGTTGACGTAGACGCCCGCGATCCGGCGCCGCTCCTCCGGCTTCCGCGCCTCCCACTCGACGATGGACGCCAGCGTGACGACCTCGTCGGGCGTCAGCCCGAGCGCCTCGGCCTGCGCCTCGCGCTCGTCGGTCCAGAACCGCTCGTACCGGTCGTGGATGCGGCGGATCGCCGTCTCGGGGTCGTCGGTCCAGTACATGTCGAACGTCTCGGCGAGCATCCGGCCGTGGAGGTGGGCCACGTCGGTCCCGAGCGAGTCGGCGAAGGCGGGGTCGCGGAGGAGCCGGGCGACCTCCGTGGAGTCGGTCCCGAGCTGGTTGTCGAGGATCCGCCCGAGCCGCTCGGGGCGCGTGCCCGGCGGGATCGTGATGCGGATCGGGTCGCGGAGGCCCTTCCGAATCTTGTCGAGCACGGCCCAGTTGCTCATCCCCGGCTCGATGTAGTAGTGGCCCTCCTTGACCTGGTCGGCCCAGCCGGTAAGCTGGCCGAACGTCTCCATCGACGTCCGCGACTCGATCGCGCCGGCCGCCTCGAGCGAGTCAAGCATGACGGAGAAGTCGCCCTCGGGGAGCTTCACGCTGTGCCGCTCGTCGCCGCCGACGTTGGGGAGGAACGCCAGCCACGCCCCGACGGCACCGCCGACGAGGCCGAGGATGACCAGGAGGAGGAGGATCTTTTTCATCGGGGGGACAAGTCGAGGGCGATCACCGCATGGCATCCTGGGCGCAGCGAAGGGTCTCGTGTCTGGCCGCGTCGCGCTCGTTGTGCGCGGAGCGGTCGAGTCTGGCGAGATCCCTCGTCGCTCCGCTCCTCAGGATGACAAGGGGAAGAGGATGGCAGCGGGGCGGGGGAGGCGCTATGACGTGGCGCCGTCGCCGGCCGGGCCCGCCTCGGCGCCGAGGCCGACGGAGCCGACCGCGGCCGAGTTGCGCTCCGGTTGGTCGCGGCTGTCGACGGAGCACACGGTGTGGATCCCGCCGCGGACCGTGTAGTCGGTGGTCACGACGAGCCGGTGCGGGTCGTCGAGGTGGCGCATGAGGTCCTCGAAGACGAGCGCCGTGATGTCCTCCTGCGCCGCGCCGACGTGGCGCCAGCTCATGAGGTAGTACTTCAGGCTCTTGAGCTCGAGGAGCCACGACCCCGGGACGTACTCGATGCGGACGGTCCCGGAGTCGGGCAGCCCGGAGAACGGGCAGAGCGCGGTGAACTCGCCGGGCTCGGTCGTGTAGGTCACGACCTGGCGGGCGGCGTGCTCGTACGGCATCCGGTGGATCTCCTGCTGGCGCGCGTCGGGCGGGAGGAACAGGGCGACGCGGCCCTCGGGCTCGATCCCGTAGCGGGCCATGTGCGCCAGCGACGCCCTCGTGTGGTCGAGCGCGCGCTGGTGGAAGTCGTCGAGGCGGTCGGCCGCGGTCGGCGTGTCGGCCATGCGGAGGGCAGTGGGGTAGGGGAGGATAGCAACGGCCCGAATCGGCCCGTTTTGCGCGGCGGCGCGTTCTTCGCGAAAGGCTCAGGCTCGTTCCGCGAGCGGGAATCGGGGACGGGGGGAGAGGCAACGGCAGAACGTGAGCTCGGGGGGGGGCTGCGCGGCCCTCCGCCGAACCTTTCGGGTACGTCTGCCATTTCCCACTCTCCCACTTCCAGTTCCCACCCGTGCCCGCCCTCGTCCTCTTCTCCGGCGGTCAGGACTCGACGACGTCGCTGTTCTGGGCCCTCTCCTCTAGCCACGGCGCGTTCGACCGGGTCGAGGCCCTCGCCTTCCGGTACGGCCAGCGCCACGCCGTCGAACTCGAGCAGGCCCACGCGATCGCCGAGGCGGCCGGCGTCCCGTTCACCGTCCTCGACCTGGGCGGTTTGCTGTCGGGCTCCGCGCTCCTCGCGGACGAGGCGGCCGACACGAACGCCGCCCACGCCCTCGCCCCGGACCTGCCGGCCAGCTTCGTCCCGGGCCGGAACGCCCTCTTCCTGACCGCCGCCGCCAGCCACGCGTTCACGCGCGGCATCCACGACCTCGTCGGGGGGATGTGCCAGACCGACTACTCGGGGTACCCCGACTGCCGCCTCGGCTTCATCGAGTCGCAGGCCGAGACGCTGAGCCTCGCGCTGGACGCACCGGTCCAGATCCACACGCCGCTCATGCACCTGACGAAGGCCGAGACGTGGAAGCTGGCGGCCGACCTGGGGACGGTCCGCGGGCTCGACGTGCTCGAGACGGTCCGCGAGATGAGCCACACGGACTACCACGGCGACCGGAGCGAGCGGCACCCGTGGGGCTACGGCCGGCTCGACAACCCGGCGAGCGTCCTCCGCGCGAAGGGCTACGAAGAGGCCGTCGCGAACGGCTGGATCCCGGACGCGCGCTAGGCCCTGGCTGCCTCGGCCTTGGTGTCGAGGCGGGCGGGCGCGACGTTGGCCAGCTTCGAGAGGTGGCGGCCGAACTGGGCCATTACGAACAGGTGGGCCACAGCCTGCGTGAGCCGGTACAGCGCCCACGGCAGCCGCGGCGCGAAGTCGTGGATCGCCGCGAGCAGGCACGCGCCGCCGAGGACCTCGCGGAACTCCAGCCGCCCGCGGTGGGGGCCGCCGGTCTGGGCCAGCATTCCGCCCGTGACGTAGAAGAGGGCCCGGTCGGTCGTGCTCCGGTCCGGCGCGTGCGTCAGTTCGAGAACGGGGCGTGGGAAGGGCCGGACGGAGAATCGCGCGCGCCACGCGGGGCCGTCGTGCGCGGTGCGGACGCGGAGGAGAGGGCCAGCGAAGCCGTCGAGCCAACGCATGTACTCGCGGCCGGCCCACTCGGCGGTCCGCCCCTCCGGCAGGTCGAAGCGTTGGACGGAGCGGACGAGCCGGGCCTCCCGAACGGACGCGTCGTCCTCTCGACGGTGGCCGTGGCGGGTGTCGGGGACCGCCTGGCCGTCGGGGCGGACGGCCTCGCGCAGGGCGGCCTGGAACGGGAGCGCGTCCGGCCCGATGGCTCGCTGGACGGGGTTGTCGCGGACGACCATGTCGTGCCGCAGGCTCGCCACGAGCGGTCCTACGAGCGCCCGTGGGCTGCCCGTCACGAGGCTGACCCAGAGCGTCGAAAGCTTCGGCGTGAGGATGGGGACGCCCGAGGCCGGCCGCTCGACGCCGAGCACCTCCGCCGTCTGCTCCAGCATCTCGCGGTAGGTCATGACATCGGGCCCCGCGACGTCGAACGCGCCCTCGAACCGGCCCGGCGCGCCGAGCACGAGCCGGACGGCCCGCACGACGTCGCGGAGCGCGACCGGCTGCGTGTCGGACTCGGTCCAACTCGGGAGGACCATCGCGGGGAGCCGACGGACAAGGTTGACGAGGATTCGGAGCGACGAGCCTCCTTTCCCGACCACGAGGCCCGTGCGGAGCGTCGTGACGGGGACGCCGTGCGCGGCGAGCGTCCGTTCGACCTCCCAGCGGCTGCGGAGGTGCTTCGAGAGGTCGGTGGTGTCCTCCGGCAAGAGACCACTGAGATAGACGATCTGCTTGACGCCCTGCTTCTTCGCCGCGCGCGAAAAATTGTCGGCCAGGATGAGGTCGAGGTCCGCGAATGTCCCCTGCGTCAGTCGCGCCGAGGGGAGCATCGAGTGGACGAGGTAGACGGCGAGGTCGGCGCCGTCGAGTCCCTCCTCGATGTCGCGGAGAGAGAACAGGTCGCAGTGGCGCCAGTGCGTGGCGTCGCCTTGGTCCGTCCGCGCCGCCCGCGCCGGCGACCGCGTCAGGCCGACGAGGTCGTACTCGGCGGCGAGCGCGTGCCGCAGGGCGGTCCCGACGAACCCCGACGCGCCCGCGATGGCGACCGTCGGGCGGTCGGCCTCGGCGCGGGTCTCGGGTGGCTCGGCCTCGGGGGCGGGGGAGAGCGCCGCGGCGTCCGCCTCGGGCGCCGGCCGCTCAGTCTGGAGAATGGAGACGGCCACGCTAGCGGCGGAGGCCGAGGGCCAGCCCGCCGAGGAGCGCCAGCCCGACGGCCGCCCATTTGGCCTCGGCCGGCGGCGTGACCTCGACGGCGCCGAGCCCGACGGCCTTCGCGATCCGCCCGGCCTGCGCCGATGGCCCGGCCGCGAGCACGCTCCGCCCGCCAACCGTGACTTCCACGTCGACGCCGAGGACGTCGAGCGTCTCGGTCACGGCGCGGACGAACTGGGCGCCGGGGCGGCTGGCGCGGAACAGGCGTGTCGCCGTCGCCGCCGAGTCGACGGCGATCGTCACGCGCTCCCCATCGCCGCGGATGGCGACGGGGTGGCCGTCGATGGTCAGGTCCAGGTCGGCGTCGACGAGGATCCGGCGGCGGGGGCCCGGAGAAGGGGGGGGCGGCATCAGCCCTTCGCGGCGCCGCCGTGCTCGGGGTCGCGCGTGCGGATCCGGACGGTCCCGCTCATCGCCCACTTGGCGTGGGTCGCCTCGGGGCCGGTCCCGCTCGGGACCTGGACCTCAAAGTCGTCGAACTCGTACTCGATCTCGGCATTGCGGCCGGTCAGCTTGTCGTAGAGCCCGATGGCGAGCTCGGGCCAGGTCTGGGTCTGCTGGTTGGCGGTGGGGGTGTCGGCCATGGGAGAGGGGGGAGGGAGTGGGGACCCGCATAGGTCGCCCGGGCCTCAGTGGTTTCCGTGTCCGCCGCGCGCTCGAAGAATCGGGCCGTTCCCGACGGCCCGGTGCGGACCCTCCCACGCCTCCGTTTCTTCGCCCCATGAGCGTGTCCCTCCCCACTCCCGAGCGCGAGGCCGGCCTCGCTGGCCGGCTGGCAGCGTCGCCCGCCGGTGGGAAGCGGTACGCCGTCAAGGCGCTGTGGCGGACGGTCCAGGGCGAGGGCACGCAGGCCGGGCGGGCCGCCGTCTTCGTCCGCCTCGCCGGGTGCAACCTGTGGAGCGGCCTCGAGCGCGACCGCCAGCGCGACGCCGCGCGCTCCGGGGCCGACTGCCCGCTGTGGTGCGACACCGAGTTCGCGCCGCCGGGTGCCGTCAAGCTGAGCGCGGCCGACCTCGCCCGGGCCGCCGCCGAGGCGGGCGGGGCCGTCCGGTTCTGCGTCCTCACCGGCGGCGAGCCGCTCCTCCAGGCGGACGCCGCACTCGTCCGCGCCCTCCGTGCCGAGGGCTTCACCGTCGCCGTCGAGACGAACGGGACGCAGCGCCTCGCGGACGCCTTCGGCGGCGACCCGGCCAATCGCCCCGACTGGGTCGTGTGCAGCCCGAAGCTCCCCGAGGCCGAGCTCGCGCTGGAGGCGTGCGACGAGCTCAAGCTGGTCGTGCCGGACTACCGGCCGGACGCCTACGGCGCGTTCGCCGAGCGGGTCAGGGCGCACGGCGGGCGGCGGGCGCTGTGGCTCCAGCCCGAAGACGGGCCGCGCCTCGCGGAGGCCACGCGGCTCGCGCTCGACCTCGTGTTCGAGGACCCGCGCTGGCGCGTCTCGGTCCAGACCCACAAGGCGCTCGGCGTGGACTGACCCGGCCCGCCTCGGCGCCGAGGTCGGGGGAGGCGGGGCCTATACTGGCGGAGCACTCGCCGTCCCGCCATGCTCCGCCGCCCTCTCGCCCTCGCCCTCCTGCTGACGGCCGTCGCCGTCCACGCGCAAGACGACGCGCTGACGTACCAGACGCCGGCGCCCGAGCTCGCTGCCCTCGTGGACGCGCCGCGCACGCCGGCCGTCTGGCTCAGCCCCGATCGTGCCACGATGGCCCTCTTCGCCCGCGACGGCGTCCCGCCCGTGGCCGAGCTGGCGGAGCCCGAGCTCGGCCTCGCCGGCGTCCGCATCAACCCGCGGACGACGGGGCCGAGCCGCGCGATCGGCTACACCGGCGTCACGCTGAAGGCCGTGACGGGCGAGGACGAGCGGACCGTGGCCGGCTTCCCCGACGGCGCCCGCCTGCGCAGCCCGCAGTGGAGCCCCGACGGGGCCCACCTCGCCGTCCTCGCCGACCGGGAGGACCGCGTCGAGCTGTGGGTCATGGACGCCGCCGCGGCGCAGGCCCGGCTCGCGTTCTCGGACGCCGTCAACGACGCCGCGCCGGGCGCTTCGTTCGAGTGGTTCCCGTCGAGCGACGGCCTCATCGTCCGCGCCGTCCCGGCCGACCGGGGCGAGGCGCCGGTCGAGTCGACGGTGCCGACGGGGCCGGTCGTCCAGGAGTCGACGGGCGAGGCGGCGCCGGCGCGGACGTACCAGGACCTCTTGGAGAGCCCGTTCGACGAGCGGCTCTTCGACCACTACTTCACGAGCGCGCTCGTCGCGGTCCCGCTCGACGGCGCCGGGCCGCGCGCCGTGGCGCCGGAGGGCGTCTACACGTCGCTCGAGGTGTCGCCGGACGGGCGGTATCTCCTCACGGAGGCCCGTCAGCGGCCGTACTCCTACCTCGTCCCGTGGTCCCGCTTCGCCAACAACGTTGAGGTCCGCGATCTCCAGTCGGGCGCGGTCGTCCACACGGTCGCCGAGCTGCCGGTGGCCGAGCAGGTCCCGATCGCGTTCGGCTCGGTCCCGACGGGCCCGCGGTCGGTCGGCTGGCGGGCCGACGCGCCGGCCACGCTCGTGTGGACCGAGGCGCAGGACGGCGGCGACGCGAGCGCCGAGGCCGAGGTTCGGGACCAGCTCTACCTGCTGGAGGCTCCGTTCGAGGGCGCGCCCGTCGCGTGGGCCGCGCTCCCGCTCCGCTACAGCGGCCTCGTCTGGGGCGACGACGACACGGCCCTCGCCATCGACTATTACTGGCAGACGCGCCAGGTGAACTGGTACCGGCTCGACCCGAGCGATCTGGACGCCGAGCCGGAGACCGTCTTCTCGTACTCGTTCGAGGACCGCTACAACGACCCCGGACAGCCGATGACCGCCCTCAACGACGCCGGCCACCGCGTCCTGCTGATGGACGACGGCGACCTCTTCCTGGAGGGCCAGGGCGCCTCGCCCGAGGGCAACCGCCCGTTCGTCCGCCGCTTCGACCTCGACACCGGCGAGACGACCGAGCTCTTCCGCTCCGAGGCCCCGTTCTACGAGCGCCCCGTCGACTTCCTCGACGTGGACGCCGGGCTCCTCCTGACGCAGCGCGAGACGGTCACCGACCCGCCGAACTACCACGTGCGAGACCTCGGCTCTGGCGACGTCCGCGCCGTGACGGCCTTCCCGCACCCGTACCCCGAGCTGGCCGACGTCCAGAAGGAGACCGTCGAGTACACGCGCGCCGACGGCGTGCCGCTCAGCGCGACGCTCTACCTCCCGCCCGGCTACGACGCCGAACGCGACGGTCCGCTCCCGACGCTCGTCTGGGCCTACCCGACGGAGTACAAGTCGGCCGACGCGGCCGGCCAGCGGTCCGACAGTCCCTACCAGTTCACGTACGTGAGCTACTGGGGCGCCGTCCCGTTCGTGACGCAGGGCTACGCCGTGCTCGACGACGCCGCGTTTCCGATCGTCGGGGAGGGCGAGACGGAGCCGAACGACAGCTTCCGAGAGCAGCTCGTGATGAACGCCGAGGCCGCGATTGCTGCGGGTGTCGAGCGGGGCGTCGTGGACCCCGACCGCGTGGCCATCGGCGGCCACAGCTACGGGGCGTTCATGGTGGGCAACCTCCTCGCTCACTCGGACCTGTTCCGCGCCGGCATCGCGCGCTCGGGCGCCTACAACCGGACGCTCACGCCGTTCGGCTTCCAACGCGAGGAGCGGACGTTCTGGGACGACCCGATGCTCTATTTCGGCATGAGCCCGTTCATGCACGCCGAGAAGATCGACGAGCCAATTCTTTTGGTTCACGGCGACGCCGACAACAACCCCGGCACGTTCACGCTCCAGAGCGAGCGGCTCTACGGCGCGCTCAAGGGGCTCGGCGGGACGGCCCGGCTCGTGCTCCTCCCGGCCGAGAGCCACGGCTACCGCGGGCGCGAGTCGCTCCTCCACATGCTGTGGGAGGAGGACCGGTGGCTCGACCGCTACGTCAAGAACGCCGCCCCGCGCGAGGCCGCCTCCGCCGACGCGCCCGAAGCCGACGCCGCCGGCGGTCGCTGATCCCAAGTCCGCCCGCTTCGGTCGCTCCACCGAGGCGGGCGGAGCCGGGCGTGATCAGAGGCCGCGCTCCGCGCGGGCGCGGGCGCCACGGCGAAGGTGGAGCGTTCCCCCACGCCCGCGGCGGACCTCCCCGGAGACGACCTCGTTGGCAGAGGGCCCCTCTTCCCGCTCCCTCTGCCCATGAGCGTCCGCGATCGCTGGTACCAGGACGCCGTCCTCTACTGCCTCGACGTCGAGACGTACCACGACGCGAACGGCGACGGCGTCGGCGACTTCGCCGGACTGACGGCCAAGCTCGACCACATCGCCGGGCTCGGCGCGACGTGCATCTGGCTGCTGCCGTTCTACCCGACGCCCAACCGCGACAACGGGTACGACGTCTGCGACCACTACGCCGTCGACCCCCGCCTCGGCACGCTCGGCGACTTCGTCGAGTTCATCCGCGCCGCCGAGGACAGGGGGCTCCGCGTGATCGTCGACCTCGTGGTGAACCACACCTCGGACCAGCACCCGTGGTTTCAGGAGGCCCGCGACCCCGACTCCGACCGCCACGACTGGTACGTCTGGAGTGACGAGAAGCCCGAGGACGCCGACGAGGGCATGATCTTCCCCGGTGAGCAGGAGACCGTCTGGACCTACGACCGGAAGGCCAAGCGGTACTACCTCCACCGGTTCTACGAGCACCAGCCGGACCTCAACATCGCCAACCCGCACGTTCGCGCCGAGATCGAGCGGGTCATGGGGTTCTGGCTGCGGCTCGGCGTGAGCGGCTTCCGCATCGACGCGGCCCCGTTCCTCATCGAGCACAAGGGGATCGACGAGGTCTCGGGCAAGGCCGACCCGTACGAGTACCTCCGCGACTTCCGGACCTTCCTCTCGTGGCGCCGCGGCGACGCCGTGCTGCTGGCCGAGGCCAACGTCGCGCCCGGCGAGGTGCCGCACTACTTCGGCGACGGGGAGAAGCTGCACATGCTGTTCAACTTCGTCCTCAACCAGCACCTGTTTCTGGCGCTCGCGCGCCAACGGAAGGCGCCGCTCGAGCGCGGCCTCCTCCTTCCGCCGAAGCCGCCCGACGAAGGGCAGTGGGCCACGTTCCTCCGCAACCACGACGAGCTGGCCCTCGGCCGGCTCACGGAGGCCCAGCGCGACGAGATCGCCGAGGCGTTCGCGCCGGACCGGGAGAGCATGTGGGTCTACGACCGAGGTCCCCGCCGCCGCGTCCCGCCCATGCTCGACGGCGACGCCGCGCGCGTCCGGATGGCCTACAGCCTGATGCTCTCCCTCCCCGGGAGCCCGGTGATCCGCTACGGCGAGGAGATCGGGATGGGCGACGACCTGAGCCTCCCCGAGCGGACGGCCGTCCGCACGCCGATGCAGTGGTCCGACAAACCGAACGCTGGCTTCACGTCGTCCGACGAGCCCGTCCGGCCCGTCATCGACAGCGGCCCGTTCCGCTACCAGGCCGTCAACGTGGACCGCCAGCGGCGCGAGCCGGACTCGCTCCTGATGTGGATGGAACGGGCCATCCGCGCCCGCAAGGAGGCCGACGTGTTCGGGCGCGGCGACTGGCACGTCGTCGACACGGACCACGCGGCCGTCTTCGCCCACGTCTGCAAACGGGGCGGGCGGGCGGCCGCCGCGGTCCACAACCTGTCCGACGCCGAGGCCGAGGCCGCGCTCGACCTCAGCGCCTACGCCGACCGGACCCCGCTCGACCTCCTCGACCCCGGCGACGGGCTCCCGGGGATCACCGGGGGCACGCTCTCCCTCTCGCTCCCGCCCTACGGGTTCCGCTGGTTCCGCCTCGACCGGGCCTGACCCCGCCCGCCTCGGCCCCGAGGCGGCGGGGGCCGCCGCCGCTCGAGAGGATGCCGCACGCGTCTGAAGTCGTCCCAATCGTCAACCGCTCGATCGCACTCCACCCGACCCCATGTCCTACGTCATCGGCTATCACGCCTCCCACGAGCAGTTCCCGCCCAGCCAGCTTCTCCGCCTCGTCCAGCAGGCCGAGGACGCCGGGTTCAACGCGGCCATGTGCTCGGACCACATCCACACGTGGAGCAGCGCGCAGGGCGAGAGTGGGTTCGCCTGGAGCTGGCTCGGCGCGGCCATGCACGCCACGAATCTGACCTACGGGATCGTCAACGCACCGGGGCAGCGGTACCACCCGGCCATCATCGCGCAGGCCGTGGCGACGCTGAACGAGATGTTCGACGGCCGCTTTTGGATTGCGACGGGGTCCGGCCAGGCCTTGAACGAGCACATCACGGGCGGGCCGTGGCCGGCGAAGGATCTCCGCAACGAGCGGCTCAAGGAATCGGTCGAGGTGATGCGCGCGCTATGGCGCGGCGAGACCGTCACGCACCGCGGCCTCGTGACCGTCGAGGACTGCCGGCTGTTCTCGTTGCCCGAGGTCGAGCCGACCGTCATCGGTGCGGCCGTGACGGCGCCGACGGCGCGGTGGCTCGCGCCGTGGGTTGACGGCCTGATCACCGTCAGCCACCCGCCGAAGGTGCTCGAGGGCGTAATCCGGGCGTTCCGCGACAACGGCGGCGGGGGCAAGCCGGTCTACGTCCAGGCCAAGCACCAGTGGGCCGAGACGGACGACGCGGCGCTCGAGATGGCCTTCGGCCAGTGGAAGACGAACGTCTTCGCCTCGAAGGTCACGACCGAGTTCAACATGCCGGACCAGTTCGAGAAGGCGGCCCGCTACGTCCGGCCGGAGGACGTGAAGGAGAAGGTGTGCGTGTCGTCCGACCCCGGCGTCCACGTCGAGCGGATCCGGGGGGTGTTCGAGGCCGGCGCCGACGCGGTCTACGTCCACCAGGTCGGGAAGAACCAGGAGGCGTTCGTCGAGACGTTCGGCGAGCACGTGCTCCCGGAGTTCGACCTCGCGCCGCTCGCCGAGGCGACGGCGTGACGCGCCCGCCTGGCGCGTCGTTCACCCCCTCTCCGCCGTCCGGCGGCGGACTCCCATCCCCCCAGACTCATGCCCGAGGCCACGACCGCCTTCCACAACCGGATCGCCCTGGTCTTCGACTTCGACGACACGCTCGCGCCGGACACCTACGAGGCCCTCCTTGCCAAGCTCGGCGTCGACCCCGAGGCGTTCGACCGCGAGAAGGTGGGCCCGCTGGCGGAGGACGGGTGGGACAAGACGCTGGCCCGGTTCTACCGGATCGTAGAGGAGGCCCAGGGACGCGACGACCTCACGCTCGACCGCGCCTTCTGCCAGGAGCTCGGCGAGTCGATCGACCTGTTCCCCGGCGTTCCGGAGATGTTCGACCACGTGACGGATTGGGCCCACGCCATCGCCGACGACGTCGACGTCGAGTTCTACCTCCTCTCGGGCGGGTTCGTCGACGCCCAGCGGCACGCGCCCATCGCCGAGCGGTTCGAGGCGATGTACGGGGCCGAGTTCCACTTCGCCGACGACGGCGCGGCCGCGTGCTGCCGCCAGATGATCACGCACTCGGAGAAGACCCGCTACCTCCTCGCGATCGCGAAGGGCGTGGGCGTCGGGGGGAGCAACGAGCCGGCCGAGGTCTACCGCGACATCCCCGAGGCGGAGTGGCACGTCCCGCTCGACCAGGTCATCTACGTCGGCGACGGGGCCAGCGACATGCCGGTCTTCGAGCTCATGGGCGAGCACGGCGGGATAGCCCTCGGCGTCGTCGAGGACTCGGACGGCGACTGGAAGGAGGCCGAGAAGGTGAACCCCGACCGTCGCGTCCAGAACCTCGCCCCGGCCGACTACTCCGAGGGTTCGGAACTGATGACGTCGCTCCGTCTGGCGGTCGAGAGCATGGCGAAGCTCGTCGCGCTCCGACGGCGGAGCCAGGGCGAGTAGCGGCCGGTGGCCGCGTTCCGCCGCGCTGGGGGGCTGGTCCTCCTCCTGGGGCTCGTCTCGAGGCGGCTGGCCCGCTCGTCGTTCCCGCCGACGCTGCTCGCGGCGGCGGCGTAGACTGGCCCCGCCCGCCTCGGTCCGCCCGCCGATCGGCCGAGGCGGACCGACCCGCGTCCCATGACCGTCCTCACCCGCGCCCAGAAGGTCTACGTCGTTTGCGCCGCCGTCTTCCTGACGGCGCTCGTCATCGCCGAGGCCACGGCCGGCAAGTTCTTCACGGCCTTCGACCTGCCGTTCGCGCTGACCATCCTCGGCGTCGAGTTCGACAGCGTCGTGATGACGGCCGGCGTGCTCGCGTTCCCGGTCACGTTCATCGTGACCGACGTGATGAACGAGTACTTCGGCAAGGCCGGCATCCGGTTCGTGACGTACGTCGGGCTGGCGATGGTCGTGTTCGCGTTCGGGCTCCTGCAACTCGCGCTCGCCACGCCGACCGCGCCCAACTCGCCGGTCCCCGACGCCGCCTTCGCCGCCGTCTTCGGGACCACGACGCGGGTCATCATCGCGAGCCTCATCGCCTACCTCATCGGCCAGCTCGTCGACATCGCCCTGGTCCACCGGCTCCGGCGGTGGACCGAAGGCCGCCACCTCTGGCTCCGGGCCACGGGCTCGACGCTCGGCTCGCAGTTTATCGACACGTTCGTGGTGCTCGCGGTCGCGTTCGCCGGGCAGCTCGCCCTCGGTGAGATCGTCGCGATCACGCTGTTCAACTACGGCTACAAGGTGCTCATCGCGGTCGCCATCACGCCTCTGGTCTATCTCGGGCACGCGCTGATCGACCGGTACCTCGGGCACGAGCGGGCCCAGGCCCTCGAGGCGCAGGCCGAGGCGGCCTGACCCGGCCCGCCTCGGCGCCGAGGCGGCCCCGGCCGGCCGGGTGTTCCGTCCGATCGGGAGGGCGGTCGGACCCGGCCACGGCGAAGGGCCGACGAAGGCGCCGGAGACGGAAGGGCTTCCGCCGCAGAGGGACGAAGAAGACGGGCCTCGGACCGTCAGGAACAGGGCTGAGGCCGTAATTTTCGCGCATCCGGCACGGTTGGTGCCGGAGCCACAGGACTCGCGCCCGGCGCGGGTCCTTTCTGTTTGACGCTCCCCCGGACGCCTTGACGCTTCGTCTCCCCGCTTCCCTTGACCCCGCCACGCTCCGCCACGAGTGGTTCGGCAACGTCCGCGCCGACCTGCTGGCGGGCGTCGTCGTCGCGCTCGCGCTGATCCCCGAGGCCATCGCCTTCTCGATCATCGCGGGCGTCGACCCGAAGGTCGGGCTCTACGCCTCGTTCGTGATCGCCGTGACGACGTCGTTCGTCGGCGGCCGGCCGGGCATGATCTCAGCGGCGACCGGCGCCATGGCGCTCCTGATGATCACGCTCGTCCGCGACCACGGGCTGGAGTACCTGTTCGCGGCGACGGTCCTGACGGGCATCATCCAGTTCCTGTTCGGCGCGTTCCGGCTGGGGCAGGCCATGAAGTTCGTCCCGAAGGCCGTGATGACCGGGTTCGTCAACGCGCTCGCGATCCTCATCTTCATGGCGCAGCTCCCGCAGTTCGTGGGGCAGGGCTGGGTGATGTACGCGTTCGTCGCCGCCGGGCTGGCCATCATCTACGGCCTGCCGCGGCTCACGACGGCCGTCCCGTCGCCGCTCGTCGCGATCGTCGCGCTCACGGCGGTGAGCCTGACGCTCGGCGGCGGCTTTGGGCTGAACACCGTCGGCGACATGGGCGCCCTCCCGACGGAGCTCCCGTTCTTCTCGATCCCGAGCGTCCCGCTGAACATGGAGACGCTCTCGATCATCTTCCCGGTCGCGTTCGCGCTCGCGCTCGTCGGCCTCATCGAGTCGCTCCTGACGGCGGCCATCGTCGACGAGCGGACGGACACGGACTCCAACAAGAACCGCGAGGCGCGCGGGCAGGGCATCGCCAACGTCATCACGGGCTTCTTCGGCGGGATGGCCGGCTGCGCCATGATCGGCCAGTCGGTGATCAACGTGTCGAGCGGCGGGCGCGGGCGGCTCTCGACGTTCTCGGCCGGCCTGTTCCTGCTCGTGTTCATCCTCGTCCTGTCCGACTGGCTCGTGCTCATCCCGATGGGCGCGCTCGTCGCCGTCATGGTGATGGTGTCGATCGGGACGTTCGACTGGCGCTCGATCCCCGCGATCGCGAAGGCGCCGAAGAGCGAGTCGTTCGTGATGCTGGTCACCGTCGGGGCCGTCGTGATGACGCACGACCTGTCGATCGGCGTGCTGGCGGGCGTCGTCCTGAGCGCCCTGTTCTTCGCCCGCAAGGTGGCCGACCACGCGTTCATGGAGGTCGAGGAGAGCCACGGGCCGCACGGCCGGACGCACACCTACGTGGTCTCTGGCTCGCTCTTCTTCGTGACCGTCCAGGGCTTCCTCAACACGTTCGACTTCACGGAGGATGTCGACCGCGTGGTCCTCGACCTCTCGGCGGCCCACGTCTGGGACGGCTCGGCCGTCGACGCCATCGACCGGGCCGCGCTCCGGTTCGCCCGTCGCGGCGTCGCGTTCGAGGTCGTCGGGCTCAACGAGCAGAGCCAGTCCCTCCTCGACCGGCTCGCGATCCACGACAAGCCGAACGCGCTCGCCCTCGCCGGCGGCCACTGACCCCGCCTGCCTCGGCACCGAGGCGGAGGGGCCGACGCCGGGGCCGGCTCCCACGGACGGGAGCCGGCCCCATCTGTTTACAGCGACAGCTTGACGCCGCCGTTGGCGATGAACCCGTCGGTCGGCGCCCAGATGTCGGCGAACGTCGGCGTCGCGCGGGGGCCGACGACGACCGGGCCGTAGTTCGTCTGCTGGGTGTCGAGGAGGTTCTCCAGGTTGAGGAACACGCGGGCCGGGCCCACGCGCCACTCGCCCATGATCCCCGTCACCCAGTAGCCCTCCGTCCGCTCGCCGTCGGGGAGCCGCTGGGCGCTGGTGTAGTAGGCCTCGAGCCCGACCCGGCCCCGCCCGTGCCGCTCCCACACGAGGACGGAGTACGTCTTGTGGGCCGGCGTGAGCGGGACCTCCCGCCGCGTGTCGCCACCGGGGACGGTCTCCGTCGCGTCGAGGTAGACGTAGCCCAGGAACAGCTTGAGGTCGCCGAGCCCGAACCGCGCGTTCGTCTCCGTCCCGCGCGTGAGGACGGGGCCATCGGCGTTTCGGTAGCGGATCAGGCCCGCCCCGGCGTCGGTGGGGACGAGGGCGTCGGCGAGGCGGGTCAGGAAGACGGCCTGGTTGAACGACAGCGAGACGCGCCCGCCGAGCACCGTCCGGACATTGAGGTCCACGGTCCCGCCGGCCGACGTCTCGGCCTCAATGTCGTCGCCGAGGGGGAGGACGCCCTCGAACGCCCGCCCTTCGGACGGCTCCAGGAACACGGTTGGCGTCTTGTAGCCGAGGCCGCCCGTCGCGCGCAGTGCCACGCCCTCCGCCAGGCGGACGAGCGCCGAGGCGCGGGGCAGCACGAACGCCCCGTGGTCCTCGCTGAGGTCGCCGCGGAGGCCGAGCTCGACGGCCAGCCGGTCGGTCACGTCCCACGTGTCCTGCACGAAGGCGCCCGCCGTGAGCTGGGCGTCGTCGATCGCCGGGTCGGCCGCGCTCTGCTGGTCGAAGGCGTCGGTCCGGAGGTCGATCCCGACCACGAGGTCGTGGGCGTCGAGGCCGAGGAGGGCCGAGGCCTCGGCGTAGGTCGCCGTCTGGGTGCCCTCGAAGCGGTAGCCCGGCCGCGCGACGCTCCGGTCGAAGTGGCTCGTGCTCTGCTTGAGCGTGATCGTCGCGCGGTCGGACAGCGCGTGGTCGAGACGGGCCTGCGACGTGATCCGAAGGCTCTCGCTCCGCTCGGCGTAGCCGTCGGCGCCGTCCTCGATCACCGCGAGGTCGCCACCCTCGCGGTCCTCGACCGTCCCCGTCACGCCGAGCCACAGCGTCGTCGCGTCGGAGGGATAGACGTAGCCGCGCGGGGCGACGGTGAGCCGCCGCGTCCGCGGGAGGTTGGTGAAGGCGTCGCCGTCGCCGTCGTAGGCGCCCTGGCGGTTGGCTGACGCGAGGAGCGTGTACCCGAGGCGCTCGCTGCGGCCCGAGAGGAAGGCCCCCACGTCGGTGCCCCCGGCGCTCGTCGCGTTGACCAGCACCGACCGCTCCGGCGCGCCGAGCCGCGGCGTCCGCGTGACGAGGTTGACGAGCCCCGCGATGGCGCCGCCGCCGTAGAGCGTCGAGGCCGGTCCCTTGACGATCTCGACCTGGCGGAGGTCGAGCGGCGGGACCTGGAGGAGCGAGAGGCCGCCCGAGAAGCCGCCGTAGAGCGGGAAGCCGTCCTTGAGCAACTGGGTGTAGCGGCCGTCGAGGCCCTGGATGCGGATCGACGCGTTGCCCGAGACCGCCGACGTCTGCTGGACGGCGATCCCCGGCGACTCGTTGAGGAGCATCGTGATGTTGGAGGGCTCCATCGAGATCTTCTCGTCGATCTCCTCCCCCGCGATCGTCTCGACGCGCGTGGGGAGGTCGGCGATGGTCCGGCTCGTCCGCGTCGCGGCCACGACGACGTCGCCGAGCGCCTCCTCGTCCTCTTCGAGGGCCACGTCGAGAGGGCCCCCTTCGTGCGGGACCGTGACGAGGAGGCGGGCCGGCTGGTAGCCGACGAACGAGACGGTGAGGGCGAGGTCGCCGACGGGGAGGCCGGTCAGGCGCGCGAGCCCGTCGGCGTCGGTGGAGGCGCCCACCGGTGGGGCGGCGTCATCGACGACGACGGTGGCGCCCGGGAGTGGGGCGCCGGAGTGCTCGTCGGTCACGCGGACGGTGAGTGCGTGCTGGGCGGCGACGGGGGCGCTGGCGATGGCCAGCAGCAGGAGAACGGGCCCGAGGAGGGGCCGGAGGGGGGACATCATGGGGCGGGGGCCGCCTCGGGCGCGAACGGCGCGGGGCGGAGGTCTGGCAGAAACACGGCGGGAGGACCGGGCGCGACGCGCCCGGCCGTCGGAGTCGACGGTTACCCCCGCGGCGGATGCCAGACGGCCCCGACCGCGTCGGTGCCCGTGGGCCCCGCCGAAGGCACCGCGTGTCGCGTGGCGGAGGCCGCCACGTCGGGCCGCGGCGTCGGCGGCGTGCTCAGTACCCGCTGGCCGCACGAGGCGCACGCGCAGCACCCGCCGGCCGGTGTGCACGGCTCGCCGGGCGTGCACGGGTGCTCCGGGTTCTCGCCCACGACCCCGCAGCACGCGTCGGCGGGGTGGGCGACGGATACGACCTCGGCGCCCTCCGCGAAGTCGTCGGCCATCCCGCTCGGGGAGACGCCGGCGAGGGCGGAGAGCAGGGCGAGGAGAACGGCGAGCATCGGCGCCAAGATCGCTCGGTGCGCCGCCGACGTGTGCTGAGGAGCCGGGAATCAGCCGCTCCGCGCAACGCCTACAATGCCAGGCTCGGCGTCGCGCCCACCGACAGGTCGGACGTCTCGCCGGCCGCCCACTTGTAGGCGGCCGTCACAGCGATCATGGCCGCGTTGTCGACCGAGTGCTGGAGGTCTGGGACGAACACGTCGAAGCCGTCGGCCGCGCCCGCCTCGGTGACGGCCCGACGGAGGCCGGAGTTGGCCGAGACGCCGCCGACGACGGCGACGGCCCGTACCCCCGTCTCCTCGACGGCCTGGCGAACGCCCTCGACCAGCGACTCGACCACGACGCGCTGGAATGAGGCCGCCACGTCGGCGCGATGGCGCTCGACGATCCCGACCCGGTCCGCCTCGGGGAGGTCGGCGATCCAGTAGCGGACGGCCGTCTTGATGCCGGAGAACGAGAGGTCGAAGAGGGCGTCCCCGCGGCGACCCTTCGGCCCGAGGCGCGGCGACGGGAGGTCGAGAAATGCGGCGTCGCCCTCGGCCGCGAGCCGGTCGATGTGGGGGCCGCCGGGGTAGGGGAGACCGAGGAGCTTCGCCACCTTGTCGAACGCTTCGCCGGCCGCGTCGTCGCGCGTCCGCCCGAGCTCCTCGTGGGCAAAGCCCTCGCGGACGAGCGTGAGGAGCGTGTGCCCACCCGAGACCGTCAGACACAGAAACGGGAGCGATGGCCGGGGCTCCTCGATCATCACCGAATAGACGTGCCCTTCGAGGTGGTTCACGCCGAGAAGCGGCAGCCCGCGGCCGAGCGCGATGCCCTTAGCAGCGCTGAGGCCGACGAGCAGCGACCCGGCCAGCCCGGGCCCGACCGTCACGGCGACGGCGCCGAGGTCGGCCATGCCGAGGCCGGCCTCCGCCAGCGCGGCCTCGATCGTCGGCACGATCAGCCGCTCGTGGGCCCGGCTCGCGTGCTCGGGGACGACGCCGCCGAACCCCTCGTGCACCCGCTGCCCGGCGACGACACTCGACGCCAGCCGCCCGTCGGCCCAGACGGCCGCGGCCGTGTCATCGCACGACGTCTCGATGGCGAGGATGGGCGGGAGGTCGGGGGGCGTCACGAGCGGAGGGAGCGGGGCGGGCGGCTCAGGGTAAGAGAGGGGCGCGTCGGCGTGGGGAAAGTTCCGCCAGCTTTCGGCCCGCCCGGTTGGCGTCCACGCTTGCCGGCCGGCACCTTTCGAACTCCGAACTCCGAACTCCGAACTCCGAACTCCGAACTCCGATGTCCCTCTACGTCACGATCATCCTCGACGGCGCCGGCGTCGGCGACGCGCCGGACGCCGCGGCCTACGGCGACGCCGGGGCCGACACGCTCGGCCACGTCGTCCGCCAGCAGCGCCCCGATCTCCCGAACCTCACATGCTGGGGCCTCGGCCGCCTCGTCGACGGGCTCCCCGAGGCGGAGGCACCCGCGGCGTCGTGGGGACGGATGACGGAGCGCGCCGCCGGCAAGGACTCGACGACCGGGCACTGGGCCCTCGCCGGTCTCGTCCTGGAGCAGCCGTTCCCGACGTACGCCGACGGCTTCCCGCCTGAGGTGATCGCCGCGTTCTGCGAGCGGGCCGGCGTCGACGGCGTCCTCGGCAACAAGCCCGCCTCCGGCACCGCCATCATCGCGGAGCTAGGAGGGGAGCACGAGCGGACGGGCCAGCCCATCGTCTACACCTCCGCCGACAGCGTCTTTCAGATCGCGGCGCACGTCGGGACGATTCCCCTGGAGGAACAGTACCGGCTGTGCCGAGTCGCGCGGGACGAGGTGATGGTGGGGGCGCACGCCGTCGGGCGCGTCATCGCGCGGCCGTTCGCGGGCGAGGCCGGCACCTACGAGCGGATCTCGGCGAAGCGGAGGGACTTCTCGCTCCTGCCCACCGGCCCGACGCTCCTCGACGTGCTCCGGGACGCGGGCGTGCGGACGGTCTGCGTGGGGAAGGTGGCGTCCCTGTTCGGCGGGCAGGGCGTGGACGAGGAGGTCAAGACGGCCGGCAACGACGACGGCGTCCGGAAGACGCTCGCCGCCATCCGCGAGGCCGCGGCGTCCGGCGAGCCGACGTTCGTCTGGACCAACCTCGTCGATTTCGACGAGCTCTACGGCCACCGCTCCGACGCCGTGGGCTACGCCCGCGCGCTGGAGGCCTTCGACGCGGCGCTGCCCGAGTTGGAGGCCGCCCTCCCCGAGGGCGCCGTCCTCACGCTCACGGCCGACCACGGCAACGACCCGACGTACCCGGGCTCCGACCACACGCGCGAGCGCGTCCCGGTCCTCCGCTACGTCCGCGGCGCCACCGAGGCGGCCGACCTCGGCACGCACCCCACGTTCGCCGCTCACGCGGCCGACGTGGCCAGGTACTTCGGTGTCCCCTGGAACGGCCCCGGATCGCCGCTGGGCGCCTCCTGATGCCGACGTCCGGCGTGCGACCACAGCGCGCCCCGGACCCGGGGTGCGACGGCGTACGCGCGCCGGGAACCCGCAGGGCTGTCGGCGTTGGAGGGCCGCCCGAACGCCGCCCCACGGTGCGGGCCTTCGCCCACTCCCTCCTCGATGCGTCTCTCCGTCCTCGCCCTCGTCCTCGCCGCCTCGGCCGCGTCCGCCCAGCCCGGCGGCTGGCCCACCCCGCCCGCCGGTCCGTCGGTTTCCGTGGACCTCCTCTACGCGGTCGGCGACGACCTCGGCATCACGACGACCGACGTCGACGGTCAGCTGATCGAAGACGGTGAGCTCGGCATCGTGTCGACGGCGCTCGTGCTTGGCGCGCGTGTCCCGGTGGGCCGCCGCCTCACGGCCGTCGCGGAGCTCCCCGTGGCCTACGCCGCCTACGACTTCCCCGAGAGCGTCGACGTCTCGGGGTTCTACGCGGACGGTTTGAGCGACGTGGCCCTCGGGAATCCCTACGTGGGCGTCCAGGCCGGCGTCCGGCCCGACCTGTCGTTGGACCTCGGCGTCCGAGTCCCGCTCGCGCCCAACCGAGACCTCAACGAGGTCAACGGCTGGGAGGGCGGGCTCCGGGCCGCGCCCGAGCGGTTCGAGGCCTACCTCCCCGACACGTTCGCCGCGCTCCTGGGCGTCGCCTACGTGCCGGCCCTCAACGAGCGGCTCCGCCTCCGGCTCCGGGCCGAGCCGGCGCTGCTCGTGCCCACGACGGACCAGGTGGTCACGACGGACCCCGACCTCGCCCTCGGCTACGGCGCGGCCCTGGACGCGGCCGTCGGGCGGGCGACGCTGAGCGGCGGCGTGCTCGGCCGGCAGATCCTCACGGACGGCCGCTACGACACCTTCTTCGACGCTGACGCTGTGGCGGTGCTGGGCGCCTCGGTCGCGGTGGGAGGCGTCCGGCCGTCAGTCGCGGTCCGCGTCCCGCTCTACGACGCGGTGCTGGGGCAGGACGCGACGGTCGCCCTGCGGCTCGACGTCCCGATCCGCTAGCCGGCCCCGCCCGCCTCGGGCCCGAGGTGGGCGGGGCCCTGGGCCTTCGCCTCCGCGATCGTCTTGCGGATGGAGCGGACCGTGCTCCAGGCGCCGAACGCGACGAGGAGCGCCACGAAACCGTAGACCCACAGCGGCACGTTCTCGCCCGCGACGAGGAGGTAGAGGTAGGCCGAGACGAAGCAGAGCCCGGCGGCGAGGACCGGGAGGACCGGGCTCCTCTTCGCCCGGACGTTCCTGCCCAGCCACGCCAGCGACCCGAAGAACAGCGGGATCGCGCCGACGTAGATCGCCCCGAAGACGAGTGGGTCGACGCCGTACGCGGCGCCGAGACCGAGGAACCAGTCGCGCAGGGCGTCGAACATCGGGGCGGTCGGAGGGGTACCCTAGAGGCCCGTGCCGCCCTGACTCTTACGCCCGTGCCCAAGTCCCTCTCCGACTTCCCCGACCGCGAGACGTTGGGCACCACGCTCGGCATAGAGGTCGTCGAGGCGTCCGCCGAGCGCGTCGTCGCCACGATGCCGGTCGAGCCGCGGCACCACCAGCCGCTCGGGTACCTCCACGGCGGCGCGAGCGTGGCCCTCGCCGAGACCGCCGCCAGCGTCGGGGCCTACCTCGCCGCGCCCGAGGGCCACACGGCGTTCGGGCAGGAGATCAACGCGAACCACCTCCGGTCGATGCAGGCCGGCCGGCTCACAGCGGCGGCCACGCCGGTCCACGTCGGGCGGACAAGCCAGGTCTGGGGCATCGAGATCCGCGACGACGACGGGCGGCTCGTGTGCGTCAGCCGGTGCACGCTCGCCGTCGTCCCCATCCGCTCATGAGCGCAGCCGACGTCCTGGCCCGGCTGGCGGCGGCGCGGAGCGCCGACGTCGAGGTGTGGGCCGGCGACGGCTGGCACGGCTCGGGCACGGGCGCCGTCCGCGTCGAGCGCGACGGGGACGGCCTCGTCCTCTCGGAGGCCGGCGTGTGGGGCCCCGACGGGTCGCGCCCGATGCGCTGGCGGGCCGCGTCGCGGTGGCGCCTCGACGGCGAGGCCCTCGCCGTCGAGCACGTCCGCCAGGGCGTCCCCGCCGCGGCCGTGCTCGACGCCGACGGCGCGCACTGGGCGGCTCGGGCGCCTCACGCGTGCGGCGCGGATTGGTACTCCGTCGGCCTCACCATCGAGGCCGACGCGGTCGTGGTCACGTGGACGGCTCGCGGACCGAACAAGGACGACCGGATCACGACGCGGTACGTCTGAGCGAGGCTCGGCTCCGTCCGCCACGGCGCCGAGGCGGGCCGGGCCGTCAGCCGCCGTCCTCCTCGCGGAGGCGTTCCAGCTCTTGCCGGATCAGGTCGCGGAGGCCCGGCGTCTCGGCCGGCGTGGCCTCGCGGAGCGTGCGGGTCTCCTCGCGAGCAGCTTCGGGGTTGAGCGCCACGAACTCGACGCGCCGGTTGAGCGCGCGGCCGGTCTCGGTCTCGTTCGACGCGACCGGCTGGCCCTCGCCGAACCCCACGGCCTCGACGCGGCCCGCCTCGACGCCGCTCCCGACGAGGTAGTAGCGGACGGCGTCGGCGCGGCGCTGCGAGAGGCGGAGGTTGAACGCCGCCGAGCTGACGGAGTCGGTGTGCCCACCGACGCGGACGCGGAGGGCCGGATAGCGCCGGAGCACGTCGGCGACGGCGTCGAGCGTCGCCTCCGACACTGGCAGCAGGCCGGCCTCACCGAACTCGAAGTTGACGCGCGTGGACCGGAAGAGGCCCGTGTCGAGGATGGCCCGCTCGACCTCGGCGACCAGCGGGTCCGAGGCGGGTGGGGTCGGCGCGGCCGGCTGCGGAGCCAGCGGCGGGGCGGGCGTCTGAGGCGTGGGCTCGGCGCCCGGCGCGTCGCGGTCGTGCGGGAGGACGAGGATCGGGGCGGGCGTCCGTGGCGAGATCGGCAGCGAGGACCGGGGCTGCGACGTGATCAGGTCCGCGATCCGCTCGTCGAGGGCCCGGAGCAGCGACTGCTCCAGCAGCACGAGGTCGAGCCGCGTCACGGCGTCGCTGTCGGAACGTCGGGTGCGGGCCGCCGGGCCCGCGCCCGTCTGCGGCGCGAGGCGCTGGCGCACGGGGCTGCTCGGCTGGACGCGGCGGCGGGCGTTCGGGTCGGGCGTCCCGGCGCGGAAGTAGATCACACCCGGCCCGTCGGGCGCTGGCACCGTCACGGTCCGTCGCGCCCCGGCCGTGTCGACCTCGGCGGTCTGGGCGGCGGGGGCGAGGCCCGTGAGCGCCGCGAGGGCGAGGGCGAGGGCGGTCCGCACCTAGTAGGCCCGCTGGCCGAAGGGGAAGCGGTAGCCGGCGGTGAGCCGGTTGAACCGGCCGAGGTTGCCCGTCGTGAAGTCGACGAAGAGCCGGCCGCCGCCGGCCTCGAGATCCGCCCCGAGGCCGAGGTTGAACGTCAGCGTCGTCCCGCCGTCGTCGACCTCCTCGTCGAACGTGGCCGGGATCTCGTCGGAGCCCCCGTACGACACGAGCCCGAGGCCCGTCCGGACGTACGGGGAGCCTACGTCGGCGAAGCCGCCGGACGGCACGTCGAAGGCCACGTCGGCGTTGGCCGAGACCGACCGCCGGCCGCCGATCGTGACGAGCAGCTCGGGGACGTAGTGGAACGACCGGCCCGTCGCGTAGTCGACGCGGGCGCCGACGAGGATGCCGTCGGGGCCGGCGCCGAGGCCGAACCCGGCCGTCGGCGAGATCTGGAACGACGGGCCGAGGACGGCGCGTGTCGGTGGGACTGCCGGCCTCGGCGTCGGCGTGATCACGGCCACGTCTTGGTCGGCGTCATCGCCCGGGGCGGCGGGCTGGCGGACGACGACGGGCTGCTGGGGCTGCGTGGCGAGCTCGACGCGGAGCGCGCGGATCTCGTCGAGGAGGTCGTCCTGGCGCCGCTCGAGCGCGGCGATGCGCGAGTCCGAGGCGCCGGAGGGCGCGGTGAGCCGGCCGGCGACGCGGTCGGCGATCCGGTTCTCGATCGAGCGCTCAAGGTCGCCGAGGTCGCCCTCCGTGAGCGGCGCGTCGCCCTGGGCCGCCAGCGACTCGCGCAGGGACTCCCGGATGATCGTGCGGACCTCGGCCTCGTCGAGGCCCGACGTGGCGACCGCGGCGTCGCCGGTCGTCAGGGCGTCGCCCTGCACCATGCCTCCGTCGCCGATGAGGACGCCGCCCGGCGGGCCGTAGCGGACGTAGAGCTCGCCCTGCTCGGGGAGCGGGATCGTCACCATCCGGTCGGCTGCGGGCGCCTCCCGCACGGTCCGCGTCACCGTCCGCTGCCCGGTCTCGTCCACGACGACCTCCTCGGTCACAGCACTCGAGGGCGGTGCGCCGATTCCATCGCGGAGGATCCGCTGCTGGACGTCGTTGCCTTCGCGATCGACGATCGCGGTCCGCTCCGGCATCGCTGCGAGGTCCGCGTCGGGACTGACGGCCCGGTCGATGGCCACCTCGCGCTCGGCCTCCAGCACCTCGACGGCGTCCATGTCGCCCTCGGCGCGGGCCGCGGCCAGTTCGGCTTCGAGCGCCTCGATCCGGTCGAGAGCCTCCCGGCGGACCGCCTCGCGTTCGGCCGTCAGCCGCGCCCGCTCCGACTCCAGCGTCTCGCGGCGCACGGCCTGGACGCCGTCGCCTGCGTCGCCGCCGAGGCCGAACGAGACGCCGGCCCGGTAGTACGGGCTGACGAACACGTTCTCGGGCTGGCTCAGGTCCTGCTCGTCGCGCGTGCTCATCAGCAGCGCCCGGGCCTCGCCGATGATCCGGAAGCGCGGGCTCAGGGCGAGCTCGACGCCCGCGCCGCCGGTCGCGAACGGGCGGTCCTCGGCGAGCGCGTTGCCCGCCTCGGCGCCCGGGTCGGCCGCGTAGCCGTCGAGCACGTCGAGGTAGCCGCCGCCCACGCTCACGAACGGGACGAACTGGCCGCCCTCCGACAGCCGCAGCCGAAGGTCGCCGCCGAGCATGCGGACGCTCTCGAACGACGTCGGGCTGTCGTCCTCGACGCCGCGCATGTAGAACCCGCGGAGCCCGACGAGCGGGCCGAGGTCGACCCCGACCTCGCCGCCCACGAACGCCTGGTCGCGGTAGTCGAACGCCTCGTCGAAGCGGACGCGGCCGTACGTCGGCTCGATAAAGAGGCTGAGGCCCGAGAGGCCGCCCGAGAACTGGCGCCGGAGTTCCCGGTCGACCTCGGTGTCCTGGCCGGGCCGCCGGCCGCCGAGGTAGAGCTGGACCGTCCCGCGGACCGTCAGGTTGTTGACCGTCGTCTGGTTGAAGTCGGCGAAGTCGAGCCCGACCGTCGAGAGGTCGGCGGCGGTGAAGAACGTGGAGGCCGGGTCGTAGCGGTAGGCGAGGTCCTCGACCGAGACGGCGAGCGCGTAGCGGTCGGCCCCGGTGAGTTGGAGGCCGGCACCGCCGAGGAGGTAGATGTTGCGCGTCGCCTCGAGGCCGTCGGGCGAGAACCGAATGAGGCCGGTCCCGGCCGTCAGGAACGGGACGAGGCCGGCCGTCCCGAGGTTGAGCCGGAGCGTCCCGCCGTAGCGCTCGACCTTGACCTCGCGCGGGTCGAGCCCGGCGAGCGCCTCGGCCAGCTCGGGGGCGTCGTCGAGGCCGGAGAAGCCGGTGAAGTCGGTTTGGAACCCGTCGCCGAACTGGTACCCGCCGCCGAGCTCGACGAACTCGCCGAACGAGAGGCCAATCCCGCCGCCGTAGAGGAGCCCGTCGTCGAGCCCCGCGTCGCCCTCGAAGTCGACGTAGGTGGCCGACGGAGACAGCCGGTACCCGACGCCCGAGACCTGGGCCGAGGCGGCCGGGGCCAGGAGCGCGAGCGAGAGGAGGACGAGGAGTAGAGAACGAGGCATCAGGGCGGACGAGGCGGGGGGCGGGCGCGCCGGTCCAGGAGCGCGCCGAGGCGGGCGGGGCGAGGCGGTCTAGCTGCTCGTCTGTGGGGCGAGGCGGATCGTGAGCGTGCCGGGCACGTCGGTGAAGCCGGCGTACTGCTCGGCGTCGTAGGCCGCGAGGTTGGCTCGGAACGTGGTCGAGGCCACCAAGACGCCCTCCACGCGGTCCAGCGTCAGCGACGACGGCAGCAGCGCGGCCAGCCGCCCGGCGTCGGTCTGGCCCGTGAACGTGAGGCGGACCTGCGCGCTCCGGACCTCGACCTCGCCGAGGACCACGCGCGTGAGCCCGCCGTCGAGCCGGTACCGGAACACGACGTCGCCGCTGTCGAGGATCTCGACCGACGTCACGGACGGGTCGAGCGAGGAGAGGACGTCGGCCGGGGCGAGGGCCTGGGCTGCCGGCTGGAAGCGGAAGGCGGCGACCGAGTAGACACCGGCCACGTCGGCCGGGCTGGGCGGGTCGACGGCGTTGCCCGAGTCGCAGGCCGCGAGGAGCGCGGCGGCGGCGATGACGAGGGAGAAGCGGCGGAACCGCGAGGTCGACGAAGTCAGCATGAGCGGGGGACGGGGCAGCCGGGGAGGGGCGCGGGGAGCCAGGGGCGGGGCGTCGGCGTGTGGCCACGCGCCTCGCAGGAGGGAGTACAGGCAGCGGGCGTCGGGGTTCGCCTCGGGGCGCTTCTGTATTCGGCCGCGGGCGCGCCGAGGCGGGCCCCAGGAGACGCTACCTTGCGGCCCCCCGCCCCGCTCTCATGCTCCTCGGCAAGGTCATCGGCACCGTCTGGGCCACCCGCAAGGACCCCGGCCTCGTCGGGATGAAGTTCCTCATCGTCCGCGAGGTCGACCTCGACGGCGAGCCCCAGTCGGCGTTCGTCGTCGCGGCCGACGCCGTAGGCGCGGGCGAGGGTGAGACGGTCCTCGTGGCGCAGGGCTCGTCCGGCCGGCAGACCGAGCTGACGAAAGGGAAGGCCGTCGACGCCGTCGTGATGGCCATCGTCGACCGGCTGGACGTGGACGAGCGCGTGCTCGACGAGGCCGCGGGTCCGTTCGCGTGAGGCTCGGCCGCGTCATCGGCTCGATCTGGGCCACGCAGAAGGACGCGTCGCTCCACGCCCGGCGGATGGTCCTCGTCCAACCCCTCCGCGCTGACGGCACCGACGTGGGCCGCCCGACGACGGCGCTCGACACGTGCGACGCCGGGCCCGGCGACACGGTCCTCTACGTCACGTCGTCCGAGGCCGCGCTCCCCTTCAAGGCCACGCACGACCTGACGGCCAGCGACGCGACCGTCGTCGGTGTCGTCGACACGGTCGACCTCGGGTAGGCCGCGGGCCGGGTCGGCTCAGTCCGGGTGCCGCGCGTCCTCGCGCGCTTCGAGGTCCCGGGCCTGCTCCTCGGCCGCCTCGGCGACCTCGGGCGGCTGGACGAACCGAGCAGCCACCCACAAGAGGACCGCCACGATCGCCAGCCCGAGCACCATCAGCCCGACGACGGCGGGCACGTCGCCCGTGGGCGCCAGCATCTCGCGGGTCTCGGTTTGCCACGGCCAGAGCGCCCGCAGCGAGCCGGCCATCAGCCCGATGAGCGCGGCCATCGTGAGGTCCGACTTCTCGGCGAGGAGCCACGTCAGGAGCCGCGAGAACAGGCCGAGGCCGACGAGCGCGCCGAGGGCGAAGATGGCGACGTAGCCGAGGTCGCGGTCGTGGAGCGCCTCCAGCGTCACCTCGTACATCCCGAGCGCGAGGAGGAGGAACGACCCGCTCACGCCGGGCAGGATCATGGCGCAGATCGCGACCGAGGCCGAGAGGAAGATCCGGATCCAGCCCGGGTCGGTCGCCGGCGCGAGGGCCGGCAGGCCCACCAGAATGAACGCCGCGATCGCCGCCACGAGGGCCGTCACGGCCTCCCGCCACGAGTGCCGGTCGAGCGCCTGCCACGGGATGTAGATCGACGCCACGATGAGTCCGAAGAACAGGCCGCGCGACCGCTCCGGGTACGCTTCCAAGAGGTCCGGGATCACGCCCGAGGCGGCCACGAGCGCCGTGAGGACGCCGACGCCCAGCGGCACCACGAGGCCCCAGTCGACGGCCGCCAGCGACCGCTTGACGTCGCCGATCCGCCCGGCCACGAGGAACGCCGGCGCGGCCAGCCCCTCGCGGACCGACTCGATGAGCCGCTCGTAGATCCCGACGATGAGCGCCATCGTCCCGCCGCTGACGCCGGGGACGACGTCGGCGGCGCCCATCAGGAGGCCCTGGGCAAAGTGGAGCGGGGCGTGGCGGAGGCCGGAACGGGGCATGGATGGGGGAGAGGGGAGGGGCGGGGTTCGCCGGAAACGGCCGAAGGTTCCTCCGGCCGGGTCCACCTCGGCGCCGAGGCGGGCGGGGTCAGGCCCCGCGGACGAGCGGGACGAACACGACGCCGTCGAACCGCTCGTCGGCGAACGCGTCGGGGCCGGTCTTGGTGATCCGGTGGAGCACCTGCCGCTTCGGCGGGCCGACCGGGATGAGGAGCCGCGCGTCGGGCTGGCCGTCGACGGGGTCGCGGAGCTGGTCCCGGAGCTCGGCCGGGACCTCGGGCCCGCCGGCCGTCACGATGATGGCGTCGAACGGGGCGTAGCCGGGCCACCCGTACGTCCCGTCGCCGACCTGCGTGCGGACGACGGGGTCGTAGCCGAGGGCCTTTAGGATCGGTCGCGTCTTCTGGAGGAGCGCGGCGTGGCGCTCGATCGAGAACACGCGGGCGCCGAGCTCGGCCAGCACGGCAGCCTGGTACCCGCTCCCGGTCCCGACCTCCAGCACACGCTCGCCCTCGCGGATGTCCAGGAGTTCCGTCATCCGGGCGACGGTGTACGGCTGCGAGATCGTCTGGCCCTCGCCGATGGGGAGCGCGACGTCGTCGTAGGCCTGGCGGTGGAGGCCGGTGTCCGGCATGAACCGGTGCCGGGGCACGCGGCCGATCGCGGCGAGCACGCGCTCGTCGGCGATGCCCCGCTCGCGGAGGTCGTCCACGAGTCGGCGGCGGAAGGCGGCGGCCTGGCGGTCGGTGAGGAGCACGGGCTAGGTCGTGGCGTCGGCAGGGGGGGGCGGGGCCTCCTCGGGCGTGCCGCCGGGGGCCGCCTCGCGGCGGTCGGGCGAGAACGCGTCGAGCAGGCGGTTCTCGACCTCGGCGAGCGACAGCCCCACGTCGAGCCGGCCGTTCTCGGCGACCGAGATCTTGCCCGTCTCCTCGCTCGTCACGATGACGAACGCGTCGGTCCGCTCCGTCAGCCCGACGGCCGCGCGGTGGCGGAGGCCGAGGTGCGGGTCGAGCGAGCGCGCGTCGCTCACCGGGAGGATGCACCGGGCCGCCTCGACCTTCTGGCCCTGCACGATCACGGCCCCGTCGTGGAGCGGGCTGTTGGGGAAGAAGATGGCCGTGAGGAGGTCCCGCTCGACGTCGGCGTGGATCTGGGTCCCGGACTCGATGTAGTTGCGGAGGCCGGTGCTCCGGGCGAACGCGATGAGGCTCCCCACGCGGTCGCGGCTCATCTCCTGGATCGCCCCGATGACCTCGTCGGTGATCTTCTGGCGCGGCGGCTGCGTCACGAGGCGCCGGACGATCGGGTTCCGCCCGAGCAGGAACAGCGCCTGCCGGATCTCCGGCGCGAACAGGATGAGGACGGCCAGCACGAACACGTCGCCGACCGCCCCGAAGATGGTCGAGAGCGTCGTGAGGCCGACGGCCCGGACGACCTCGTTGACGGCGTACAGACCGAGGAGTGCCACGGCCACCTGGACGGCGATCGTGCCGCGGATCAGGCGGTAGCCCTGGTATACGAGGACGGCCGTGATGGCGACGTCGACGAGGTCGAGCCACCGGAGCGGGACGAACCCGACCTGGAGGCCCTCCTGGAGGAGCAACGCGAGCGGCAGGTCCAGGCTCACGGCGCGCCCCGCTCCGCGCCCGACGCCGTCAAGGCCGCACCGATCGTCCGGAGGGTCTCGACCGTCTCCCGGACGTCGTGGGCCCGCACGACGTGCGCCCCGCGGACGACGGCGAGCGCCGCCAGCCCGAGCGACCCGTAGAGCCGCTCCGTCACGGGCGCCGGCCGCCCCGGCGTCCCGAGCACGGCGCCGACGGTGCTCTTCCTCGACACGCCGATCAGCACCGGCCAGCCCTCGGCCACGAGCCGGTCGACCTCGGCGATCAGGCGGAGGTTCTGCTCGACCGTCTTGCCGAACCCGAAGCCGGGGTCCACGATCACGTCTGCCACGCCGGCCTCTTCGGCCCGCGCGACGGACCGGCGGAGCGACGCGATCACGTCCCCGACCACGTCGTCGTAGGCGTCGGCGGGCGCCGTGCCGCCGGTCCTGGCGAGCGAGTGCATGACGACGAGCGGGGCGCCGTACTCGGCCGCGGCGGCGGCCGTCCCCACGCCCTCGCGCAGCCCGGTCACGTCGTTGACGACGTGCGCGCCGGCGCGCAGCGCCTCGCGCGCGACGGCCCCCTTGACCGTGTCGACCGAGATGAGCACGTGCGGCACCTCGCGGGCGATCGCCTCGACCACGGGCACGACCCGCTCCAACTCCTCATCGAGGCCGACCGGTCGGGCCCCGGGCCGCGTCGACTCGCCGCCGACGTCGACGAGCGACGCGCCGGCCTCGGCCATCGCGTGGGCGCGGTCGACGGCGGCGCGGGTGCTCGCGTAGCGCCCGCCGTCGGAGAACGAGTCGGGCGTGACGTTGAGGACGCCCATCACGTGCGGCCGGTCGAGCGGGAGCGGCCGGCCCCGG